>NZ_CP016808.1:3582500-4271000 GCF_002741035.1 Paenibacillus sp. BIHB 4019 | reverse complement strand
CACTTTAACCTTGCTGCCACCAGACAAGCTGGGCAAAATCGGGGACAAGAGGGAGTCCTTCTGGTTTGAATTGCGCGGCGGATTTACATATGTTCTTCAAAATCCGGCACTTCGTTTGCTCGGCATCGCCTTCGGCCTAGGGGGACTTGCGGTCGGTATCATTCAGCCGCTCGGCATTTTCATCGTCGTTGATCAGCTGCAATTGGATAAAGAATATTATCAGTGGTTTGCCAGTACCAATGTTGTAGCAACCGTTGCTGGAGGTTTATTAGTTGTAGGAATCTCGAAGCTTGTACCCTCTCAGAAAATTTTAGCCATCGGCAATCTCTTTAGCGCCTTTTCCGTCATCGGTATCGGATTTTCAACTTATCTCTCCTTATCTCTGGCGATGCAGTTCATTCGCGGTTTTGTCCTCCCCTTCATACAAGTAGGAATTAACTCCATTGTCATGAAAACGACGGATGAAGCTTATGTCGGAAGAGTTAACGGGGCTTTTGGCCCGATCTTCATGGGCTCCATGGTGCTCATGACCATGGTTTCCGGATGGCTTAGCACGTTCCTGCCATTAGCCTTCATGTACCTGTGCTCGGGCATTTTGTTTGTTGTCTCCACAGCTGTCATCTCTCTAATGTTTCGTTTGAAGCTTCAGATCAACCCGATTGCCGAAAGCACTAGCAATAATCAACAAACTTCGCAATCCATGTAACGACTATACAATTTCGATCGATTCCAAGATATTATCTTTATTTTACGGATTAACATTTATTAAAATGTGCGGATTCACCTTTTTTCAACCTTTACCATTTTTTAATATTAGCTCTATTCCCCTATGAAATTGGCGCTGTTCACAAGTGCAGCCATGCATAGATGGGTGTACAAATCAAACAAGCCCATGCTCGTTTGCATGGGCCTTAGAATATAAAGTAACTCACGCTTTATCCGAAGCGATGGGTTTCATTTTTTTGTTTTGAGTTCAGGAAATTAGAGAATGGTTAATGAGGCCTATGAAAAATAAAAAGGCTATCGAGATGTCCTCGATAGCCTTCGCTAATTAGTCTTTAACCAATCATTTTTAATAAAGAGGTTAGCCTATATTTTTCAAATAACATTGTTGCTGATTCCAAATTGACCTCCCATAAACACTCATCGAAGGAGCATTCAATCGGAACCTCAATGTTAATTCTGGCAAGAGTTCTTGAAAGATGCAGCATCTCTAAATCAGATTCAATTTTCGCTTTAATGCTTTTCGGCAAAAGGTTTAAATTGCTTAGTATGCCGTCGATTGACTCGTATTCGCTCAATAATTTAAGTGCGGTTTTTTCCCCTATGCCCTTCACCCCAGGATAATTATCACTTGTATCCCCTGTAAGGCCCTTCATTTCGATGACCTGGAAAGGATGAATGCCTTTATCAACCTTCAGGAAATCTAAATCATAAACAGCATAATTGGATCTGCCCTTCTTCATGATTATTACATGAATGCGCTCATCCACCAACTGGAGCATGTCTTGATCACCTGTTAGAACATAGACATGCCCAAGATTACTAAAACGTTTCGATACCGTTCCGATGCAATCATCTGCTTCGTAGCCCTCCAGTCCAATGTTTGGAATTTGAAGAGCAGCAACAACATCCTTTACCAAAGAGAACTGTGGAATTAAATCTTCAGGTGCGCTTGGCCTGTTTGCTTTATAATTTGAATATAAGTCAGATCGAAAAGTTTTACTTCCCATATCCCAACAGCATACGACATGCGTCGGCTGAAATTGATTTACCGCATCAAAGAAATACTGAAAAAAACCAAAGATGGCATTTGTGGGAGTTCCATCTTCCAAGCGTCTAGCGCTATACGATTGAGCAAAATAAGCTCTGAAAAGAAGAGCCATTCCGTCAACAATTAGAACTTTATTTTCGTTCATTATACATGCTCATCCTTTTCGTTTAATATCAACTTTAATAATAGGGCAGCACTCCCCAATTAGCAAATGCAAATATAAAGTTGGATGTAATTTCAAACCGACTAATGCAACATTTTCATCTTATGGTGTATGCATACGGACATCAAAAAAGCCCGCGTTAGCAGGCTCTTCCTTGTCAGTAATGAGATCAATCATTCCAAAGGGATACGCGTTCTTTTACAAGAGCTTCGTAGCCGGTCTCCATCTTCTCTACGCCAGCATCAATCAAATCTTTCTGATACGTATCCCAAATCGCATCGAACTCTCCCTCTTTTGCCATAATCGCTTGCGGAATACGTTTCCATGTAATGTCTCTCATCATTCTTTCTTGCAAAACATTTGTTTCGCTGTCAGCCGGAACCGTGATGTTCCATGCCGCGCCCCACGGACGAACAGGGAACTCCTTAGGCTGCGGGAACAATTCTAGCCACGTTTTCACCCCATAAGCAGCAAGCGTCTCTTTTTCTGCTTCATTCTGGGAAGCAATAATCTGGTCCGGAAAGTTGGTTGTATAATAGTTGCCCGTAGAATCCAGTACGCCATCTCCATATCGGGCACCTAAGTAGGTATAGAAGCCGATACCACTTTCCTTCTGAAAGCCCGTAGGATCGTTTTTCTTCTTATCATTGACTACTGTTGGAATGACGCGCTTACCATTCTCCACGTTGTAATGCTGGCCTTCTACACCCCAATTAAGAAGGATTTGTCCTTCTTCAGAAGCTAGGTAATCCAAGAATTTGATTGCTCTTACCGGATCTGGATTATCCACTGTAATACCAATACCCCAACCTGCCATAAAACCTGTCGGCCAAAGAGATCCGTCTTTATATTTATCCGACAAAGCTACCGGATACCTGCCGTAGCCATATTCTAATTTTCCTTCTGCTTTCAAAGCATTTTCAGCATCAGCGTAATCCCACACTTGATCGATTAATCCTAGAACACGGCCAGAAGCGATTTTTGCCTTGTATTGGTCATATTTCTGCACGAAACTGTTTGAATCTAGCAGCCCTTCTAGGTACATATGGTTCAGCCATCGGAAGTATTCTTTCTCTTCCGGGCGGCGATAGTGGTAGATAACCTCTTGGGTTTCGATATTGATGTTATACTCACCATCATCCGGAGCACCCGTCGCCCAAAATGCCGGGTTCGTAACGGAGATGAGGATGCGCCAGTCGTCAGCATTCAGTGTGAGGCCGATGTTCGGATTACCGTTCTCATCAGTCGGGTGCTTCTCTAAGTATGCTTTGATTGCATTCTCAAAGTCTTGGACCGTTTCAATCTTTGGATAACCGAGTTCTTTAACAACTCGGTGCTGGAGCTTGAACCCGCCATCTGTCTCGAATGGTCCACCACCTGCGGCGGAGTAAGTCGGGATGACATAGATCGCTTTGTCTTCGTTGCTGTAACGCAGTCGCTTCATTTCATCTCCAAACATCTTTTTGATATTCGGAGCATGCTTTTCAATCAGGTCAGTTAAATCTAGCATCGCACCTGCCTCAACAAGTTTGCTAAGCTCCCCCTTAGGATTAATCATGTCCGGATATTCACCTGATGCCGCAATTAAAGATATTTTCTGGGAGGAATCACCGACTGCAAATTCTCCGTCAAGTGTAACACCCGTTGCTTTCGTAATCTCCTTGCCGACAGCATCTTGCATTTTTTGCCAATTTGGGCTCTCGTCAGCACTATACAGGCTAAACGTGATCGAATCAAGTGATTCGCCCTCAATATTGCCCGTGTTCACATTGTTTCCTGTATTACCTTCTTTATTATTGCCCGAGCAGCCTGCCAGCAAGCCGACAAGCAACGCAGCAGACAACGTGAGACTCAACCATTTTCTTTTGCTGTTCATTCCGTACCCTCCTCTTTATATTAGGCACTGCTTGTATTGTATACACAGGTTTCCCTGCCATTACCGGAATAGGGTCTAGCTCTTCACCGCGCCAAGCGTCATGCCCTTTACGAAATACTTTTGCAAGAAAGGGTATACTACGAGAATTGGCAGTGTGACGACCATCGTAATAGCCATCTTGACGGATTCAGGCGATATCTTGGACATAACCTCAGACATGTTCTGGGAGCGGTAATCCGTGCTAGCCTGTGTACTTTGCAGCACCTTCATCAATTCGAACTGCAGTGTTGTCAAATGTGCTTTAGATGAGTTGAACAAATACGTATCAAACCAAGAATTCCATTGGCCGACTGCCAGAAATAGCGCAATCGTTGCCAATGCAGGCTTCGTGAGTGGCAGAATAATTCGCCAGTAGATTGTAAAATCGTTAGCTCCGTCTAATTTGGCTGATTCCTGAAGTGCGTAAGGCAACCCATCGATAAACGACCGGATGACGAATACGTTGAACGCACTAACAATGCCAGGTAAAATATACACTGCAAACGAGTTCATCATGCCCAGATCGCGGACGAGAAGAAAGCCCGGAATCAAGCCGCCTGATACGTACATTGTGAGCGCCAGAAAAACAGATATGAACCGCCTTCCTTGGAAGTCGCTGCGACTGAGTGTGAAGGCCAGCATCGAGGCGCTAATCAGTCCGACGATCGTACCAAGCACAGTGCGGAGTGCGGAGTTTTTAAAGCCGGTCAAGAGACCTTCGTATGTGAAGATGATTTTATAGTTTTCTAGCGTAAATACCCGAGGATAGATCGTGATTCCCCCACGTACGCTGTCAATCGAGTCATTTAACGAAATGGCTGCCACGTTAAGAAAGGGATATAAGGTCACAATGGTCATGGTAATAACAAAGGTATAAATAAAGATATCAAATAGGCGATCCGAAGCAGACACCTCTTGGCGCTTTCTTATCTTAGACATACTGGTGCCTCCCTACATAATGCTTTCTTTTGTGAAACGTTTGAAAATGCCGTTCGCTGTCAATAACAGCAATACACTTACAACCGAATTAAAAATATTGACTGCTGTACCGAAAGAGAATCGTCCCATGTTAAGGCCAAAATTTAGTGCATATAAATCAAGAACTTGCGAGTAATCGCGTACAAGACTATTTCCGAGAAGGAACTGCTTCTCGAACCCGATACTAATCAGATGACCGATCGACATAATTAACAAAATAACAATGGTTGTCCGTATGCCCGGCAATGTAATGTGCCAGATCTGCTGAATTCTGTTCGCTCCGTCGACTTTAGCCGCCTCGTATAGCTCGGGACCAATACCCGCAATCGCAGCCAAATAAATAATGGCATTCCAGCCCATCTCTTTCCACATGTCCGACACCGTAACGATCCCCCAGAATAGCTCGCCTTTCGCCATAAACTGAATGGGCTCTTGAATAATGCCAACCCACAGCAAAATATCGTTGATAGCGCCATTCTCCGTCGAGAGCATCTTCGTAACGATACCGGCGACAACGACCCATGATACAAAGTGGGGCAAATAAGAGACAGTCTGTGCAAAACGCTTGAAAGCCATTGACTTTATTTCATTCAGAGTGATGGCAAATATAATAGGTACCGTAAAACCAGCAATTAATCCCATGAAGCTCATGGCAAGTGTGTTGCGCAAGACTATATAGAACATATCATCATGGAATAATGCCACAAAGTGATCGAATCCTACCCATTCCTGCTCCCAAAATGACCGTCCTGGACGGTATTTTTGAAAAGCCATCGTCCATCCCCAAAGAGGTAAATAACTGAATACGAAAGCCCAAATAACGAATGGCAATGACATTGCGTATAGATAACGATTGCGCAGAGCGTTACGCAAAAATTGTTTGCTTCTTTCCCTTTTCGATGGTTGTAATATCCTTCTAGCTGTTTCCAATTTCAAGTGCCTCCCTACGTCTAGCTCGACCACTTTTTTGTGATCGTTACTAACGAATATGATTGCCTGGTCTCAAGCCACAGTTTACATTTTATGTCCTACTGATAGCTTCCAAATCACATGTGTTCCTGTTCCCCCTTAAATGTTCTCTACATCGAAAATTGTAGCGCTTTCAAACATTAAAATCACTGACACTATCCGCCTTCTAAAGTTGACATTTTATGTTCTTCAGTAATTTCAAACAACAGCGACCTTGCCCTGACCTAAAGCCTGGGAAAGGTCGCCGCCTTTAATCTATAGTTTAAAGCTTTATACGCTTGAACAAGATACGTTCGGGATCTTGCCACGTGCAACGAAGACTCTTCCGTTTCGTCTATTCTCGAACTGTTCCATATACACCATGAAACGAGCAGAAAGGCATTCTGGATACTCTAGGTCAATCATGAGAGAGCCGTCAGACTCCCTGACTAGTTCCACAGATATATAACCAAAAGAAGTCGGTACTGTCCCTTTTGCCCAGGTCAGATCTCCCAGTTTAGGATGGAAAACAAATTCTCCCGAAGAAAGATTGCTTACGTCGATGCCCAACACCTGCCTAGTCAACAGATAAGTCGGTGCCGCTCCCCATCCATGACATAGACTAACCGGAGTATCGTCCGACAGGTATGATGGCGTATTCCCCTGATAAGGACTTGGAATCGTGCAAGGTGAGGATGAGGGATCGAATGTTTCCCACCATGTCGTCGCTCCGCGAGCAACCATTCCCCCCCAATAATCACGCATAATGTTCAATGCCATGTTTACATATCCGCGGGTAAATAGCGCTTCAAGAACGATGTGGTAAAAAAATGCACCTTTTAATTCTGGACATTGACCTGCAGCAAAAACATTTTGAATAAAATCATCTGCCTCTTCGTCGGTCATCAAGCCGGACCAAAGTGCAATGAAGTTGGTCTGGTAAGTGACGCTGCTCGATAAGCCATCGTCCGTTAAGCAATCGGCATACAGCCCACTGTCCGGAATGCGTAAAAGCAAGCGAACAGTCCTATTCAGCCGTTCCGCAAGTTCAGCACATTCTCGTGAGAACCCCTCATCTTCAAATACGGCTGCCAATTCTTCCGTGCTTCGCAATACTTTGTAATATAAACAAGAAATGGCGGTTACCCGATCACGCTTATCCATATAATCTGCCCAATCCACGAAGCACCACCAACCGCTGCGATCCGCCCTAGCGAATAAACCGTCATCGTCCTCCTGCTTGCCGAACCAAGCTAGCAATTTGCGAATTGTCGTCTCCAGTTCTAATATGAATCCCTTATCGCCCGAGTAAATCCAATAATCGTAAACACCAAGCAGCCAATACGCATTAAAATCAGGCAGCAACTGAGAATTACGCTCCGGGCCTGTACCTGGTATTGAGCCATCTTCATTCTGGATTCTGGCAAGCTGAAGCAAGCATTTTCGAAGAAGGGCAGTGTCGCCGAATGTTTGATAAATCACTTTGCCCATTACAACAGCGTCAACAACCCAGAGCGCCTGCTCTCGATAAGGGCAATCTTCCAGATGGTCTTGGCTATTCACGCGTGTCGTATAGCGTCCGATGTCCCAAATTTGATTCAACAAAGCATCATTGCAACAGAACGAACCTTCTTGAGTAAACGGATAGGAGACGAACTGAACCCTGAAATTCGAAATCAGCAACGGGGCAGCTGCCGCTTGGACTGCTAACTTCACATATCGAAATGCCCGCCTTCCGAACGGTGACAGCCGGTTGAAACCCTTCTTCAGAACAAATGTGTCTACTAGCACCAATTCTAGCGACTCGCCATAATACAACTGTACAACGCCCCCTTCCGGAGCAGCGATATCCATAATTGGATAACCAACCTTCTCAGCAGCGAAGTCGAATACAACCGCGGGCATTGAACCCGCAACGGAGGCATCCACCTCCATGTTTCCTGACGCTCCCTTTAATAGCTGCATAAAACCATGAACGGCGCCATAATTTTCTTCAACGCGAATGATGAATTCGGGCTTGACGTCTTCCCGGGCAAGAAACGGAATTTCACGGGGGATCAAATGCAGCCACGGCGTATCTTGAACATCTACCTCAGAGACTATTCTAGCCTTTGCCCAGTTGGAGTCATCGTATTCCGTTTGTTCCCAGCCGTCCTCTTGTTCCGCGAGGTAAATTTCCTTAAATCCATTCCAAGCATGCATTCTTGACACCTTATGTACCCAGCGGGACGACCGACGGCATTTCCAGCGCTCGTCTGTGTAGACAGCCACATCGCCTTCGTCTGTAAGCATATCCAATTGGGCGACAATACCTCCCGGACCTTGCTTTTGGCTATTGTAAATATGAGTATCGGAAAAATTGTATGCAACAATAGCAATGCTGTTGGCTCCACTATGCAACAAATTCGCCACTTCATAAGAATCATAATACTGCCAGGCATTGTCTGAAGGAGAAGGGCCATTGCCTACCCATGCCCCGTTCACAAACAGCTTGTATTCCTGATTAGCAGAAATATGCAGTACGGCTTCCTGAAGGTCAGAATCGACTAAAAAAAGAGTTCGTGCTTCTGTATACACATTGGGAGTATTCACAGGCGTATTGCTCCAAATCCACTTCGCTTGCCAATCTTGTTTAAGCTTCATGGTCCTATCTCCTCTATTGAATTACTTCAGAGGATGTTAGTTTCAAACGGAAAAAAAATTCATACGTTCCGCTTCCTAGCTTCTCTGTTATTCCGGGGAGAACGACCGTTGCTGCAGCGTTTGCCGGAATCGTGCAACGGTACGCAACCTCGCTTCCTACGATAGAATAGCTGCTTTCAATTCTTCCGAATCCCGTCTCAATGCCCCCGATTGCACTTGCAAAGCCCGTCAATTCAGGCTTCAGAATAAAATGTGAGAATCCCGGGTTCTGCTCATCCCTCCGGATCCCTAGTACGTATTCATACAGCCAGCTTACGACGCTTCCTAATGAATAATGATTAAAGCTGTTCATGGCGTTACGCCCACCGAAACCTTTCTCAACAGTGTAGCTATCCCAATGCTCCCATACCGTCGTTGCACCCTGGGTCACAGGATATAGCCAGCTTGGATAAGTCGTCTGGGTAATTAACTTATAAGCGAGATCAGAATACCCGCCTTCACTGAGCATCGGATTAAGCGGCCCGGTTCCGAAAAATCCAGTCGTTACTGTGAAGCCGGCTTCCTTGGTCTTCTCCGCAAGGTTGTCGAAAGCCTTTTGCCTGTTAGCCGGAACGAACATATCGAAATTCAAACCGATCGCATAGCCACCCTGCGTATCGTTCACCGTACCGTCCATATTCAACGTTTTGCCGGAAATCGGCTCTACAAAAGTATCGTTCCAGTATTTTTTCGCTTCAACCGCTTTATCTTTATAATAGACAGCATCATCCTGCTTATTTAACAACTCTGCATACACGCTCATTAAATAAACGTCTCTCCCGTAAAAAGCATTCCATACAAGATGGCTATCCGTTTTACTTGGCGCAAGCCAATCGTCGATTGGTCCCATATAAGCAGGGCCGGGCATTCCTTTGTTTTCCAGATAGACCATAAAGCGCTTCATCGTGTCGTAGTACTCAGCAATTACCTCTAAATCTCCATACTGCTGGTACATTTCCCATATCATTAAGTGAATGCAACTGCCGTAAGTAATCCCGCCGAAACCGCTGCCCACCGGCGCTATATTCGGCAAATTGCCATCAGCTAATTGACCGTCTCGTATAGCCTGCAGGTAACGAAGATAGAAGGACCTTGCATTACTCTGATAAGCAGCTGTTCGCAAAAATACATGACCGTCACCCGTCCAACCCATTCGTTCGTTTCGCTGCGGACAATCCGTAGGAATACTGATGAAATTGCTAAGCTGACTGTATTTCACATTTTGCACCAATCTGTTTACCAATTCATGATCCACTTCCACCTTGCCCGTGATAGCAGCAATGCTGGAAAGCTGAATGCTTTGTACGTCTTCCAGAGCTGGAGCCTCGACAACTCCAGTAATCTCGATATAGCGATAACCATGGAAAGTAAACCTTGGCATGTAAGTTTCACCTTCTGGATCCCCTCGAAATTTATAAATGTCAGTACTGGATGCATCCCTCAAGTTAGCCTGAAGCAGCCTCCCATACAGCTCCCCATATTCCTTAAGTTCCGGGTAAAGCATTTCTGCATAGCGAATTCGCGCTTCGGTCCCTGCTTCACCTTTAATTCTCAGGATTGGCACACCAGCAATCTCCTGACCTAAGTCATAAATGTAGACGCCTGGAGCTGGTTCGGTCATTCTTTTAGCTGTAAACGTTTCAACCTGTTTCACGGGTGCGTTGTAGTGGCCAATCAGTTCTGGCTCCGATTCGTTCACCGCCGGCCACGGTAGGAAGGCTCCCGGCAAGGAATCAAATTCTCCGATCGGAGCAACCTCGATAATCTCCGGCCTCTTCATGCCTGCTTCAGCAAAACCCGGTTTCGAGAAGTCCTCATAAATATAGGAAAAATTCGCGTCATATATTTCTCCCTGAAAGAACCCAGCAAAACGATAAGGTCCCTCACCAAAATAAGACCATTCATCATCGTTAGATACCAATATATCTGATGTACCGTCCTCATACAGCAACACCAGCTTGGCGAGCAGGCTTTCTTTGTCCCCCCAGTAATTATAATTTCTCATGACGAAGGTTTGAGAGCCGCTCCACCACCCTGCGGACAAAGTGAAACCAATACCGTTTACTCCTTCAGACAAATAAGGTGTTACATCATACGTTTGGTACATCAGGTGCTTATCATAGTGGCTAGAGCCCGGTGCGAAAAACTGGTCATCGATCGACTCACCGTTGATCATGCATTCATAGATGCCTCTAGCAGTAGCGTACAGTCTCGCTTTCCTAAGGGGCTTTCTTACATCGAAATCCCTGCGCAGCATGGGTAGTGCATGGCAATCAGGACTTCTGGTAACCTGCAAATCAATCTCTTCCGCACACAGCTCTATGCCAGACTCCGTATCCATTTCATAAAAAATGTTTGAAGGATGGCGAAGGAAGCTTAAACGGATACCATCAAAATGCGCCATCGTATGCGCACAGGCGAAATAGCCGATATCGCACAGTCTTGGGAAGGTCGTAATATCATTGTTCCCCAGTGGATTTAACTGTCGTGCATCGTCAACTAACACGCCATCCACGTAAGCACAAGCGTTATTGCCTGATACTTCAACTCTCAAGTAATGAGGGGCGTGCCGATTAGCTTCCGTTATTAGCGGTTTCGTCCCTCCCCCGATTTGCCCAATGAGAGGTACCGAAGCAAATGGGATATCATTACGGTCATCCTTATGGTAGCCAACCCTATAGATGTCCAGCCTGGCAAGCTGATCGTCAAGATTTATTTCATATCGAATGTAGTTCTCGCCTTGCAATAATGATTCGTTTCTTTCCCGGTTTAGAAGCCTATTGTCATTAGCCCCAAATACAAGCCCCGCTCGAGTACCCCCTGGCCTAATCGTGATCGTGCCCGTCAAGGCAAAAACGCCCATCGCCTCGCTATAGACGTAATATTCCGGCGCTCCGATCCATTTGGCGCCATCCCAGGCTTCAATCCCTGAATTCATGAGACCGGTTTCAAATTTAGTCGAAGCGGCTGCCGTTTCCCCGTTCTGATTTACAGTTGTAATACCGACATAATATTCTGTACTAGGCTGCAGTTCATAACCTTCATAGGCTGTTCCAATGGAGCAATCTGTGTGCTTCCAACCACTGTCCCACAGATCATGCCCGTTAGGCGTACTTCCTACGATAATTCTAGCCGAGGTTTGCTTCATATTGTTCTCATCGGAAGCAAACTTCCAGGCAATAACAGGCCACCTTTCGTCTATTCCCATAGGCTCGTGTTCATGCATGATCGTTATTTCTGTGATATTGTAAGCCATCTTCCTCCACCTTCTTTGTGCTAATTCTAACGTTCTATACTAATTGAATCGCTCTCAGTTCTATCATATTTTTAAGTGCTATCAATAGCACTGACCTATTTCACCTTCAAAAGTTAACATTTTATGTTCTTTGTGGATTGGAATTTTCTTCGCTTTCTTATATAATTACTTGCAATTCCTTAAAGGGGGGGCGTCGAGGCATCATGCACATAGAAGAGCTGGAGAAATTACTAAACGCGTATACGGAAGACGAATTGTTTTATCGAGATTATTATGAATCCAAAAAAGACACCTCGAAGCTTCAAGCTTTCTTAGAATGCGCGGATCTTTCCTATATCAAAGATCGGTTTCTCGTCGTACCCGAGATCAGTACCAGCCATATTTCAACCTTCATAAAAGAAGAGGATTTATTTTCCAATAATTACAGCGTTGATATTCTAGTTCTCAAACATAATCGGTATACTCCGGTTTTCAAACATAAGCATGAGTTTTTTGAAATGATTTATGTTTACTCGGGGCAATGCACACAAGCGATTACGGAAGAAACAATCCTACTTTCTGAAGGAGACTTATGCATCATCCCTCCCAAAGTAGAGCACACCATCGAAGTATTTGACGAGAGTATTATCCTGAACGTGCTGATTAAACGAAGCACTTTTAACGACACGTTTCTTGAAATTCTTAAACATGAAACCGTTCTCTCATCGTTCTTCAATAAAGTATTGTATACCGAGAACTATAGCAATTACATTATTTTTAAAACAAACCGAAATCATAATCTGAAAGAACTCATGGGAAGGCTCTACATTGAACATCATATCAACAAAAAGTATTCTGCTAACATTTTGTATAATCTGCTAATGCTGTTTTTCGGTTATTTGCTAAGAGAACACGAGGGACAAGCCATACTTCCAAAGAGCTTGCCTAAGAGCGAAAAGATGCTTTCGATTTTGAGCTATATGCAAAACAACTATAAAACAGTAACCTTAGGAGAACTATCGCATCGTTTCCATTTTACCGAATCCTATTTAAGCAAAATGATAAAAACATCTTTAGGCCTCACGTTCAGTGAAATTTTACAAACGATAAAGCTAAATAAAGCCATTGAACTGCTTATGAGCTCGAATATGAAAATTCACAACATCAGCGAATCGATCGGCTTTGAAAACAATACGCACTTTATTCGAACGTTCAAAAAGGCATACGGAATTTCGCCGAATCAATATCGCAAAAAGCCAGATGGACTGAACTAGACGTTCAATCCATCTGGCTTTTTGCTTGCAATTGCTTAGTTTGAGTATTTCGCTGCATCCGTGACACGGTGTACTTCAGCAAGAAACATTTTGCTCTCTCTTGCATTTGCAGCGTTAGAGAAGCCCCTCCTACACCCGCACAAACTTCCACCCATCCTGCTTTCTTTAAGTTAATTAAACAGCCCTGAAGGATTCTCAGGGCTGGAGTATCTTATGGCTCTATTCCCCATACCAGATTACCGGAGATATAGACAGTTACATGAGTTGAATCAGTGAAAGCAGTAGCTGTTGGATTAAATGAATAATCATTTGTCTGCGTATAGCTGCTCCAGTTATTTTTATTGAATGCAGTTAGAATCTCCAAGCTTTGGCTGGCAGTAAGTGACCCCGCGCCACTGGTAAAGCTGTACTCCGCATAATGATCTGCCCCTGTCTTTACCGAAGGCATAGGAACCAGGCTTCCAGAGACGTTCGAACCGCCTATTGATTTGTCCCCATTGCTTGCGTCGCCAAATAGCTTTTCTTGATCGTCACGGTAGTGCCCGACACTGTATAATCGACACCTTCATTCAAGGTCGAACTTCCATTTTTAATCGCGGTTAGAGCGTGTCCGTTTAACGACAGGTTTAATGCAATGTCAGACTGGTTTGCTGCATTCTTGTCAAAGGTTGCTGTGACCGGACTGAACGCTGCGTTACTCTTAACACTTACGCTATCGAGCCAGATCGTACCGCCGCCACTGCCGCCTCTTAAATACAAGCCGACAGAATTAACTTCAAGCCAGTCATTTGGAAGAACGAAAGTATAGGTCAACCATTGGCCTTTCGCAGGACTTGCGATATACCCCCCACTAATGTCTGTATAGATATAACCGTCATGCATTGCCGCAAACTGTAGAGCGCTCAAGTCTGCATTATTATCAACAAAAATATGGTAGGTGATTTCATCGCCGGGCTTCAAATCTCCCTCTGCAGCCGAGAAATTAGGCGTGATGGAACTCGTAATGGTCGGATAAACCAATTTCAGCGATGTTTCCCCAGCGTACGCCTTCGTCATATCCTGTGTCCCTATGGCCTGATCGACTCTCCACCCGTGTAACCCAGTCTCGAAATTATATCGAGCGGTATCCGTCACAACAGAGGAATTCGATACTTGTACGTGCAGAACAGGATCGTTTCCTGAGTTGAAGTCGAAGGTCAATGAGGTCGTTCCAGCAAGCTGCTTGGCAAGGTAACTTTTTAGAATAGTGACGTTATTGCCAGTTACGGTATAGTCGGTTCCTTGCACCAACCCTACACCAGTGTTTTTAATACCAAGCAAAGTAGTGCCGTTAAGTGTCATTGTTACAGCAATATCAGCCTGGTTGGGAGTATGCCGGTCGAAAGCAGCCGTCATAGGCGCAATAGTTGCGCCATGAACGACATTAACGCTGTCTACCCATACACTGCCTCCACCCCCATTTCCTAAAACTCTAAAGCCGAAAGCTTCGACATCGTTCCAATCGTCAGGCACCAGATACGTATACGTAAACCACCAATTTTTCAGAAAAGTCGTGTCGGTACCTAGAGTGACTCTCTGATTGCCGTCATGGACACCATAAAACTCCAATGAATTAGCATCTGATCCACTATCTACGAAAATTCTATATGTCACTAGATCCCCCGGCTGTAGTCCGCTTGTTTCCAATTTGACGTCAGGAGTCGTAGACGTCTGGCTGCTAGAGTAAGAAACCTTTGCTGAAGCATTACCAAAATAAGATTTAAAGATATCTCTCGTAATTGTAACGTTGCTAGCAGTAAGTCCTTGT
Source organism: Paenibacillus sp. BIHB 4019 (assembly GCF_002741035.1). Taxonomy (NCBI): domain Bacteria; kingdom Bacillati; phylum Bacillota; class Bacilli; order Caryophanales; family Paenibacillaceae; genus Paenibacillus; species Paenibacillus sp. BIHB 4019. The sequence goes on along the minus strand of NZ_CP016808.1, from coordinate 4,256,224 downwards.
AAATCCGATTCAAAGTTGTAGGTGGTCGTATCCGGCGCATTAGCTGTGCTTTTTACTACAATATCTAATACAGGGTCTATTCCGTTGTTCATATCAAAAGTTAATGTTGCTGTACCCGAGGGGAGACTTTGCAGATAACTGCTTCTAACCGTAAGGCAGCTTCCTGACAGTGTGTAGTCCGTCCCTTGCACAAGCAGAGTAGTTCCATTCATAACCGCGTTCAACATATTGCTCTTTAGCGTCATATTCACTATAATATCGGATGGCTGAGTTGGATCAAAAGTGGCTGTCATTGGCGACAAAGTGGCATTCGTATCTACGTAACCAGACTTATCTCCATAAAGAATACCACGGCCGTTCGTTCCCACATAGAGACGTCCATATACTTTGGGGTCACCGGTAATATCTTGAATGCTGCCGTATTGGTGCTGGTCATCGTTAATGCGTACCCAAGTTGCCCCTTGATCGTCTGATCTATAGAAGCCATATACTCCATCGATAATTCCTGTTATAAAAACAGATGGATAGGTTTGAGAAGGCGCAGACTTTCCGAAGCCTAGCCTATACGCTTCTGTAACATTAGCGACCTTGGAGAACGAAGCGCCCGAATTACTTGAACGGTAAAGTCCACCCGTTCCACCAGTCAGCCAAAGATGCCCTTCTTGCCCATATACAGCCTTCATCACTCCATCTGCCAGGAGCCAACTCTGCAAAACGGGTACACTTGCCGAGGATGCTGCAAATGATATGCCACCGTTATGGCTTATATATACTTTTCCGGTAGCCGGATCATATAGATAGGCTTTGTTCGGATTAACCCTGTCAGTAATAGGTTTCAAATCTGTACCGGCAAAGCCAGGGCTCGCAGTCCAAGTTTTACCCAAATCTATAGAAACGTATACCCCCATTCCCACTGGGCTCCATAGAAGATTAGTTCCATCTGCGTTAATTGCAATTTTGCCGCCGTTGGTTACACCGGGAGGCTCCGATTCGAAGTTTTTCCATGTAACCCCTCTGTCTGTCGAGATTAAACCATTAACAAAACCATTGGCTGTATATTTGCTAGTTCTAACTATGATATTGGATTGCAATTCGGCATAATCAAGACTCTCATTGCTGCTAAACTGAGGATTATAGGGACCGTTCACAGGCGATACATCAAGATTATCGTGCCTAAACCCAGTCACATCCCCCAGTCCGCTGAACAAATAAGGCCCAACTGTAGGACTCTTTAATTCTACCGGTACAGTCTCCTCCATTCCAACCGTTTCGAAAGACCATGTAACCGATTGATTATTATCCGAGTCTTTAAGATTCTCAGTCAAGTAAGTACCATATCCTGTAACGAACATAGCCTTATTGCTGTCAAAAGGATCAATCTCTACGCTGGTAATCCAGTGTGGAGTCATTCCTGTAATCAGGCTTGGATAAGGAGACTTGGTTTCACTGCGAATTCCAGTCGTTAGAATTCCTTTCCACGTGCTGCCCCCATCGGTTGTGCGGTATATTTCATCGGCCGGAGTATAACGGCATAGAGTCGATATAAGCATGTTATTAGGATTTTGTTTATCAATGGAGATTCCACTGAATCCGTGGGTTATTCCTGTTCCCAGCGGAGTAATATTAGACCATGCTTTGGATGTTAAGTTATATTTATATACGGCTCCACTTGTCGCATCATAAGGACCACCCAAGGAATTAGGATTGCCAAAACCAGCATACGTGATATACAGATTGCGGCCATTCATCACGATTCGCATTGGCACGTAAGAGGTAGGCTGTCCGGATATCGAATTCCATGTGTTTCCGCCATCATTGCTAATGTATAAGCTTCCTGCTGTTGCATTCGTAGCCCCTACAATGATTCGCTGAGTAGCTGCGCCCGTCGAAGAACTCGATGGATCGAATAAAACAAAGGTTGTACCCGAAGCCGGAAAGCTTGTTACCTTATTCCATGTTGCTCCGGAATCTACGCTTTTCCATAATCCGTCCTTATTGGAGCCCATGAAAAGCACGTTTGGAAGATTTGGGTCGACTTGAAGCCGTTCGCCAGTCCCTCTGCCTAGCTGATTTCCTCCTACCTTAAATGGAAGTGGTGTCCTAGTCCAGGTAGCTCCTTTATCGGATGAAGCAAGGAAAGCTCCGTAGCTTCCCCAAGACTCATAATATAATCCTGTCATTAAATAAACTTTGTTCGGATTCGTAGGGTCCGCTGCGACACTTAAAATCCCTGAATCGTTGACATCTGACCTTCCGATATTATCATTGAGCGGAATCCAGGTTTTAGCCGAAGAATTCCAACGATATGCCCCTCCAACGTCTGTTCGAGCGTATAATAATCCGTTTTGCGCGGTACTGTAGACTACAGCAGGTACATAGCCTCCTCCATTAATCTGTACGCTCTTCCATTGATAGCTTTCACTGGTTGCTGCTGCATGAACTTTGGACGCTGGAATTGCAGAAACTAGAAATAAGGATAATGCAAGCAAAAATAGTAGAAATAATTTCTTCTTCGAAAGTACTTGATTCACACCTTTCACCTCACTAAAAAATTTTCAATTTACATATGTCCGTGGTACTTGACCACCCCCTTTTACAAAAATAAGATATGGAAGGCGTATATTACAGAGAATTGAAAGCGCATACAAAAAGTGTGTTAAAGCTGCTAGGCTTGTCAGTATTGCAGAAAACTGAGGAGTTCCCTATTCATTTAAGCGCTTTCATTTATCTATGTAATCATCTATCTCTGTAGTTTAGATTATTTTGGGGCGATTGCACTAACATAATTCGCATTTTAAAATTGACAAATTCTGTTCTTCTTCCACACTCACCACACTCTCGCTGTCCGGTAAATTAACCACTCAACTTGGAAATTCTACAACTTGTTTCATCTTAAACAGAGTTAAAATTAATAATTTGGCCATAAAAAAAGATCAACTAGTAAACTAGTTGATCCAAATAAGCAATGAAGTAACCATTCATAAATACCTTTATCCATTCAAGAATGGAGAGCACATTGCAATTATTCTTCATAATCTCAGTTGTGGGTAGAGACGCTTTATAACTTTCGTACTGGCTGGTACGCAACGTCATATTGCCCATATCCCAGAAGCCATTTTTGCTCGTTCATATGCGCTTTCTCTTCTACGTTGTTGAACGTTGATGCACACGCGCTTCACCGCGAATGAAACGGCCAATGCGCTCCGCTGCCTCAAGCAGCCGTGCCTCGTCCACCACAAGCGCCAGACGCACATAACCTTCGCCCTCGCTGCCGAATGCTTCGCCTGGAATGACCGCCACACCCGTCTGTTCCAGCAGTTCACGGGCAATCAGACGCGAGGTCCAAGGCCCATCCGGATGCGTCCACTCCATAGCCGGCAGCGCTGCCCAAATAAACATCGTTGCTTTAGGTTTTTCCACCTGCCAGCCTCCTGCACGAAGCGCTTCGATGAAAACATCGCGGCGGCGCTCATACAGCTGTCCCACTTTAGGAGGAGCTGCCTTGGACATCGCTTCTTTAAGCGCCGCAACGCCTGCCTCCTGCACAGCAGCAAAGATGCCATAATCAATATTATCCTTCAGCTCGCGCAGTGCGCCAACCGCCTCCCGGTTGCCTGTCACAAAACCGATGCGGCAGCCTGCCATATTAAAGCTCTTCGATAAAGAGTGAATTTCAATTGCGAGCTCCATCGCCCCATCGGCAGCAAGAATGCTAGGCGGCTCAAAGCCGTCAAACGCCATTTCAGAATAGGCGGCATCGTTTATTACGAGCACATCGTATTTGCGAGCTTTGTCCAACACCTGGTCAAACAGCGCCATATCGGCTACAGCAGATACCGGATTTCCTGGATAATTGAGCAAAATAAACCTAGCACGGCGCCATTCCTCTTCCGTAATAGCCTCCACATCCGGCAGAAACCCGCCCGCTGCCGTGAGCGGATAAAAAATCGGCTTTACGCCGGCAATCGCAAGCGACCCTGCATATATCGGATAGCCCGGGTTCGGCAGCAGCACCTCATCGCCCGAGTTGCATACCGCCATCGCCAAATGAGCCAGCCCATCCTGCGAGCCCATTAAAGAAAGCATTTCCGACTCAGCATCTACTTGCACGCCAAAGCGAAACGCCATCCATTCTGCTGCTGTGCTGCGAAAAGCATCGCTTCCCCGCGTGCCCATATAGCCGTACTGATTCGGGCGAAGCGCAGCATCGCCAAGTGCCTGCATAACAGCTTCTGAAGGCGGCTTGTCCGGGCTGCCGATATCTAAATCAATGACATCCATGCCTGAAGCTCTAGCCTGCTTCTTCCACTGGATGACCTCGGCAAAAATAGAAGAGCCTAGCTCGTCCAGCCGATTGGAACGCCACTTGCCTGTTGTCATTCTACGCTCACCCATTCCATTCCTGAACATATTGCTCTTCTTTAAAACCAACTGTCGCTTTCGTGCCATCCGTCGCAATCGGACGTTTGATCAGCATGCCGTTCGAAGCCAGCAAGGCAAGCTGCTCGTCCTCGTTCATGGAAGCAAGCTTGTCCTTGAGTCCAAGCTCGCGATATACGTCGCCGGAGGTGTTAAAAAACTTCTTCAGCTCCAATCCGCTGAGCTTGACCAGCTCTTTAAGCTGCTCCGCTGTCGGCGTCTCCTCTACAATATGCTTAAGCTCCAGCTTATTGCCTTTCGCCTGCAGCGATTTCACCGCGTTGCGGCATGTTCCGCATTTGGGATATTGATAGACGGTGATCGTCCCCGCTTGCCATGTATTTGCACTCATTTACGTTCTCCTCCATAGCTTAAACCATTGAAATAATAGGGCAGCTTAGCCGCCTCGTGTTATACCTATTTGTTTATCTATTTGTTTATCTATTTGTTTATCTATTGCTTCTTTCTTTATTAGGTTGCTTCTGGCTCGCTTTCTTGCTTTTGCTCCAGCAATTGCTTCAGCAGCTTGAGCTGCTCCGGCAGCTCAGCGCGCCACTCCATCCACTGCCCCGTCATCGGGTGCGTCAAGCCCAGCATCTCCGCATGCAGAGCTTGCCTGCCGGCTGCCTGCTCCCACGCTGCGCAAAGCTCGCCTGCTGCTGGCGGCAGCCCATACATCGCGTCGCCTATCAACGGGCAGCCGATATATTTCATATGCACGCGAATTTGATGCGTGCGTCCCGTCTCCAGCCGCAGCCGTACGAGCGAAGCAGCGCCCTCTCCATACTCCGCCGCAATCTCATAATGAGTGACCGAGGGATAGCCATCCGGCGTCACAATCCGGACGTGCGGCGAATCTGGATCACGGTCAATCGGCTCATTAATCGTACCTGCCTGCTCGGGCGGAACACCATATACGAAAGCCGCATATCGCTTCGTAATCGCATCTGCTTGGAGTTGGTCGGATAATTGCTGGTGAATATAAGGGCTTTTCGCAACGACGACAAGTCCAGAGGTATCCTCATCCAAGCGATTTACCGGGCGGAAACGCACCTTCTCGCCCCGTTCCCTCCAATGGTACACCACGCCGTTGGCCAGTGTTCCCGTATAATGCCCATGTGTTGGATGTACGACAATGCCCGGCGGCTTATTGAGAATGAGCAAATGCTCATCCTCAAACACAATTTGGAGCGGGATCGGCTCTGGCAAAATATCTTCCGACGTCTCTTTCTCCATCCGAATGCGGATGATATCCCCCTCAACAACCGTCGCGGTCGTGTAAACGCGCTGCTCATTAACCGTAATTCCATGCTCAGTCAGCTTAAGCCGCGACAGAAGGCTGCGCGATACGCCAAGCCTTCGCTCCACTAGGGCGCGCACGGACATCCCCGCATCCTCCGCGCGCACGACGACCAGCAGCGGCTTATAATAATTAGCATCTATATCCATTATTCCATCGGTATTCATCAAATCGCCCGCATCCATTATTTTTTCCGTTTCCGGAACACTTCCTTGCTTCTAACATATTCAGTATCCGGCACGCCGAGCTTGGCGTTCGCCACCCGTGCAGCTGCAAAAAAGAAATCTGAGAGGCGGTTCAAATATTTCGTCACCTCAGGGTTAGCCGGATGATCCGCAGCCAGCGTCACGACGCGGCGCTCAGCCCGGCGGCATACGGTGCGGCATACGTGCAGCAGCGAAGAAAGCGGACTTCCCCCTGGCAAAATAAACCGAGTAATTTCCGGCGCCTCCGTAATGTATACATCAATAATCTGCTCCAGCCGTTCTGCCGGTTCCGGCGTCACTTTAAGCGGCGCTCCCGGCCTTGCATAAGCAAGGTCAGATCCGCAGTCGAACAGCTCCTGCTGAATATCGACCAGCAGCGCTGCCATCTCCGCAAGCTGCTCATGCTGTGCAGCCTCCGCAGCCGCCTGCCCAACGAAGCAGTTCAACTCATCAATCGTGCCATAGGCTTCTACCCGAATATCATCCTTGCGGACACGCCCTCCAATTAATGCCGTTTCTCCACTATCTCCCGTACGCGTATATAATCTCATGGCTCAGCATTGCCCCTCTCATTACATTTCCGTCTGCTTTTAAAAAGCTACTATCCACTATACCATAAACGGCCATTCCTGCCGAAGCATTCTCTGAGAATCTGCCTGTGTCCAGCACAAAAAAGCGGCATTCCAGCTCAAACTGGAATGCCGCCATTGCTCAAGAATAACCGCGTAAAATTGCTGCCAAACAAAGCTCTTCGAATTTTCCGCCTAGCCCTGCTTCAGCTTGTGCACAAAGCCTCCAATGCGATCCAGCGCTTCGGCCAAATTTGAAACCGAGGTTGCATAGGAGCAGCGCAAATACCCTTCGCCGCCGAGGCCAAACACATCGCCCGGAACAGCTGCTACACCGCCTTCCTCAAGCAGGCGTTCGGCAAATTTTTCGGATGAAAGCCCCATCGCCTTAACCGAGGGGAACGCATAAAACGCGCCCTCCGGCTCATGGCATTCCAGCCCGATATCGCGGAAGCCCTTCACAACAAGGCGGCGGCGCTGGTTATAAGCATCAACCATCCGGTCTTTCTCTTCCAAACCTCGCGTCAAAGCTTCTACACCAGCATATTGCGCCATGGCTGGAGCACACATGACCGTATATTGGTGAATTTTGAGCATTGCGGCAATGAGATCAGGATGTCCGCAAGCGTAGCCAAGCCGCCAGCCTGTCATCGCGAACGCCTTCGAGAAGCCGCTGACGAGAATGGTGCGGTCCCGCATACCCGGCATCGCCGAGAAGCTGCAATGCTTCGTTCCGTAAGTAAGCTCGGCATAAATCTCATCCGAGATGACAATAAGATCGTTATCCTCGACCACTTTGGCAATCGGAAGCCAATCCTCATAAGTCATAATGCCGCCTGTCGGATTGCTCGGATAACATAAAATTAAAACCTTGGATCGCGGAGTAATAGCAGCCTGCAGCGATTCAGCCTTAAGCTTGAACTTGTCTTCAGCAAAAGTCTCAATACCAACAGGAACACCGCCGCCAAGCGCAGTTATAGGAGAATAGGAAATATAGCAAGGTTCCGGAATTAAAATTTCATCTCCTGGCACAATTAACGCCCGGAGCGCCAAATCAATCGCTTCACTGCCGCCAACGGTGACGAGAATTTCATTTGCTGGATCGTACGGTGTCTGGAACTGATCATTCAAATATTGGCCGATCGCTTCGCGCAGAGCAGGCAGGCCCGCATTTGACGTATACTGCGTCTTGCCTCTTTCCAGCGAATAAACAGCCGCTTCACGAACATGCCACGGCGTAATAAAATCCGGCTCGCCAACACCAAGCGTAATGACATCTTTGCGGGTATTGACCAAATCAAAAAAACGACGAATACCCGATGGTTTAATATTTTGGACAGAAGGGGTCAAATAGTCCGTCATCGCTTGACGCTTCACCTTCGTCCGTACCAGCTCTTCCTCTTCTTTAATCATCACATTCACCTCTTACGGCGAAATCATCAAACGATCGTCACCCTCATGCTCCTCGAAGATAATTCCATCCTGTTTATATTTTTTCAAAATAAAGTTCGTCTTTGTCGACAATACAGCATCGATTGGGGACAGCTTATTCGATACGAAGGAGGCGACCTCCTTCAAGTTTTTCCCTTCGATCTCAACGAGCAAATCATAGGCTCCGGACATCAAATATACGGATTTCACTTCCGGATATAAGTAAATGCGCTCGGCTATGCCTTCGAAGCCACGTCCCCGCTCAGGTGTAATTTGCACCTCGATCAGCGCCGTTACCTTCTCGTCATCTACCTTGCTCCAGTTCACGATAGTCGCGTATTTGACAATAATATGATTATGTTCAAGCTCGGCTATTGCCTGCTTTACTTCCTCAGCGGGAGCACCTAGCAAAGTAGCGATTAAATCCGCGTCACGTCTGGCGTCTTCCTTGAGCAGCTCCAATACTTTGAGTTGCAATTCGTTCATCATATACTCCTTCCAGCAAACCTGAAGTTATTATCCTTCATATTACAACGAATCCGGGCTTCCTGCAAAGAAAAAAACAAAAGACCCCGAAGGGTCTTTACATGTAGTAGGGCTGATGGGAATTTTGCTGGTTGTACTGTTGCTGCTGTTGCACCATATGGCCGTATCCTGCTTGCATCGCATGCGACTGGCTGCCCATACGCTGCTGCAAAAACTGCGATGTTTTTTGCTGGGTTTGCTGGTACTCCTTCAACTGCTTGTCGATCTCCTGTCTGAGCACAGGGGATGCGGTGTTATACATATTTTGCGACTGCATCACTTGATACAGCTCGCCCTGCATTTTCAGCGTGCTGTTCAGCAGGTTCGTAAACATTTGGCGGATGGATGGACAGGAAGCCTCTGTGGCCGCCGTCGCGTATTCGCGGGTTACCCGTTTCAAGTCGCTAAGTACCGTGTAGGCCAGATCCTCTTCTGGCAAAAACGATTGCGCATATTGCTGTTGCATCTCTTTTTCCTCCTTATGTCTGCTTGCCAAATATGCTTATTGCTGCGGCTGGGTCGGCGCCATGCTTTGATGCTGCTGAAGCATTTGCATCAATGTCTGATAATGCTGCTGATGCGTATTGAGCATTTGCGAGCAAACCTGACGAAGCTGCTGATTGCTTGCACCTACAGATACGGCCGAGCATTGCTTAATCAGCAAGTCCTCGTTGGACATCGAATCGGCTACATACTCGAGTTCTTTCGCGGTCATTGGCTGTAACATCGAATTATCTCCTCCTTAACTTTTCTTTGATTGAATGCATATTCGCGAGCGAAGTTCATAGCTCCGCTCGGCTGACCGAATGTCAACCCTTACGTATTATGGATCAGTCTCCCACTAATTATGTATGGGTATACCACCTTAATTTACAAGGCTTTCCACTAGGCTTATCTTCGTGCTTGTCCACAACGCCATTTAATTACGCAAAAGCGCCTATCCCCTCTTCGCAAGGTCAATAGGCACTTTCACCTTCATTAATATAGTTTACGGGAGACGGAACGAACCTTTAAGGCAAATGAACGGTTTTCACATGGTCAAAATGTAAAAATACCGAAGCGCCGCTCGCCGTGGACAGCTCAAGCATGCTTTGATCAATCGCTTTAAGAACGCCCGTTTTATTTGAGTTTTCTCCCAAATCGAGCACGACAAATTCACCCATCAGCTTGCGCAGCTGCTGATCGAACGTTCGCGACAAAGTGACGGGGGATGGCCTTAATGGAAACTGCTCGGGAGTCAGCTTGTATGGCGTGACATCGGGGTTGTAGGGAATTAAATATTTCAGATGGTGCAAAGACACCATAACCGTGTGGTAAATCGGGGAATAAAACACGAAATAATCATTCATAACTGTCGTAACGTAGCCATGGATCGATTGATTCCCGGTAATGTACAGCTCGGAAAACATCCCTTTGGCATTCATCAAAATTTTGCGGTAGGATACTGTTTCATTGTAGGCTTCAAAGGGCAGCTCCGGCACCTCGAATGGGTCATACTTGTGATTGGACAGACGCAGCTGCTGCAAATGAATGAGCGGGACATAAATAAATTGCAAACCCGTATGCAGCACTAAAATATCTTGCCCGAATTCAATCAGCTTGCCGCGAATAGGCGCGATCTTTCCCGATATGTCCAGCTCTACTTGCTGGTCAAGCAGCGGATGGCGATTTTTCATAGTATCTCTCTCCTTTCTGCCGACTTTTTTAAATGAATACCGGGCTTCGGCATCAAGTGCCTGACCCGGTATGCCACTAGCGTCTAATGCATGGTGATGTTCCCGCTAAACGCTAATTTCTTTTGCCTGAGCGGTTTCCATTTTTGTTTCCGCTTTTATTGTTATTTTTGCGGTTTTTGTTTCCTCCGCTGTTCGATCCGCCTGTGCGGTTTTTGTTTCCTCCACTGTTCGTTCCGCCTGTGCGGTTTTTATCTCCACCGTTGTTCGCTCCGCCTGTGCGGTTTTTATCTCCACCGTTGTTGTTTCCGCCTGTACGGTTTTTATTTCCTCCCGAACGGTCGCCACGGGAAGTGTTTTGTCCAAGTAGCTTAATGGTTTTAATGTGGAACAATTGAATTTGAACAACTTCACGGTTTACGACCAGCAACAAGGATGTGCTGCCAACTTCGGCGATAAAGCCTTCCATTTTCTCCGGGCCGCCCCAGTTAATTTGCACAAATTTTTGGTTGAGCGCACGGATTACGCCGATGAAGCTGGAAGCATGAATATAATGCGGAGTACGGCCTTTGCTTTTGTTGCTAGGGAAATCCGTAATGCTCTTCACATGGCTCGTGCTCACATAAACAATGCCTTCCTTTGTCCAAAGCACAAGATAGTCATTTTTCACGGCAACGAGCGTACCTTGGAGGGATTCTGGACCACCACGGTTGATTTTCACAAATTGTCCAACGAGGCCGTCAAGAAATGATTTAGTCCCATTTTCATTGGAGCTTTTGTGCTGGTTGCTTTTATGCTGGTTGCTTTTGTGTTTGTTGCTTTTATGGTGTTGGTTCATATTGCCCAAGTTGCGATCCTGTTCCCCGCCTACAAAGTTGCTGCAATAATTCATAGTAAAATCCCTCCAAATGTTTAATGAGCAGTGCTAGATTTACACACAATCTTAAAAGTTAATGACCCTGTCCCTGCTTGCTGTTTCCACCTTGGCCTGAGTAGCGAGCATCCCTCCAGTGCTTGATGCCGTTCATCTGTCATGGGAGACGATTTATAATACATTTATATGTATCCCTCATATAAGAGGTACTAGATTAATAACTATTTATTTATGGCATAAGCATATAACTAGAAAAGTTTCATAGAGTCGCTGCTCCAGCAGTAGCAAAACACCCCTCGGCAGAATAAGGTAAATCAGCAAAAGCCTATCTGAGGACGATAGGCTGATCTGCCCGCAGGAGGTGGAAGCCCTATGTCAACCCAAACGCTGCCGATTCGTGAAATTACGATTGAACCTGATCATTTGCAGGAACTGCAGGAGGATTCCTGGAGCCATACGTTCCAGCCCGTTCAGCTAGAGATGAATGGAAAGTCTAGAGAAGCCACTTTTGGCTATCGCGGCGGTCATACGAGGAACTATTTTAAAAAATCCTATGAAGTCAGAACGACAACCGGCTTGACGCTGCATTGGAACGCCGAGTTTGATGATCCTTCGATGATTCGCAATGCGCTGTCCTTCCAGTTTTTCAATCAGATTGGCGTGCCATCGCCGCGTACCCGGCATATTTGGCTCATCATTAATGGCGCCCCGCAAGGCGTCTATTTAGAGATTGAATCCGTTGATCCCAGATTTTTTCGCAGAAGAGGCATTGGCTGCCGCGCCATTATTTATGCGGTCAATGACAGCGCAAACTTCAGCCTGATTGATCCCATTACGGAGCGGCGGAAGGAGTCTCTTTTTGACGGCTATGAACTCGTATCCGGACTTGCGGCCTCCGAGCTGCGCCTAATCCGCTTCGTCAGCGGCATTAACCGCAAGCACAAATCCCGCCTGCAATGGAGCACTTGGACGTCAAGGCGCCTTGATGTCGATCAATATTTGCTCTGGCTTGCGGGAGCTGTGCTTACGGGAAACTATGATGGCTTCGATCAGAATTACGCGCTTTATTTACATGGCAAAACGGGGAAATACCGGATGATGCCATGGGATTATGAAGGAACATGGGGAAGAAATTGCTACGGCAAGCCATGTGGAAGTGATTTGGTGCGGGTGGAAGGCTATAATACGCTAACGGACAAACTGCTGGCCATTCCGGCCTATAAACGCAAATACCGCTCCATCCTGCTCCGGCTGCTGCAAACAGCATTTACGGAGGAGCAGGTGGAGCGGACGGTGCGCGCGATGTACAGCAAGCTGACGCCAGCCATTCGAGAGGATTACACGCGAAAAAGCAGCTTTGATACGTATTTGAGCGAGCCCGACTTCATATTGAATTATGTGAAGGAGAGGCGCGCTCTTATTAGAAAGGCTATAAAAAGCTGGAAGCTCACGAAGAAGGCAGCTGATGTTGAGGTTGCCGCCCTTAAAGTTAAAATTCATTAAAGCCGTTTTTAAAATAATTCCATGCTTAAGTAACGCTCGCCTGTATCGGGAGCAATACAGAGCACTCTGCTGCCAGCTCCGAGGCGGCGAGCCACCTGAAAAGCCGCCCAAACGGCAGCTCCTGAAGAAGGGCCGAGCAGCAAGCCTTCCTGACGGGCCAGCGCCTTCATCATAGCGATTGCATCGTCATCTGCCGCCTGAATGATTTCATCATAGACGGAAACATTCAGTATAGCCGGCACAAAGCCGGGACTTGTGCCCACCAGCTTATGCGGCCCAGGCGCTCCCCCGGACAATACGGGCGAACCCATAGGCTCCACAACGGCAATATGTAAATTAGGAAGCGCGGCTCTCAGCTTCTCACCGGTTCCTGTAATGGTGCCGCCTGTTCCTGAGCAGGCAACAAAAGCATCGAGCCGCCCTTCCATCTGCTGCAATATCTCCATTGCTGTCGTACCGCGATGGGCATCGGGGTTTGCTTTATTTTCAAACTGATTCGGAATAAAGCTGCCTGGAATACTGCGCGCCAGCTCCTGCGCCTTGGCAATCGCACCAGGCATTCGCTCGGCCGCAGGCGTCAAGACCACTTCCGCGCCATAGGCACGAAGCAGCTTAATGCGCTCCTGGGACATATTGTCCGGCATAATCAAAATGAGCTTATAGCCTTTAGCCGCCGCCCCCATGGCCAATCCAATGCCCGTGTTTCCGCTAGTTGGCTCTATAATCGTGGAGCCCGGCTTAATATGGCCGCTTAGCTCGCCAGCTTGAATAAGGGAAGCTGCCGCCCGATCCTTAACGCTGCCGCTCGGATTAAAATATTCCAGCTTTACGAAAACATCTCCGCAGCCTTCCTCCGCCAGACGGTTCAGCTTCACAACAGGCGTTTCGCCTACTAAATCAATAATGCTTGATACGATTTTTGGCATCACTGTTAAACCCCCTGTTTCCCATGAATCATGATGTCTCTTGTTCCAACAATGGACGCATCATCCACCAGCCAATAACAGGCACCGAGCCGACTACGAACAGCAGCCAGACGACTGCCAGCGGAGAATGATTTTGCGTCAGCACAACCAAATAGCCGCTTAGCCCAAGCACCCGTCCAAGCGTCAGACCCGCTTCCCGCAAGACGATATATTCCTCGCGTTCTCCACCGCTGGACTGCGATTCCCCAATTAAATCAAATACCCTTGAAGTCATCGGTATAATGTAGAGCGGCATAAATATCGACGTCCCAATACCGAATAACAATAAATTCGTAAAATTCACCTCGTAAAACAGTGGCAATATGACAAGGGCATTCATGACTGTTCCCACTAGCATCGCCCGCTTGCGATTGCGCGGGGACAGCCGCTTGCCGACCAGCCAGAAGCTGATTAGGGCAACGGAAGAGGTTATGAGCGTAAAGCTGCCCAGCTTGGCCTCATTTTGCGTGGCGATATAGACGGTCAAGCCGACTAAAAAAAGAAACACGCCTTCCCGTACGCCTTGAGCTATGACAGCTGGCAGCATTCTACGCCACGGATTGCCGGGAATGGCAAGCTGCTGAAAGCCATGCGTCCAGCTGTATCGCCTGCCGTCCTGCTTGCGTTTCTTCAACCAGAAGCTCAGCACAACCGAAATGGCCAGTATGACAAGCGATGCCGTAAAAATAATCTGATACCCGCGCTCGCCGCTCATCGAAGTAATAAGCAAGCCCGATACCCACGGCGCCAAAATCCCCGCACCTGACCCAAGCAGCCCTGACCAGCCATTGAAGCGGTCGCGATTGTCCGGCTCGGTAATTTCAAAATAAATGACATCAAATGCGACCCAAAATAACCCCAGCGCTACGCCATTCAATATGCCGAGCGGGATAATATAGCTCGCCGCCAGTTTGCCCAGCATGAGCACCGTGAAATAAAAAGCCCCCGACAGCACGATGCCTGTGCGGAGACTGTTCATTTTATTATATTCTTTAACCCATTTTCCCGCCAGCCAAAAGGTAATGCCGCACGTTAAATACTGGCTCATCGTAAACCAGCCGACCAGCATATAAGAGGAGCTGGCTTTCCATAAGTAGATGGGCACGAATGTTCCTGAGAGCGCAAGCGCAATGCCGAATAACGCTTGAACAGCCAGAAGCAAGATGGCCTGGCGGTCCAAAACGCCGCCTGTAGGCGCTCTTCCCAGCATCGCTTGGCGGCCGAACGGCCCCAATTGCATCGACGATTTCATGCGTGTTTTTGCCCCAGTACCGAATTCACCTTTGTTCTGTTTCATTTTCGTACCCCTTCCCCGGCTGCCGGCTGTATAGGCTAGCTTGTTTACTCGCCCGGCATGCTGCCCCTGCATTTGTTTAGGTGCTATATAAGGTTCCCTACATGCGTCAGGTACATGCCGCTCCTTTTGCTGGCATTTATAGGCTGGAGGTTCAGACGTAAAAGGCTGTCGCCGTCCTCTGGCGGCAAAGCTACTGTTTCGCGGGTGAAAAATAAGCCGTTTATAAGAGAGAAACTTATCAATGCTTATATGTCAAAAAAAAGCCGGAGCAAGCGCAGTGACCTCGACGAATCAGGTCAAAACCGCGTTGTCCGGCTGTTTGATATTAATCTTCGGAAGCGAGTGCCTTAAGCATTTCTTCCCGGTCATTGCCGCTTAGCTGAGTAGCGGTATGGAAGCATGATGGGCACACATATAGCTTGAGTTCAAATGGCGGCTGAAGCAGAGGCTGTCCTAATGCCGGATGCAGCGTCGGCTCGAAGGAGCCTGCCGCTATAGTCTGCTTTCCTGCTTCCAGCATATATTCACGGCAGGAAGAACATTCCGGCGCCTCCTCCTGTTCATTAATGATTTGCTGCACTTTGCCTTGTGCGCCAATCCAGTCGCGGTGCGTTCTGCGGAAGCCGTCATCTGCCTCATCCCAATCGCTGCCCGCTTGCTGACCGCTGCCATCTTCCTGCTCCCACTCAGGCTCTTCTTCCTCCTCATCCTCATCGCGGTCATTATCGACGCCGAATTGCAGCGTACGGTAGCCATCCAGCTCATTTTCACAATGAGGACAATTCTTTTCGGGACCGATTTCTTCATCCCATACAATTTCCGTTAAACACCATGGACATACAACTTGCTCTTCCATCCTTGATTGCCCCCCATTTAATTGTTGATTACGTAATAAACCCCGATGCTAAAAAACACAATGGCGAGTGCCAGCAATGTTCCCCATAAATATTTCATGTCGATCCTCCTGCATTCTAGCTCACAATGGCACCGCCAATGACATACGAAAGTGAAACGGAAATAATCATAGCAATTAAACCAACAGCCCGGTTATCCCGCTCGATTTCATCATCGATACGGAATACCGGCGTTAAAAACTCAAACAGGAAATAAGCGCCTAGCAAAATAAGGAAACCAAATGCGCCCCAAATCATGCTTTGGTAAATGGAGTCATTCGCTTCAATTGAAAATCTAAAAATATTGCATATCCCGAAAATTTTACCGCCCGTCGCCATCGCGACAGCAACGTTGCCGTTTTTAATTTCTTTCCAGCAGTTGTAACGGGTAACGACTTCGAACACCCATAAAAAAACGAGAAGCGAGAGAACCACAATGGATATATAAAGCAGCATTGCCAAATAGGAATTGCCAAGCAGCACATCGACCTCATTGCTCATGCGTTACCCTCCTTTAACCGAATTGCGAAAATGATGCAGCGGCTGCGCCTTGCAGGCCGCAGCCGGCTAAATTAGTTCAGTTCAGCAACCGTAACGCCGGCTCCGCCTTCACCATAGTTGCCCAAGCGGTATTTTTTCACATGGCTGTGCTTGCGCAAATATTGCTGTATGCCTGATCGCAGCACGCCGGTGCCGTGTCCATGAATAATATAAACCTGACCGATGCCGGAGAGGAAGGATTCATCGAGAAATTGATCAACCTCCATGAGCGCCTCCTCTAAATTCGAGCCTCTAAGGTCAAGCTCCATCTTCACATTTTCATCTCTGGAGCGTTTCACGCTGGCTGCCTGCTTAGGCTGCTGCTTCAGCGGAGCGGCGGGTTTAATCAGCTCCATGTCGGCAACCGCTACCTTCATCTTCATAATGCCCAGCTGCACGGTCGCATCCGTTCCATGCACCTCGACGATAAGCCCTTTCTGGTTCAAGCTGTAGACCATAACCTCGTCTCCGGCTTCGATTTTGCGGGCTGCCTTCTGTTGCCCGGCATTAGATGGACGATTTTGCTTCTTGTGCAGCTCAGGCACCGCTTCATCCAGCTTGCGGCGGGCTTCAATGAGCTTATGCTCCTTGACCGAAGCGCCTTCCTCCAACGCCAGCTTGCGCAGATCCGAAATAATCTTCTCGGCCTCCTGACGTGCTTTTGCAACCGCCTCGCGCGCTTCCTCCTGGGCCTTCTCCAGCATTTTGTCACGCTGCTCCTCGAACTTGCGCAGCTCTGCCTCATGCCGTCCGCGCTGCTTCTCCATATCTAGCCTCAGCGACTGCGCCGTCTGGCGATCGCTTTCTGCATTCAATCGGTCAGCTTCAAGCGACGCGATCATATTTTCAACACGCTGATCCTCTTCGCTCACTTCTCCGCGCGCATGATCGATGATCGTTTTGCTTAAGCCAAGCCGCTCTGCAATCGCAAAAGCGTTGCTTCGGCCTGGCACACCTACAAGCAGACGGTATGTGGGGCTTAGCGTAGCAATATCAAACTCCATGCTTGCGTTGATGACACCTTTGCGGTTGTATGCATACGCTTTAAGCTCGCTGTAGTGGGTCGTTGCAATAATACGGCTGCCCATGCTATGAATATGCTCCAGCATCGCAATGGCTAGTGCCGAGCCTTCAGCCGGGTCGGTGCCTGCGCCAAGCTCATCGAGCAGAACGAGGCTTTTGGCCGTCATGGATTTCAAAATGCGAATAATATTGACTAAATGGCTGGAAAACGTACTAAGGCTCTGCTCAATGCTTTGCTCGTCACCGATATCGGCATAAATAGCGTCAAATACACAAAGCTGGCTGCCGTCCTCTACCGGAACGAACAAGCCGGACATGCTCATTAGACTGAGCAAGCCTACTGTTTTGAGAGAGACGGTTTTACCGCCTGTATTCGGTCCCGTTACGATAATGGCTGTGTACGTATTGCCAAGCTCGACATCAATCGGAACGATTTTGTCCGCCGCAATGAGCGGATGGCGCCCTCTTTTGATTTTCAGAAAGCCTCGATCATTCATGCGTGGCAGCGTCGCCTTCATTTCATGCCCAAGACGCGCCTTGGCAAAAGCAAAATCCAGCCTGCCCAGCAGCTCTTGGTTATACAATAAATCCTCAACATGATCGGCCGCTTTCGCGGTCAGCATTTGCAAAATTTTCTCGATTTCGCGCAGCTCTGCCGCCCTCAGCTCACGCAGCTTGTTGTTCATGACAACCGTTGCTTCCGGCTCAATAAACAGCGTAGCCCCCGAGCCAGACTGGTCATGCACAATGCCGCCAAAATGCGAGCGGTACTCCTGCTTCACCGGAATGACATAACGGTCGCTGCGCAGCGTAATAATAGCGTCCTGGAGCATTTTCTGCACCGAGGAAGAACGAATCATTTGCTCCAGCTTCTCGCGGATGCGCGATTCTCCTCCGCGTAGCTCCCTGCGTATCGAAGCGAGCTGGACGCTCGCGCTATCCATAACCTCACCTTGATCATCAATGCAATCAAAGATGGCATCCTCAAGCTCCTTGTGCTCGCTAAGCTGGTCAGACGTTTCATGCAGCAAAGGAATCGGATCATCCTCATGCAAATTTTCCAAATGACGCTTAACCCGCCTAGCCCCTCTGGACGTCGAAGCAATTTCCATAAGCTCCACCGGGTTCAACGTTCCACCGATACGCGATCTGTGAAGCGAGCTGCTGATGTTGGTAATGCCGCCAAATGGCGGATTGCCCTTAAGACGGTCGGCCTTGTAAGCCTCGTCCGTCGCTTGAAGCATCAGCTTAACCGTTTCCAAATCGGAGCTTGGAGCAAGCTTCTCCGCCTCGGCCTTGCCAAGCGAAGTCGCTGCGTGCTGTGTCAATTTATGTATAATTTTGTGAAATTCAAGTGTTGTTAATATTTTACTATCCAAGCGTAACACTCCTCTCGCCCTTATATTATAGCCGAATCAGCGCTTTGATGCACGACATGACGTTACCTTCCATACATGTTCCGGCGAAAACTGGCTACAATACGAAGGAATCACAATATCCAGCCTGGTCGACATGCAAAATCCGTTGATTTTTCACAGGCCGTAGTGCAGAATTTCAAATCAATTGAGGAGGTTGAATACATGAGCTTTTTAGGCCATGTTGTCCGGTTCATCGTAGCAGCTCTTGTGTTAATGCTTGTAGGCTTGATTGTGCCGCAGTTCAGCGTGGGCGGTTTTTGGAGCGCTTTAATGCTGGCAATCGTCATTGCCGTGCTGGGCTGGATTATCGAAGCGATTTTCGGCAAGAAGGTTACGCCTTTTGGACGCGGCATCGTCGGCTTTATCGCCAGCGTCGTCGTCATCTGGATCGCCCAATTTATCGTCAGCGGCGTTTCGGTTACTTGGCTCGGCGCCATTCTGGCTGCGCTCGTGATCGGGATTATCGACTTGTTCATTCCAGTCAGCACGCCATATGAAGCCGGACGCTCCGATCACGACCGCCGCAGTAGCGACCATTAAGGCAGTAAGCGTGATGCGTCGTTAACGGAAGTCGTACAGCCCTTGCCTGTCGCTCTTTAAAGCGATGGCCAAGGGCTTTTTCATCAAGCCATTCAACAATTTGTCACCTTCTGATGCTGTCAGTTTGGGGAAATTGGGTTACAATAAAAGCGATGCGGAAAATAATTCCGAGTCATAAAGCGTGTAAGCAGAAAGGGAGCCGAACAAGATGAAAAAGTGGATTTATCTTGCTGCCGTGATGTGCTTCGTTGCAATCATTGCCGCATGCGGGACAAGCGGAGGAGCAAGCGAAGCGGGCGGCGTTATAGATACAGATGCCAATGCAGCGGAAGTTGTTATCAAAGCAAAGAGCTGGGAATTTGAACAAACCGAATACAAAATCAAGCAGGGCGAAGCCGTTAACCTCAAACTTGAATCAACGGATGGTGTCCATGGCCTCCAGGTTACCAAAACCGATATTACAATTCCAAATAATAAATCCAAAACCATTTCGCTGAAAGCCGGCGAATATACCATCGTATGCAACGTGCCTTGTGGTACAGGCCATACTAAGATGCAAGCAAAGCTTATTGTTGAATAAATTTGCTTGGATTGGTGCTTGTTGCAACCAGCATCCTGCCGCCGTGCGCTCATCATAATGAGAGTGCCGGCGGTTTTTGTAGTTGAAGATACCCGCTGGCCAATAGAAAGCCGTTCCAGCCTAGAGATAAAATTTGTTGCCGCCCATATGTATCTCACCACGCCCCTCGCGAACGAGCAGCAGCATGTCCGTGCTGGCAACATTCCGTTTTTCCGTTTTTGCTACTCGTTTGTTTTTAAGAAACACAGCAAGGCTCCTTGCGCTCTATAATTTAGGGACTAACTGAGGGACTAACTTTACTTTATCATATTCGATGCATTTCTAATTCATCGCGATGTATTCACGGCTTTTACAATAATGGACTGAAATATCATTTTTCTTTTGCTACCCTGTAAGAAAAATTGATAACTGCCGCACTTTCCCTTCCCGCTTCCCTTTGATAAGATGGTCATTATAGCTAAAAGTTAGCGCTTACGAAGTTTTTCTTGCAAAAGCCGAAGGGAGAGATACGATGAGCCTTTTAAATGGGCGTGTGGCAATTGTAAGCGGCGCAGGCAGCGGGCTCGGAAGGGCCGCTTCTCTATCGTTTGCAAAAGAAGGCGCAGAGGTCGTGTTGCTGGGCCGGCGATTGAACAAGCTCCAAGAAACCTTTGAGGCAATTAAAGAGGCTACCGGACGGGAAGCGCTTGTTATACCTACAGATGTCACCGACGAACAGCAAATTAAGCAAGCGGTTATTTTGGCTGTCGGCAAGTGGGGCAAAATTGATATTTTGCTCAATAATGCCGCCGTGCTGGAGTCTGGACATGTGATTGAGCTGACTTCTGAAAACTGGCATACGCAGGTTGCTACTAATTTGACAGGACCTTTTTATTTATCCAGAGCTGTCATTCCATATATGCGTGCAGAACGCTATGGTCGCATTATTAATATAACATCGGGCCTTTCCTGGAACGGTGCCGGTGGTTATGGCGCTTACAGCGCGGCCAAAGCCGGGCTTGAATCGCTTACCCGGACACTTGCTGATGAAGAACATGAATATGGCATTCTCATTAATTTGTACAACCCTGGTACGCTTCGTACCGAAATGCATGCCACGGGCAAGGACCCGGCAGTCGTCACACCAGATTTGCTGCGTCTCGCAAGCCTGCCCCGCGGCGGTCCAACAGGCAGCACGGTCAGCTATGGCTAATCGGGCGAGCCCATATATCTATCAAAATCCCTTGAATGAAGCACAGGCAATTGGCTTGCTGTTTCATTCAAGGGATTTTTTTGCGCCTCCGCAGCTCGGCAATATGCCAAAAAATCCGTTTATCATCGCTGTGCCGGGGCACTGGGCGAGATAAACGGATTTATTCAGCAAAGCTAGCTTTGCTCGATTAGTTCAATCCACTCATTGTATTCGTTTTGCAGCAAGGAGTACTCGTGCGCCAGCTTGCCATGCTCGATCGTAAGCTTTTCGTGCTCTGCCCGCAGCTGCTCCGTCGATTGGACGGCTTCAGACCACTCCAGCTCAAGCTGCTGCCTGCGTAGATCGACTTGCTCACTCTGCTGGGCTGCCGCAGCGGCTTGCGCCAAAGCGGCCTCCAGCTGCCCCTTCAGATGCTCCTCGCCAGCTTGACGCTCGGACTCTTCCGCAATCATCCGGTTCAATTCATCTGTCAATTGCTCAGAACGCTTGCGTTCTTGCTCCATTTGCTCGTCCAGTTCCTGCTGTTTGTGCAGTAAAAGGTCGAGCTGCTGAGCCGCGATACGCTCACGCGCCGCAATCAATTCAAGCTGCTCTGTAAGCTCCTGCTCGTGCCGAGCCAGCTGTCCCAGCTTTTCATCCAGCTCCAGCTCGTGGAACTCTGCCCGCTCTACTTTCTCCTGAAGCTCCTGCAGCTTGCTTTGCCATGAAGCCTGCTCATCCTTATGCTGCTGTTCCACTCTCAGCTCGCGTTCACGGTATTGCTCGTCGAACTGCTGCTTCTGCTGCTCAATTAACCTGGCATATTCAGCCTGCTTCTCGTGAAGCTGCGATCTTAGCTCCGAGCAATCACGTTCCAGCTGCTCCGACTGCTCCATTTGTTCAAGCTTCAACAGCTCCAACTGATCGGCAAAATCCTGCTTGAGCTGGTTCGCTGCATCATCCCGCTGCTGCTCCAGCATAGCAAGCTGCCGTTGATGCTCCTGTGCCAGCTCCGCATGAACAGCTTCGCTTTCCCGCTGCTTCGCTTCGAGTGCTTGCTCCAGCTCACGATGCTTAAGCGTAAGCTCTCCCCGAGCTGCTTCGCCTTCACGCTGCTTGGCCTCAAGTGCTTGCTTCTGCTCACGAAGCTTAAGCGTAAGCGCTTCACGCTCTTCTTCGAACTGAATTTCTTGCTCCAGCTGTTTTTCTTCCGTATTCTTTTTCCATTCTTCATGTAGCTGGGCTTGAGCCGCAAGCTGTTGTTCAAATGCTGCAAGCCGCTCCTGATACTGCTGCTCCTGCTCGCTTCTAGCCTGCTCATAATGAGCTTGACGATCTTGCTGCAGCTGTTGAAGCTTGCTAAGCTCTTCCTGCAGCTCCATAACACGCAGTTCAGCCTCATCCGCTTTAGCCGCTTCATTCGCCAAATACTTAGCCTGCTCAGCGATTTGCGCTTCGGCTTCTTTCAATCTATTGCCTAGCTGCGCACGCGTTTCGGCATGCTGCTCATTAATGTCATGCAGCTCGTCCAGCTGCTGGCGAATTTCGCCAAGCTCGGCGTCACGCTCCTGGCGCTCCTGCTCTAGTACTGCAAGGGAGGAGCGCAACGCTTCTTCCTGCTCCATAGCTTGCAATAAGTGGTCATCTGCCACGGAAATACGCTGTTCAAGCGCGGCTTTTTCCTTGACAGCTGTTTCTTGAAGCTCGGCAACAGCTGTTTGCAGCTTAGCCCGCTCTTCTTCCCAATTTTTATATCGCAAAGCGAGGTCAGCCTTCAAGGCTTGCTCCTGCTCCGTTAACTCTTTCATATGTGCGGAAACCAGCTTTTCGACATTAGCCGATGCTTCTGCAAGCAAGCGCTGCTCATGCTCGTCAAGCTGCAGCTGCTGTTGTTCAGCTGTATTAGTCAGCTCCAGTTTCCATTCCTCTTCTCGCTGTTCAAGCTTCGCCTGCCAGCCTTGCTCAAGCTGCTTCACACGCTCAGCTAGCTGATGCGCAGCAAGCTCAATCGCTTGGGCTTTAGCTGCACGCTCCGCAGACAATGCCGCTTCCGCTTCTTCAAGCAGCTCTGCCGCAGTTGCCTGCTCGCGTTGCAGTTCCACTTGAGCTGAAGCTTCCAGCTCCGCTAGCTTCGCTGCCGCTGCCGCGCGTTCACGTTCGACGAGAGCTTGCGCGGCCGCCTCGGCTTCAGCCAGCTTCGCAGCTGCTTCCGCTTGCTCGCGTGCAAGTCCCTCTTCTGCGGCTCTTTTCGCCTCTACAAGCTTCAATGCAGCATCAGCCTGCTCACGCTCCATTCGCTCCTGCAAAAGCTTCTCGACTTCAGCAAGCTTAGCCGCCGCTTCCGCACGTTCGCGCTCCAGCTGCTCTTGTGCAGACGCTTCTGCCTCTGTCAACAGCTCAGTCGCTGCTGCGCGCTCTTGCTCCAGCGCCTCTTCCGCAGCTGCTTTTGCTTCCAGCAGCTTCGCTTCGGCTTCTAACCGTTCGCGCACTACCCGCTCCTCGGCAGCATGTACTTCTGCTTCTGCTGCTGCCAGCTTGGCTGCCGTTTCCTCGCGCTCGCGCTTCAGCATCTCTTCCGCTGCGCTCTGCGCCTCTGCGAGCTTCGCTGCAGCGGCTTCGCGCTCCCGTGCAACCTCTCTTGCCGCGATGCTTCTTGCTTCGGTTGCTTTTGCTTCGGCTTCTGACAGTTTAACAGCTGCTTCCGCACGTTCACGCTCCAGCTGCTCCTGCGCAGAAGTTTCCGCCTCCGTCAACAGCTCTGTCGCTGCTGCGCGTTCCTGCTCCAGCTCCGCTTTTGCTTCCAGCAGCTTGGCTTCCGCCTCTGCCTGCTTGCGTTCCAGCTCCGCCTTCGCAGCCGCTTCGGCCGCCGCTAAGCCTGCTGCCGCTTCCGCACGCGCCTCTGCAAGCGCTGCTTCTGCTCCGCTCCGCAATTCCGCCTGCTTCACGGCGGCTGCCTCGCGCTCCTGCGCAAGCTGCTCCTCGGCGATCAATTCCGCCTCGATCAGCTTTTCCTCTGCTTCCGCTATTTTCACTGCAGTCTCGGAAATTTTCGCTTCCGCTTCGGTTAGCTTCGCCTCAGCTTCAGCTCTCTCACGTGCAAGCTTCGCATCTGCTCCACTCTGCGCTTCCGCAAGGCTCGCTGCCGCTGCTTCACGCTCACGCACAAGCTGCTCTTGTGCAGAGCTTTCCGCTTCGGTCAGCTTTTCAACCACTTCCGCGAGCCGCTCTGCCGCTTCGGCACGCTCGCGCTCCAACTGCTCCTCGGCGATAATTTCCGCCTCGATCAGTTTTTCGGCTGCTTCCGCACGCTCACGTTCAAGTGCCTCATCCGCGGCATTCTTCGCCTCCGCAAGCTTTGCTTCCGCTTCCGCGCGCTCCCGCGCAAGTGCCTCATCCGCGGCATTCTTCGCCTCTGCCAGCTTTGCTTCCGCTTCCGCGCGCTCCAGCTCAAGTGCCTCATCCGCGGCATTCTTCGCCTCCGCCAGCTTCGCTTCTGCTTCCGCGCGCTCCAGCTCAAGTGCCTCATCCGCCGCACTCTTCGCCTCTGCCAGCTTCGCCTCTAATACGCCAAGCTTCGCTTCCGCTTCCGCACGCTCTCGCTCAAGTGCCTCATCCGCTGCACTCTTCGTCTCCGCCAGCTTCGCTTCTAATACGTCAAGCTTCGCTTCCGCTTCCGCACGCTCACGTTCCAGCAGCTCTTCCGCAACGATTTCCGCTTCGATCAGCTTTTCGGCTGCTTCCGCCAGCTTCGCAGCCGCCTCAACGCGCTCGCGCGCCACTTGCTCCTCGGCAGCTGCCTCGGCTTCCGCAAGCTTTTCCGCCGCACTGGCCTGCTCACGCGCAAGCGCGCCTTCTAGCGTAAGCTTCTGGGCAGCAAGCGTCTCCGATGCTTCCTCGCGCTGACGCGCAAGCGCTTCCGATGCTTCCTGCTGCTGTGCTGCAAGCCGCTCATCCGCTTCTGCAAGCATATCCTTCAGCTGATTTTCCGCTACTGCGAGCGCATGCATCAGTTCCTCGGCAGCTTTCTTTTTTGCCTGCTCCAACTCGGATTCAAAAACCTCCTGCAGCTCCTGCAGATCGATTTCCGCCTTTACCTGCAAAGCCTGATACTCCTCGCGCAAGCTTGCCATCATCCCTTGGAGTTCTCCAAGCTGCTCGGCAAGCACTAGCCGCTTCGCCTCAGCATCATGCAGCGACTCATTATCGCGGCGCAGGCGGAAAACTTCCTCGGTCATCTGCACAGCTGCAAGCACTGCGATTCTTGGCAGGTCCAGCTGTGGATAACCTTTGGCAATTTTGTTCATGCTATCATCTATCATTCCGGCAATACGCCGCATATATTCTGAGTTGGAATGGCCCTTCAAACGATATTGATGCCCATATATATCAACGGTTACTACAGTTTGCTCAGTATCCATAAAACATTATCCTCCTATAGGTGTTTCTCGCTCCCTTATCAATCAGCAGGATTGTTTCCCAATCCTTATATATAGAAGAACATATCACGTAGAGTCTTATATTATAGTTGTATTATATCAAGGTGAAACGGGCGTCGCTATCCTTTGGCAGCGCGGCGCGTTTCAATCCGAGAAATATAGAGAAGGGATAGACACATCAGATCCTTTCCT
This sequence comes from Paenibacillus sp. BIHB 4019, assembly GCF_002741035.1. Classification (NCBI taxonomy): domain Bacteria; kingdom Bacillati; phylum Bacillota; class Bacilli; order Caryophanales; family Paenibacillaceae; genus Paenibacillus; species Paenibacillus sp. BIHB 4019. The sequence goes on along the minus strand of NZ_CP016808.1, from coordinate 4,230,669 downwards.
ATATTTCAAGGTGAAACGGCCGTCGCTATCCTTTGGCAGCACGGCGCGTTTCAATCCGAGAAATATAGAGAAGGGATGGACACATCATATCCTTTCCTATATTTCAAGGTGAAACGGCCGTCGCTATCCTTTGGCAGCGCGGCGCGTTTCAGTCCGAGAATTATAGAGAAGGGATGGACACATCAGATCCTTTCCTATATTTCAAGGTGAAACGGCCGTCGCTATCCTTTGCCAACGCGGCGCGTTTCAATCCGAGAAATATAGAGAAGGGATAGACACATCAGATCCTTTCCTATATTTCAAGGTGAAACGGCCGTCGCTATCCTTTGGCAGCGCGGCGCGTTTCAGTCCGAGAATTATAGAGAAGGGATGGACACATCAGATCCTTTCCTATAATTCAAGGTGAAACGGCTGCTTCTGTCTCAGACATAAAGCTTGACCCATCTTTATAGTTCAACCCAAAATGCAGCACTGACTCCCAAGCAGATCTCTATCCATGTTTCGACTAACAAAAAGAACAAGTTTTAATGGCAAAACGACACGGTCTTCCACTCTGGAAAAAACGTCCAAAAGCCTGCTCCAGCTTAAAAAACAAAGCAAAAAGCCGTATCGATAGTCCACAAGGAACTATTTCGATACGGCGTGGAAGGTTTCCTGCCTATTTTCTTAATTCTGCTTTAAAAGATTGTTCTAATCCAGCAACGACCTTGCCATGCAGCTCGGTCACTTCTTCATCGGTCAGCGTGCGTTCTGCATGACGGTATACAAGAGATAGCGCTACGCTCTTCTTGCCCGCTCCCAGCTTCTCGCCTGTGAACACGTCGAACACGCGTACGGACTCAAGCAGCTCGCCAGCCGTTTGCCATGCGAGGGCAGTCAGTTCGCCTGCTGGCACTCCCATATCCAGCACGACAGCAATATCACGCTGCATCGCAGGATAACGCGGCAGCGCCTTGTAGACGATTTCGTCGCCAGCCAGCTGATAAAGCGGTGCAAGCTCGATTTCCAGCACATACGTATCAGCCAGGTCGCTCTCAAGCTGCAGCGTTGGGTGAAGCTGACCAACGTAGCCGATCACTTCTGTGCCATGCTCGGTTTCCAGTTGAACAGCTGCCGTTCTTCCCGGGTGAAAATGCTCCGGCTGCGCCGCGGCATAACTCACCTTATCGGCAATGCCCAGTACGTCAAATACGGTTTCCAGAATTCCCTTTGCATCATAAAAATCAACAGCAGAAGCTTTGCGGTTCCACTGCGGCTCTACGCGGTTTCCTGTCAGCAATGCCGCGAAGCGATGCTTCTCCTGAGGAAGACGCGTCAGCTTCTCTTCTTCTGTATGGAATACGCTGCCGATTTCAAAAATAACTGCCGATTCATTTTTGCGATTGCGGTTATAGGCTGCTGTTTCCAGCAATTGCGCAATCAGCGTCGTCCGCAGCACGCTGCGCTCCTCGCTCATCGGCATCGACAGCTTCACAGCCTTCGTCGCTTCACCCGACAAGGCAGGGAACAGCTGTGTCCGTTCAGGTCCTGTGAACGAATAGCTGATGACTTCATGCAGGCCAGCATCCGTCAAGCGCTTGCGCAGCTCGCGGCGAATCGCTTGCGGCTTCGTCAGCGCGCCTGGCGTTACATCGCCGAAAATCGGTGTAGTCGGAATGTTGTCATAACCGTAAAGGCGGGCAACCTCCTCAATCAAATCCACATCATACGAAATATCGCCGCGGCGCGATGGCACTTCTACTTGGAATACGTCATCTTCACCAACGCTGTAGCCGAAGCTTAGACGATTCAGAATCGTTTGCACTTCAAGGCAAGGCAGCGAGGTGCCAAGGTAGCGGTTGATTTTAGCTAAAGCTACTTCAACAACCTGCTGCTTCGCTGGAGCTGTCGTCACTTCCACGATGCCCTCGGTAGCGAGTCCGCCTGCAAGCTCCATAATTAATGCAGCTGCGCGGTTTAACGCCGGAATAACGCGGCCCGGGTCCACTTCCTTCTCGAAGCGAATGCTGGATTCTGAGCGAAGGCCGAATTGGCGCGATGTTTTGCGAACCGTTCCGCCATCAAATCTGGCCGATTCCAGCAAAATATTTACCGTATCGCCCGTTACCTCCGAATTGGCTCCACCCATAACGCCTGCAAGCGCGATTGGCTTCTCGCCGTCTGTAATGACGAGCATTTGCGGCTCAAGGCGGCGCTCCTGGCCATCGAGCGTAAGCATCGTTTCGCCCTCATGCGCCAAACGCACGTCGATTCGTCCGCTTTTCACTTGATCAGCGTCAAAGGCGTGAAGCGGCTGGCCATACTCCAGCAACACAAAGTTCGTTACGTCAACGACGTTGTTGATTGGACGAATGCCTGCGGCAATAAGGCGATTTTGCAGCCATAGCGGAGACTCGCCAATTTTCACGCCTTTAATGTAACGCGCACTGTAGTGGAAGCACTGCTCAGGAGCGCTGATCGTCACTTGTACATGGCTGTCTGTACGCTCGGAAGCATGAGCAATTGCCGGCTCAGGAATACGCACCTCTCGTCCAGTCAAGGCGCCAATTTCATACGCCGTGCCGATTACACTGAGGCAATCCGAACGGTTCGGCGTCAAATCCAGCTCCAGCACCTCGTCGTTCAGCCCAAGCACGTCAGCGATTGGCGTTCCAATTACCGTTTGCGGCGGCAATACGAGTATGCCTTCCTGCTGCTCTTTCGGCAGCAGCTTGTCATTAATGCCAAGCTCTTTCGCAGAGCAGATCATGCCCTGCGATTCTACACCGCGCAGCTTTGCGCGCTTAATATGCAAATCGCCCGGCAGCTTTGCTCCAACGGTAGCAACTGGAACGAGTTGTCCCGCATCGACATTTTTGGCTCCGCATACGATTTGCAGCTCTTCGCCTGTGCCTACGTCCACTTTGCACACATTCAGCTTATCCGCATCCGGATGTTTTTCGCGTGATTTGACATAGCCGACAACGACGCCTGTCACTCCCTTGTTGCGGGATTCCACCTCGTCGATCTCAATGCCTCCGCGCGTCATTTTTTCGGCAAGCTCTGCGCCCGTAAAGCCAGATAAATCAACATATTCATTCAACCATTGATACGAAATTTTCATCGCTTTGCTCCCCTTCCTTTCCTGCTACATTCTCGCGAATTGTTGTAAAAACCGAAGATCGTTCGTATAGAAATGACGAATATCGTCAATGCCGTATTTCAGCAGCGCAATGCGCTCTACACCCATGCCGAAGGCGAATCCGCTCACTTCGTTCGGGTCGTAGCCGCCCATCTCCAATACGCGCGGGTGCACCATGCCACAGCCGAGAATTTCCAGCCAGCCCGTCTGCTTGCACATCCGGCAGCCATGTCCGCCGCATTGCGCGCAGCTTACGTCAACCTCCGCGCTTGGCTCCGTGAACGGGAAGAAGCTTGGACGAAGACGGATTTGCGTTTGCGAGCCGAACATTTGCTGGGCAAATTGCAGCAGCGTGCCTTTCAGATCGCTCATGCGAATGTTAGGCGCAATGACCAGACCTTCAATTTGATTGAACTGGAAGGAATGCGTCGCATCGTCATCATCGCGGCGGTATACTTTGCCTGGACAAATAACTTTGATCGGCTTGCCTTTCATCGCTTGCATCGTTCTCACTTGAACCGGGGACGTTTGCGTACGCATCAAAATATCGTCGGTAATGTAAAACGAATCCTGCATATCGCGCGCCGGATGGTTTTTCGGCAGGTTCAATGCCTCGAAGTTGTAATAATCCGTCTCTACTTCCGGGCCTTCCGCAATCGTATAGCCAAGCCCGATGAAAATATCTTCAATTTCCTGGGCTACCTTGTTAAGCGGATGTACGGCTCCAGTTGGCAATGCTTTGCCCGGCAGCGTCACATCGATCGTCTCGCCGCGCAAGCGCGCTTCCGTCTCGGCTTGCTGGAATACCGCCTGCTTCTCTTCAATAACGGCTTCAATTGCCGCACGCACGTCATTGCCGACTTGGCCGATAATCGGACGCTCCTCGGCGCTAAGGCCGCCCATGCCGCGCAAAATTTCGGTTAGTGCGCCTTTTTTTCCTAAATATTTTACCCGCAGGTCGTTAAGCACTTGCGGATTGTCTACCTGCTGCAGCTCCTGCAGCGCTTCGACGCGCAAAGCCTCCAAACGTTCTTTCATCTGATGCTCGCCTCCTATTTGTTGTAAACAAACAAAAAAAGCCCCTTCTTCCCGCAAGGGACGAAAGAACCGTGGTACCACCCTAATTTGAACAATCTGCGTATTCCCTCTCTGTACGGACAGGGAAAGTGCTAGCTTGCTCCTCAATCCCGTTAACGGCGGGAACCGAAACATTCCTACTTGCGGGCATGCAGCACCTGCTGGCGCCACGCCGGGTTCAGAAGTCTGCTCAGGAGCGAACTTCAGACAGCCTGTTTTCACGAAAGACGCTCTCAATCCATGGCGACTTCTCCCTGTGTGAAGGCACTGCTTACTTTTCTCCGTCTCAGCATTTCAACTCGTATGATAACAATATCTTTTACATTATAAGCAAATGAATGGCGCGATGCAATAACTGGCTTGCGATTTGCCCGAGTTATGCTCCCGAAATCGGAATTTTGCCTTTGGTAAAGCTGACGCTATCCGCCTTCCATATGCCATTCACCTTAATTATTTTACTCTCCCGCATCATGAAATCCGTTTCCCAAGCATCATGGCCAATGTCCAGCGATTGAAGAAAGCTTCCTGTTGTTTTGGTCCTATAGCTGCCAGTCGTGACAGGATCTTTAAACGAATAATTATATTCTAGGCCTTTATTTTGAATAGTGACATTAATGAGACGGTCGGTAAAATAAGGCTTGAAATAAGTACGAATCTGCTTCATAGCTGACACATCGGCTGCTTCGTTTAATTTGTCAGACAGCTGCTTCAGGCGGGCTGCCGATGCTTTTTCAGCGGCCAAAAGCTTAACCGGCTCCACATATACAACAAGCTGCTTCCCTTCGAGTGTAATCGTTGCGACTTGTCCATATGAATTCCAGTCTACACTTGCGCCCAGTATTTGGCTGACGAACCGCAGAGGAACATAGGTCGTGTTGTTGATTAATTGCGCCGGCACGTCAAGCTCCGTTTCAGCTTGATTGACAAGCACCTTTTTTGAGTTAATCGCAAGAAGCATGCTGATATCGTCTTTTTGGATTTCAATCGTTTGAAGCTTCTGGCTCCACTCTACTGCAGCCCCCATATTTTGTGCAACATCGCGCAGCGGAATTAGCATCCGGTTGTCCATCAATTTTCCATTCGCAAGCTCTATGGGCCGATCAGCCGCAATAACTGGCGCCGAAAGGGCTGGAAGAGCCAGCAGTGCCGCTGCCATTAAGCCCAACGCGAATTTTTTCAAAATCATCATAACCTCCGTCATCAAAAAATACCTGTTGTCTTTATCTCTATTGATATAGACGTGGAATTTCTAAAAAGGTTACCTTGCTGGAAACTAAAGGTAACTTTCCCTTAGCTCGGCTTCAAGCTGTTTTTCAGCATCGCAAAATTTTTATTTGTTGGCTTGGATGCTTTTTTTGTACAGGCTAGCAAATAAAAGCGCCATCTTTGAAAGATGGCGCCGCCTGCTTCAAGCAGCCGCTATTCTAATAGCGTCTGCTTGACATATTGATTGAATTTCCTGAACTGCTCGATTTCGCGCTCATGTGTCACTTTGAAATCCGATGCTTTTTTCGAGCGGCTTTTCAGCGTAATATCCAGCCCTTCAAGCTGCAAATAATAGCGGGTGCCGATATGATAATGACGGCCTTCATAGAGGCAGGATGCTCCGAGATAGTTTTGCAGCCATTCAGCCTTATCCGGCTGCTTGTCCCAGTTGTCCGTCAGCCAAGCATACAAATCAGGCTGAAAACTAGCGAGCATGCCGCTATATCCGCCCCCACCCCCTTGCATTACTTCAAGCACATGAGGATTATTCGCTACAAATATGTTAAGCGGAGTGCCTTCCGCTGCCTTGATTTTCGCTTTAATTTGCTCCAAATTGTTGCTGCATTCCTTCATAAATGTAAATCTGCCCGTATCTGCACACCATTTGACAAGCTCTGGCGACAATAGGCGGTGATAAGGGATTGGACATTCATAAAGCCCAAAGGTCACATCAGGGAACGTCTCCAAAATCGTTTGCGCACGCCTTTTCCAAACCTCTTCGTCCTCATCCTCGGCAGCCAGACGGTTCGTCACGAGTACGAAGGCATCCACGCCCGTTGCTGAAATTTGCCTAATTTCCTCAAGCTGCTGCTGAAAGGACTCCGAAATGTGGCCTGAAGCGACGACAGGCACTCTTCCCGCCGTCTTTTCCTGCACGAAGCGCGCTACCGCTACCCTTTCCTCCAGAGAGAGATGAAGCATTTCACTGGACAAGCAAACCGCAAACAGCCCATGCACGCCATTGTCTATGTACCAATTAATCAGCTGTTCCAGAGCCGGATAATCAACCTCATTATCCTTGGTAAACGGTGTAAGCATAACGGGCCAGACGCCTTTCGGTGCTTGCTTCACTTGCATTTAAACCCCGCCCTTCACATTTTTGATCCCCTACATGTTACAACAGATATATAGGCTTTGAAACCGCTTTAACTTATTTGCACTGATATTTAAACAACACCTCTGAAAATAGATTCTTTTTAAACAAAGGCTATGTTACATTATAATGTTGATTGGTGACCATAAGAAAACCGCCTTTGTGAAAAGGCGGTTAATTGAGCTATCGTCTCCCGTTAGCAAAATCCCCTTAAGTGACAAGGTCATCTTACCGTCTGGTAAACGAGACCTATGGCTCCAGAATCAAAGGTCTTGTTTTCAATTAGCTTAAGATTGATCTTCTCCTTGAGACCTTGGAATAACGGCAATCCCTTACCGATCAGGACGGGAGAAACCGTAATTTTATACTCATCAATTAAATCAAGCTCCATAAGGTGGTGTGCGAACCTAGGGCTACCGAGGATGACCATATCCTTGCCTGGCTGCTGTTTGAGTTGATTGATCTCTTCCTCGACATTTTCTTTCACGAGTCTGGAATTATTCCATTCGACTTTATCCAGCGTCGTGGAAAAAACGATTTTGGCTGTCTTTTCGATCCACTCGGCATGATTCCGTTCATGCTGCGAAGCTGATGGGTCCGAAGGCACAGATGGCCAATAACTGTGCATCATCTGATAAGTCCCGCGCCCCCAAATGACCGTGTCGGCAGTACTCAGAATTTCTTTCGCGTGTTTCTCCAAATCAGCATCGTAGGAAACCCAGCCAATGTCCATTCCACCATTCGGCCCTTCTACAAAACCGTCAAGCGATGCGTGCAGAAATAGAACGAGTTTTCTCATTTTCAGTTCTCCTTTGTTCTTGAGGAATATCTACATTATATAGGTTTAACAAAGCCTAAACAAAAGCAACGAAAAACAGCTCCCGCCATCTTTACGATGAACGAGGAGCTGTTATTTAGACTTATGGTTGTATGATGGCTTCAGCCTCTATTTCGACCAATAATAGCGGATCAATGAGCGCTTTGACTTCTACCATCGTGGCTGCTGGCTGAATCGTGCGGAAAAACTCGCCATGCGCCTTGCCGATTTCTTCCCATTTTGAAATGTCGGTAACGAACATTCTTGTCCGCACAACATCGGACATGCTCGCCCCTAGCTCAGCCAAAGCATTCTCGATCGTTTGCAGCACAAACCGAGTTTGCTCGTATGGATCTCCTTTGCCTACTACTTCGCCATCTTTCATCGCCGTCGTTCCTGCGACCTCAATCCGGTTGCCAACACGAATGGCGCGGCAGTAGCCGACAAGCGGCTCCCATGGAGAACCTGTAAATACCTGTTTTCTGCTCAACCTGCTCACTCTCCCCACATTATCATTTGTGCTTCCTGCAATCGTTGTCTTCATGCTAACTGTCACTTAAAGGCTCCGCTGCTATTTCCACACAAGTTCCTTGGCCCCGCTCGCTCTTTACACGAAGCGTCCAGCCCATCTGCTTTGCTCGTTCGCGCATCATGCGAATGCCATAGCGGCCTTTCGCCTCCAACTGCTCGGCGTCTGCCCCTCGCCCTGTATCCGCTACGATACAATGAAAGCTGCCCAGTGCTCCGCCTTCAAGCGGATAGCAGGCAATGCTCACATGCGCCTCATGCGTATGCTTGCGAATATTCATCAGCGCCTCGCGCACAATTGCCATCAGCTCAACCTTCTCTTTGTCCGACAGCGCATGCTCAGACAATTGCCAATTTACTTCAGCGGTATAGCCCCCAGCTTCCCGCAGCTCCTCGGCAAGGGAATGAATGGCCGCTCGCCAAGGGCCTTCAGCAGGACTTGCAGCTGTTGACGATTTCAAGTTGGCAATGGATTGGCGAACATCCTCATACACATGGCGGACTGTTCCGCGAATTTGCTCAGTCGTCTGACGAACGCCTTCCGGAGTATGGGCATGCTCCAAGCTGTCCAGCTTCACGGAAAGCAGAAACAACGACTGCGAAATGCCGTCATGCAGCTCGCGAGCCAGCTTCTCGCGCTGCTCAAACGCAGATTTCGACAGCCGTTCGCGCTGCAATGCATCCTGCATCACCTCTAAACGCTTGAACAAACCGCGCAGCAGCGTCAGTGTAACTAGAAACACAAGCACAGGTGCAAGCACATTGCCCAAATCCATAGAAATGTATGGTAGCAGGAACGCATGCCGGACATATTCCCAAAGCCCAATTGTAAGTGTTGGAATCCACAAGATCAACCATTTCAACCATCGATATGACACCCGCTACCGCTCCCAGCTTGTATTAATAGTTTTCAAAATCGATGCTTTCTTCCAGCTTGTCCCCGCTCTTATCGACCACTTGCAGCTCGGCTGTCCATTTCCCGGGGAATGGGATGTCCATTTGCTCTGCATGGTACGATGTTCTCACAAAACCAGGAAACGATTCATACGACTTATCCTCAAAAATCGCCAGCGGCACCTCAAGTGGCGCAAGCTGCTGTCTGTTACGCGAATGCAGCACCAGCCTTACTTCAGAAGGCTCTCCCAGCTGCTCCGGCAGCCATATTTTCACCTCGAATAGATTCGTTCCTGGCTCATTCGGCGTTATATTCACGGTAAAATGGCGCGTTTCCCCCATCTTATGAAATCGGACTGGCGTATTGTCCGGCAGTGGGCTCATATAGGTGAACACGCCGACAATGAGCGTGATCGCCAGCATTAAGCCTGCATCCACTTTCAGCATCAAGCCGTGTGGCAGCTCCCCCCGCCGAACACGGACCCGAAGCAAAGCGCCTGTGGCGATGACGAGCGCGACCAGCACGATTTTCACAATTAGCCATATGCCCCAGCTTGTATAAAATAAATAGGACAGGCTTGGCAGCAGCAACAGCGTAATCGCCGCACCCGTAATGACAAGCAGCGCCATGGATATCCAAGCTGCTGTCGTGAAGCGTTCTGCAAACCGCCCCGCTTCCTTCCGATCAGCAAACCATAAGCCAAGCAAAATCATTAAGCCCCCGCTCCATACAGCCGCACAAGCGAGATGGATAAAATCAAGCACGATGCCCAAGTTCATATTCGACTGCAGCGCCGCCACATGGCCGCTCCAGCTCTCAATAGCGAGCAGCAGCAGTGCCCAGATGAGCTTGAACGTATCGTTTGCTTTAATTACGACAAAGCCAAGTAGCGACAATATAAGCAGTGCAAGCCAAGCTTGGCCGGTATTCGTTTCGGTGAACAGCCTCACCCATTCCGGCCCTCCGCCTCCGTACCCTTCCATCAAGCTTCGCGCACTGGCGAATACATACATTAGAGAAGCCAGCAGCAGCGCCCGCATCATTGGCAGGCTCCATTGCTGCATTCGTTTAAGCTGTTCATCGCTTCCTGTGCGAATGCCGCTGAACCACAGCATCATTCCGGCCGCCAGCAGAAGCGCGGTGTAATATACAATTCTTGCTGTATAAAATAAGGCTGTGCCGACACTGAGTCCGCTGTCGTGGCCGTGATCCATATTTTCCATCTGGTCATGTCCAACCTGCTCATGCGGATTAAAGCTTGCTGCCAGTGTTGGGAAAGCACCAGAAATGTGCTTAGGCTCTAAGATTCGCGCTGCATGTGCATCGGCTGGCATGAGGCCAACTAACAGCACAGCGCCAAACAGAAGCAAAGCCAGCACCGCATACAAAGCTGTTATTCTGGCAGGTGCATGCCGTACAAGCTGTTTGCTTCGGGAGATAAATTTTAAAATCATGCTGCAAATCCCTTCCTTCAGTTATCCTCTTGTAACAGTTTACCTTACAAGACAGCAAAGGACAATTCATAAGGCACGGCCGAAACATCGTATAACCTGCTCTCGGAGCGTGCATCATGAAAGAGAAGGAACGGCATCATATATGTACAATCAACTATGTACAGGAGGAGGAAATGCCTACATGGAGTTTAACAGCAGCTACACAATCGCTGATTTGAATCATAATGAGGATGCCCTTGCACAAATAAAACAATTAGAGCAACAGCTATCCGACCAGACCGGAGCATCCATTACTCTAATTGCTTATAACTATGAGCATGATATTACGGCTGAACGTACCGATTAATCATTTCAACCAGCAGATCGTTTAGCGGCTTCACCTCGTATTCCCCGGCAGCAGGCTCCAAGTGGCCGCCGCCTATTCCGCTGTCATCCGTCAGAAACAAGTACGTCCCACCCGTCGCCACCGCCATAAAGCGCAGCAAATATTCCGTTTGTACATCTATACCGCTGGAGGCGACGGGAATCATACGGATGCCCTCGGCCGCTGCCGTTTGGATCAGCTCCTGAATTTCATTAACTACTTCAGTGTTATAATGCGGCGGAGCATCCAATACGAGGAATAACAGCCTTGCCCGCGCCTGGTCGCTCCAGTCATGTCCATGAATGGCATCGCGCAGCGCCGCATCCACCGCTTCGGGATAATCGCCGCCGCCATCAGCCTTTTCCGCTGCCAATTTTCGGACCACCTGATCGACATCCGTCGTAAACGGAAACGGCTTCACCGTATAATCATCAAATTTATCCTTATAAAAGTTGGCACTGAGCCGTATATCCAGTTGCTGGCCGTGCTGCTCGCCTACTCTGCCGATTACATCCTTCAGTTCGGCCTCCAAATAGCGCAGCTCATCCTCCATTGAGCCTGTCGTATCTACAACAAACATAATATCGACTGAATTGGCGAGCTCAGCTTCGCCTCCCAAATCAACCTTGAGCGTGCCTTGCTCCGGCAGGCTAATTTGGTCTATGCTCTTATGGTACTGGCCTGCCTGCACCTCGACTTTATAATGGCTTTGCTTATCGTTTTGTCCTTTGTTAAAAAGTCCGGCAAATAAATAAGCTTTTCCATCTGTATTTGTACGCGCTTCCCATACTTGCTCGCGCTGATTGTCACTTAGCTTTACAACAGCATCGGATACTGCACGCCCGCCTGATGTCACAACGACCTCCAATCGGTTAAAAGCATGAAACGACCAATAGCGGGCATTGTCGTCGCCCTCTTTGCTATTGAGCAAATTGCCGAAGCGCTGCCATGCGGCCAAATCATCCCATTCACCAGCTGTAAGCTGTCCTGCCTTCACTTCCGCTTGTTGCGAAGTATAACGCCTATCCCCACTTTCTCTGCGTTCACTTTCAGGAGCAGGCTCCGTTGCTTCTCCTTTGCTTGGTGCTTGGTCGCCTCCGCTGTCTTCAGCACTTTTAGTTACAGTGTCTCCCGTTGTGTTATCTCCTGTTGTATCCCCCGGTTTCGTGGAATTACTCCGATCAGAGCCGTTATTCATGCTGCCAGAGCAAGCTGCTGCCAGCATTAAAACGATAATGATGACCATTGTGCGAAATAAGATGAGTTTATTTGTATTTTGCATCTTAAATCCCCCTTCTATCTTTTTCCATTAGACGATTGCGGGGCGATGATTGTTGCATAAAAGCATATTCAACATTAAAATGATTAAAAGGCTGCAGCGCTGGCTTGTCCAGACCATATGCGGCGTTTTTCTTAGGAGGATAAACGGATGGAAACGATAGCGTTAACCAATATTGAAATGACCTATCAGCAGGGGACTCGTCAGCTTACTTTTACGAATGCCGACTTATTTTTAGTGACAGACTTTGGCTCGGCTTTGTGGTACGTCGATGCGAACGGCATTGCAGATGCCGATGTATTGAAATGGTTCAATCAAAGCGAGGACATTCGAATTGAGCTGCGCGTCACCTCATTGGACAATCGCAAATTTGAAGGTACCGCTTATTTCCACCCCAATGAGAAGCATTATGCGGCAGCGATTCGCGGCGAAGGCGAATTGCGTCTAATAAATAACGAACAATAATCGTGGAAATATTGAAAAAAGGAGGTATTAACTGACATGTCTATTACTACACGTCTGGTTCAAAATCAGGAAGACCGGAATGCCGTATTTGAAGTACGGCGCAGCGTATTTGTTGACGAGCAGGGCGTCCCTGCTGCCAATGAATATGATGAATTTGAAGATACGGCCCAGCATCTGCTCGCCCTCAGCGATCAGGTGCCAGTAGGAGCAGGAAGAATACGAGTAGTGGGCGGTGCAGCCAAGCTGGAGCGCATATGCATTTTGGCAGAGTACCGCAAGCTCGGCATTGGTAAAATCATCGTCGAAGCGATGGAGCAAGCAGCCGCAGCCCAAGGACTTACTGCTGCCAAGCTAAATGCGCAAACCCATGCAGAAGGCTTCTACAGCAAACTGGGCTATCGCACGGTTTCGGAGATTTTTTTGGAGGAAGGCATGCCTCATGTCACGATGACCAAGCAGCTTGTATAACAGGCCTAATGCCCGTCCATTCCCATACAAAAAGCCCTGGACAGCCGTCTTCCAACATGGACGGACTTTCCAGGGCTTTTCAATTGTACAGCTGCTGGTAGGCAGCTATTATTTGCTATGCGATAATTCTGGCGTTGTCATACGATCATAGAAGTCAACCGCTTTATCCTTGTCCTCGGAATCGCGAAGCGCCATTGCCGAACGCGGATGCTCGTCCAAAATACCAGTAATCATGTAAGGAATAATATAGCCCCACTCTTCCTTCTCACGAAGCGGGATCATGTATTTCTCGATCATATCGAGAACCGGGCGTGTTTTGTATCTTGGGTTTTGCAGTTGGGATACGAGCAGCTCTGTGTTGCAGTTGCCTGCTGCGCGGCCCATGCCATATACGGACGAATCCAGCAGCTCGACGCCGCCCTCAGCAGCAATAAGCGTATTAGCGAATGCTAGCTGCAAATTGTTGTGCATATGCGCGCCCAGACGTTTGTTCGGAAGATACTTGCGGAACTTTTCCGTCAAGTAGCTTACATCATTCGGCTTCAGGCTGCCGTAGGAATCGACGATGTACACAACATCAACAACGCTGTCATTGATCAATTCGAACGCTTCCAACAGTTGGTTTTCCATTACATTGGACAAGGCCATAATGTTCAGCGTCGTCTCATAGCCACGGTCACTGAATAGTTTAACCAGCTCAAGACCTTTGTCCACATCTTTCGCATAACAAGCGACACGGATCAGATCGAGCAAGCTTTCGCTGCGCGGCAAAATATCATTCTCGTCTACACGGCCTACGTCAACGAGTGCAGACAGCTTCGTAGTCCCTTTGTTAGGAATGACGGTTCTCAGAAACTCGTCATCCAGAAAACGCCAAGGACCTGCACTTTCCGCGCCTTTGAGCAGCTTTGGCGAGTTTTTATAGCCAATTTCCATATAATCAACACCAGCATCGTTCAGGCTCTTGTACAAGTGCTGGACAAACTCTACGCTGAAATCCCAGTTGTTTACTAATCCGCCATCGCGAATAGTGCAATCGACGATTTTACAATGACTTGTTTTTGAATTCATGTAAAGGCTCCTTCTGACTGTACGTCGCTAATCTTTAACATCCATCATACTTGAAATGCCTATGAAACGCAAAAGAAATTTGCCCGTTTCTGACGTCATAAATCGGCCTTTTTAAGCACCAAGCAGCTCTTCTGCTTTCGCCTGAAAACGTTCATGAAATTGCTTGACCGCCCGGATATCCATCTGCTTTCCATTGATCCGTTTGTAAACTTGCTCATCCGTCGTCGCCAGCACGTCCAGAAACTGAGAAACAATTTGAGCTGTTACCGTTTCCGGGTGCTCCTTCACCAGCTTTTGATAGCTCGCCTTCACCTCGCTGAGCAGCCGATACGTTTCCATATCGAATACAGGCGTATTATTGAGGCCATAAATATACATCGATAAGTAGCTGTTTAAATAAAGCTGCTCGATTTCCGGGCGCTCTGCTGAGTTTGGGTACGTCTTAATGTAGTTTTCCGACAAAACGGCGCGATTCGCCAGTTTGTCCCACGTTATGATCAGTCCGGCATCCTTCGCTGATACCTCATTGGATTCTACCGCTCGCAAAAAAATATAATCATTCATCTGCTGCGATACGTAATTTTTGTAAACCTTTTGCAATTCAAAATCAATGATCGGATAAATGGTGCCCTCTACCATAATCAGCTTGTAGCCGCCCATCAACTTCGTAATAACAAGCTGCTTCACAGCGGCATCCTGAATTTCGGCGGCGTTGGAAGCCGTAATCGGCCACTGCTGCTGGAGCAGCACCTCCTGCACATTATTTTCAAAAAAAGCGTCCTGCGTTCGTTCCAGATCATTGTTATAATACGCATTCAGCTCGCGTATCATCGTATCCGCCCGCTCCTGTCCCGCTTTCGACATATTTTCGTTCAGGAATGATACAATTTCGAACGGCTCCTTCGCATTTTGCACCGTCTGGCGGTATTGCTCCAGCAAATTGTCTTTCTCTTGAGGGACACCTTGAACAACTGGCGAAACCTGAGCCCCAGCATGGGATTCCCGTCTTTCCTCTGTATTTTTATTGTTGCCGCTGCAGCCTGCAATGAATAATGCAAAAATAAGAACTAAAATATTCCATCTATAGTTACGACTACGCACGCCGTTATTCACCTCAATCGTCATGTTCACCTGGCCCTCTCACCCTAATAGTATATGCCACATTATCGTCAATATCCAATAGACGCATGAACAGAGCGGAAGTTACGGCAAAAAAGCGCGGAAGCAGGCCTCCGCGCAAACTTTTTTTAAAACACATCCGTATCCTTAACTTATCTTCAAAATATCTCCTGATCTTACAGCGCTTTGACCTGATTATCCTCTTGCTGGGCTTCGGCCGAATAATGCCCTGACTTCACAACCTTTGTTGTCAAATACTTCTCATTGTAGACCGAGGTCTGGCCCCAAAGCGGAACACGGCGGGCAATGTGCATGCCAGCATCACGAAGCGCCTCCACTTTGCGCGGGTTGTTCGTAATAATCGATACGGGCTGCGAGCGAAGCAGCTTCAAGACTGCAATGGATTCGCTGTAATCGCGAGCGTCCTCGGCAAAGCCCAGCTCCAAGTTCGCATCAACCGTATCCAGCCCTTCCTCTTGAAGCAGGTAAGCCATTGCCTTGCTGAACAAGCCAATGCCACGGCCTTCATGATTGGCCAAATAAAATAAGGCACCCGTTCCATGCTCGGTAATCATCCGCATCGACTGCTTAAGCTGAAAGCCGCAATCACAGCGTTGGCTGCCAAAAATATCGCCCGTATGGCAAATGCTGTGCATGCGAATCAGCGCATCTTCGCCTTCGGCAAAATCGCCATAGACGAGCACGCTGGATTGCTGGAGCTCCGCATAATGCCCATTTGCCAGCTCGCTGTATAGATCTGCTTCGTCCTGTGCGCTATTTTTCTCACGCTTCAGCCAGCTGTACCACTGGAAAATCTTCGTTTCGCCATCAAGCTCAACCGGAAGCTGGATCGGTCCGACAACGTGGATATCGTGCGAATCGCCTTCAATTGTTTTTATTTTGTCATTTATAATAGAACGAATGGATGGTTTAATCATTAGTGTGCACCTTCTTCATCTGTATTTGATATAATAGGTTGAAAGGCTAAGCTTCATCTGCTAGACATGCACCTTGCCTTATTAACAATCATAGGGGAACAAATTTTCGCTTACCATTAGTAACTAATTATATATTCGAAATTCCATTACGTCAAGTTATGAGCGTTCAAAAAGTTTGCTTGTATATAAATACTATTAAAGCTATACTTAATAGCAAGTTATAATGAGGTGATCTACATGGAGAAATCCGGGCTTTGTCCGCGCCTGCACAAAGGGATGGACATTATAAGCAAACGATGGACCGGCTTGATTATTTATCAGTTGCTGTCCGGGCCGCAGCGCTTCAGCTGCATTCAAGGCGCCCTTCCCATTAGCGGCAGACTGCTGTCTGAGCGGCTTAAGGATCTTGAAAATGAGGGCATTGTAAGCCGCGCCGTCTTTCCAGACATTCCAGTTCGCATCGAATATTCGCTCACTGAAAAGGGACACGCACTGGAGCCGGTCATTCGCGAATTGCAGCAATGGTCATCCAATTGGGTAGCGCCTATGTCCATATCCAAGTAAAAGGTAAACGAAGCAGCCTCGGCCCCTCCATTGGGCCGGGGTTGTTTTGTGTATTCGGAGCGGGGGACGCTTCGCGGAATTATAGCAATCTACTATTAACGTCTAGTACCCTCTATCAGTAGGCCACATATAAATATATTATTCGTATCTCCCCATGATAATTGTCCTCATATGCGTTATCACTAGAAAGGAGGAACCCCCCTTGCTTACTGTCTTCATTATTTGCTCATCAGGCCTGTCCCTCTATTTCATTCTTAAGCCTCCTCCACCGATTAAACAGCCTACTATTCTAACCCTGTCCTCTGCGGCAACAGATAATCGCTATGACAGCATTAGCATAGAAAACGCTCAGCATACTGCCGCTGCCGCAAACGAATAACCCTTTCCCGCTTCACTATGAATTTAATCAAGAATTCGAGGTGATTACCATTTGATCTCGCTACCTTCCATGATCGTGTCCCTGTTTGCTTTCCTCTTCACTATCTTGCTCATTTTGTGGCGTCCCAGAGGGCTGAATGAAGCCATTCCTGCTACGTTTGGCGCCATACTCGTCCTACTGAGCGGCGTCGTCTCGTTGTCCGACCTAGCGCATATTAGCGCCACTGTAAGCGGAGCCGCCATCACTATTATGGCGACGATCGTCATGGCTATCGTGCTAGAAAGCTTCGGCTTTTTCATCTGGGCAGCCGAAGGGCTTGCTATTCGGGCACGAGGCTCAGGACTTAGGTTGTTCTGGTATGTAAACCTGATGTGTTTTCTGATGACGCTATTTTTCAACAATGACGGCAGCATTCTTATCACAACCCCGATTTTGCTCATTATGCTGCATCACATGGGACTGAAAAACCACCAAAAAATCCCATATCTTCTCTCAGGAGCATTAATCGCTACCGCCTCCAGCGCTCCCATCGGAGTCAGCAATATTGTAAATCTGATTGCGCTGAAAATTGTCGGCATGGATTTGTACATGCATACCGTCATGATGTTTATCCCCGCTACACTTGGTCTGCTGCTGCTCACCTTGCTGCTGTTCCTCTACTTTTACCATCAGCTTCCCCGGGAAGTACCCCGTGCGATCTCAATCGTCCCTATTCACTCTGGCTACCATCCTTTACTTACTCCTGCCGGAAGCAAGCCTGCGCAGCCCAAATACAGCAGCCGCTTTATGAAATCGATTCTGCTTTTCGTCTTCTCCGTTCGGCTCAGCTTATTTGCTGCATCCTATTTGCACATCCCCGTTGAGTGGGTCGCTGTTTTCGGCTCCTTGCTGCTCCTTTGTTGGCGCTGGATTTACCTGAAAATGCCGCCGAACGACATTTTGCGTAAAATCCCCTGGCATATACTCATATTCGCCTTCGCCATGTATATCATTATTTATGGCCTGCACAACATTGGCTTGACGCAAGGACTCGTTCAGGTGTTCGAGCCGCTCGTTACTGGCAGCCTGATGAATGCAAGCATTTTAATCGGAGGGCTCGTCTCCGCCATGTCGACACTCGTCAACAATCATCCCGCGCTCATGATCGGCACGATCACGCTCACTGAAATGAACCTCGACCCGCTTACCCTCAAAATCGCCTACCTCGCCAGCGTCATTGGGAGCGATATTGGCTCACTCATTTTACCGATAGGCACGCTAGCCTCACTCATTTGGATGAATCTCGTGCAGAAATCCAAAGTAAAAATCAGTTGGATGGATTATGTCAAAGTAACGCTTGTCATCATTCCGCCAGTGCTGCTGTTTACCCTCACTCTTCTTGCTCTATGGGTTGGCTGGATTTTCCCTATGCACTAGCTTATGACAACTTATACATGAGCGGTCAGACTGCAAATAGGTGTTTTCTTATAAACCCGCAGCTATTTTTATGGCAAACGGGCGCTGCCGCCAATTGACGGCAGCGCCCGTTTGCCTATTAGGCAGCAGCACTATTTATTTTATTTACTACTAAAAGGTTTACAATTGAGGAATAACGGTTTAATATATATCCCTAGCCGAATTCTAGCACTCTAATATTAATCGCTTAATTTTTCAATTGAAAAAGCGGGGGAACCAACAACGTGGTTGAAGCGAAAGCTTGAATCGCAAGGGGTGAATCCGGTGCATTGCGCACTGGTAGGGCAGCTCACTGGCCCGAATCCGACAGCTAACTCCGTAAGCGAACGTGAGGAGAGATGAAAATGATTGTCCTTCATGCGCCGGACGCTCCGCCTAAGGCGAAGCACGCAATGAAGCTTACGGTCAAACGCATTGAGCTGTTTGTCATTCCAGCACTCAATGTAGACGACGCCGGAAACCGTGCCTGCTTGCGGGTAACGACGGACAAAGGCATTGGCTTTGGCGAAACATTTGTCGACGAGATGGAGCGCCCTAACGATTGGGGCCTGTGGTGCAGCGCGCTGAGCAGCTTTATCGGCACCTTGTCTATTACAGGACGATCGCTTCGGAGCGAGCAAGCCGATCATCACAGTGTGTACAACCTATTCGATCATGCGATTCATCATCTCAAAAGCTGGACCGCAGAAATTGAACCGGACGACAACGCTTCTGAGGAACCTATTTTACTTAGCCGCTCCTTATTCTACCTTTCTATTTTTTAGCCTATTTTGGATCGCCATAATGCAAAAGAACCTTCCCCCGCCATGTTTCAGCTGGCAGGGAAGGTTCTTTTTTTTCTATTGGCTGCTTATTCTTTCAAGGTGAAACGGCTTTCGCCGTCCTCTGGCGGCGCGGCACGTTTCAGTCCGAGAAATATAGAGAAAGGATGGGAAAATCATATCCTTTCCTATATTTTAAATAAAATCGGTCATTGAATGGACAGTCAGCTCGCCCGGCGACGCAGCGTTGAAAGCCTGACCCCCTTGCGGATTTCGCGCATAAAACGTAATCGTACGCGGTTCGTTCGGCAGCAGATCGAAATAGTTGTCGCTGAAAATACCTTCGATCGATGCGGAAAGCCGAACCTGCTTGGCCAGCGTATCCGTCTCCAGTACATAAGCGGTGCCCCCGCTGCCTTGAACCTTGCTGATCTTTATGGCCGGAGCCGCAAGCTCAAGCTCATTCATCGGCTTGAAATAATGCTCCTTCTCCTCTACGAGCAGTCCGCCCTGCTTTAGCTTCGCCACAAGAACGACCTCGCCTGGCTGAATGCCCTCGGAAAGCAGCGCTTCCAGCTCTAAGGAGCAGGCGATATGGCCGTTGTTTGGCTGAAGCGATACCGGAACGGCAAACTGCTTCAGCACCTTGCCCGCGAATGAACGCAGCTCAAGCGCAAGCTCGCCGATGAAAGGCTCATTTTGATCTGACAATACATAACAATCGACACGGCCGCTGCTCGCGCAGTCAAACGACAGCATGATGTCGCGGAAGCTGCGTGCCGCATAATATTGCAGTGCTTTCCAGCGCCCGTAATAGTCCATTCCCGCCCATGAGGCGACAGGCCAGCAATCGTTCATTTGCCAATACAGGGACCCCATGCAAAATGGCTTTTTCCGCCGATGGGCCTCAATCGCTGTCTTCATCGCCTCCGCCTGCAAAACCTGGCTCAAATACAGAAATGCCGGGAAATCCTTCGGCTGGCGCAAATACATATCCATATATTCCTTGATCAGCTGGTTGCCGCGCGCGTTTTTCTGATGCGCCAGCATAACCTCCGATTCAATGGCCATGTCCGCATCTTCCGCATACTGCTGCACCGTTTGCAGCTCAGGGAACGATTGGAAGCCGTATTCGCTCATGAATCGGCCGACGTGGACGTTGTATTTTTCAAAAGGCTCGACATTATGCCAGACGCCCCAATAGTGAATATCGCCGCTCTTCGACAAGTTGAAGGCATGCTGCTCACCGTCTCCCGTCAGCCCCCGCATCGGTGAAGAAGGCCAATACGCAATGCCATTGCCAAGCCCCGCGACCGCTTGCGGCAATATCCGGTGGAAAATCGCCTCATAATCAGCCCACAGCTGCTCGCGCTGCTCAGGCGCATAGTCGCGCTTCCAGCCCCAGCCCATATTTTCATCATAATGCGACCAGGCCGTATCGATTTCATTGTTGCCGCACCATATCGCGATGCAGGGGTGATTGCGCAGACGCCGTACGTTTTCCTCCGCCTCCAAACGCACATTTTCCAGAAAAGCCTTATCTCCCGGATACATGCTGCAAGCGAACATGAAGTCCTGCCAAACGAGCAATCCATACTCATCGCACAGCTCATAAAAGGCATCCGCCTCATAAATGCCGCCGCCCCACACCCGGAGCATATTCATATTCGCTAACGCAGCACTCGCAATTTCATGACGGTAACGCTCATAGGTCACGTCAGGCAGGAAACTGTCATTCGGGATATGATTGGCGCCTTTCGCGAACACCGGAACCCCATTTAGCTCGATATAAAAGGCATGGCCCTGCTCGTCCTGATCGGTTACCAGCCTCACTGCCCGCAAACCCGTCGTTACACTGCGGCTGCTTACGGACTGCTCGACCCCATCCTTTGTTTGCACAAGCAGCGCTTCAAAATGATACAGCTCCGGCTTGCCGAGGCCTCTGCACCACCAAAGCCGCGGCTGCGCAATTGAAGCCGCCAGCTCCACCGTCTGCAAGCCCGCCGCCAGCTGAACCTGCTGCTCCCAGACCCTGCCGTCGGCATTTACCCGCAGCATCCCTTGCCAAGCTTGCTCGCATTCCACTTCTGCTGCAATCCTTAGGCTCGCATGGGCTGCGGTGATTTCCTGCTGCTCGATATACAGATCTGTCAGTCGCACCTCTGACCAGGCAACGAGCTTCACTTCCTTCCATATGCCGCTCGTCACAAATCGCGGGCCCCAGTCCCAGCCATAATGGTACGGAGCCTTGCGGGCAAAAATGCTAATTTTCTTGTCGCCAAGTCCACCAAGCTCTGACTGGTCATTCGCCGCCGGAAGCGGATAGCCCAGCTTCTCAAGCTTCGGCAAATCCTCGTTAACAGGCGAACGAAATTTGACTGTAATCACATTGCCTTCCGGCTGCAAAACCGGCTTCACATTCACTTTCCAGCTGCGGAACATATTATCTGCCGACAGCATATGCTTGCCGTTGACGTACACATCCGCATACGTATCAAGTCCAGTGAAAACCAACTCCAGATGCGATTGTGCCAGCAACTCCGGCTTTACGCCGAACGTGGTCTCGTACTCCCAATCCTGCTTATCGATCCACTGCAGCCCATGCTCATTCGTGCCGTAAAAAGGGTGGTCTATTTTCTCCTGCCGCAGAAGATCCATATGCACGTTTCCCGGCACAATTGCGGGCAGCCACTCCTTCTCGCCACAAGCTCTAAAGCTCCAATCGGATAAAACGCTGTTCGTTTCGTTCATCGTGCCCTCCACTATCGTTATATAAGTTTAAATAAAATGTATCTCAGCCTTGTCAGCGTTGAGAGCTGACACTTCCAGAGTCTCGTATTGCAGCGGCTGTCCGTCTGCCTGCTGCATGGCGACCGTGACCTCTTCACCCGGCAGCAGGTCAAAATAATTATCGCTGAAGCGAACGTTGCCCTGCTTCACATCGAGTTTCACAAGTCGCGCTGCTCCGCCCGAGGCGGCCACTGTAACCGTCTGTTTCTGCTTATTAAACGTTGCAGCAACGGTGCTTTTCGGCAAGCTCAGCTCCAGATGGTCGCGCAAATAATAATAATTGTCCGGCGCGTCCCACTGCGGGGCAGACAGCTTCACGATAACCCGCTCCGGCGCAGCACCGTTTAGCACTTCAAGCTCTGCCAGCTCGCCAATTTGAACCGCCTTGTTCGGCGGCAGGCTGACGTCAAAGCTCTGCTCATACATCAGGCTGCCATCTAGCGCATAACACTGGAACAGCACCTTGCCCTCATACGCTTCCAGCCGGTCATTGACCGCCCATACGCGAAGCGGCTGTTCTGGCTCATAATCGAGCGACAGGAGGAGCGGATGATAAAACTTTTTCGCATAATAAAAAGAAGCCTTCGGCAGCAGCTCATAGTCAATCAGCGACCAGCTCGTACCCGGCCAGCTGTCATTGTGCTGCCAGACAAGCGACCCGCTCGTGCGGTGCTTATTGCGCCTGTAATGCTCAATGCCATATTTTAAGCCTTCCGCCTGCGTGAGCATGGAGAAGTTCATATATTCTTCGATATTTTGCGGAATGCCCGTATAGCCTTCCATGAGCAAAATGCCCTTCTGATGGTTCGTATCCTTGTTGCGATGAGCCATCTCTACACTGCCCCAATAAAATTCGCCTTCGGGGATATAGCGCTCCAGCGTATAGCGATTCGCAGATGCGTGCATGCCGAATTCACTGCTGAACAGGGTGAAATCTTTTTTGTAATTTTTGAATGTGACGCCTTCAATGCTGTAATCAAGCAGCGGCGCCTCGCCGAATTTTCGCGGGTACACCGAGCCATGCCATACTTGCCAATTGTGGCGGTCACCGACATCAGGATCGTTGGCATCATTGCCGCCATAAGGCGACGACGGCCAATACGGCCTGCTGCTGTCATACTGCTCCAGCACTTCCGGCAGCAGCTCATGGTAGATGCTCTCCCCATAAAAGGGACAAGTGATATCCCCGCCAGCCGACTTCATATCATACAGCCAGTCAATTTCGTTGTTTCCGCACCATAGCGCAAGCGACGGATGATTGCGCAGACGCTTCACATTGTCAATCGCTTCCTGCTTCACATTTTCCATGAAATTACGGTTAAAATCCGGGAATAGCGCGTTCGCAAAGGCAAAATCCTGCCAGACGAGCACACCAAGACGATCGCATTCCTCGTAAAAAATATCCTTCTCATAGATGCCGCCAGCCCAAATGCGCAGCATATTCATATTGGAATCGACAGCCAGCTCGATTAAATCGGTGTAGCGCTTGTCCTTCACCGCTCCAATAAAGCTGTCTGCCGGTATCCAGTTGGAGCCTTTGGCGAACAGCTTGACGCCGTTCAGCAGGAAGGCAAAAGCGGGCTTTCCAGCCTCATCCTCCAGCTGCAGCTCAATTGTCCGAATGCCGCAGCGCTTGCGATAGCTGTCAACCCGTTCGCCGTCTGCAAACAGCTGCACCTCAAGCTCATACAAATACGGCTTCCCAAGATCATGCGACCACCATAGCTGCGGCTGCTTGACTGCCAGCTCTGCCGCTGCCTCGCGTCCACCCTTAACGGAAAGCGCTGCGGATGCCGCAACCTCTCCCTCTCTCGTAAACAGCCTGATTTCAGCAGTCAGCTCCGCTTGCTTGTGATAGGCAACCGTATCGACTGCTACCTTCAGAACCGCTTCTTCCTTGCCAGCCGATAATGTTTGAACGAATACGCTGTCCAGTTTGGCGACGCGCCTGCGCTCCAGACGAACGCTGCCCCAAATGCCGACGGTGACCATTCTCGGGCCCCAGTCCCAGCCGAAGTTCATCGCCGCTTTGCGCAGCCATGGCCGTTCCTTCGTATAGGAGGACCACTGGAATTGCTCCTTATCCTGATGATGCAGATGCAGCGGGTCAAAGCGGACAGCAATGGCATTTTTGCCCGAACGCACAACTCTCGTCACATCAAAAACATAGGTGCGATGCATATTTTCCGCCGTACCCACTTCAAGTCCATTAACGAATATCGTTGCAAAGGTATCCAAGCCTTCAAAAATCAGCTCATGCCGCTCCCCTTGGATCTCATCCACTTCATAGTCGAACTGCGCGCGGTACCACCATTCCTTCTGCTCGATCCAGCGGCATTTGATGTCGTTATGCCCAAAATAGGGATGCTCAATAATCCGCCGATCCATGAGCGTGGAATGCACATCTCCGGGAACCTTCGCCGTCATCCAGAAACGGTCGTCAAGCCCAGGTGCTGCCACCTGAAGAGGAGGCTTCTCCCCTACTTCAAAATGCTGCAATCGAAAGTCTGTTATTTTCATATGGCTCTCCTCCTCCAATTAATCTCTATAAGTGTTTTGAAAAAGAGTACGTGGTGCGCGAAAAGGCCCGCCTCCAATCGCTTGCGATTTGTCAGCCGGGCCTTCTCCGCGCTATGATGATTTCGCCGCACCTTTTAAACTTTTCGTTAAGCTATATTTATTTATTCAGCTTCGCTTCTGCGTCCTTCCCTTTATCGAGCAGCGTTTGATAAGCCTCTTCCAGCGTTGCTTGTCCAAACATAACCGCTTCCATTTCGGATTTGTAGGTTTTTACGAAGTCCTCCGAACCTGCTGGAGCTGGATAGAAAGGCAAGGCTTTCGGTTTTGCCGCTTCTAGCAGCTCTTTCGCAAACAAGTCGCCGGATGCAAGCGTCGGCTCAAGCTCTTTGAATACCTCTTCATTAATTGGAATGCCTCGTGTCAAGCCGAGCGTCTTGCCGGATTCCTTGTCAGCCACGAACCATTTAATGAACGCTTTCGCCTGCTCCTTGTTAGCCGAGCCCTCGCTCACCGACAGGAAAATCGTCGATTGCGCCCAGCCGCCGCCAGCTTCGCCGATCGGAATGTTGTTCACCGCAAGCTTGCCAGGGAGCAAGGATTCAATCACGCTTGCCGAGCCGACAGATGCGGTTCTCAGCATCACTTTTCCTGACCCCATCGAATCAAGCTGCGGATCGTTTTCCTTAAAGGAAAGCTGCTGGTCCGCCGCAGGCACTATGCCGTCCTTGCGGAAGTCCGCATAGATTTGCTGGAACTTCATCCAAGTATCTTTATCGAGATTAAAAGTTGTACCGTCTTTGAAGATCGGTCCTTTGCCTTGGGAGGTTTGGTAATATTGATAAAATTCCCAAATATTCGTCATGTCGTCAATGCCGTATTGGCCCTTCGGCAGCTTCTCATGCGCTTCTTTCGCATAAGCGAAGAAATCATCCCACGACCAGTTGTTCGCTGGAAGCTTGACACCCGCCGCTTCAAGCGCCTCTTTATTGTAGACGATGCCTTGCCCGTTGTAGCTCAGAGGAACTCCGTACACCTTGCCGCCAATTTTAATATTTTCCAATACCTGTGGATCAACGACGCCTGTCAGATCAATATCGGACAGATCGGCCAGCAGGCCGCGCTTCGCATAGCCTTGAATGTAGGCCGCATCCATTTGCAGCACGTCTGGCAGCGTATTGGATGCCGCGAGCGTCGGCAGCTTCTCCCAATAACCGTCCCAAGCGGTATACTCGGGTGCAAATGTCACATTCGGAAACTTGGACGTGTACAGCTCCAAATCCTTAAGCGTTGCATCATGTCTTGCCTGCGAGCCCCACCACATCACCTTCAGCTTTGCCGCCGCATCCGCATTTCCAGCAGATGAAGCTGTTGGCGCAGTGCTTGCTGTAGCCGAGCCGCCGCTGTTAGAGCCGCAGCCGGAAAGAACGAGGGGAACCGAAATCAGAGTAACGGGAAGCCATTTCAACCATTTTCTTTGTGTTTGCATACGTAAAACACTCCCTCTTTTATATAAATGTTGGTGAAACCGTTAGATAAAAGACTTTTGGCGCCTTACCCTTTGATGCCTGTTGTTGCAATGCCCTCTACAAAATGCTTTTGGGCGACGAAGAACAAAATAGCAGACGGGACGACAGACAATAGTGACATCGCTAGCAATTGTCCCCATTGGACTTCGAATTGGTCAATAAACATCCGCAGCGCAAGGCCAACCGTAAATTTCTCGACTGAGCTGAGATACAGCAGCTGCGAGAAGAAGTCGTCCCAGCTCCATAGGAAGGTGAAAATCCCTACGGTGACGAGCGCCGGCTTAATGAGCGGTGCGATGATGCGGAAGAAAATGCCATACACCGATGCGCCATCAATTTGCGCCGCTTCATCAAGCTCTCGCGGAATGCCCCGCACGAACTGGACGACAAGGAAGACGAAGAAGGCGCCGCCGCCGAAGAAATGCGGGAGAACAAGCGGAACGTAGCTGTCCGTGAAACCTAGCTTGTTGAACAATATATATTGCGGTACGACGGTTACCTGAGCCGGGAGCATCATCGTGAGCAGCAGAATCGAAAACCAGAAATTGCGAAGCTTGAAGTTCAGACGCCCAAAGCCATAGCCGACAAGCGCAGCTGTAGCAACGCCGCCAATGACGTTAAACACTTCCATCATTAAGGTGTTGGCGAAGAAAGTGGCAAAGGTAAACTGTGGCGAGAAGCTCCAGCCATTCGTATAGTTTTCCCACATGAAAACAGTTGGCCATAGCGACGGCTCCCCCAGCTCAGCCGTGCTTTTGAACGATGCTCCAATCCACCAAATAACCGGATAAAGCATGAGCAGCGAGAACGGGAGCAAAATCAAATGGCTGCGAAGTGCAGCTGCCTTTTCTGGTCTCATTTCGATTTCCCCCCATCCGATTCATAAAATACCCAATATTTCGACACTAGGAAATTAATGGCCGTAAAGGCCGCGATAATGACGAGCAATATCCAAGCAAGCGCCGATGCATAACCCATCTCGTACTGCTTGAATGCCTTCTCGTACAGGAATAGCACGTACATGTAGGTGCCGTTCGCCGGTCCGCCCTGCGTAATGACGAATGCCGAGGTGAACATTTGGAAGGCATTAATAATGCCTAATACAAGGTTGAAAAACATAACGGGCGAAAGCATCGGAATCGTAATTTTGAAAAACTGGCGCAGCTTGCTCGCTCCATCGACGGAAGCAGATTCATAAAGATCTTTCGGGATCTGCTTGAGCCCTGCCAGAAAAATAACCATCGTTGATCCGAATTGCCAAGCATTCAGCAAAATCAATGTGCCCAGCGCCGTATCCGGGTTGGATATCCAGCCAATTCCTTCAATGCCAAACCAGCTAAGCACGTGGTTGACGTAGCCATCCAGGCCGAACATGTTTCTCCACAGCGCGGATACCGCGATGCTGCCGCCGATTAGCGAAGGAAAATAAATCGCCGTCCGGTACCAGTTAAGCCCTCTCACCTTCTTGTTAAGCAGCATCGCAACCATTAGCGAGAAAAACAGCTTAATCGGCACAGCCAGCAAAACGAAGGTGAAGGTGACCGTCAATGATTTCACAAACAGCCGGTCTTTCGTAAAGATGCTCTCGTAATTATCCGTCCCGGTCCAAGTAGGCGAATCCAGCAGCGAATAATCGGTGAAAGACAAGTAAAACGATTGTAAAATCGGCCACAGCGTCAGCAGCAGAAAGCCGATCAGCCAAGGGGAGATAAATACGTAGCCAGCAATATCGTGCCCCGTAATTTTCCAGCGGCTTTGTTTTTTATTAAGCATGGCAAGACCTCTTTTCAGCGCGGGATAAATGGTCGAACTTTGTTGAACCGTGTATGACGTAAACCAATAGTAGTATGAAAGCGTAAACATTGTCAACCTAAATTTTTATAATTGTTATGTTTACAATAAATAATAAAAGTTTACTTAAAGCGTTTACAACAATAACAAATAAAAAATACCTGCTTATTGCACAAAAAAAGACGGTTATGCGAGGAATGTCCCTCGATAACCGTCTTGCTCATGCCATTTTTGCATAGCTGAATGAAAACTAAAAACCTAACAACAAAACGATTACTGATTTACAGGATCGCCTACACTCTCCCGAATAATGAGATCGCTTTGCAGCAAAACTTTCTCAAATGGCATATGACTATTTTCCAGCCGCCATTGCAGCAGATCAACGGCCTTTATGCCAAGCGCCTCTTTCTCTGCATTTACCGTCGTAATGATTGGCGTTTCGCCTAATATTTCAAGATTGTTGTCAAAGCCCGTTAAGGAGCATTGCTCGGGAACCTGCTTGCCAAGCTGCTGCAATGCGCTCATTGCGAGCAGGGCAATCTGGTCATTCGCACATACGAATGCAGTTGGAAAACGGCTCGCCTCCAGCTCTTTGAGACTGGCTTGCAGCAAATTCAGATTATGCGCATCCAGCGTCGGTTTTACTTTAAGCAAGCCCTCGCTTGGCACATAGTCAAGCCGGCTCTCGTCCATAACCGAGCGGAAGCCGCTCCAGCGGTCAATAAAGCTGCGGGAATAGCCGAGCTCCCCGATAAATTGAATTCGGGTATGGCCTTTGCCAAGCAAAAACTTGACCAGCTTGCGAATAATATCATAGTTGTTCATAAAGATGCTGTCGCATTCCAGCAGCTCGTCCTCATGGTCAACTAAAATAAACGGAATCGCCTTGTTTCGCAGCTCAACCAGCATCGGCGTAGCGATCAATCCAACACCAATAATGCCCATTAAGCCTTCAGGCTTCATGACGAGGTTGAAATTTCGCGGCGAATCATCGGAAATGAGGACGGAGCCAAGCCCCTTCGCCTCCAAGCTTTTGGAAATGCCGTCAAGCACCTTCCCCCAATAGCCCGATTCCTGATTTTGGCTGCGAATATTCGGTATGAGAATGCCGACGATTTGATGCTCTTCCTCATCCGCCTGCTTGCTGCTTACCGTTTTTTTGGCGCTTTTCTGATTCATGTAGCCAAGCTGCGAGGCCATTTCAAATATTTTGCTGCGCGTAACGGCGCTAATGCCCGATTTTCCCGATAAAGCTTTGGATACCGCATATTTAGATACGCCTACCCGATCCGCTATTTCCTGCATCGTAATCTTTTTTTGCTTCCCCACGGCCTATCACTCCAAGTCCAAACAGCTGTAGTCAACTCGTATTTTGTAAACCAAACAATTTATTGTTTATCATAACAAATCCACTCCTCCCTGTACACAAGCTAAAATATAGGAATATTTTACTATTCGACAGCGGCAGCTGGGCGATCGATCGCCTTATCGGACTCGCCCGCATTGCGGCTAGCTTCCTCGCGATTGCTTTGCATTTCTTCAACCGATTTCGTTTTTAGACGAGCCGCGCCTTCATAGCTTCGCACTGGGATGGCAAGGCCGTTTTCCAGACGTTTTTTCGCGGCAGCAATCGCCTCACCGTATTGTGGAAGCCATTGCTCCTGGGCAACGAGCATTTCATCGACCATTTGCCAAATCTCATTCGGATTGCATACCGCTCCAACCAGCGGGTCCATCATCATCGCTTGGCGCAGCAGCTTGTCATCGCCTTGGATCGCTGCTTCAACAGCCAGACGCTGAACGGAAATGCTGACATTGCACACAGCCGCGCAGCCCAGCGGCAAATCGCCTACATGCGGCATGCTGATGCCGTTGCGATCCGCGTAGCCCGGCGCTTCGATAATCGCATCATCCGGCAAATTGGAAATTACGCCATTGTTGACGACGTTGAAATGGCCGCGGTACACCCGTCCCGTCTCCAGCCCCTCGATAATGTACGAGCCATGCTCTTGGCCGCGATGCTCCTTGGCATACACTTTCGGTTCTTCCTTCATCCAATTCGGGAAGTCCGTCTCGAACCAATTGCGGCCTTCCGTACATACGCGCAAGTAGCCGCCCGTTTCTCCGTTGATCCACGTTCCAAGGTCAATCCAGTCGCGAATTTCCTCCGGACGCTTGCGGTACCAAGGCACATATTCGCTCAAGTGGCCGTTGGATTCGGTGCTGTAATAGCCGAAGCGGCGCATCATATCAATGCGGACTTTCTCGGTTTTGCTGAATTCCGGATGCTGTTCAAATGCCTCCAACAGCTTGCCCGTCATATCCTCGCCATTATGTTTAATTTGCACATACCACGTCTGATGGTTGATTCCTGCACAAATAATGTCTACTTCTTCACGCGGAAGGCCAAATACTTCGGCAATTTGCGCATGTCCGCCCTGAACACCGTGGCATAAGCCAATCGTCCGCACTCCGCCATATTTATTGCATGCCCATGTAAGCATCGCCATTGGGTTAGCATAGTTCATCAGCAGGCAGTTCGGCTCCGCTACCTCGCGAATATCTTTGCAAATATTCATCATTTCGGCGATGCCCCGCTGTCCATACATGATGCCGCCTGCACAAATCGTATCGCCCACGCATTGGTCAATGCCATATTTGAGCGGGATGTCGACATCGGTCTGAAAAGCTTCCAGGCCACCGACACGAATCGTTACAAAAATGTAACGTGCATCCTTCAATGCTTCCCGGCGATCGGTCGTAGGCTCGATTTCAATCGCAAGGCCATTTTCATGAATATCCCGTTGGCAAAGCTGGGTAACCATATCGAGATTTTGCGGATTAATATCCTGAAACGCAACTTTGATGTTGTTGAATTCTGGGACGGTCAGCAAATCACGCAGCAATCCCCTAGTAAAACCAATACTTCCTGCTCCAATAAACGCAACTTTAAATGACATTGATTAACGCCTCCAATGGCTTGCAATATAGTGGTGAACAATACGCTAATTGTAGCACCAGCAGCGTGGAGGCGTTTGCACAATTGTAACTTCTATTTTGCTTTCTTGTATAAAATCCTAACTATATAAGTTGAACGACCGACTAGATTAGGACGCCATCTCAGCGCTCCACTTCTTTGCGCACAGCGCGGCGATAGGCGAGCGGCGTCTCATTCGTATATTTTTTGAAAAGGGTACTGAAATATTGGCTGCTGTTTACGCCGACATAATGACAAATATCGCTGACCGGAATATCGGTCTGCTCCAGCAGCATCCGCCCCTTCTCCATCCGAAAGCGCATCACATAATCCATAACCGAGCAGCCCGTTCCCGCTTTAAATATGCGGTGAAAATACCCCGGGTGCAGCCTTACAGCCGCCGCAATATCCTTGACCTGAATGTCGCGGTCATAATTTTGCTGAATATAGGCGATGCTCTCGCCCACATAAAACTCCGCCGCATCATGCGACTGGCTGGAGGCTTCCTGTGCCAGCCTGCCGATCTGCACGAGCAGCTGCGTCAGCTGAAGCGCTGTGAGAAGCTGCTCCGCGCGCCGCTTGCCGTCCAGCTCCAGCACGAGTGCCTTCAGCATTTGATACACATCGCTCGGATCGTAAAGCAGCAAATAATCATGCTTCACTGCGAACAAATCCGCGAGCGCACGGTCAGTCTCCGCCAGCCGCTTAAGGGAAGGGAGCCCCACACCGGTATGGCTAAAAATAAATTCAACATTAAGCATCCGGCATGCCGTGCCCTGAGCGACGTGAAGTCGGTGAGCGACCATTGAGTCGATGACGATGAAATGCCCTTTTTCCATCGGGATGGATTTATTGAGCAGCTCTACCGTGCAATCGCCCGATATAACATACATAATTTCCACTGCGCTATGCTGATGGTATGCCATTTCAAAGCCATTCCACTCCTTAAAATAATAGGCTACCACTCGCGGATACTGCTCGGCCTGCATCAATTGCCCCTGAAAAATGCCTCGTCTTTCCACTTCATCGTCCCTCCTCTAATTGAACGCCTTCCAAGCTGCTACAGCAGCCTGCCGTTATCTTTAGCGAACCACAGCCGCATCGTCAGCACGCTGAGCACAATAGACGTCAGCGACGAGGAAGCCGACATCGCAAAGACGATTAAAATTTGATAGCGGACCGCTTCAATCGGATCGGCCCCGGCGACGATCATTCCTGTCATCATGCCTGGCAGCTGCACGAGGCCGACCGTCTTCATGCCGTCCAGCGTCGGTATGAGGCTGGAGCGCACGGCCCGGCGCACCGCTTGGCGAATCGCCTGCTTCGTCGTCGCTCCAAGCGCCAGCAGCGTCTCAATCTCGCCCCGCGACGCTTCAAGCTCGCGTTTCATATGGTTCAAATAGAGGCCGCATACAATCATGGAGCTGCCGATAATCATCCCGCTGACCGGAATAATATACCGTGGCTCAGCCTCAATAATGCGGAGCGAGAGCAGGAGTGCGAGCGTTACCGCCTCCGTGCCTGCCAATGCCAGCGCAATGCGCAGCCGAATCCCCTTAATCGGCATGGCGCGGGAGCCGGCATTCCACGACGCCACCGTAACCATTGAAATAATAATGAGCACAATAAAAATCGGATGATTCGTTTCAAAAATAAAATGAAGCAAAAAACCGATAAACAGCAGCTGCACAGCGGAGCGGATCGTGCCAGTAATGATTTCCTTCTCTAAGCCAAGCTTCTGCTTCATCGAGATAAATGTCGTTATGGCGACGAATACTAGCGTGCAGGCGAGCGCAATATTATTCATGCTGGTCATCCCCCTGCTCCGGCGCATGCTGGCTGTCTAAAAAGCTGCGTGCCTGCTCCGATCCGGGATTTGTGAAAAAAGCTTCCGTAGCGCTTTGCTCCAGCAGCCTGCCCTCCGCCATAAACCAGATACGCTCGCTTTCTTGCCGCGCCTGCTCCAGATCATGGGTAATCCAGATGAACGCCGTGCCTTCCTCTGAGCACCATTCGCTTAGAAACTGCTCCACCTGCCGCTTGCTTTTTGGATCAAGCGATGACGTCGTCTCATCAAGCAGCAGCAGCGGCGAACGGAGCAATAAGGCCCGCGCGAGCGCCGTACGCTGCTTCTCGCCGCCGGACAAGCTTTCCGCCTCCTTGCTCCATTCGATATGCCCTAGGCCAACGCCTTCCATACAGCGTCTCGCCAGCGCTTCATCAAACGTCTTCCCCTGCAGCTCACTGACCGTGCGTAAATTGTACTCGACCGTTCCCGGCAGCATTATCGGCGTCTGTGCCACGTAACACACACTGCGCCGCCACTCCTCAGGCTTCCACTCGCTGCTTGTCCGTCCTTGGAGCCTAAGCTCTCCCGCATCCAGCTCGCCTAGCAGCGATACGATGCGCAGCAGCGTGCTTTTGCCCTGACCGGATGTGCCCAGCAGCGCAATACGCTCCCCGGCCTGCACCTGCGCTGTAATCCCTTCAAAAAGCCATTCGGGATTTTTTCTATATTTTGATACGTTGTCCAATGTTAATAACGGGGCCACCTGTCTCTCTCCTTCATCCGTAACCTGCATTCCACCATTATACTCTGCTCCCCGCCAGCTCGAAAGAGGACAGCCCGATAGTAGCTGGGAGCAGCAGCTCCGCTGTATCCGCTATCATAGGCAATTGTGTCTTTTTCGCGACTATCCTTCGGGTATTGTGACAAGAAACAGCGGTTTTTTTGTTGACAACAATGGGGATCGCATGTAATGATAATGATAATTGTTATCAGTAATGAATTAAAAGATAAAGATGAGGTGTTGAGCCATGGCATTTCAGCAACCATATAGCATTTTGATTGTTGATGATGAGGAGCATATTCGCAAGCTGCTCAAGTTATTTTTGAAAAAAGAAGGCTGGATCGTCGAAGAAGCTTCGGACGGCATCAACGGCTTGTTCAAGGCGATGCAATACAATTATTCGATGATTTTGCTCGATCGTAATTTGCCGGGAATGGACGGGCTTGAATTTTGCCGCGAGCTTAAGAAGAAAAAATCGACGCCTGTCATTATGCTTTCCGCCTGTGGCGAAGAGGATGACCGGCTCGACGGCTTCCAAGCCGGCTCCGATGATTATGTCGTTAAGCCATTCAGCCCGCGCGAGCTGATGTACCGAATTAAGGCGATCATCCGCCGCACCTCGGAGTTTGCTTATCGCGCCTTGCAGCGCAAGCAGACGCCCGATCTCACGCTGCCAGGACTCGTCTTCGATTATGATTCGCGGCAAGTCATTGCCGGAAACAGCAAGGTGAAGCTGACGTTCCGCGAATACGAGCTGCTCAGATTTATGGCAGCCAACATCAATCAGCCCATTTCCCGCGAAGATTTAATGCGGCGAATTTGGGGCTATCAATCGCTCGGCGATTACCGGACGATTGATACGCATGTGAAGCGGATCAGAGAGAAGCTGAACCGCGTCCACCCCGAATCTGCCTCCTTGATTCAGACGGTATGGGGCATTGGCTATTGCCTGATGAATCCTGCGGCAGAGACCATTTAAGCAGGCGGCTGGAGCAGACAGGCAAAAACATCCCCTCCTAATGGCATGCTTTTGCCTGCCTGTTGTGGCGCGCCGCTCCCCGGCTTTGACCCTCCCCGCTTCCAAGTAAAGCAAAAACTCCGCTTGCGCCAATCAGCGCAAGCGGAGTTTTTTTGATATCCATACCATCATAATAACGATACCTTCTTAATAACAATACGAATCGTCTTGCTTATTACGATTACTTAGCCAACTGTTCCCGTACTTGCTCAGTCGCTTGGATCATGTTGCGCAGCGACGCCACAGTCTCGTCTACACCACGTGTCTTAAGTCCGCAGTCCGGGTTAATCCAGAACAATTCTGGCTCAAGCACGTTCAGGGCGCGCTTGATCATCGATGTCATTTCCTCTACCTCCGGCACGCGAGGGCTGTGAATGTCGTATACGCCAAGGCCAATACCCAGCTCATACGTGTGCTCCTCGAAGCTGTGAATCAGCTCGCCGTGGCTGCGGGACGTTTCGATGGAAATAACGTCGGCATCCAGCGCGCGAATGGAGTCAATGATGTCATGGAACTCGCAATAGCACATATGCGTGTGAATTTGCGTCGTATCCTTAACGTCAGAAGTGGACAAGCGGAACGAAAGTACTGCCCAGTTCAAATAGTGCTCCCAATCTTCACGTTTTAGCGGCAAGCCTTCACGAAGGGCAGGCTCATCCACTTGAATCATTTCAATGCCCGCTTCCTCCAGCGCCTTCACTTCTTCTGCCAGGGCAAGCGCGATTTGGTAAGCAACCTGCTCACGAGTCAAGTCGCTGCGGACAAACGACCAGTTCAAAATCGTAATCGGGCCCGTCAGCATGCCTTTCACTGGTTTAGAAGTCAGCGACTGCGCATAAACGGTTTCTTCAACAGTCATCGGCTTGCTGAACTGCACGTCGCCGTAAATGACCGGCGGTTTTACGCAGCGCGAGCCATAGGATTGCACCCAGCCATTTTTCGTGAAAGCAAAGCCTTCCAGCTTCTCTCCGAAAAACTCTACCATATCCGTACGCTCAAACTCTCCATGAACGAGCACGTCAAGGCCGATCTCTTCCTGCAGCTTGATCCAATGCTGAATTTGCTCCTTAATGAATACGCGGTATTGCTCCTCGCCCAAATCACCACGACGCCATTGCTGTCTCGCTTGGCGTACTTCCGCCGTTTGCGGGAAGCTGCCGATTGTCGTTGTCGGCAAGAATGGCAGCTGCCAGCGTTCCTTCTGGCTCACTTGGCGCTCTGCAAATACTGCTTTACGTTCCGACGGCTGTGCATCGATGCTCGCTACAGCGGCATGGACGCTTGCACGGCCACGGGACGGCGATGCAGCAAGTGCAGCCAAAGCTGCTGCATTGCGATCAAATGCCTCTTTTACGGCTGCTTCTCCTTCATTCAGCGCAGTTGCAAGAACGGCAATTTCCTCCAGCTTCTCATTGGCATAGGCCAGTGCGCCTGCAAGCTCTGCCGGCAGTGCCGTTTCAAGAGCCGCTGATACAGGCACATGCAGCAGGCTGCAAGAGGAGCTTACAATCAGGCGGTCGTTTGGCACGACTTTTGCAATACGGGCAAGCAGCGCTTTGCGCTCCTGAAGATCGGCCCGCCAAATGTTGCGGCCGTCAATAACGCCTGCACCCAGCACTTTGTCCTGCGGGAAGCCGATTGACTCCAGCTGCTGCAGGTTCTTTTCAGCGCCAGCTGTGAAGTCCAGACCTAAGCCCTGTACAGGCAAAGCCGCGATTGCAGCATAATGCTGAACGGATTCGAAATACGTTTGCAGCAGCAAATTGAGCTTAGGTGCCGCTTCATGAAGCTGGGCATAAATGCTTTGCACAATCGCCAGATCTGCTTCGGATACGTCCGTTACGAGCGAAGGCTCGTCCATTTGCACCCATTGTACGCCTTCTTGCTCCAGCTCGCGCAGCACCTGTGCATACAGCGGCACATACTGGGCAGCAACCGCAGCAAGCTCAGAAGCGGCATAGCCTTTAGACAGCTTGAGGAATGTATAAGGTCCAACAATGACTGGTTTGCCTTCGATGCCCAGCTTTTCCTTTGCCTCGCGGTAAGCGATCAGCGGACGGTTCTCGGTCAGCGCCGGCGTAATGCCCTTCAGCTCAGGAACAATGTAGTGATAGTTCGTATTGAACCATTTTGTCATCTCGGATGCAGAAGCGGTTTTGTTGCCTCTCGCCATTGCATAATAAGTCGTTACCGATACCGGACCGCCTGTATAGCCAAAGCGCTCTGGCACGACGCCAAACATCGCAGCTGTATCAAGGATATGGTCATAATACGAAAAATCATTTACCGGAATGAGATCAATGCCAGCCTGTTTTTGCAATTGGAGATGGTTTAGACGAATCGTCTCCAGCTGCTTCAAGAAAGCCGCTTCCGCAAGCTTGCCGCTCCAGAACGCCTCCAGCGCTTTTTTCCATTCTCTGTTTTCACCGATACGCGGATATCCCAAACTGCTGCTTTTTACTTGACTCATTGTTGTTGCCTCCTGTTTTTCATTATTCATCCGTGTGGATGGAAGTTATAATCCTTTGTTATTTCATCAACAAACTCAGATATATACTTATGGCAGTGCGAGCGAATTTCTTCGCGGCGGCCTTTCCCTATACATCCAATTTGCTGCCAGCCAGAAACTGCAAAAAGGGACGTCCTACCCTGTACAGAAATGTGGGTAAAGACGCCCCTCGTTTCAACAAACGATGGCTGCCATCTTTAACACCTCCCTATCTCCCGTAGGTACTGCAGTGTATAGAATAAGGCAGGTCTCCTGGCTCCAGCATCATCATCGCTGCGCTCGCCTTCCCGGCATCATGCCAGTGGCTTTATTGCGCAAAACTCCGCTGTTACAGTGGCGGGACCGCGCCGGTATTGCACCGGACTTCCCTTTTAAGCTCAAGACGTTACGCAAGAGCACCCTATTCCTCGCTATTTAGTTGGTCGTTCTTTATTTATTTATTTATTTATTTAAACAATAAAAGATTTTACAGCCGCTTTAAACTGGGCAAGCGTACGCGGCGCCTGCTGTTCTCCTCGCAGCTCAGGCGGCAGTGCCTCCCAAGCCTCCAGCACCATTGGCAGCGTGAGTCCAAGGCTTCTGAGGCGCTCGCCTTCGCGAAATACCGATTCCGGCGTGCCCTCCAATATACAGCGGCCCTCATTCATGATGAAAATCCAATCCGCCCAAGCATAGGCCATATTCATGTCATGCGTCGCCATAACCGGCGTTATGCCGCTGGCATGAATGCGGTCCAGCTCAGCCATCAGCCGCTGCTCCGATATCGGATCGAGATAAGCAGCCGGCTCATCAAGCAGCACTAACTCCGGCTCCAGCGCCAGTACGCCAGCAAGAGCAACTCGCTTCTTTTGCCCA
This sequence comes from Paenibacillus sp. BIHB 4019, assembly GCF_002741035.1. Classification (NCBI taxonomy): domain Bacteria; kingdom Bacillati; phylum Bacillota; class Bacilli; order Caryophanales; family Paenibacillaceae; genus Paenibacillus; species Paenibacillus sp. BIHB 4019. The sequence goes on along the minus strand of NZ_CP016808.1, from coordinate 4,192,999 downwards.
AGGCTGAGATGATGCAGCGGCTTATGCGCCAGTTCCTGCAAGTTCAGCTGCTGAACGATGCGCGCCGTACGTCTGTCAATTTCCTCTTCTTGAAGCCCTGCATTGCGCAGCCCATAGGAAATATCCTCATAAGCGGTATTCAGAATGAGCTGATGCTCCGGGTCCTGAAAAACAAGCCCGACGCGCCGTCTCAAGCTGGCGAGCTCTCTAGGCTTGTAAGAGAGCGGCTCGCCGCGCCAGCTTACGAAACCGGATTGCGGACGATTAATGCCAATAAGCTGCAAAAAAAGCGTCGACTTGCCCGAGCCATTATGCCCGCACAGCGCTACCTTTTTGTTCGCAGGAATGCGCAGCTCTAGCCCGTTTAAAGCAGACTTGTCCGTTCCGGGATAAGCATAGCTCACTTGGTTCATTTCCATAATGGTTGATGCCCGATCGTTATCCGCCAGCTTATTCACCTCCATACCGAAGCCATAGCTCTGCTGCCAGTAAAATCGTTAAGCCGAGCCCCGCTTCCGCCCAATGCCGGAGGCGAACCTTCCGCTTTACAGCAGGCGCAAGGCGGATTTCATTCGTAAATCCTCTTGCCATAAGCCCATTCGACAGCCCCTTGTATCGATGCATCGTTTTGACGAAGAGCCGCACAGCAATCGCCGCCGTATCTCGCAATTTGCCTTTAAAACCGTGTTGACCGCCCCGTGCACGCTGCGCGAGCAGCATAGCCCCCGCCGTATCCAGCAGCAGAAAGATGAAGCGATACATAATGATCATGAGCTCCAGTACAATTTGCGGCATTTTCAACCGCTTCAGCACTTGCAGCAGATCCGGGAAGGGGGTCGTCAAGGTGATGAAAAACATGCATGCCAGACAAGCAAGAATACGTGTAAAAATATGTCCGGCCAGCCCTAACGATGCCTCTGGCACATACAGGCTAAGCGGCTCCCATGAAACGAGCACCCAGCCTGCTTTCGCTGCCGCCAAGCTTCCTGCTGCACTGCCGCTGCTATTAGTAAATTCAATGAGCAGAGCGGGCAAGCTGAGAATGAACAGCAGGCAAGAGGAGAAAAGCAGCGCCGCATAAAGCTTGGCAGGCACTTTCGCATAGCCGACCGTCCACAGCGCAAGCCATGCGAAAATGGCAAGCTGTACGAGCGGATGAGCGATATAGGCAAGCAGCAGCAGAAGGGCTGCAAGCCCGCATTTCCAAAGGGCGGATAAATCCCGCAGCTTATTGGAATAAGAAATCGTATCAATCCATTTCATCATTGCTGCTTCGTTTTCCCTGATTTCCCTTTAATAAGGCCAATTACATAGCCGATTACTCCGGCGCCAATCGCAGCTTGCAGCGCAAACAGCATGCTTTCCGTTTCTCCCGGCAACTCAGCCAGCGGGGACGCCCATGGCTCATAATGCGGCGCAATCGTCTGGATCATTTCCTCCGCTGCGCCATCCGCGCCGCCAAATTCGGCGTTAATGAATAGTAAAGGCGCAACGGCAAGCAAAACAACAATGGCTAAAATCCAAATATTTTTGGCGCTGCGGCTCATTATACGCGCTCCCCTTTCATTCTCCGCTTCAAAATAGACAGCTCGTCTGTATTAAAAGATTGCAGCCAGTTCCAGATCAATACCGTCAGCAAGCCTTCGCTAATCGCAAGCGGAACCTGGGTAATCGCAAAAATACCGCCAAATTTCATAAAGGATGCGAGTATGCCGCCCTCAACAGCCGGAAAAGCAACAGCCAGCTGAACCGAAGTAACGATATAAGTGGCCAAATCAGCAACAGCGGCAGCAGAAAAAATCGCCACGCCTTGCTTGCTGCCTGAACGCATCAGCAGCCGATAGACGGCATAGCCCGCCGCGGGACCTGCAACCGCCATTGAAAAAGCATTCGCGCCAAGCGTCGTCAGCCCGCCATGTGCAAGCAGCACCGCTTGAAACAGCAATACCATAGAACCTAATACGCTCATGGGCAGCGGCCCGAACATAACCGTGCCAAGCCCCGTTCCCGTCGGGTGCGAGCTGCTGCCTGTAACGGAAGGAATCTTAAGCGCGGACAGCACGAAGGTGAAGGCAGCCGCCAAGCCCAGCATCAGCTTAAGCTCTGGTGCTTCCTTTGTAATTTTCCGAATGGCGCGTACACCCAGAATGAAAAAAGGAATAAAGGCCGCCCACCAAAAAATCGCCCACCCCACAGGCAAAAATCCTTCCATAATGTGCATCGCATAAGCGGATTGCGGCTCATTCACCAGTAAAAAAAGCGTAAACCCAATAACCAGCAAAGCGGTGCTAACTGCTGTCTTTCTTTTTAACTTGACCATTCGTTTCAATACCCTCCCCAATGTGTTCATGCCTGAAGACAACAAAAAATGACCGCTTTCCCTTCGCTGGGAAAACGGCCATGTGTACGCAGAAATAGACGGTTGCGCCAGCAAACAGACTGGTAGCAATCGCTTTCGTTCGTACACCTATCCTTTCCGCGAAGGCAATGTGGTGCTGGAACGAGGTAGGTCTCCTGGCTAGCGGATCATTATTTTCCTTCGTCTTCCCTGGCTGCCCTAAAGCTTAGGCCAAGTGACTCCTGCTGGTGAAGGAAAACTCCCCGATTACAGTGGCGGGACCGCTCGGGATTTGCACCCGATTCCCTGTTACCCTTTGACGTGCGCAAAGGCACCTCGTTCCATTTGAATCATTTTTTCAAAATATAGGAAAGGATCTGATGTTCCAATCCCTTGTCTATATTTCTTGGACTTAAAACACGCCGCGCCGCCAAAGGACGGAGACAGCCGTTTCACCTTGTATTCATGGGTCATTTTGTAGTTTGATCTTATCACAAAAAATTCAGGCTGTCCCCTATAAATGTAAACGGCTACTTCCCTGTTAGAAGAAGGACAAAATAACGCCTACGACAAAACCGCATAATGCGCCGTTGACGCGAATCCACTGCAAATCGTTGCCGACTTTTTCCTCCAGCATGGAGACGAGCGCCTTGTCATCCATCCGGTCGAGATTATCCCGAACGAGCGCACCAATGCGATAGTGATTATTCTCAATAAGACGAACGAGATAACCGCGAATGCCCTCTTCCCAATTGGCGAGCATTTCCTGCTTGCCGTTCAAATAATCCGTTGCAAAACGGTATCCCTGCACAATGGCGCGCCCTCCGCTGCGATGCTGCTCCTCCAGCTTGTCCAGCACGAGCTGTCTCAGCTCCTCCAGACGCAAATGGATGAAGCGTTCCGTTTCTACGCTGTCCACACCCTGTTCAATGAGCTGCTTCAGCTTGAGCATCAGCTCTTCGTTATCGGCAAGCTTCTCCGCCTGGGCTCTCACCTCAAGCAGCAGCTTTTGCCGATGCGGGCTTCCAGGATGGGAGAGCTCCTGCATCGTTGAGAGCAGCATGTTCTGGATCAAGCCGCCGAGCTTCTCCTCGTTCATAAAGCCGACGAAAGCTTGCAGTGCAAACCCCATGAAGCCGCCAACCTTAAGCTCCTCCAGCTTTTTGAAGGCGAGCTTGCCGAGCATTTCCTCGGTTTCACGCTTGCGAATCCAGTGGCCTACATGCTCCAGGCCGTAATCCAGCGCCCGTTCATCCCAGCGCTCATGGACGAAACGATCCGCCAGCTTGCGAACGATTGGCGTAAAATCCTGCTTTTTCACATAATCCGCCAAAAATCCATGCAGCACGCCGCTAACCCGCTCCAAAGGCACGCGCTCTACTGCCGACTGGGCAAAATCAACCGCTGCCAGCCTGAATTTGCGCTTGCCAATCAGCCGGGTCGCCGCCGATGCTGCTCCTGCGAACAGTTGAAAGCCAGACAGCTTGCGGGTAATGCTTTCTTTATTCAGCAGTTCATTTTCCATAGCGCTGATGAGCGAGTTGACGATTTTCGCCCGGTTTTTGAGCAGCAAGGACGTATGCGGAATGGGAATGCCCATCGGATGGCGGAACAGTGCCGTCACCGCAAACCAGTCGGCAATTCCGCCGACCAGCCCTGCTTCAAAGCCGCTTTCCAGTAGATGCGTCCACGTGTTGTCTGGCAGCCACCATCTCGTAGTAATGAAGCCTGCCCCCATAACGGCAAGCGAAATACCTGCTATATATCTTGATTTCATCGTTGTCCTCCTAATCGCGGGCCCCAGCGCCCTCCTGTTGCATATTGCCCTATTATACCAGATAATGAGGTGGCAAGCGTAAACGGCTGTGCCTGCCTTTGGCAGTACAATCCCGTTTCGCGTAGAAATATAAGCGTTAATAAGAGTCAAACTTATTCTTCTTATATTTCAAGCGTAAACGGCTGTGCCTGCCTTCGGCAGCACAAGCTCGTTTCGCGTAGAAATATAAGCGTTAATAAGAGTCAAACTTATTCTTCTTATATTTCAAGCGTAAACGGCTGTGCCTGCCTTCGGCAGCACAAGCTCGTTTCGCGTAGAAATATAAGCGTTAATAAGAGTCAAACCTATTCTTCTTATATTTCAAGCGTAAACGGCTGTGCCTGCCTTTGGCAGCACAAGCCCGTTTTTCAACTACACCATTGTTTCGTTACATATAAAGGAGATTAATTGTGTGCTCAAACTACGAACCATTTTTCTAAAAATGACTCCGCCGCAAATTCTTACGCTTGGCTTTCTCGCGATTATTGCGGCGGGTACCCTATTGCTTTCTCTGCCTTTGGCTTCGTCAACCCATCAGGCAACGCCGCTCATTGACGCGTTATTCACTGCCACATCCGCTGTTTGCGTAACGGGGCTTGTCGTCGTCGATACCGGCATCCACTATTCAACCTTTGGCGAGCTCGTCATTCTCGTGCTTATGCAGGTTGGCGGACTCGGCTTTATGACGATGTCTACGCTGTTCGCCCTTGCCCTGCGCAAACGGATATCGCTGCGCGAGCGGCTGCTGCTGCAGGAATCCATGAATCAATCTTCGCTGGAAGGGATCGTCCGCTTCATTCGGCGCGTGCTTATTTATGCTTTTGCCATCGAAGGAATAGGCGCCCTTGTTCTGGCACTGCGCTGGTCAACGGAAATGCCTTTTGGCAAAGCGCTGTATTTCGGCATTTTCCATAGCGTGTCGATGTTCACCAACGCCGGATTTGATATTATGGGACCGATGAACGGTCCATTCAGCAGCTTTGTGAATCACGTCAACGATCCCATTATTAATGTGATCGTCATTGCGCTCATTTTTCTCGGCGGAATCGGCTTTATCGTATTGGCGGAAATGTGGGATTATCCAAAAACACGCAAGCTGTCTTTTCATTCCAAGGTTGTGCTGTATGCGACAGGCATTCTGTTTGTCGCAGGTGCAGCCGTTATTTTTATTTTCGAGTTCACAAATGCCAAAACACTAGAACCGCTTAGCATAAGCGGCAAGCTGTACAGCTCGTTGTTCCAAAGCATATCGCCGCGCTCGGGCGGCGCAAATACGCTGGATATTGCTTCGCTGCGGCATGCGACGCAGTTTCTCATTATTTTGCTCATGTTCATCGGTGCATCCCCGGGCTCTGCGGGTGGCGGCATTAAGGTGACGACGTTTGCGATTCTCATCGGTGCGGTGTTTGCGATGATTCGCGGCCGCGAGGATGTCGTCTTTTTCCGCAGAAGGCTGGCAAAGGACCGGGTGTACAAAGCGCTGACGATTACGATAGCCTCTCTGGCGGCGATTATTTTATTTACGATGATTTTATCTACCACCGAGGATGTCGATTTCCTCGTTCTGCTGTTTGAAGTAACGTCCGCATTCGGTACAACCGGATTGTCGCTTGGCTTAACGCCGCATTTGACGGTGATCGGCAAGGTGCTGATTATTATTATGATGTTCGCGGGGCGGCTTGGCCCGCTGACGCTGGCGTTCACACTCGTTCCTGCGCAGGAGAAGAAGGAGCTGTATCGCTATCCGGAAGGAAAAATTATGATCGGATAACATGCGGCGAGGAAAAATCATTTTTAAGGAAAGGGAAGTTCATGAAAAAAAGGCTTGTTTCGAAAAAAAACATAACGCTGTTGCTTTGCGTTTCAGTATTTATCGCAGCGGTACTATGCTGGTTTTCCTATGAAATTTGGTCGTTCAGCATGAAGGATGAAGCGAAGCCAGCTGATGCGATTTTAGTTCTCGGCACGGCGGTCTGGGGTGATCAGCCATCTCCCGTGCTGCGGGAACGCCTGAACCATGCTATAAAGCTGTACGAGCAAGGTTACGCAAAATATATTATTTTCACCGGAGGACGCAGGTCTGCGAATGAGCTGGCAGAGTCAGAAGTATCACGGAGCTATGCGATTGAAAAAGGCGTGAAGCCTGAGCATATTTTGATCGAAGACCAATCTCTTATTACAGAGGAAAATTTCGAATATTCGCTAATTGTAGCGAAGCCATATAAGCTAGAAACCTACATAATTGTCAGCGATCCGCTTCATATGAAGCGCGCACTCATGATGGCCAGCGAGCTGGGAATGACGGCATACTCCTCGCCAACTACGACCTCCGCATACAGCAGCATGCGCACAAAGCTGCCCTTTTTCTTCCGCGAGCTGTTTTATTATACAAGCTATCGAATTATATATGCTCTGAGCTAGCTGAATGCCTTCAGCCCTCAGAGTATTTTTTTACGCTGAAAAACTAGTATTATACATTTTTGGCATGCGAATTCCGATAAAAAAAGGGTAGGACTATTTTACTAAGATGCTGCAAGGGAGATTAGATGAATGTCTGAAAAGTTGAAGAAATTGTTAGAAATTCTCAAGGAGTTGTGGTACCTACCGTTTGTTGTTTACTATGTTGGCTTTATTTATGTTCAAGGTTATTTTGCTCCCTATACCGGTGATCTGTTTATCGCCAAAGATTTTTTGACAGTCTACCCAGTATCACAAAGTCTGTATTTAATTAATGGCATTTTTCTTGTTATTTTTATAGCAATACCTATCGTATTTTTAATCGCACTCCCCTCAAACAAAAGAATAAAAAAGCAAACGTCTAGCCTGAAATTTTTAAGTAAATCAATAAGAAGTGTAAAGTATTTAATTGAAAGGCGTCGGCATTCCTGACCAATGAAATTGCTTCATATTTTATTACCATCTATTCTGATTTTTTGTTTTTTTTATTTACAATTGAAAGTATTAGCTTCATTTTCTAATTCCACCTCATTTATAGTTTTTTTCGTCTCATACGGTATTTATTTCTTACTGATTTTTTATCTATATAAATTCACTCTTCTTTCAAATAAATTTAGAAAATACAATAAATCAGTTTTATTTGTAATTTCTTTTCTTACATTCTCAGTATCATTATATTTTCATAGTGTATACGCACAAACAATAAATTTAGCTCAGTATCAAACAAATAATCGTACAATTGAGTTAAGTAAGCTGCAATTAGAAAACGGAAGTACGATAACCATGGTTAAATTAGATATCTCAAATGATTATTATATTGGATATGATACTAATGCAAATAAGACTGTTGTCATTCCCAAGGACAAAATCATAAAAATAGAAAATTTCCAATCTTCAAAGGGAATCAAAAAGCAGCTAATCAGCTTTGAAAACTTGAATGATGAGGATAAAAATATTATCAGCACGTTACAAAGCTATTATTATTTTAAAATCAACGCACCAGATCTCATAGCAAAATGTACAACTGTTTGCAACGAATATGAAGAATTTAAAAGCTTACTTTCCAATACTTACTTCAAACATAACTTTGATGCTTCGGATCCAATAATTTTAAAATATCTCAGTAATAAATCATTCCGTTCTAAAAATATCACAGAGCATTTTGGAAATGATTTCTCTATACCAGAATCTGAAAATAATGATACTACTCTTAAGACTGTATATGTGAAAGAACATTGGAATAATGATATTTTCCATGTTAAATATACTTTACAAAAAAGTGACGAGGTGAATAAAAACCAATGGGTTGTTATTAGCCAAGAAGAAGAATTCTTCAAATTTGAGTAACAGTTTTTCAGTGAATCGTTTCCCTAATTCCGCCAATATACACAATCATATTGCGAAATTAAATAATAATGATTTGATTTATTACAATAAAATAATAAATTACGTATTAAGGTCAAAAAATAAAGAAAACTGATTCAGATGCCTGTGGCTGCATGTCTTGGTTAACATAAGACGTATACTGGATCCAGATACGTCTTTTATGTTATAAAAGCCTTTCCTGCAATCCTACCGTCCCATACAGCAACGTCACGGCTTTTTCGACGCACAGTAGGATTGAATACCCATTTCTTGCATCAGATAAAGAACTATTTTAGGATTAACCACAATTATGGAATAGAGGATATATCCCCTACCTTATACTAAAATACACTACCTTCATATCCCTCTGTTCATAAATCACTGTCATCTTCGTCTTCCAATTCGCAGTAGGAGTTTCATGCTTCGGCTATGGTAATTGTAATAGCCACTGAGACTAAAACCTAGGTATCCGCATAACCGTTTAATGGCTTGTTAGTTATTCATTAAGTAAATGATAATATGCTTGTGGTGGGTAATCCCTCATTCAAAATTTGTAACCACTCTTATAGAATGTCCACCTCTAACTAAAGATGTCGAATCACTCGATCATATACAATTTCCATCCGATAAGATTCTCCTCATCGCTCCTCCAACACTTATTGGTCGCCTTCACGATACTTTCTCATCCATACTTTACACAGATTTTTATTTTGTTCGCCTAAATGTTATACGAGTATTCTATAACTCCAGCCTTCTTCACTGTGTATGCACATAGTTTCTTCTTTCAATGACTTAGGATAATTTTTAAACTTTTATCCTTTTTTACTGTCATTAAATAAAGCTCCATCAGATAGATAAAATAGGTTTATTTAAATGTCTCTTCCAAGAGGATATTTCAAATTAAAGATGAGGAAGTATTTTTTGACTTTCAATAAAGGAGCTCAAACGGATCGAGTGTAGCGTGGACGGGCACTGATGAAGGCTATAGTAACAACAGAAAAGTAAATAGAAATTTGGCGGACACAGCAGCTGCTATTTGTTGCAGATAAAGGGGCATGAGCAGGTTCGCGGACTCAGAAGCCGCTAATCGCCCCCATTATGATCATTTATAGCGAGAAAAACCTCATTAACGGCTTTCCTGTCCGCTTATCCGCCAAAATCGCCTAAAATGGGCAAATAGCTGCTGCTGAGTCCGCCTAGACCAGGCGTAAACGGCTGGCGCCATCCTCTGGCGGCAAAGCTGCCGTTTCGCGGGTGAAATATAAGGCAGCCGTTTGTCATTCTCCTTGCTCATGACAAACGGCTGCCTTTTTCAATTTCAAGTTAAGCGCTTTACCTAGTATGAAAAAATGCTCCTATGAGCTAATGTTTTCGACCTCGACGGAGACGACATTTTTATAGCGCCGAAGATCCTCGTAGACAGATGTTGTCGGGTGCAATTCCCGCGATGACAGCACGAGCTGAATTTCTTTGCGGCCGTCGCCAATATCTTTGATTTTCGTATGCTTGATCTGGTGCTCCGATCGAATTTTCGTCATCAAGCCGTCCAGCTCAGCCGAACGGTCAAACGTCATGCAGACCGATAGGTCGCGCTCGCGCAGCTTTCTCGGTCCTAATGCCCGAACCACGAACGGCACCAGATTGACCGCCATGATGATGAAGCCTACGGCAGTGAACGCTTCTTTATAGAAGCCTGCTCCTGCCGCAATCCCAAGCGCCGACGCCGACCAGACCATTGCAGCTGTCGTCAGGCCGGAGATGACATCGTTATTTCTTCTCAGGATGACGCCTGCGCCAATAAAGCCGATGCCGCTCACAATTTGTGCCGCCAGCCGCATCGGGTCCATGTTAGTCATGCCCGGGTGGGCAAGCTCAGTCGACGCTTCGATCGACACCATCGTAATTAGGCAGCTTGCGACCGCGATCACCATGCTCGTCTTGATGCCAAGCGGCTTGTGCCGAAGCTGGCGGTCTACACCGATCAGCAGCCCAAGCAGCAAAGCCGCCCCCAATTTAAGTACAAACAATTGTAATCACCCCTTCTGGGGGAGCATCTTCCTGAAGCGCGATAGTCAATCAGTTAGCTGCAACTCCATATATACGGTTACTGCCCGTCTGCCCCATTCCCCTCGCTTGGGCTGGGAGACAAACGGATATGAAACGTCCGATCATAAGGAGTCAGCACGTTGACGACCAGCGTCTGGCAATCTGCCGGGAATGCAGCCCCGCGGATCGATTTGGCCCAATGCTCGTGTGCACCGCCGTCCATCTCGATCCAGTCGCCGCCAGCCGTAAATTTAACAGTGCCTGCTTTCCAAAATTGCGTACCTGTCTCGGCAGGAGCCAATTCGCCGCCAGCGAATTGCCCTTCCTTCCCAAATACGAAGGAAATTTGGGTTAGCAGCACATCCGGCTTGTCGCATTGAACACGCAGCTGCCAGCCATCATACGTTTCCGTCAACTCAATTCGGACATCATGCTGCTGCAAATGTGTTACCTCACGCAGCTGATGCGGCAGCAAATACCATGGGCTGACGGAATGGCTTGCTATTTCAGGCAAACGATCCGTTGCGATCGGCCCGTAGTAGCCTTTTGATTCCGTCCCCGTCAGAACATAACCGGATTCAAGCTGCTCCAAATGGTTCATCTTGATGAACCCCGGATCAAACGAGCTGCTGACCTGCACACCAAGCAGCCGCGCCGCCCCATGTCGAAGCGCAAAAAACGAATTCGTCTCCGTCATGACCGTAACGCTCGTTTCCCCATCCCGCTGCCGGGCAACCGGAGCGCCGAAATCAGGATGCAGACGGCTGTGATAAATCCGCCCGCCATGTCCAGCCGACTCCATCTGACTTAAATAATGCTGCCGATTAAATTGCCCGTTGATGACAACGCGGTAATGGTCTGGCAGACTGCCGCTTTTCACACCTGGCTCTCTCAGCTCCGGATGAAGCAAAAATCCGAGCAAAACATTGTTTGGGATTGGTCCCGGATGGTTAAGCGCTGCGATTCCCAGCTCCGCCAAGGCAGCGAATAAAGCATTCTGATCGCGCTGTGCCATAAGGCAGGACGCGAGTGTATAGCCGGACATATCGAACGCTTGACCAAAGTCCTGGCGCCCAGAATAATCCGTAACGACTTCGCCGTCAGGATGGATCAGATAAGCCATCATTCGCAGATTGCGGCGAACCGGCTCCAAGAGCTCGGGACGGCCAAGCAGCTCGGCCGCATGAAACAGCATAATGTCGCTGACGCCGTTATAAATGCCGTTGCTGCGTTCCGTCCATTCCCCATCCTCCGTGCAATCCATGCCTTCAGCCAGCCATTGGTCGGCACGAGCTACAAGCTCTGCATTGCCCGTCAGCCTGTGCAAGAAGGCAAGCGCCGCTGTCAGCACCCAACGATGGTTCGGCGTGTGGCAGCCACCGGTCAGCAGCGCAGGTACAGACCGCTCTAGAAACTTTCTAATGTCCGCTCGAACACGCTCAAGCTCCGCCCATTCATGCTGCACCAGCAGCTCATGCAATTGAGCAAGTCCAACGACCGCAAACGCGGTATCGGGAGGGGAATGCATATTGGTCCAACCCGGCGATATTGTGCCGTCCTCATGCTGTTCGCGGACCGTGAAGGCCGCCGCCAGCTCCAAACGCCGCAGCAGCTGTTCGTCATGATAATAGTTGGAGCTTTCATCAACAAGTGAGCATGCCCATATCGCCATAAACGTTGGCGTTCCCATGTGGGTTGGCCAAGCAACCCCATTGTCCGGATCGGCTACACCGCCGTAGAAGCGGCTGCCGCTGTCCATTATTTGATTATCGATTCCTTGCTTGACCCAGCCATCGTTGACGGCAACCAGCTTCTCATGCATGTTCATCTTCCTTCCTCATTCTCCGTTGATCCGCTAAGCGTATGCCTAATAATAACCAGCTCCGCCTCAATTCGCTCAGGTATTTCTTCATACAGCGTTTCCCATGGAACGAACAACGGCTCACGCTCCGCAAGCTCGTAAGGAACGAACTCAAACGATGGCGTGAACCGATGATACGCCTGCTGATAGGCTCGAACTAGCACATTCGTCTCTTCATCATACTGCCCCAGCGCCTTGTACCACTCCGGCAATGTAAGACCATCCAGCCCGGCATCGCGGTCTGTAGCAGTGCGCACATTCGGCAGCAGCTCGAAAATAATCGGCAGCGGCGAGAAGGCGTGCTTTCCAGGCTGCGAGTACAGGCTTGCTGTTTTCCCCGCCAGATTGGAGCGGTCAGGCAGCAGCGCCTTCATGTATTTGCCGTGAAAGCTCGCTTCCGCATCCACTACGGCGCCGTCCTTGCCTACATAAATCCATACATGCTCCAGCTCGTACAGATGCTGAATGTCATAATCCCAATAAATCGCGAACTCGATCACATAATCGACAATAGCATCCAGCCGTTCAAATTTGCGCCGAAACGACGGCGATTGCTCGCCTTCGCGCAGGACGGAAACACCGACCCGCACCGGATAAAACGGCTCTTTTTGATCAAAAAAAAGCCGTGGGGCATAGGACGCCAGATGCTTAATGTCCATCATCCTACACCTCGCGCTCGGACAGCTTGGCGAGCAGCAGCTCGTGGCTCTGTTCGATTTCCTCCGGTGTACATGCCGCTTTTAGCTCATACACCTTCACAGGAGCTGCTGCGATAATAGGCAGGAAACGATCGAAATAGCTCATGTCGCCGCTGTGTACATACGGACACCAGTGATCCGACAATCCAACCGTCTCATGGATGTGTATACCGACTACATTGTCCTTGATGGCTTCCATATCCCGCGCGTTATCGTACAAGCCCATACGCTCCATCATCATGCCATGGCCAAAATCATACCACAAGCCGACCGGTGCACCCTTCAGCCGGTCAAAAACCGACTTCGCCTCGCGCAGCGTCGGCATCTGATAACAGCGCGAACGCGTTTCAATGCCAATCGATACGTCCCAGCCCTTAGCCGCGATCTGGTCGCAAATATCTTCCAGACTATCGCCTATTCGCTGCAGGTAATGTTCCGACAATGATTCCCTGCGCTCCAGCATCTCGTTCCACAGCTTTACGTATGCAGGGGAGTCTGGCCCATGGTCATGATAAATTTTTTTGAGCTCATTATCGATGTTATAGTCGAACGGCACCTCGCCTGGATGCACGACAACCGCCTTCGCACCATAGCGATTCGCATATTCCGCCGAACGGATCAGCAGCTCGATTGCACGCTGCCGCTTTTCCTCGTCTTCAAAGCCGAGCAGCACAGAATCGGTACCATAGTCGGGGTCCGCAACATGCGGAAACGTATTGTGGACGCTCGACACTCCAATTTCTCCCCGTTCAATCATCGGCTCAATCGTCGACAACAGCTCCTGCGTGACGTTATAGTTCAGCTCAACGTAGCGAAAGCCGAGCTCCCGAATTTCATCGATCATGCTGCTGCCGACGTTGTGGCGTTTAATATTCCAGCATGTCGAGAACGAATATTGGCCTTTGTCGTTTCCCATAAGCTCCTCCTGAAATATAGATTCGGTTAACCTTTGACCGCACCGAGCATAACGCCACTAACGAAATACCGTTGAAGCCACGGATAAACAATCATAATTGGCACAGTTGCGAAAATAACGCTCGCCGCCTTCAAGCTTTCCGGCTGCAGCTTCGCCTGTCCGTTTGCGCCTTCCATTACCAGCAGCTCGCTGACCATGTTGTTTTGAACCAGCTGATAAAGCTTCAATTGCAGCGGATACATCTCTGGACTCGTAATATACATGAGCGTATCCGTAAAACCGTTCCAGCGGCCTACTGCATAAAACAAGCTCAGCGTAGCAATAACGGGCAGCGACAGCGGCACAATAATGCTAACCAAAGTGCGGAGGTACGAGCTTCCGTCAATCTCCGCTGACTCCTCCAGCGAATCGGGAATATTTTGAAAAAACGTAATCAAAATAATTAAATAAAACGGACTAACGAGACCTGGTAGCATAAGCGCCCATATCGAGTCGAGCAAGCCCAAATTGCGCACGAGCATATACTCTGGAATAAGTCCGCCGCTGAAAAACATCGTAATGATAATAATGAACATGACCAGCTTGCGGCCTTTTAATTTTGTTTTAGCAAGCGGGTAAGCCGCCGCAATCGTCATTATCATGCACATGATTGTAAATAAAACCGTCAGCAGAACGGTAAAACCGAGTGACCGGATCATCGACGCATCTGAAAATACCTTCTTGTAGGCATCCCAATTGATTTCGACAGGAATAAGGCTGACCTCACCAGACATGATGGAACGTGTTGAGCTGAGCGAGATAGCGATTATATGAAGAAACGGAGCCAAACATAGCAGCACGAATAATAAAATGGCGATCGTATTGACAATATCAAATGATCGGCTGGCTTGTTGATCTCTCATGTCTTATCGCTCCTTTCCAATTTTCATAGAAAATAAAAGTTTATAATCAAGGTGAAACAGCTGTCGCCGTCCTTTGGCGGTGCGGCGCGTTTCAGTCAGAGAAATATAAGCCTATTTATACGTGTAAAACTTATAAATTCTTATATTTTAAATAATGCTTTGGTCTGCCAGTTTCTTGGATAAGTAGTTGGCGCCTAAGACGAACACAAGTCCGACAACTGCCTGGAACAAGCCGACGACCGTAGCAAGCGTATATTGTCCAGATTCAATGCCGATACGGTATACGAAGGTGCTGAGCACGTCCGAATAATCACGTACAGCGGTATTTCCGATAATATAAGGACGTTCAAATCCGATGGCAATCATATTGCCCACGTTAATAATGAGAAGCGTAACAATCGTTGGTTTTAAGGATGGCAGCGTAATGCTCCAAATTTTTCTCAGTCTGCCTGCTCCGTCAACGTCAGCCGCCTCGAACAACTCCCTGTTGATGCCTGTAAGAGCCGCCAAATAAATGATCGTCCCCCAGCCGGCACTTTGCCAAACTCCGACGATTAAATACGTAATTAACCAATCGTTTTTGTCCGTAAGAAAAGGAATCGCTTCAAAGCCTAACGAAGTTACGAAATTGTTAACCATACCGGATTGCGTACCAAACACTTGGTAGACGATCCCGCCGATAATAACCCACGAAATGAAATGCGGAATGTACAAAATCGTTTGCGAAATCTTTTTGAACCAAGCTGATTTGAGCTCATATAGCATAATAGCGATAAACAAAGGAGCCGGGAAAGAGAAAAGCAGATCCAAAAAATTAAGCATGAGCGTATTGCGCAGTGTCTTGTAAAAGTCCGACATGGCGAATACTTCCTTGAAAGCATCAAGTCCGATCCATTCAGAACCATTAATCCCTTGGAAAAAGTTAAAATCCTTAAACGCAATAATAATGCCGTACATCGGTCCATATTTGAAAACCAAGAAATAGGTAACCGGTAAAATAAGCAGCATATATAATTGCCAGTATCTGCGTAAATACACGCGCATGTTCAATATTATCCACTCCTATCTGCTTACGATTAAGCCCGGAGACGGGACTTAAGAAATATCCATCGTCTCCGAGCTGCTTAATGCAGGCGTTATTTTTATTTCATGGCCTCATAAGCTTTTGTGCGTTCATCCAAAATCGCTTGACCGCCGTTAGCCATATAATCCTTCATGATCGATTCGAATGTGCTTTCGAATTGATCCGGCTTCACCATCGTTGCTTTAACGACAATTTCATTGAACTTGTCACGCAGCGCCGAACCATATTTGGCTTGGGCTTCGATCGGATGGTCGAACAAGACCGGCTTGATCGTATCAGATCTGGAAATCGTCAGTGCTTTGCGAGTTTCTTCTTGGAATTGCTCAGGCATGCCTAGTACATAAGCCTCTACGTTTTTCTCCGTATCACCCAACTGTTTGCCGTTGGAGATAATGGCCATGTCACCCCAGTTGTATACGCGATTTTTGATATCATCTGGAGCATCGGCTTTAGCTACCGGGATACCGTCTTGAAGATCATAGTTTTCGCCAGCTACACCATTTTGAATGTTAAGCAGGTTGTCTCCAGAAGCCATCCAATCCAGGTACTTAATTGCCTCTACTGCATTTTTGCTGCTTTTCGGAATCATAAGGTACAGACCAACTGGCGCATATTCCGGCTTCGGATGTTTGCCCTCGGAGTTCGAGTAAACATCAACAGAGGAAAGCTTAGCGTCAGGAATGTTCGTTTGCAGTGTCGAGTACAAACCATCTGGATAGAACGGGTTCATATCGTCTTCGCTGAAGAAACCGACCAAGCCTTTAGCTGCATCTTCGTTCAGCTTCTTCTTGTCTTCATCAAGGCTGAAGTCTTTGCTCATCAGACCTTCGTTATAGAGCTTGTTCATGAATTGCAAAGCGTCTTTAAAGCCAGGAAGCAGAATCGGGAAGTCATTGGATCCGAGCTGCTGTGTCAGCGTGTAGCGCTGTTCTTCAGTAACGGGCTGAATGAAGGACCATAGAAGCGGCTCATATTGTGCAGATGCTAGCGCCATTCCGAGCGGAATCACTTTGCCGCCAGTTTGACCCGGATCTTTTTCTTTAAACGCTTTCAAAGTCGTGTAAAGCTCATCTGTCGTTTGCGGCACAGGCAGGCCTAGCTTGTCGAGCCAGTCTTGACGGACGAAAGATGAATATTTCCCTAAATGCGCACGTTTTGCTGGCAGTGCGAATTGCTGGCCTTGATAATTACCATAAGCTAGCGTATCGTCGCCTAGAAATTTTTTGAGGTTCGGACCGTATTGATCAAGCAGCTCGCCAAGGTCAGTCAAACCGCCTTGCTGCGCATAACGGTAAAACGTACCCGAATCATAAGTGAATACGATATCAGGAACATCGCTTCCGCTCGCCATTAGAACGTTAAGCTTCTGTACTTCCTCTGAACGTGGAATCGGTACAAATTGCACATCAACGTTATTTGCCTTGCCGAAGTTATCCTGTACATATGTCGTCAAATAGTTTTTTGTAATAGTCGAACCAGAAGGAGAATTGCCACGATCGAATACTTCCACCTTAAGTGTTACTGGCTTACCGGAGGCTGCTTCGCCACCTGTCGTTTTGTTTCCAGTTTCATTGTTGCTGCCGCATGCACCAAGAAGCATAGTACCTGCAAGCGTAAGTGCTAGCAAAACGCTGGTTTTCTTTTTCCCCTTCACAACTTTCATCATTTGATTCAACCCCTCTTTCTTTTTCGTTAATTTGTTTCCTGTACTCGATTATGAACCGAAGAATGAAGCATTGTTGAACGCGCTTTCATTCGTCGCTTGCAAACCGTGATTAGGAAGTGGCCTCAGTATGACACGATTTGCAATACGCTGACAATAAACCAGTTTCGGCGCGGCAAACCGTTAAGCCGAATCCTTGCCCAGCAAGGCTTTTGGCAATTAGAATAGATCATTTTCCCGACATAAACCGTTTTCCATCAATGCTGAAAAAGCCCGTCATAAAGCCATTTCCGCAGGTAAACTATATTCCGGCTAAACAAATAGAGCAGCAGTCCGAACATCTTTCCTTGTTCGAACTGCCGCTTCAACAAACAACTTATCCATTTGCATGAACGATTGAAAAAACGATAACCCTGTTGCTTCGTAACCCTTAGTTAGTTCAAAACTGAAGGCCGCATTTTGAGCTTTCGGAATTCGCCTGGCGTTACACCGGTTATCCGTTTGAATACCCGGCCGAAGGTGATAGAATTGGCGTACCCAACCTGAAGAGCAATACCTTGAACCGTCTCGTCGGTATTCGCGAGCAGACGCTCAGCCTGCTGGATTCGAAGCTGCACAAGAAAATCGACGAACTTCATATCGTACTCCAGCTTAAACAGGTAGCTTGCATACTTGCCCGATATTTGGAAGCGGTCGCTCAAATGATTGAGAGAAAGGTCTGGATCGGCAAAGTTTTCCTGAATGTAGGCTCTCATATCCGTTATCATCGTTTTGTAGCTTTTCGTCTCGCTCATCGCCACATATGCATCGAATAGATCAGCCAAATATTCTAGCAGCTGTTCCTTCATTTCTGCCAAAGTCGAAGCTGTCTTTAGCTTGGCAAGCAGTGCAGATGAGCGATCGCCTTCCAGAAATTCATTCAGTGATTCCGACAAATCCTTTAGCTCACGGCTGAGCATTTGCATAAATATTTGCATGAGCGAATGAATATCTTCATCCTTGAGCGTATCCGTATTGAGCCGCTTGAATAATTGCTCAAACGTATTGCGCCAGCTTTCATTCGTCTGCCTAAATTCCTGCACGCAATCGGTACACATTTGAATGTAATGAAACGTACCGTACTGTTTGCCCTGCGGAATGTCGCCGCTGAACGTAACCGCCTCGCGTCCGATACAGAGCTGATATTCCATACCAGAGAGGGCATCGCGGTAAGATTGTCCGATTCGACTCCATTCGTTTACAATCGTACCAATCCCAATTGACAGCATAAAACGCAAATGCTCGCCTACCCACTGCTGTGCAACGATTGCAGAAGTTCGAAGCTGATCCAGCATTCGAGATTCGTCATCCGAAACCGCAAACACAAAGGCGATAAGATCCGGCGCCAGCCATTCTCCCCAGCCCTGCAAGCCTTCGTTGTGAGCCAGCTCTTGCATAACATTGCCGAGCGCAAATTTCAGAACATTTTGCTCGTTAAGCGTATTTTCGGACTGAAAATCATCATAACGGTTGAGCTTTACAACCATTACGGCATACTGTCCGGCGCTCGGCAGCAAATCCAGCTTGCGCATCCGCTCGTTAGTTTGCCCATTTTGTTCCCCGCTAATAAGCTCATTAAAAAGCTGCCTGCGCTGAAGCATCATACTTTCACGCTGCTTCTTTTCGTGATCCAACGACTGCACAATTAAGTTTTCAAGCGCACGGTCAATCATCGTCAAATCATCTGTCAAAACCGCTCCCCCGTCGCCGCTCCGCAGCTGCAGCGCCTGAATACGATTCATCATTAACCGGATCGGCTTATAGTTTCGGCGCGTTACCCAAATGATATAAATAATAGCCGCCACGAATGTCAGAATAGCCATAACGACCCATGCATAGGATACGACCGATACCCAGCCGAGCAAATGGCCGTCCTGAATCCCACTCTCGAAAGTCCAGCCTAGAGAATCCGAAGTGACAGTTGTCAGAACGCTGCCGCCGCCTGATTCGTCTGAGCCATTGTTGACGGGATAAATAGGCTTGTTAGCCCCATCGGTAATTCGCATGAACGAAACCTGATGGCTTGTCATACTGCCGATCATTTGTTCAACTACGTACAAATCGACATTGATGACCAGTATGCCTTCCTTTCCGAACGGGAACGGCGTCCGCTTATGCATCGTAATGACCCTGACAGGCTTCAGGCGGTCATATTCCCGATACTCCCGGCTTGCCGACCATCCTTGGTAATCAAGATTTTTTTTCGCCAGCTGAATAAAATCACGATCGCCAAAATCCGGAAGATCGGTCTGCCCGCTCGCTGTAAGCACCGTATCGTCGGATTCCCTATAAAGATAGGCCGATTCGATAAAGTCGTTTTCTTCTACAAGCGAACGCAAACTATGAACGACGCTGTATCTGTCGCTCGTTTCGGAGGAGCCGTTCAAAAACGCAGTGTAGCTTTTATTTTTGACGGCTTCGTTCATCGCGTTAAACTCCGCTCCACGTATAGCGCGTTCGACGCTTTCCACCACATAGCCGGTGGTGATGTTGTCTGCCTTTGCAGTCTCGGACCGTGATATCTCATTAAGTGCAATGAACGATAAAAAAATAATCATTGACACAGTAAGCACCAAAATTGGAAAATAAGACACAAGCAACCGGAAGTACCAGTTGTTTAGCTTAAGCATGTTAAACCCCCTACAATGACAACAATTTTTGTAAGCGTTACCATTTCAACGCAATTAGAACAAGTTAAGCGGTATACTTTGTTAATCTATTGTAGCACAGCCCCTCTAGAATCGAAATACTTCATGACAGCCAAAATAGTGGTTGCTGCTTCTTTCTACCTCTAGTTTAGCCAATTCGTAAATGCGATCCTCATCAAATGAATACTTGGCGACCGTTAAAACTTTCCACTTGCTGACCGCAAAAGCAATATAATTTGCGTTAGCATGCTATAGCTGTTCACTCATTGTCTAATTCCTCCATTACTAAAAATATAAAAAACACAGGCCAGCTGCCTGTGCTTTCAGTAATCGAGAATAAGAGCAGCGGCAGACGAATCGTCAGTCACTACATGATAAGCGCTGCTGGGCTTCTCGGAATGTATTGTTAAGTTATATTGTGCAAAGCGTTAACGGCCTCTTGTTTGTCCCGTAAAAATAGTACCTGCTTGCCGTTATTGCATTCATAAATAAAATCCTTCAAGCTCTTGCTGTCATAAGCATCAAAATCTCCAACGATGGCCAGCTTCACCTTGTAGTTCACATATTTCTGCAAAATCTCGCCCGCCAGCTTAGTTTTGAGCTCGAAGAAATCCTCCGTTATGTTTGCTTTTTGGAGGATGATTTTATGGCATTCGTGATTGTAATTAACAGAAGCCATTAAATCGAGCGCATCCTGAACATCGCGGATGATCACGTCAGAGCTTTCTATAACGGCAACCTTGGAGCTCCCTTGCTGGTCGATAGTTATGTTCATTTTTCTTCGCCTCCCCCATTTAGTGTAACACCACCTTCCTTCAAAAAAAAGCTAAACGTCCACGCTTAACTTGGTTAGCGCTTCTGTCTTTTGGCATCGATTGTTTTCTTGTATAATGATAATCAACCGGATGACTGAGAATACATGCTTTTACAGAGGGAGGATATATATGCGCCATTCATCGCCATCCATAGATCGAAGAGTCCACAAGTCGAAGGCAGCTCTAAAACAGGCCCTGCTCGAAAACATGCTCCGTAAATCGTTCGAGGATATTTCGATTACCGATATCGTGAAGGCTGCCGACTTGAATCGTGGCACGTTTTATAAACATTATGCGATCAAAGAAGAGCTGCTTGATGATATTTTGGCTGATGTGATGACTGATCTTATCCAGTCCTACCGTTCTCCATATTTGCATTATCAAAATTTCGACATACAGAGCTTAAGTGCTTCAGCTATCAAAATTTTTGATCACGTGCTTGCCAATGCTACTGTTTATACATTATTGGTAACAACGGGCATTTTGGCGAACTTCCGCAACACCGTTTACGAAACGCTCAAAAGATTGTATTTGGACGATGTTACTGAAATGTCTCCAAACCCGAAAATTGATAAAGAGCTGCTTGCCTGTTATCAGGCTAATGCTGTCTTCGGCCTCATTGCCGAATGGGTGCAGAGCCATTTTAAATACAGCTCCTCTTATATGGCAGAGCAGTTATTAGAATTTACGCGTTTAAACCGCGCTCATGAAGTTTACCGTTCGAATCTCGCCCAAGCCTAGACTCTGGCCACCTGCATTTGGGCAATAAACAGACGCCTAAACATCCGGCAAAATAAAAAAAAGAGCCCGGCTATCGCCAGAAGCTCTTATCATCCTATTCCTTGTTAGTTGCTGATCCAACCGCCATCGACAGGCAGTTCAATACCCGTTACGAACTTGGATTCGTCCGAAGCCAAATACAAGTAAGCATAGGCAATATCCAGCGATTCGCCGGCATGTGGAGGCAAAGGCGCCAGGTTTTTGTAATGCTCGCCCATTTCAACCTGCGATTTAATGCCGGCTTTCTCGACCATCCCCGTAAATACCGCTCCCGGATGTACGGAATTGACACGAATGTTATCTTTGGCAAACCATTGAGCTGTATGTTTAGTCAGTGAGCGTACCGCACCTTTGGATGCACTGTATGCCGCACCCTGCGCATCAGCAATTCCGCCGATAATCGCTGCAATGGACGACGTATTCACAATCGACCCTCGTCCATTTTTTTGCATATGCGGAATGACTGCTTTCATGCCAAGCCATACGCCTGAAGTGTTAATGGACATCACTTTATCCCAATCCGCCAACTCAGCTTCCAAAACGCCCTTGGCGATATGAATGCCCGCATTGTTAACGAGAATATCGATTTTTCCGTATTTGGCAATCGTTGCTTCTACAACCGCGTTCCACGATTCAGGACTGGATACGTCCAGCTTCAATGCAATTGCGTCTCCGCCATTTTCCACCATTTCGCTCACTTTAGCTTGCAGCACGTCCTCGACTACATCCGTTACGACAACCTTTGCGCCTTCTTTGGCAAATAATTGTGCTCCAGCAAGCCCCATGCCGCTGGCCGCCCCTGTAATAATGGCTACTTTACCTGTCAATCTACCCATTCTGATCATCCTTTCTATCTGACAACTATAGTATAAGGAGGATTTAGAGCGTTCTCAATCGGCAAATGAAAGCGCTTTTGTACGTTTAGCAACGGATTAAAACCGTTCTGTATGTTAATCTTTTATAACGAACAAATGAGGGCCAAAGTGTTGATCTTTTTTTAAAATCGTCCTGTCCATAACCGCTTAAGGAGTCCAGCAACAAAAATAAAAAGCGCCCGGATTTCCGGACGCCATTCATTTATAATTTACCTTATTCTATTGCTTGTGATGCGAAACGGCCTTTAGCCTCGCGGGTTTTAGAAAGAAGCCTGCTTGACTGGGTCCCGTTCACTGCCCAGATCAAGCGTCCGTGCTGTTGAAGTATGAATTTCGCTTATAAGCTCTGGATTGTTCAACAGCTGCACGCCATAGGAAGGAATCATTTCTTTAATTTTCGGTTCCCATGCTTTCATATGCTGCGGGAAGCATTTCCCCATCAGCTCAAGCATAACGGAAACAGCGGTTGAAGCACCCGGAGATGCGCCGAGCAAGGCAGCTATCGAGCCATCAGCGGCATTAATGACTTCCGTACCAAACTGCAGCGTTCCTTTGCCGGCAGCTGTATCTTTAATGACTTGCACACGCTGGCCGGCTATAACTAGCTCCCAATCTTCGCTTTTGGCGTTCGGGACAAATTGGCGTAAAGCTTCCATGCGCTGTTCTTTCGATTGCATAACTTCCTTGATCAAATATTGGGTCAATGACATATTTTTCACGCCTGCTGCCATCATCGTAACCAAATTATCCGTTTTTACGGAAGCCAGCAAGTCCATCATCGAGCCGTTTTTCAAAAACTTTGGCGAGAAACCGGCAAAGGGACCAAAAAACAACGATTCCTTCTTGTCGATAAACCTAGTGTCCAGATGCGGAACCGACATCGGTGGCGCGCCAACTGGAGCTTGGCCGTAAACTTTTGCATGATGCTGCGCGACGATTTCCGGTTTTTTACACACCATGAATATGCCGCTTACCGGAAATCCTCCAATGCCTCTTCCTTCAGGAATGCCGGATTTTTGCAGCAAATGCAGGCTTCCGCCCCCGCCGCCGATAAAGACGAATTTCGCATGCTGTCGCTCAACAGCACCATTATCTACATTGCGTACTTTCAATTCCCACGAGCCGTCGCTAGCACGTTTAATATCATCCACATTATGCTTGTATTTGATATCGACATTTTTGCTCTTCAAGTGGGTAAACAACATGCGCGTTAAAGCGCCAAAGTTAACATCCGTACCGGATTCAATTCTTGTAGCCGCTATAGGCCCATTCAAGGTCCGGTCCTTCATAATTAGCGGAATCCATTCCAGCAGCTTGCCCGGATCTTCGGAATACTCCATTCCTTGAAACAAAGGATTGTTAGACAACGCTTCAAAACGCTTCTTCAAAAACGTTACATCTTTATCCCCTTGGACTAAGCTCATATGAGGCAATGGCGTAATAAAGTCCCGCGGATTGCGGATTAAATTGCTGTCCACAAGATAGGACCAAAACTGCTTGGAAACCTGATACTCTTCATTTACTTTTATAGCTTTGCTAATGTCTACGGAGCCGTCTGCTTTCTCGACGGTGTAGTTAAGCTCGCACAAGGAAGAATGGCCTGTTCCTGCATTATTCCATTCATTCGAGCTTTCTTCCCCTGCGCTTGCAAGCCGCTCAATTACTGTGATTTCCCAGTCCGGTACTAATTCCTTCAGCAGTGACCCCAAAGTCGCACTCATAATACCGGCACCAATTAAGATAACGTCTGTTTTGGTTTGTCTGTTGCTCATTTCTACCGTCCTTACACTAATATTTGAAGAAAAAATGTAGGCTTCCTGCCTGCTTAAACTGCTATGCGGGCTAAACAAACACCTTTTCTGATTCACGTATTTCCTGATCAAAGCTAACCTTATTATTAAAGTGTTAAGATATTTACTATTATAAAGCCTTTACAAATCATTCACAAGAATAGGGAATAGGTTACAATCCTATCGCCTCGTTGTTATATCGTCAGTTTTGGATATCCGATCATCCCCAATAAGTTTTACTCTCAAACAACTTGAAAAAAAAGCGATTTCAACAGCAAAAATCAGCCTGAGAGCAGAAAACTTACATTCTCAGGGGAGAAAGGAATATCAAAACTTCATTTGAACATTACTACTATCATATCACAAAAGTCACTCCCTGTTAGTACTGATTTTGAACATGACTGTGACGTTTCAGAACGAACTGAATTAGGTATTTTAGACAAGCTGCAATTCTTCTATAAATGAACGAAGCGTGTTCGTTAATAACGAATCTTTTCGACGAATAAATACAGTCGTAATCTCATTATAGGATTGAGGCATACTGAAACCATGGATCATTCCTTCATCAACCAATCGTCGTACAGAGGATTTAGGAACAACTGTAATACCGATTCCAGCCGTAATGCTTCCAATAATGGTTTCAAACGATCCGAACTGCATGATCTGCCTTGGAATAATCCCCTCTTCTTTCAACCAGCTTTCCAGTCTTTCCCGATAACCGCATCCTTTGTTGAATAGCAACAGCGGCTTTACCGTGATGTCTTGCATGGAAAAAGTGTCGCTCTTTGAGACGAGAATAAGTTCTTCTCGTAAAACCTCGTGGCAATCGATTAACGGATGCTTCACAGGCCCCGTAACAAAAGCGCCGTCTAACTTCATGCTCGTCACATCTTGAAGCAATTGCTCGGTCACACCGACCGTCAGCGACAAATCTACATTCGGGTGCTTTTCAAGGTACGAGGATAAAATTCCTGGCAGTCTCATTACCGTTTCTACAATACCAATATTGAGGACCCCTGATGGGGCAGCTGTATCCTGAAAAACACGCTGTATTTCTTCCAATTTCCCTAATACTTCTTCCACGTATACAATTAATCGTTTTCCCTCCGTATTTAACACCATTCCCCGCTTATGTCGATAAAACAATTCTGTCTGAAGTTCTTTTTCCAGCCGCTTTATTCTTGCGGTTACGTTGGACTGAACATAATTTAATTCAATTGCGGCTTGACTAACACTGCCTAAATCAGCAACTGTTTTAAAAATTTTCAAGTCATTGAGTTCCATTTTTCTTCCCCCATGAGCATTCCAGTATGAAACAAATACAAAGTAAATATCATTATAAATGATAGTAAATAGTACTATCAATCATTTTACCTCGGATGATGAATCTCTTATGATTAAACATGTTACATGGATTAAACATCATAGGAGATGAAGAAATTGACTAGAAAGACCGTTTTTTTAGGATCAGCACTATGTCTGACCGCAAGCGTTTCATGGGGAGCCATGTTCCCGGTAGCGCATAGCGCACTGCAACATATGGATCCGCTGTATTTTTCAATGATTCGATATTTCATCGTTACCGTTATTCTCATCTGTTTTTTGTTGCTGAAAGAGGGAAGGCCGGCTTTTCGTTTTGAAGGAAAAGGTCTGAAGCTCCTCTTTTATGGGACAATGGCATTTACAGTGTATAATTTTTTGGTTTTCTCGGGTCAGCATCTCATGGGAGAATCGGGCACAATTACAGCCTCCATTATGGAAGTGCTAATGCCCTTGATTTCCATCCTTATTATTTGGTACAGAACAAAAAACAAACCTACTAAATCTACGTTGATTACGATTAGTATCGCTTTAATCGGCGCGTTGCTCGTAATAACGAATGGGAGCCTTTTATTCTTTACAGCGGCTGCACAACAGCTTCTCCCCGTACTGCTCATTTTCTTCGGTGTCGTGGGCTGGGTGCTTTATTCTTTAGGCGGCAGCGAGTTTAAAAGCTGGTCGACGCTAAGATATTCAACACTAACCTGTTTGTTGGGAACGACAACATCAATGATCATCGTTGTATTCGCATCCCTATTCCATCTGATCACAGTTCCAGACTGGAGCACACTCGTATCTGTTAAATACGAGATGTCGTTCATGGCTCTCATGCCTGGGCTTGTAGCTTTACTAAGCTGGAATGCGGGCCTTAAAGCATTGGCTCCCGTCAATGGCATCCTGTTTATTAGCTTAGTCCCTATAACAACGTTTATTATCATGAGTTTTCAGGGATATTCGATAAGCCTTAATGAATTTTATGGTGCTTTACTCGTGATCTTCGCCTTGATTCAAAATAATTTCAATCAGCGGAAAATAGTAAAATCTCATATGAAGGTTGAGTTAAGGGCAACTCAGGATAATGTGTAAGAAAAGAGTAAAAGATATGGAGTAGTAAGGAAGTGTCTCAAATTGAAATTCAAACCCGAACTAGAAAAATCGACTGGAGAAATCAATCCAGGAAACAAACCTCGTCTATCGCGAAAGAGAAAACTTCGATACCGAAGAATTAGTATCGTTGTAATCGTACTCGCAAGCATGATTTTTGGAATCATCTATCTATTATTCAGCTGCGCTACCGACGAGATTCGGGGCGATTTATACCCGATTTCTAAGAAACAACCATCCATGCAAAGCCTAAATATCCATTCATCTCGAACGCCGGATGAAGTTCCTGTTTCCCATAAGGTGGTATACCTCACGTTTGATGATGGGCCAAGCAAATATACAAACGAGATTCTGGATATTCTAAAAGAGTATCAAGCAAGAGCAACTTTCTTCATGATTGGAGCACAGTTGGATGGGCACAAGAACGAAGTTCAGCGAATGGTCATCGAAGGCAGCTATCCTGGACTACATAGTATGTCGCATGACTTCAACATATTGTATAAGAGTGGTAGTTCAACTCCGTTTATTGAGGAATTTCAAAGAGAACAGCAGCTAGTGGAAGACATTGTAGGTTTCGCCCCGAATCTGATTCGAGCCCCATATGGGAGTGAACCACAGATCGATGAGGAGTTTCGCGGAGATATATCCGCATCCGGTTTTCGAATGTGGGATTGGACCGTGGATTCTATGGACTGGAGTTTTGCAGGGGAGCCGGACAAAATAGTAGAGCTGGTACGTAATAACGTGCATCGAGATCGGGAAGTGATTTTAATGCATGAACGCAAGCAAACCTTGGAGGCCTTACCACGCATTTTGAAGTTCCTCCAAGAGGCGGGCTATGAGTTTAATGTGTACGATCCCAACAATCCCTTTATAGCCAATTTTAGCGGTGACTCGCGTTTGTAATGAATAAGTTAATGCTATTTGAACAAACAGAGGCCTATTAAAAAAATAACCGCCAACAGCAGCTCCATAAGAGAGCCGCCATGGCGGTTACTTTTTTAAAATATAGGAACGTATATGATTTTGCCATACTTTCTCTATATTTCTCGGACTGAAACGCCGCGCGCCGCCAGAGGACGGAAAGAGCCGTTTCACCTTGATCCACAATACAAAGACTAGCGGTTCATCCAACCGCCATCTACGCAGAGGACGTGGCCATTCATATAGTTTGATGCAGCGGAGGCGAGGAAAATCGCCGGCCCCATCATGTCTTCGGATTCGCCCCAACGAGCGGCAGGGATACGGTCGAGAATTTGCTTGCTGCGCACCGGGTCCTCGCGAAGCGCCTCGGTGTTGTCCGTGCTCATGTAGCCCGGAGCAATCGCGTTCACCTGCACGTTTTTCGAAGCCCACTCGTTGCCAAGCGCCTTGGTCAAACCAGCAACCGCGTGCTTGCTCGCTGTGTAGCCCGGCACATTGATGCCTCCTTGGAAGGACAGCATCGAAGCGATGTTGATGATTTTGCCTGAGCCCTGCTCAATCATATGGCGGCCAGCCAGCTGGCTGAGCACATAGACCGAGTTCAGATTGACGTCAAGCACCGCTTGCCAATCCTCAAAGCTGTGATCAGCAGCAGGCGTGCGGCGGATAATGCCCGCGTTATTGACCAAGATGTCGAGGCGTCCAAGTCCCGCCAGCGTCTGATCGATAATGCCCGGCAGCAGGCTGCGGTCAGATACGTCCGCTTGAATCGATACCGTTTTGCGGCCAAGCGCCTGAATTTCCTTCTCAACGTCTGCAGGAGGCGTGCTGTTCGTAACCAGCGCAATATCTGCTCCCGCTCTCGCCAAGCCTATCGCAATTGCCGCGCCCAGACCACGTCCGGCGCCTGTCACAATTGCAGTTTTTCCTGTCAAATCGAAAAAGCTCATCTTTACACCATCCTTATCTATCCTTCAAAATCAGGCCTTTTCAATTCGCACGCCCTGCTGCTCGTATTTGGCAGCGACAGCCGGATCTATGTGCGAATCGGTAATGATCGTATGGACATCCTTCAATTCGGCAAACGTAAGCAGCGCACCCTTGTCGAACTTGCTGTGGTCAGCTACGCAATAAATATCGCGCGAGCATTCCATATAAACCTGCTTGAGCTTGGCCAGCTCCTCGGTGAAAATCGTCAGCCCATACTCCAGATGAATACCCGTCGTCGATAAAAACAGCTTATGGACATTCAGCCGCTTGACCCACTCCTGCCAGTCCGTACCGATGAGCAAATTTTGAAAACGGTATCCGCCCGGAATAACGAGGCGGATCTGTTCCTTCGCCGTCAGCTCGCGAATAATAAGCAAGTCGTTGGTCAGTACAGTCAGCGGCATGTTTTTGAGCCGCCGCGCGATTTCCAGCGTCGTGCTGCCAGCATCCAGCGCAATAATATCATTTTCAGCAATATGGGTTAACGCCTGCTCGGCGATTGCCGCCTTCTCTTGCTGATGCTTGCTGTTCGGATATTGCAAAGGCAGCAAGCTCTCATCATCTGGAGGAAGCACCGCTCCGCCATGCATGCGCTTGAGCAGTCCCTTCTCCTCCAGCCGCTCCAAATCCTCGCGTACCGTCTTTTCCGTCACCTTGAAACGCTCGCTCAGCTCGGATACTTTGACGCTGCCCTTCTCCTCCAGCTGAATAATAATTTGTCGATGACGTTCAGCGGCAAGCATGTTACTTAAGCTCTTCCATTTTCACAGCATCCATATCCGTGAACGTGTAGTTCTCGCCTGCCATCGACCAGCAGAACGTATAGTTGCTTGTGCCCACGCCCGAGTGGATTGACCATGGCGGCGAAATAATCGCCTGCTCATTGGCAACGACCAGATGTCTCGTCTCCGAAGGCTCGCCCATCATATGGAATACGCGTGCATCTTGGTTCACATCGAAGTAGAGGTAAGCTTCCATACGACGGTCATGCACGTGCGAAGGCATCGTGTTCCAAACGCTTCCTGTTTTGAGGCTTGTTACGCCCAGCATTAATTGACAGCTTTGAATGCCATCGCCATGGATATACTTGTACAATACGCGCTCGTTGGATGTTTCCAGGGAACCGAGGTGAGTCGGATTCGCTTCTTCCATCGTCATTTTGCGAGTCGGATATTCCGCATGCGCCAGTGCCGAACAGAAATACAGCTTCGCTGGATTCGCTTTGTCCTTGCTTGCCAGCTGCACATCGCGCTTGCCTTTGCCTACATATAAAACATCAAGACGGCTCAGCTCGTACGACTCGCCATCAACCGTAATAACGGCATCGCCGCCAATGTTCAGGAAGCCAATTTCGCGGCGCTCCAGAAAATATTCGGTTTTCAGCGTATCTCCCGCTTCCAGTGCCAGCTTCTCGTTCACAGGGAACGCGCCGCCAACAACCATGCGGTCATAGTGCGTGTAAACCGAAGTAAGACGATCCTGCTCAAACAGGCTCTCGATCAAAAATTCTTGACGAAGACGCTCCGTCGTATATTGCTTAACATCCGTTGGGTTAGTGGTGTGGCGAATTTCCATAGTAATTGTTCCTCCTCAAGGATAATAAAATAAATGGGGTCAGGCGCACCTGAATAGGTTTGAAAATGTTCGTTTTAATAATAACACACTTTTTCAAACTTAAACAATACAAATTACCGTATTTTTCGTTTATATCTATTTGCGGGGGCGCAGCCACACTATTCAAAAACGCCCTTTTTTATGTTAGGGTATATATCATTAAAGATCGCCTATAGGAGCGGAGCGAGTTGCATGCATGCTTTATTTCGCAATGAAAAAATACAAATGGTCGGCATCGCGCTTGCAACAGCTATAGGCGCCGAATTTAGAATTACACCATTTAGCGGGGATTTTTACCGCATTGGACTTGGCGTCAGCATCTTTTTGTTTTGTCTGCTGCAATTTCGCCATCTTTCGTTTGTGAAAACAGGCTTTCTGGCCGGCATTGCCGCTGTCATTTTCCAATCCGTGGAGTGGCTGATCTACACGCATTCCACATCCATTTTGGCGAGCCTGCAAAATAATGCTCCCGCCGCCCTGTACTATACGTTCTTTGCCTGGTGTATCGGCAAGCTGCTCGAACGGTCCAAGGAAATTCAGCCGCTGGCGCTGGGCGCATTCGTTACGCTTGTAGATTTTTCCTCCAATTTGCTGGAGCTCTTGTTTCGAAATATGTTTCTCGGCACAGCGCCCTATCACTTTAATGAACTGGCTCTGCTGCTCATTACGGCCGTCATACGCAGCTATTTTGTCATCGGGCTATACAACAGCATGGCGATCCAGCAGTTCAAGATGCTTCATGCCGAGCAGGAGAAACGTATGGAGCAAATGCTGAATGTCGGTTCCAGCTTGTATGGAGAAGCATTCTACCTGCGGAAATCGATGGATAATATTGAAGGCATTACAGCGAGCAGCTTCGAGCTGTACGACAAGCTGCGGCAGGAGCAGCCTGAGCTTGGCAAGCAGGCGCTCGTCGTCACCCAGCAAATTCATGAGGTTAAAAAAGATACACAGCGCATTCTCGCCGGGCTGCTGAAGCTGTTCCATAATGAGACGCTTACCCAGATGAGCCTTGAAGAGGTTGTGCATTATGTGAGGAAAGGCAATGTGGAATATAGCGAAATGCTGGGGAAAAGGATTGTTTTCAAGCAGCAGGTGGCGCTTGATCTGATTACGCCTCATTATATTGCGCTGCTCACGATTCTGAACAACTTGGTGGCAAATGCCGTTGAAGCCATTGAATATAGCGGCTCCATTGACATTGAAATCAGCCAGCACAGCGGCAAGCTGATTATGATCGTTGCCGATTCCGGCAAAGGCATACCGCCTGAGGAATTAGAGCTTGTGTTCGAGCCGGGCTTTACGACCAAATTTGATCAAACGGGAATTGCAGCCACCGGCATCGGATTATCCCATGTGCGAGATATTATTTGTTCATTTAAAGGCTCGATTCGCGCAGAACAGCTGGATGATAGGCCGGGCACCGCTTTTATCGCCGAGTTGTCGCTTGCTGCGCTAAACCATCATGATACAACGCCAAACTTGAAGGAGGCCCTCCATGTCCATTAGCTTCGTAATCGTAGATGATGATGCCGTCAGCAGACGGATGCTGCACAATATAATAGAACAATCTGGCTTAGGCGAAGTATTGGGTACAGCCGGAGGGGGAGTCGAGGCCGTAATGCTTATCGATGAGCTAAAGCCCGATGTTGTGCTGATCGATCTGCTCATGCCCGATCAGGACGGCATTACGACGATCGACCAGCTCCGGGCTATCCGCTACAGCGGCAAGTTTATTATGATCTCGCAAATCGATAACAAGGATATGGTTGGAAAAGCCTATCGCAGCGGAATTGAATTTTTCATCCATAAGCCCATTAACCGCGTTGAAGTGCAAGCTGTTCTACATAAGATGAATGAAAGCTGGAAATATGAGCGTTATGTAACCGAAATGAAGCAGTCGCTCGCCAAGCTCGATATTATCGAGCGCCCGCCAGCTGTGCAGGAGCGCAGCATCCGCGAAGCTGCCCGCCACATTTTAATGGACATGGGCATTATTAGTGAAGCCGGAAGCCGCGATATGATTGCCGCCGTCGAATATTTGGCCGCGCAGCCGCAGCCAGCTGCTTTCCCTTCATTAAAGGGATTATATGAGGCGGTGGCGCGTATCAGCAAGCAAAGCCAAAGCGACATTGACAAGGAAAGCAAAGCCATAGAGCAGCGAATGCGCCGCGCCGTCATGTCGGCGCTAACGAATATCGCCTCAATCGGGCTGACGGATTACAGCAATCCGAAATTCGAGCATTATGCCCCGTTATATTTTGACTTTAAGGATGTCCGCCTCAAAATGAAAATGATGGACGAGGAAGCTGCGCCCGATAAAGGCAAGGTCAATATCAAAAAGTTTCTTCAAGTGTTTTTTATGGAAGCGATGGAAAAAATAAAGCAAGCGTAAACGGCTGTCGCCATCCTCTGGCGGCAAAGCTAACGTTTCGCGGTGAAATAGAGAGAATGGATCGATAAATGCTCGTAATAATGGCACTCATCCGATACGAAGCCGATTCGCTGCTTTATTTCCGCCTCCTTCAAGCTTTGAGACTGTCCAAAAATCGTGATTTCCCCCTTATCCGGCCGGGTAATGCCCATAATCATTTTAATTAATGTCGTTTTGCCTGCTCCATTCGGGCCAATCAGCCCGGTTATGTACCCCTGCTTGAACGTGCTGGACAGGGACTCGATGCCGAACATTTTATACTGCTTGGATACTTCGGTCAGTTTAATGATGTCGCTCATATGTCCAAATCTCCTTCCTCATATAGCAGCTGCATATGCTGCTGAATTTCACTCAGGCTCAGGCAGAGCGCCTTCCCCTCCTTAATGACCGCCAGCATTTGCTGCTCCAGCCGTTTCATTCGCTGCTCTCTAACAAAATCGGCGTTTATGCCGGTTACGAATGAGCCTTTGCCAACGACAGAGTCAATAAGCCCTTCCTTCTCCAATTCCTCATAAGCCCGCTTCGTCGTAATGACGCTAATCTGCAAATCCTTAGCTAACTGCCTAATGGAGGGCAGCGATTGTCCTGAGCCAAGTTTCCCGCTTAAAATCTGATTGCGAATTTGCCGGGTAATTTGTACATAGATCGGATCATTCGAAGCGTTGGATAAAATAATGTTCATTTCCATCACCATGCTTAGCTGTTTGATGTATATATAGTATATATACACTATACTATTCCTATATGTCAATAACGCTAGGCTATACTAAGCTTCGAGCAAAGTTTGGGTCTTTTTCTGCTTTAGCGAATAGCTGCTCCCACTTGCGTAACCTTATCTGACAGAGTTTATGGCGAAACGGTAAATGTAAAACGCTTACAAATTTCTTCGACATTATTTTCTGTCGGATTTTATTATTTTTTATAGTCGGATCTTTAAAATAGGTGGCAGAAGGTCAATAAGTCTAACATTAATGGAAATGGGGTTTTCATTTATGAAGAAAATCGGATCACTTTTAATTACCGGCCTGCTTGCTCTTACCCTTAGCGCATGCGGCAGCAGCAATGAAAAAACGCCATCCGCTACGGACGGCACGGGTGCTTCGAATGAGGTTGTGACGTACACCATTGGAACAGACGCTACATTCCCTCCTTTCGAATACCAGCAGGATGGCAAATATGTCGGCATCGACATCGATATCATCAATGCCATTGGCGAGCTGGAAGGCTTTAAGGTTGATTTGAAGCCTATGAACTTTAAAGGCATTATTCCGGCGATTTCTGCCAAACAGCTCGATGCTGCCATTGCCGGCATCAGTATTACGGATGAGCGAAAGCAGGTTGTGAACCTGTCCGATACGTATTTTGAAGCGGGTTTGTCGCTGGTCGTACGTTCGGATAATGACACGATTACGAAGCCAGAGGATTTGAAAGGCAAAGTCATTGCGATTAAAAAAGGGACGGCAGGCTCTAAAAAAGCCGAGGAATTAGCGAAGGAATACAACATTACCCTCAATTATTTTGACGATAGTCCGGCGATGTTCCAAGAGGTTGTGAACAAAAATGCCGATGCTACCATTGAAGATTACCCCGTTATCTCTTATAAACTGGCGGTTGATCCAAACGCCAATTTGAAAATCGTTGGCGAAAGGCTGACAGGCGACCTATATGGCATCGCAGTGAGCAAAGACAACGAAGAACTGCTGCAAAAAATCAATGACGGCATCAAGAAGCTGAAGGAAAGCGGCAAATACGATGAAATCATTAACAAATATATAGGAACGTCTGCAAAATAAAGACGAAGACATCCTGTGAAATGAAGGAGCTGTGAATTTCATGATGTCCTCGTGGCAAGTTATTGTGGATGCGATGCCCTTGCTGTTGCAAGGGTTATGGATAACGGTCAAAATTGTCGTCATCTCGCTGCTGATTGCATTCGTAATCGGATTAATTACGGGATTGATGAATACATCAACGAGCAAAATTTTAAAGTTTATTGCAACGCTTTATATCGATATTATTCGCGGTACGCCGCTGCTCGTCCAAGTGTTTTTCATTTATTTCGCCTTGCCGGCATTTCTCGACATCCGTATTCCAGCGGAGACAGCGGGGATCATCGCAATCAGCGCCAATGCCGGTGCTTATATTGCGGAAATTTTCCGCGCCGGCATCTCGTCGATAGATAAAGGGCAGCGGGAAGCCGCCCGCTCCCTCGGTCTCAGCCAGGTGCAGACGATGCGCCTCGTCATTTTGCCGCAGGCGTTTCGCCGCATGATTCCCGCTTTCGTCAATCAGTGTACAATCAGCATCAAGGATACGTCGCTATTATCCGTTATCGGAATAAGGGAACTGACCCAAAGCGGTGAAATTATCATCTCTACCAACTACCGCGCTTTTGAAATATGGGGAACGGTTGGCGTCTTGTATTTCATCATTATTTACGGTATTTCACGCCTGTCCCGTGTGCTTGAAAGGAGGCTGAGCCTGAAATGATTATTGTCGAAGGTTTGCAGAAAAAGTTTGGCGACAACGAGGTGCTGCGGGATATTTCCACTACCATTACCGAGAAGGAAGTCGTCTGCATCATTGGCCCTTCCGGTTCAGGCAAAAGCACCTTCCTGCGTTGTCTTAATTTGCTGGAGGAAGTGACGTCCGGCGTTGTAACCATCGGCGACGTTACCGTCACAGCTCCAAAAACGAATATAGACAAGCTGCGGCAAAATGTCGGCATGGTGTTCCAGCAGTTTAATCTATTTCCGCATTTGACGGTGCTGGAGAACATTATGCTGGCGCCTAAGCATATTAAGAAAGCAAGCAAGGCGGAAAACGAGAAGCAGGCTTTAGCGCTGCTGGATAAAGTCGGTCTTGCCGCCAAAAAGGATGAATACCCCGCCCGCTTGTCCGGCGGACAGCAGCAGCGTGTCGCTATCGCCCGCGCGCTGGCGATGAACCCGCGGGTCATGCTGTTCGACGAGCCAACCTCGGCACTCGATCCGGAAATGGTCGGCGAGGTGCTTCAGGTGATGAAGGATTTGGCTCATGAAGGGATTACGATGGTAGTCGTGACGCATGAAATGGGCTTCGCCCGCGAAGTTGCAGACCGCGTTATTTTCATGGATGGCGGTTATATTGTTGAGCAGGGTCCGCCCGCTGCCATTTTCGATACACCCCAGCATGAGCGTACGCAAGCTTTTCTAAGCAAGGTGCTGTAGGCTAAAATATGGGCTGCCAACAACAAAGAAGCTTTCGCCCCTATATTGACGGGGAGCGAGAGCTTCTTTGTTTTATCCCATACGGCTATCCTTATCGCCAGTCCGAATACATTATACTAGCGCTGCAAGCGCCTCCGGCGTGAAAGCTTGAAGCTCATTCAGTCGGCCATCGCGTATTTTCGCGGCCCATTCCGGATCGCCCAACAGTGCGCGTCCAACAGCTACGAGATCAAATTCATCGTTGCTTAGCCGCTCTAGCAACGCATCGATATCCGTATGGCCTGCCCCTTTGCCTTCTGTGTAAAGCGACACATAATCCGTATCCAGCCCTACTGAGCCAACGGTAATCGTCGTTTTGCCCGACAGCTTCTTCACCCAACCTGCAAAGTTAAGCTCAGAGCCTTCGAATTCAGGCTCCCAGAACCGGCGCGTTGAGCAGTGAAAAATGTCCACTCCCGCTTGCACCAATACATGCAGCAATTGCTCCAGCTGCTCCGGCGTATCAACCAGCTTCGCGTTGTAATCGTTCATTTTCCATTGCGATATGCGGATAGCAATCGGATAGTCAGGACCTACGGCAGCGCGGATAGACTGGATCAACTCAACGGCAAATTGCGTGCGCTTCATCCTATTGCCGCCATAACGATCCGTGCGCACATTCGTCTGCTCCCATAAAAATTGATCAATGAGATACCCGTGGGCACCGTGCAGCTCAATACCGTCAAAGCCTATTTTTTGCGCGTTTACTGCTGCATCGACGTAGCTCTGAATGACGTTAGCGATTTCTTCTTCTGTCATTGGCTCGCCCACTTTATTGCCATCCAGATCAAGACCCGATGGACTGATCGACAGCACATCCGGGTTGGGCTGGGAGCCCGCAGGACGCGCAATGCCCATATGCCAAATTTGCGGAAAAATTTTGCCGCCCGCTTCATGGACCTGTCTGACTGCTTCCCCCCAACCGTTTAAAGCCGCTTCTCCATAAATATGCGGCAAAGTTGGCTCACTCGTCGCAGCTGGGTGGTTAATGACGGTTCCTTCGGTCACGATAAGGCCGACACCATTTTCTGCACGGCGACGATAATAGGCAGCGACATCCGGTCCTGGCACACCATTTGGTGAAAAACCACGTGACATAGGCGCCATTACAATACGAGTCGGTATAGTCAAATTATGAATCGTATAAGGTTGAAATAAGGCTTCGGTTAAATGAATTTCCTGCTGTTTATT
This sequence comes from Paenibacillus sp. BIHB 4019, assembly GCF_002741035.1. NCBI lineage: Bacteria > Bacillati > Bacillota > Bacilli > Caryophanales > Paenibacillaceae > Paenibacillus > Paenibacillus sp. BIHB 4019. The sequence goes on along the minus strand of NZ_CP016808.1, from coordinate 4,156,081 downwards.
GCTCATGGGTAACGCCTCCTCTATTTGGGCTGTGCCATTAATTGCGCTTCATTGCACGCAATCAAATGGGGTACGAGTGAAATAGTAACAAGGTTTATGGCCTCATTCAACCGACAAGTTGCCCGATATGTTGCTTAAGCGAGGCGAGAATAACATTGTTGCTTTTCAAAAATCGCTTGTTGCTTAAACAACAGATGTTTATAATAGGAGAAAACTTCAGTGTACGAAAAAGGAGGCTTCTTATAATGCCAGGTGTTTTTGCGCCCAACCCCCATGACCCGCGAGTCATTCGAACACGCCAATTAATATTAGATGCTTTCATGTGGCAGTTAAATCATACGGACTTTCATACGATGACCATTATGGACATTGCAAAAAAAGCGACGATTAACCGGGCGACGTTTTATGCCCATTTTCCAGATAAATATGCCTTGCTTGAAGCTTTATTAGCGGATGCCTTTATGGAATATGTTCTGAAGCGGGTCGATGCCGGGGCGCCTTTGACGGAGGATACGGTTCAGGAGCTGATTTATTCACTATGCGATTATCATGAATCCAGCAATAAATGCGTCAAGAAATACAATTCAGTCGCACCTATTATTGAAAAAAATATTAAAAAACAGTTGGATGATTTTATTGTTCAACTGCTGACGAGCGAAAACCCCCATAAAGATCAAAAAACGCTGGAGCATGCTGCCACCTTGTTAAGCTGGTCGATTTATGGCATCACCTATCAATGGAACCAGGAAGGCAGACTGGAATCCCCATCCGCCTTAGCCCGCAAAATCGTTCCATTAATCATTGGCGGGATTTCTCAATTACATGTAGTAGAAGAGCTATAACCCCCACAGGCGGACGCTAGCTTGCAGCTGACAGCTTAACGACGACAATATTCGGGCGATTGAACAAGCGCTGGGGAACGACGCTGTTGCCAAGCCCTCTGCTGACCAGCATATTCGTCTGTCCGTTTACATATTGGCCCGCATCGTATACGGGCAGTAAACCCTGCCCCGGAGCGACGAGCCCGCCAATGAACGGCAGCCTGACTTGCCCGCCATGGGCATGGCCCGAGAAGGCCAGATCGATATCTTCACGAACATAGACGTCAAACAGTTCAGGACGATGGGACAGAAGTATCGTGTAAAGCCCTTCTTCGGATTGCTTTCCCGCCTCCGCTTTCGTTGCGGCACCCGCCTTCTCTTTCCCGGCTATGTTGGCAAAGTCTTCAATAGCTGTTTGAATATTTTGCTCCGCCGCCTCTGCATCATGTCCAGCAAACGATGAAAATTTCGGATCATCGATGCCTAGCAATCGGATTTCTCCAGCTCCGGCCACAGCCCCAGTCTCAGCCCCGCTCCCTGCTCTACTTCCAGTCCCCGTTCCATTACTACTTCCAACAGAGATGCTTTCCGTTTCATTTCGCAGGACATGAACGCCAAGCTCCAGCAGCTTTTTCTCCAGCTCCGGGTAACGCGCGTAAGCATATTCATGATTGCCCGTCACATAATAAACAGGGGCCAGCTTCACGATTTCTGCCATTAGCTCAAGGCTTTCCGCCTCGCCTCCACGCCTGCTATCAATTAAATCGCCTGTAACGACGATGATGTTCGGCTGCTGATTTTCCACCTTGCGGACGAGCCGCTGCTGATGGTCGCCAAATCTTTTGCCATGCACATCGGACAGCTGCACAATGGTAAAGTCTTTCAGCCCTTGCGGCAGCTTCGCCGACGAAAGCTGAAATGACGACACCGTCAAAGCATTATTTTGAAAATAAAGAAAAACGATGATAGCAGCTGCAGCGGCTATGAATATCCCTACTCTTTTGAGCAACTTGCGCATAAGCTCCTCCTCTTCTTTTTATGTTCCTCTATAGTTTCGTGCTCTTTCCTCCTGTCTATTATACCTGTTTCTATTGCTGAACCAAGGTTAAACGGCTGTCGCCCTCCTTTTTGCGGCGCGGCGCGTTTCAGTCCGGGAACTATAAGCCCATTATAAGGATGAAACTTATAAATGCTTATATAAAAAATAAGCGGGACGCCGCATGCGCCCCGCTCTTATTCGATTGCCTTATACGTTAACCTTTTTCACGGCTTCGCTCATCTCATGCGTCTGCTGCCGAAGCAGACTCGACGTTTGCGCCACCCTCTGGAACATGACCGACTGCTCGCTGGTCAAGCGGTAAATCTCATCAGAGCGTTCCGAAACGCCCGATGCAATATGCGCAATCGCATGGACGGACGCCGCAGCCTCCTCAGACCCTGCCGTCATCTCCTCCGCCGTTGCAGATACCTCTTGAATGCGCTGCGTCACGGTGCGGAAGGCGTCCACTACATGGGTAAAAGCTTGCTCCGCTTCCGCCGTAATCGCTACGCCTTGGCCAATCTCTTTGGCTGTTACGCCCATCTTCGTGCCGATGTGCTGGGATTCCTGCTGAATGCCAAGCAGCAAATCCGATATCATCTGCACCGATAAGCTTGAAGCCTCCGCCAGCTTCCGCACTTCATCGGCTACAACAGCGAAGCCTTTGCCATGCTCGCCTGCATGGGCTGCTTCAATCGAAGCATTCAGCGCCAGCAGCTTCGTCTGGGTAGCAAAATCCCGTACCGCTTGCAGCGCCCCGCCTATTTCCTGCGAGTAGCCGCTAAGCACATCGACCATTGCGGCAACATCTCCGGCTACCACGGAAATGTTCTCCATCTGATTTTTCATCTGGGTCATGCTTTCTTTGCCTGATTGCGCTGTGGCCAGCGCGCTTGTCGCCGCATCCGAAACGGCGGTTGAGGACTCGGATACATTAGTGATTCCTTTAGCGATTTCCTCCATCGCATTCGCACTGTCGCTTGCGCCTTGCTTCTGCGTATGTGCGCCCTGCCGGATATGCTGGACGGAATGGTCAACCGTCTTGCTCATGACCAGCATTTCCTCCGCATTGCGGCTGAATTGCTCTGTCGAATCAACTAAAATATTCGTCGTAGCCGCAACACCTGCAACCATATCGCTAATGATTTTATTCAAGTTGCCCGACATATGAATCATCGCTTTAAACGTGCTGCCGATTTCATCCTCGCTTCTGAGATGATACGCCGTCAAAATCTGATTGGCCTGCGCCAGCTCGCCATGCGCCATTTTATCGACACTGGCCTTCAATACTTTCAGCGGTCTGAGCCCCTTTACGACAAAGCGCAATACGATCGCAATGGCCGCAGCCGTAATGAACAGCAGCAGGACATAAAAGGGAATGCTCGACTTAATAATATCCGATTCAATATCGCTAACAACGGACACAGCCGTATCAATGCCAATGACGCCAATCAATGCGCCGCTGCTGTCCAATAAGGGAGCGTACGAGGAAATATATTTGCCGTACTCCTCATTGTCAATAATCGGCGAGCTTGCTGGGCTTCCTTGCAGCAGTTTCTGAACCGCATCGCCCGGCATATCCGTCACTTCATTAATCGGTGATGCCTTATCCGCATCCTTCATGCCGTCCACCATAATAAGCGGCGTGCCCTTGTCATCGATTTTCACGAAATACACATACATGGCGCCGATGCGCACGCGAAAATCATCAAGCTCATCTCGTATGGTCAAAAATAAATCATTTTCCTTCGGTTCTTTGGCAAACTCCGCATAAGCAGCTGTATCCAGCTGGTTGACGTAGCTCTGAGCAATCTGGATGTTATAGCTGGAAATGGCCTCCTGTGCAGCTGACTTCATGTTCGCAAGCTGCAGCAATACGCTGCCGGCAGAGATAATAACAATGACTAGCGTAACTACCGCAACAATGCGTGCCACTAAACGTTTCCTGAAAAATCCGATCATCCGATCCTCTTCCTCCCGCATCAAACCCAGCCTTTTTTACTAGTCCGCTACCCAAATCCAACATGCTTCAAGCACTATGTATGTTGAAGATTTTAAACGAATATGTCGAAATTCGCAAGAAATTATTGGGCCATCACTTGCAATCGCTTACGAAAAAGAGCGGAATTCAACGACTATTTTTCGTAATAGCTGCCTTAGCTACAATGTCTTATCTATAGTAGCAATTTCCCTCATAAAGGGAGTGATAGCAAAAACATTTTCAATATCATCCTCATCAAGTTTCGCCCAATAACATATGGTATTTATATGAATATTTACATCCCTTATTAAATGATATTTTATGAGCTCAGCTATATTTTCTTCGGCCTTGTTTCCCGAAATCGCATCGTTGTATGATTCAACAATAATAATCATTAAAGCAAATTTTTCTTCGAGGTTTAAATCCATGCTTTCATATGCATGCAAAAATTCACCAATTTTAGAAAAATAAGAAACTTCATATTCCCAGTCTTGTGTGAATTCACCTGGGGGTGGCAACTTGATTTTCTCTACAAGCCCCTCCACAGCACTTCTTGTAACATATCTGGGATGTTTATTGTCCATAATTTAATGCCACCCCTTGTGAATGTGAATCTACTTACCAAAGGCACCGTGGGACTCTTTGTTTCGCGGGTTTGCTCCTAGCACAAAGACACAAGGATATTTGGTGGACACAGCAGCCGCTATTTACACAAAATCACGGGATTAGGCACTGTCTGCGGACTCAGGAGCAGCTAATGTGCTGACAAAAGCCATTTTGACGGGATGAGGAGAGCCATAGCGGCTTTCCTGTCCGCTTACCGCCTGGAATCGAATAATAAGCCACAATAGCGGAACCTCGGTCCTCAAAAAAACAGTGAGTATTCCCGAGCTGCGCGCCATCAGCAATAGTGATCTCAGCAACAGTGACCTCAGTAACAGCGCTCTCAGCAACAGTGACCTCAGTAACAGCGCTCTCAGCCACGGTGCTCTCAGCCACGGTGCTCTCAGCCACGATCGCATGCTGCTGTTCCCACCCTCGGAACGATAAGATGAGGCTTGCCCCTTACGCAAGGAGCAGCAGGCCAACTCTAGTTACCTATCCAGCCAAGAAAAAGGCGGAGCCCCATAGCCCCGCCGCCTACCTCTGCATTTCCTCGCTTACGCCTTCTCTACTTTAAAAACAAACTTCCATTTTGCAGCGTTGCCAGAGTATCGGCCTCTGTTTTCCACGACCTTTACATCAAGCGTATGCTTCTTGCTCGACGTCACCGTTGAAGCCTTGAAAGACTTATTGGCTGTGCCGACATCAGGGATTTTGTCCTGCTCGATTGCCGTTGCCTCCAGCTTCACAAGCTCGCTTGGCTTTAGCGTCAGCTTAATGCTGTCTCCAGCGGCTACGGCCTTTCCATTGATCAAAACCTGCGTCTCCCACTCATTCCCCACAGAATCGTTCGACACCAAATCCTCACTAACGAAGGTAACCTTAATCGTCACCGTCTTCGCAGCTGCCGCAAGCGGCTGCACAGCAATTGCAGTAAGCAGCGCGACCATGAGCAGCACGCGCAAGCTTTTGACCAGCATGCTGAAGTTCCTCCTTTCATTGTTTATGAATTTTCCTTTTATGCCATTATTCATCAGGCATATATTCTATAACGGCAGCTTGCAGCAGTTGTATAAGATCGGCATTCATCTATTCGTATTCATCAGGAATGTGCAGGCAAATGACCCGCTTCTCGCTTATCGCATGGGGAAACTTCTCCTGCATGCGGCGCAAATGCTTTTTCTCCATGACAAAAATAACGTCAGCCCAGCCGATGTGGCCTTCGGTCACTCGCACTCTAGCCTGCGGCTCTGTTCCGGCAGAACGCACCTCATGTCCATCTACACCATTCAGCACCGTTTCAGCTGTCAAGCTGCGCCATTTGTTCCGGCTGCATATAAATAATAGCTTGCTCATCCTACAGCTCGATGCTCGTGTAATGCTCCACGACCGGAAACGGATCATAATAATGATGCAGCAGCCGCTTCCACTCCTGATATTCCGAGGAACCGCGGAAGCCCTCTGTATGGTCCTCCAGCGTCTCCCATTTCACGAGCAGCAGGTATTTATTTTGCTCCTCCAGGCAGCGCTGCAGCTCATGATGCACGTAGCCTTTCATGCTGGAAATGATTTGCGAAGCTTCCTTGAAGCTGGCCTCGAACGAATCTGCGAGCCCTGCCTTGACTTGTAAAATAGCAACTTCCAAAATCATAAGCGCACGGCCCTCCCGCTATATTTTCAACCTGTTATTATTATTTTGCCGAAATAAATTGAACGACACCAATAGACATCAACATCAAAAACATGACAACAACAAAACCGATAGCGAATTTCAGCCCGCCAGGCAAGCCTTGCCGTTTTCCGTGCTCCTGCTCCAGCTTCTCCAGCCGCAGCTTAATTTCATCCAGCTCTCTTTCCTTGTTCTCCTCCATCATGCGCCACCTCTTCCTCCTAGTAGATATCCTTATTCTACCACAAAAGGAATCGCCCTCTTCCCTAGCTCCTATCCAGCAGCTGCTTTAAGCGGCCGGGAAAATCCGTAATAATGCCGTCCACCTGCTTGTCTAGCAAAGCCAGAAAATCTTGCTCTTCATTCACGGTATAGGGAAAAACAGCGATATTTGCCTTTGCGGCTTCCGCCGTATCCTCGGCGTCAATGCTGCTGTAATGCGGATGCAGCGAAAATACTTCGCAGCCCATCAGCCCGGCATACGCCGCTGGCGCAATTAATGCCGCCCCATAAAGCAGACCGATCCGCAGCTCCGGCATCCGTGCTTTCAGCCGTGCCAGCAGTTTATGATCGAAGGAGGACACAATCGTGCGCTCCATGCGTCCAGGCTCCTGCAAAAAAGCGTCCAGCGCTTCATCCAGCGCGCCGTTATAGGAGTCCTTCGCTTCTACATTAATTTCAATAGGCTTCGGAAGCAGCGCATAGACTTCCTCCAGCAGCGGTGCCCGTTCCCCGCTAAATGCTGCGGCAAATTTGCTGCCCGCATCCGCCTTGCTGATCGCCTCATAATTCATGCTGCGGATCAGGCCAGTCTGCGTCGTCGTCCGATCCAGCGTCGCATCATGGCAGACGACCAGCTTATTATCAGCTGAAAGATGGATGTCCAGTTCGACCATATCACAGCCTTGTTCGGCAGCTAATTGAAAGGATGCGAGCGTATTTTCCGGGGCTTCGCCCGCGGCTCCCCGATGCCCAATAATAAGCGGACGCTTCGCTGTTTCTTTGTTGTTTCCGGCTTCTCCTGCTTGCTGCTTATTCATCCTTCCACTATCCTCTCTACTACGTATTAGTGCAAATATAAGCATTTATAAGCATTACCCTTATAATGGGCTTATATTTCGCCCGCGAAACGAAAGCTTTGCCGCCAGTCGACAGCTTCAGCCGTTTACGCTTGCTATTATAGCAAATTTATGAAATGGGCTGCATCTGCGCATAGGCGCAACGATGCAGCCCATTTCATTTTTTTAATGCGGGGCTGTCATCCACTGGCTGCTTTCTTTATAATGAAACTAAAAAAAGAAGGTGCGCGATTATAAGCTCCAGTGAAAAATATGGCGTGTTCGGCTACCGCTTTCAGGAGCCCGCCGTACAGCCTATCTACCAGCTCTATGCGACTGGCTATGAGAAAATGGACAGCCTTCTGTATGAATGGGACGGCATGAAGCGAACGGACGGGCCGCTTTATTTATTTCAATATACCGTTTCAGGCTGCGGCCAGCTGGAGCTGGGTGACCAGCGCTTCTCCGTCCCGGCAGGAACGGCCTTTATGGTGGAAATACCGGGGAAGCATCGCTATTTTGCACGGGATAATGGAAATGGTGACAACGGAAATGACGACGAGAACGGCACCCCATGGGAGTTTTATTTTGTACTGTTCCGGCAGCAGCATCTTGGGGAGCTATGGTCAGCCATGTTAGATTCGCTTGGTCCGCTCCCGACTTTTCCGATGGATTCTCCGGTTATTCGCATGCTCCAGCTCATTTATGCCGAGGCCAGGCATGGCCGGATTGAAGACGTTCATCAAGCTTCCTCGCTAGTGTATCAGTTTATGATGGAGCTGAGCCGCAGCCGTTCTGCCGAGCGCAGACAGCGCAGCAGCTGGCCTGATAAAGTGCAGCGTGCAGCTGCATATATGGAGCAGCATTACACCAGGCCGGAAAGCCTTGATGATATTGCGGCCGCCGCCGGATCATCGAAATACCATCTGACACGCACCTTTGCCGAAGCGACCGGCATGACACTGCTCGCCTATATGACGCGGCTGCGCATGGAGAAGGCTACCCAGCTGCTGCGGCAATCGCCCTTGTCTGTTCATGAGGTTGCGCTTGCGGTCGGCTACACGAGCGGCAGCTATTTCAGCAAGGTGTTCCGCAGCTGGACGGGCTTTCCGCCCAGCGAGTTTCGCGAGGCGCAGGAGCTGCCGGCCACGTGGCGGTTTATGTTTGACTGAAACCGCAATATTTTACATGTATACGCAATACTTTATGCTGGAAACCTATCGTCCTCTCGCTTACCATGGAAGAATAGAACCGCAATATAAGCGACGAAGGGGACGATATCGATGTTGAAGCATCACGAACTGGCTGTTACGCCGCCGATGGGCTGGAATAGCTGGGATTGTTATGGCGCAAGTGTGAAGGAAGAGGAAGTACGTGCCAATGCTCGTTATATGGCGGAGCATTTGAAGCCTTTTGGCTGGGAATATGTCGTGGTGGATATTCAGTGGTATGAGCCAGGAGCCTATTCCTCCTCGTACCGCCCTTTCGTGCCGCTGGAAATGGACGAATATTCCCGCTTGCTGCCCGCCGTTAACCGGTTCCCATCCGCTGCGGATGGACAAGGCTTTAAACCGCTTTCCGAATATGTACACAGTCTTGGACTTAAATTCGGCATTCATATTATGCGGGGCATTCCGCGCCAAGCCGCCCATGCCGATACGAAAATTCTCGGCACCGACGCAACTGCCCGCTCGATTGCACAAGCCGGTGACGGCAGCATTTGTCCGTGGAATACCGACATGTATGGCGTCAATACGAACAAGGATGGCGCCCAGCAATATTACAACTCGCTGTTTGAGCTGTATGCTTCATGGGGCGTAGACTTTGTAAAAGTCGATGATATCGCTGCTTCGAGGCTGTATGGCATCCGGGCTGATGAAATCAGCATGATTCGCCAGGCGATTGATAGTTGCGGACGGCCGATGGTGCTCAGTCTTTCCCCTGGCCCGGCTCCAGTCGAGCACGCCGAGGAGCTGACTGCTGGCGCCAACATGTGGCGGATTACGGACGACTACTGGGATTTGTGGCATCTGCTGTACGAAATGTTCGAGCGCTGTGAAAAATGGGCTCCCCATGTCGGCCCCGGCCACTGGCCGGATTGCGACATGCTGCCGCTCGGCCATCTCGGCATTCGCTCCGTAGACGGCGGCGGCGCAGACCGCTGGACGCGCTTTACCCGCGACGAGCAGGTAACGATGATGTCGCTATGGTCTATTTTCCGCTCACCGCTCATGTTCGGCGGGGAATTGAACGATAATGACGAATGGACGCTGTCGCTGCTCACGAATAAGGAGGTGCTTGCGCTGCATCAAAACAGCCGCGATGCCCGCCAAGTTTACCGCGATAGCGCAGACCGCATCGTATGGACGGCTGGCTCCGCTGAAGGCGAAGGCACCGCCTATGTCGCCCTGTTCAATGCGGGCGATGAAGCAGCTGTCGTATCGGTATCGCTAAGCCAGCTTGGGCTTGACGGTACGCGCAGCGTGCGGGATGTATGGCAGCAAGAGAAGCTAGGGCAATGCGAGGACTCGCTTTCCTATCAGCTTGCTCCACATGCCTCCCTTCTGCTGAAGCTCACCATTTAATAATAAGAAGAAGTCCCCCTTGTGGCAGCTGCCCAGCCGTACACGAGGGGGGACTTCTTTGTTTATGAATAGACAGGCATGCTAGCCTTGATGATACAGCCAACGAATGCTAATTCTGCTTTCTATTAGATACCGCCATTGTCCAGATAAGCCTGCATTTGCTTCTTGAGCTCTTCACGGATGGTATCCAGTCCGAGCGCACGAAGCTCCTTGTTCAATTTCTCGGCGGACTGCTTCCAGTTCGGATCAAGCCCGTGCCTGAAAATTTGCACCGCTTGGTCAAACTTCGGCTGCACCTTGGCAATTTCTGTTTTGACCGAATCGGAATTAAAGGTAAAGCCCGAGAGCGGGATACGGAAATAGCTGTCATTGCTGCCTTGATAGTTCAAGTAGTCGAGCGTAAGCGGGTCGTTATCTGAGCCCACGCGGGACAAAACCGGATTCCAAGTCAATTCATATTTAGGGAAAATGTAATTCGTTGAGCCTTCTGTCAGGCTGTATTGCTTCTCGCCTTCCGCCTTCCAGTGGGTTCCCTCGATGCCAAGCTCGAACAGGTCATGATTTTCCTGGCTGGCAAAAATCCAGTCGATAAACTTCATCGTGCGGTCTGGGTCCTGTGCCGTAATGGGAATGACCAGATCGTTCCATGCTTTGTAATCGGTAGGAATGCAGCCGGCTTTTTTGCCTGCTGCGCAGGACAAGTAGACGAACGGCTCGACGTCTGCGCCAGGAACCGCCTTCTGCAGCTCTTGTCTAACACTTGGAATATCGTTAATCGTGCCTTCAAACGAAGCGGCTTTTCCCGCCTTGAACAGCGCGATAGCATCCTTCTCGCTAAGTGAATCCTTCTGGACATAGGAATTGAATGCCACGTACTTGTCGTAAGCCTGATAAATATTATCTGGATTGTTGAACGGCTCCGGGAAGCTGGCATATTCGGACACAGGATCGCCGATTGTCGTTACGCCAACGACGGTTTTGCCATCCTCGGACAACGCGACGTTAAAGTCGGCTCCTGTTCCCGTAATGCCGAGTCCGTTGACCGCCCAGTTGGCTCCGCGGAACGTCTGTGAATTCGTTTCGACCTCGAACATTTTGAAGAAGCCGCGCGCTCCTTTAAGCGCCAGAGGGATCATGCTGCCTTCATTTTTTCTGACATTGTCCAAATAAACCTTGTAATCGTCGTAGCTTGCAATCGGGTCCATGCCATATTTTTCACGCAAGTCTTTACGAACCATAACAGCTTCAATATCGGTGTAATATTGCGTAAGCGGAATGGCATAAATATGGCCGTCTATTTTATTGCTGGCGAGAAACTCCTCCGAGAATGCGGCTTTCAGGCCAGGGTAATCGTCATTGTTAAAATATTTATCCAGCTCCGTATACAGCCCTTGGCTGACATGCTGGCTCAGGTTCTGCCATGGCGCGTCGAAGGCCAGATCGACCTGCTCGCCAGTAGACATTTTCAGCTTCATCTTCTGCTTATGGTCGTCACCTGTATTAAATTCGAACTCAAGCTTCGTATTCAGCGTATCCTTCGTTCGGTTCTCGAACTCTGCAAGCACGCTGCCTAAATCCGTCGGCTTGTCACCGAACAGCATAACCTTTAAAGTAATCGGTTTCAAAGCTGTGTTTGCCGAAGCTCCTCCGCCATCTGTCGCGCTGGAAGCGGCCGGTGTGTTTGTGCCACCGCTGTTGTTCGAGCAAGCTGCAACCAAAGCGACGATGGCCAGCATCAGGAAAAATGATTTAAACACCTGTTTCATGTTTTTTCCTCCCTTTTATGTGTGTAAAGTATATACTAAATCGCCTTTTGAAAGCGAATTCAGCCGGGCATAAGCTAGCCTTTGACTGCGCCTACCATCAAGCCTTTGACAAAATATTTTTGCAGGAAGGGATAGAGGAAAATAATCGGGCCAATCGTGACGACCGTCGTTGCAAGCCGCGTCGTATAAGTCGGCGTCGCAAAGCCGGGAATATTGACCTTTGACGAAATGGTGTTGGCAAACTCCACATTGCTCATAATGCGCATAATTAAATATTGCAGCGGGAACAAGTCCTCCTTGGAAATATAGAGCATCGCCTCAAACCATTTGTTCCAGAACGCGAGCGCATAGAACAGGCCCACCGTGGCAATCGCAGGCAGCGAGATCGGCAAAATAATACGGAATAAAATATATAGATCGTTCGCGCCATCGATTTTTGCTGATTCAGCAAGCGACTCGTCTATCGATTTGAAGAAGTTGCGCATAAGGAACATATTCCAGGGACTTACGAGCGCTGGAATAATGAGCACCCATATGGAGTTCGCCATGCCTAAATATTTAGTAATAAGCAAATAGTTGGCAACAAGCCCGCCATGGAACAGCATCGTAAAGTAGACATAGAAGTTAATGCCATTGCGGTATTTGAGCGTCTTAATGGACAGCGGATAAGCAAGGGCACACGTAACGAGCATCGCAAGCGCTGTACCGACAATCGTTACAAACAGCGTGACTCCGTATGCTTTATAGATCGTTGCATCTTTAAAAATCAGCTCATACGCCTTAAGCGAAAACTCTTTCGGCCACAGGCCGTAGCCATCGCGGAGCAAGGACGTCTCCGTCGTCATCGAGCTGCTGATGACCATGAGAAACGGCACAATGCAATAGAGGGCGAATAAGGTTATCAGTACATAAATGGACAGCTTCACTATGCGGTCCGCTGCGCTTTCTTTGATCATGTGAGGCGCCTCCTGTGCGGCAACGAGTATTTTTAAAATAAAGCGGAATCCGGGCTGAACTTTCTGGCCATTTGATTCGCGGTCAGCACAAGGATAAAACCAACCATCGATTGGAAAACGCCTACGGAAGCCGCCATGCTCATATCTCCCAAATCCATAAGCGCCCGGTATACGTACGTATCAATGACGTCTGTTGTCGGGTAAAGAATCGGATTGCGTCCGACAATCGCGAAGATCATGCCGAAGTCGCCGTAGAAAATTCCGCCCATAGCCAGCAGCAGCATTAATATGATCGTTGGCTTGAGCAAGGGAAGCGTAATAAATCTTATTTTTTTCCACCGGCCTGCTCCGTCAATTGAAGCGGATTCATAAATGTCCGGATTAATGCCAGATATCGTTGCCATATAGACGATTGAGCCAAAGCCTGCACCCTGCCAAAGCTTGATCAGCACAAGAATAGCTGGCCAATAGGCGGCTTCGTTAAAGAAGGAAATTTCTGCGATGCCGAATGCGCCTAATATTTTATTGATGAAGCCATTTTCACTGGACAGCAGCGCCACGATAAACATCGAAATAACGGTCCAGGATAAAAAATAAGGCAGCGTTACAATCGTTTGCGTAATGCGCTTGAACCATTTTCCGCCCAGCTCGGAGAGCATAATGGCGATAGCGACGGAAGCGAGCGTGCCGATTCCGATAAACAGCGTGTTCAGAAACAGCGTGTTCACCATCACCTTGATCGTGTCGCTGGATTCAAAGAAGAAGCTGAAATTTTTCAAGCCGACAAATTCGCTTTTGAACAGTCCCAGCCTTGGATTAAAATCCTGAAAGGCAATGACGATGCCGCCTATGGGCAAATACGAGAAGATAAATACGACTAACAGTCCCGGCAATGTAAGCAAGTAGAGCAGGCCGTTTTTATGAAGTTCACTAAAAAAGGAGTCCTTCTTTTGCTGCCCGGCTGCTTTGCTGCCCGTTTTTTGTAATGCTGCTTCTCTCACATGTAGACCTCCTTAACGCTGCTTGCGTTTTCTTGTGCCCTCATCATGGCAGAAACAGCAGGCGTCCAGCTAGAATAAAATGTTCCGATATCCGCAAATTGTTCGCTCGCTAACGCTATAAAATGTTACTTTTTCACTGAAAGCTGCAATTTTCGCATGAAAAAACCGCCCCTTAAAGCGGAGCGGCCGTTTTTCACAGCATGATTGGACCTTTCATAGTGTTGTTTCGTCTTCCTTAACATCCTTCAGCATCGCGTCCAGCATGTAAGCCTTGCGATAATGAACGGGCGATTTGCCCGTATGCTTCTTGAATGAGGCGTAAAAATAATTCGTATTCGTCATCCCGACCAGCTCTCCGACCTTCCCCGCAGATAAATCGGTAGACAGCAGCAGCTCCTTCGCCTTGTCGAAGCGGAAATCGGCAATATACTGCGAAATTGTTTTGCCTGTAAAATCTTTAAATACTTTCCTCGCATAGTTTGTTGAAAATCCCACGGCTTCCGCCAAGCCCTCTACTGACAAATTCGGGTCGGCATAGCCTGAGCGCACCTGTTCCTCAATAAGCGATACCGCCTTCACATTCGTCTGCGACGAGCTGTAGTCGCGCTGGCTCATCACTTGCCTGCATGCGGCAGCAAACTCCGTTATCATATGCTCCAGCGTCTCCTGCTTCTGAATCGTTTCTGGAAGCGACAGCATCCCGCTCTGCAGCAACTCGGCCTCGCTAACCATCCCTTTGCTGGCGCGCACCGCCATAACCGTCAATTGATACACATACAGCATAATTTCATCATATTGATAGGTGCGGATTTCCGCAAAAAACTGCTCAACCGCCTGCTGGAATTTCTCCTTATCCCCCAGCTTCATCTGATCGGTAATATGCTTCTCCAGCGCTAATGGATAATCATGTTCCGCAGCGGCATGGATGGAGGACGCCTCGCCTTGCTTGGCAATAATAGTGCCATAGCCGCAAATCAAACGATAGCGCGACGAATGGTAAGCCTGATTCCATGAAAGCGGAATCGCCTTAAGCGTTTGCACAACTGGCCCAATCGCAATCGTGACCGACAGCTTCAGAAACTGCGCAACCTTAGACTGAATATCCGCCATCCGCTGCTCAACCTCGGCCGTATCGCTTAGCTCGCCATCCTTCCAGCTCAGAAGCAGCATGATCGTATCATCGTTATCGTCCATAGCCTCGCGCTGCATCGGCGACGTTATAATTTCCTCCGCTATGTTGGAGATCGCGTATTTGAACAAGGAAATATCCGCCAAATCAAATTGCTGCAGACGCTTGTCATATTCATCAAGGCGAATAACGCATACTTGAAAGCAATCCGCAGCATGCAAAGGCAGCCCAAGCTCGGTCAGTTTGCTATCGCCTGCGTTTCCCGTGTACCCGCCTTGAATAACGGAGCGCAGCACCTCCTTGCGTTTGGCGGGTAAATAGCCCGATACGTCAAGCTGCAGATCGGTTACCTTCCCCTCCAAATAGGAAAAGGATTTCGTCAGCAGCTCATACTCATTAAGCTGGGAGCCATCTTTAAGTCCAACCTGCAGCGATGAGCCTGCCCGCTTCATAATCGTATTGAGCGGCATATAAATCATGCGAATCGAAAAAAGTGCCGTGGCCGCGGCGATTAGGACAAAAATAGCGGTCATCCAGATAATAAACTGCTTTAAATGATTGACCTTCAGCAGCAGGCTTTCATTTTCTGCAATGCCAATAAAGCTCCAGCCTAGACGATCCGATTTAAAATAAGAAACGAAGACGCTTTGATTATTAATCGTATCGCTCAGTTGGCCGCTTTCCGCTGTAGAATCCAATATGGTACGAATATACGGCTCCTCATTTAAATTTTTATTCACCATGCTTGGATTGCTGTGGGATATGACCGTTCCCTTATCATTAATAATGACCGACTGAATCGAGCTGCCGCTGCCGCTTCCCTTCGTTGCCAGCTGCTGCAGCATCTGCTGATTCAAATTTACGACAAGCGCGCCATCAATAATGGAATTGCGGGCGAATTGGGAATAGACAATCGTAATCCAGTTCTTCTCATAAGACTTTGCTAATTCGGTATACTTTTCATGCCGCGGAATAAATACGCCTTTTTTATAAAAATCCTTCTCTTTCAGCATCGCCGTCAACCTTTTATCATAAAAATCTGCAATCGGCGTAATCGGCTTTTCCGAAGAGAAAACGCTATCATTATTCAGGTTGTAAATATAAATCGAATCGATTAATGGGTTCGCTTCCTTCATCTCGGACAGCAGCGTATTAATTTGCTTCATCTCTATATAAGTGAAGGAACCGCCATACATCGCGTTATAAACGACCTGGTTGTCATAGTTTTTGGCAAAATAGTTATAGGTCGAGGTAAGCAAAATATCAGCCGTATTATAAGACTGCTCGGTCATCCGAATGACCGACTGGTTGACGTCCTCCGTCAAATTATCCGAAACCTTATCGATAATGACATAAGCAAATACCCCAATGAGAATAAATCCGACAGCTACATATGAAAAGATCATTTTCAGCAGCAGCTTCCGCTTCATGATAAAGCTCTTTACATTGTTCATTGCCTGAACTCCCCCACGTTTGTATAATCTGCTGACGCTCTGTTTATATTTTGCTGTTTTTTGATAATACCATGAAGTCGCCGGAGCGAATACCTTCAGACGAGTATTCCTTATGTCTGCGCTACTATAAATATTAATGATTTGGTTACTATTTGAAGAACAACCCCACGATATCCGCCGGGTGACGGGCCGCTCAGCAAATATGCAGCTGCGTATTGTATTTTTATTTACTTAAGTGTATATTTATACATAACGAGACTTATACGGAGGTTAGACGATGACTAATTTAAAAAACAACGATACCGCTGCCTTGCTGGCTGCAGCCAAAAAATCCGTGCTGTTCACAACAAGCAGACCCGAGGTCGTGATGGAGCGCGGGGAAGGCATGTACTTATGGGATACGGAAGGTAAACAATACCTCGATTTCAGCAGCGGCTGGGCGGTCACCAGCTTGGGACATTCGCCTAAAGCTTTGCAGGAGGCCATTGCCAAGCAAGCCGGACAGCTCGTGCATGCAAGCCCCGCTTTCTATAACAAACCAATGGTTGAGTTCGCAGAGCTGCTGACAAGCGTGTCCGGCTTTGACAAAGCCTATTTCACCAGCAGCGGCGCCGAAGCGAATGAAACCGCGATTAAACTCGCCCGCAAGCATGGCGCCCTAAATTTAAACGGCGCTTATGAAATTATTACTTTGACGAACAGCTTCCATGGCAGAACGCTCGCCATGATGTCGGCAACAGGCAAAGCGCATTGGGAAAGCCTTTATGCCCCTAAAGTTCCAGGCTTCAAGCATGTGCCTATCAATGATTTTGATGCGTGCTTCGCTGCCATTAGCAACCGTACCTGTGCGATTATGCTGGAGCTCGTCCAAGGGGAGGGCGGCGTCCATTCGGTTGATGCCCCTTACCTTCAGGCACTGCGCAAGGCATGCGATGTTTATGGCATTATGCTTATTTTCGACGAGGTTCAGACCGGTATTGGCCGGACAGGAAAAATGTTTGCCCATGAGCATTATGGCGTTAAACCAGACGTCATGACGCTGGCGAAAGGAATTGGCGGCGGCTTTCCGCTATCCGCGACACTAACGATGGAGCAATACGATCTTTTTGAGCCTGGCGATCAAGGCGGAACCTATACGGGCGGACCGCTTGCGATGGCAGCAGGCCACGCAGTCGTAGAGGAGATTATTCGTTTGGATTTGGCCACCAATGCGAAGCTGATGGGTGACTTAATGACAGAGAAGCTGGTTGAGCTTTCCGGCAAGTATGCGATCACCGACATTCGCGGCAAAGGCTTGCTGCTCGCCTTCACTGTGCAGGAAGGCATAGCGCCGCAGCTTGCGGCTTGCTGTATGGAGGATGGATTGATTATTAATGCGCTTAACGCTTCCACAGTACGGATTACACCCGCACTCACGGTAACCGAAGCAGAAACAGGCGAAATGTTCGAGCTGCTGGAGCGTGCCCTGAGCAAGCTGGGATTAAAAACTGTACAGAAAGCAGCGGCCAACGCCTAGCCGACAAAAAGAAGCCGACAGCTGCCCAATAGCTGTCGGCTTCTTCTTTGATAAATATGAACGATTAAATGTTAATGATTAAAATTTAAAATAGTTTTTCGCATTGTAGTAGCTAATATTGCGGACAATGTCGCCCAGCAGCTCGCGGTCATCCGGCACTTCGCCGTTCTCCACCCACTCGCCGAGCAAATTGCACAAAATCCGGCGGAAATACTCATGCCGGGTATAAGACAGGAAGCTGCGGGAATCGGTCAGCATGCCGACAAAACGGCTCAGCAAACCGAAGTTCGCGAGCGCCTTCATTTGTACGACCATGCCGTCCCGCGTATCATTGAACCACCAAGCGGAGCCCAGCTGGATTTTGCCCGGGATGCCGTCGCCTTGGAAGCTGCCGATAATCGAGCCAAGCACTTCATTGTCCATTGCATTTAGCGAATACAAAATCGTGCGCGGCAGCGCCTCATCCTTCGCTAACTCATCGAGCAGCTTAACGAGCGGATAGGCAAGCGGACTGTCGCCGATAGAATCATAGCCTGTGTCCGGCCCAAGGCGATTAAACATCGCCGTATTATTGTTGCGCGCGGCATTAATATGAAATTGCATCGCCCAGTCATGCTTCGCATACAGCTTTCCGAGGAAGACAAGCGTATACGTTTTGTATTTTTTCTCATCCTCAAGGCTTACACGATTTCCGGCAAGTGCACTAGCAAAAATCGCTGCTGCCTCATCCTTTGTCGTCTCCCCGTAAGGCACATAATCAAGGGCATGATCCGAAACGCGGCAGCCTGCCTCGTGGAAGAAGGAAACTCTTGCTTCCAGCGCAGCTAACAGCGCCTCATAGCTGTCCAGCTTTTGGCCCGCAGCCTGCTCCAGCTTCGCGATCCATTCCAAGAAACCAGCGCGGTTAATTTCCAGCGCTTTATCTGGACGGAACGAAGGCAGCACCGCTACCGGAAAGTCCGGCAGCTCCTTAATTTTCAAATGATATTCCAGCGAATCCGCAGGATCATCTGTCGTGCAGACGACCTCAACCTTGGAGTTTACGATGAGATCGCGGGCCTTAAAGCCCTCTCCAGCCAGCTTCGCATTTACTTTTTCCCAAATCGCCGGCGCATTGCGCTCATTAATCACTTCATCGACGCCGAAGAAGCGCTGCAGCTCCAGATGCGACCAATGGTAAAGCGGATTGCCAATTGCCTGCGGAACCGTCCTTGCAAAAGCGAGGAAGCGGTCATAATCGCTGACGCCTTCGCCACCCGTGACATATTTTTCTTCAATGCCATTCGAGCGCATCGCCCGCCACTTGTAATGATCGCCATACAGCCAAGCTTCCGACAAATTCGAGAAGCTGATGTTATCGTAAATTTGCTGCGGGCTCAAATGGCAATGATAATCGATAATCGGCATGTCCTTTGCATAGTTATGGTACAAATCCCGCGCCGTTTCATTTGCCAGCAAAAAATTGTCGTCCAGAAACTTAGCCAAGTTAGTCCCTCCTGAATTTAACTAGTTCGTCCACCTTCACAGCGAGTCCCGTCTGAATTGATTTATTAGCAGCAATACCTGTCAAAATCGAACGGGCACCGTCTACATGATTCGCCGCGCGATTGAACTTATCCTCTACTGACGTGCCAAAAATATCGTTGAGCAGCACAGGATCGCCGCCGCCATGGCCGCCAATTCCTTCTTCCACTTCCACATTGTAAGGAGCGCCAAACATTGGATAAACGATAATGCGCTTGCCTTTCAGCGCGCCCTCTTGCGATTTTTCGCCGCCGGAATTAACATAGGATTGCTCGACAATTTCCATCTCTATCCGGCCCTTTGTGCCGTTGAACGCAATGCGGTAGCCTTCCCATGGCAGATAAGCATTAAGCGAATAAGTCAAAATTGCATTGTTTTTGTAGCGTACCATTACGCCCATCGTATCTTCGATGTTAATGCCGTCGCTGAATACGCTTTGGTCGCGGCGGTAGCCGTCCTCATGCTCGGCATCCAAATACATTGCCTTGAGGTTCTCATTGCTGTCCATATGCAGCGCAAACGGATCTTCCTTCGCATTGGGGTGGCCTGTCGCACGGTCGTAAAACTTCGTTTCGCCACGCTCTTCGGCATTTTCCTTACCATAGAACAGCAGATCCCCGAAAGCAAAGACGGTATCCGGCTGCGAGCCGATCCAGAAGTTCACCAAGTCGAAGTGATGCGTCGATTTGTGGACAAGCAGGCCGCCGCTGTTGCGCTTGTCACGGTGCCAGCGACGGAAATAATCCGCGCCATGCTGCGTATTGAGCAGCCATTCAAAATGCACCGAATTAACTTTGCCGATCGTGCCATTCTCGATCAGCTCTCTGGCTTTCGTATGATGCGGCGCATAGCGGTAGTTGAACGTTACGCGAACATTTTTCCCGGTGCGCTCAACAGCATCAATAATATCCTGGCATTTCTTCTCATCTACGGTCATCGGCTTCTCGGTAATGACGTCGCAGCCAAGCTCCAGCGCCCGAATAATATACGTATGATGCGTGCGGTCTACGCTGGTCACAATAACGGAATCCGGCTTCTCAATCTCGATCATTTCCTCGAATTGCTCTGCTTTATATGTGTTAACGGAATGATAATTATATTTATCGGTTAAACGATGGTTGGCATGGTCAAGTCTCGTTTGGTTCGTATCACAAAATGCAAGCAGCTCCGACGTATCTCTGAAATCGGTTGCAATTGCAGCATAGAAAAACTCGGCTCTTCCTCCCGTTCCTACCAATACGTACTTTTTCTTTTGTGTCATTGCGGCTCACCCTTTGTCTGATTTTTTTGGAATATAAGAATTTATAAGCTTCACACGTATAAATAGGCTTATATTTCTCGGACTGAAACGCGCCGCGCTGCTAAAGGACGGCGACAGCCGTTTCACCTTGATTGTTTAATACGCTTTCATTTTATCGCATATAAGTGTTATAATTCTCCTCATATAGTGCTTATTTAAGGAAATATGCCGCATATTTTGCGTTTTATATGAAAGGAGCTTTGAAGGCTATGATTGAAAAAACGCCCGCTTCCTTTGATTATGGAAATTTAGCGGATTTGTACATTGAATATATGAAGCGCTCCGAGCCCTTCACGATGCCTAATGATCATTTTCATGACTATTATGAAATTTATTATTTGCTCAGCGGCAAACGGATTTATTTCGTCCATGACCGTTCTTATCCGGTGGAGCAGGGCGACTTGATCTTCATTTCCCGCCAAGTCGTTCATAAAACGCTGTACGCTGGCGAAGCCTCGCATGAACGGGTCATTATCCACTTCGATCACCATTTCCCTGAATCGTTTGCGCCCGAGCTTCGCGAGCTGATTTTGTCGCCGTTCGAGCAGCATATTCACGTGCTGCGGCTGCCCCGCCAGGAACAGCTGGTGATGGAGCAGCTCATCCGCAGACTGCTGGAGGAAATTCAGCAATGCCCTCCCGGCTATGAGCTGTATCCGCCAATCGCGGTTACCGAGCTGCTGCTGCATGCGGCCCGTTATTTGCAAAAGCACGAATTCGTCCCGCTCTCCCATGCCACGCCGATGCATGCGAAAATTACCGAAATCGTGCGTTATATTAATCACCATTTCAGCGAAGAGATTAGGCTTAGCGCCATTGCCGAACAGTTCTATATCAGCTCGTATTATTTAAGCCGCATCTTTAAGGAAATAACCGGCTTCTCCTTCTCCACCTACTTGACGATTACCCGCATCAAAGAAGCCCAGCGCCTGCTGCGCGAGACCGACCAGTCGATTACGGAAATTGCCGCCGCCACCGGCTTCGACAACTTCTCCCACTTCGGCAAAACGTTCAAAAAAGTTACTCGGCTCTCGCCGCGGGATTATCGCAAGCATTTGTAGACGCTTGAACAGATAAATATGTCATATTTCAGTTGTATAATAGATTGTGTCCTGCAAGAAAGTTACTTGATAAATGGCCTTCTTTCAGGACACTTTCACATGACAAATAATGCTTATTTGACTTACTTAGTGTGCCTTCTTTTAAATTCCATCACTTTACTGTGTATAATGTTTACTTAACTCTTCTTTTATATGGAAAGTGTTCTCTGGTCTTCCATATTTACAGAGCAGTTCAACAGCTTTTAAAAATGTATAGGTCCAAGATTCACCCTTACTATGGGTAAGCTGTTTTAATGTATTTGCATAGCATGTACTATGCATGTAGGCTAATTCAAGCTGTTCTTTTCTGAAATCGCCAGTCCTTAAGAACAATTTGAGTTCTATTTCTGAACTGATTTCTCCTATTTTTTCCACAGCCTCCTCTATTACTTCTATTGGTAAAATGGATAGTAACGATGCATAATTGTAAAATGCGAAATTATAATCTTCAAGGGGATCGGTCATTTTCATTCTAACGATCTTCCATATCTCGTTACTACTTACCCAATCACTTACCATAGCCCGAATGTTTTGAATATCATTTTCCTCACTGAACGCCCACAAATTGAATGCACTTTTAACATCATCGTCTGAATATTCGAGCAGTACCGATAGGTCCATATGAGCAAAAATATATTTTTGAGCCCACTCGCCCTTTTTTATACCATTATTATTTAATTGTGCCGCAATCAACAAACCATCTTTGTAGTTTGATAAAATAGACGTAACTTTTTCATTATCACTATCTTCTTTTATCAATGCTTTAAACATTTCATTTATAAAAATTGTCATCTGCCTATTAAATTTCGTAAGATCTTGATGCTGATCAAGAACAAATTTTAATATTTTCATGTTTTTCTCGACCTGCTCTGGAGCTATATCCAGCCACAATTGATGAAAAAACTCTTCCCGATTCAAATCAGTTACTAGCTCCCCGTATACCGTTCCCCCCTCGTCATCACTGTCCAAAATCGCAGTATAAAATTTCTGAAGCTGCTCGTTGGACACCTTTAAAGAAGGTACAGCATATTGAAAATAAGTATCGAAATGCACAGAAGAGCAAATTAGTTTATTTTTGTTCGACAATAATTTATTTACACTTGAATTCCCGAGAGCGGGAAATAACTTGTTCAATAAGGAAATATAAGACGGAAATTGTATGTATAGCTTCTCACGTTGCTCTTTAATAACGGCTTCATCTTTTTGCTCACCTAGAAATACGCTTGAGTTTTTATAAATGAACGCAAATAATTCAGGATTATCAATTTTAATCGCTAATAAGGTGAGAAGGTCCTTCGGGTTCGTTTCTTTTTTTAACATGGGCATATGAACCATCGCGATATTCGCTACCCTCTCCATATTCCTTGGCGTGAACTGAAAGTGATTAGCAATTCCCCCTAAAAAATCGATGTAATCATTTTCAACTTCAATTTTATAATCGTTTATTATCTTCATCATTGACGTTTGAAAAGCTTTAATCATCAGGTAGGAATCAACTCTTGGCAGGTACAGCGGCACATGAATAAACTTTGAAATATATTCAAGCCCTACCTTTTCCTCATAGTCTTTGGAATAGAGCTGGGATAACGATTTCGCTACGTGTTTCTCATCCATAGCAAGAACATAGGTGATATTAGGAAAATCAGCGATAAGCCGTACTAGTTTAAAGATGATTTGAATCTCCTTATTATCTAGACGATCTATATCATCTATGAAAACCACCATAGGCATTCGAGCCGCTTTCAGCAAATCAATAATATGCTCCCTCATGCCTTGAGCATCTTCAAAATCTTTGGAAAATTCAGGATTGCTCATATAATCTTTAAAATTCACAATAAACCCCGGTGGTCTGATGCTAATCGTTGTCAAAAATTTCAAATACTTCTTTAACCCATAAATAAGCTTTTGCTGGGAATTAGATTGACGATTTTCCAGATGCGATATTAACAGCTTTAAAAACTCAGGAATAATATTATTTTGATCCTTCCCCATATACCAAGGATGGAAACGAATAATCTTCTCTTTACTAATATGTTGCTTTTCAATCAAATCAATAATAGAGGATTTTCCTGACCCCCATGGCCCATATAGCCCAATAGTCAAAGCATGATCCGTAGGAATAGCCATACGATCTATGAGGATCGCTGCCAAATCTTTCGCAAACTTCTCACGACCCAAGCTGTCAGTTCCGCCGATGCCTAATGAAGGGCTAGAATGAAATTGGTACTTCTGTGCTTTGTCTGCAGCATCAGTCGCGGGCTCATCTTTTTTGGCAAGCAGCTTTTTGATCGTTAAAATGATTGCATATAAAGAAATGGCTATTACATTCACATCATATAGATCAGACCAAACTCCCCCGGAAAATAGTCTGTTCTGATCATTAAATCCATAATCCAAGATGATTGAGATGAACACTGCCGGCAGCAGTTTCCGACGTATAGTTTTGAATAAAAACAGCTTGACATGCTGCTTAAATTCAAGATAAACAATGGCTAACCAAATGGCACCATACAGAATGACAACAAGCTGGATAACGTGATTTGTTGGGGTGGTATTTAATATGGGCTTAAACGCTAAGCGGATGCATAAGAGGACCGCATATGATATCGATGTGCTAAACAAAATAAAGAAACCAAGTTTAGAAAGATTAGTTTTTCCTTTTCCAAAATAATCTTTTAATCTTTTGACCACACTAACTTCTTCTTTCATTTACTCCTATACCCCTCTCCTATAACTTCCTTAATCATACAAATGTTATTTTTCTAAAGCAACGATCCTTACATAAAATAAAAACATTCCGTTTCTAGGACGTATTTTTAGGCATAATTATTGGAGGTTATCAACGAAAAAAATCACGTCGTAATCTTATACATACAAAGTCACTTAATTGGACTAATAAAATTGAAATCTCTATGATAAATTTACTGTGATGTCTCAATTTTGTATACTAGGTTGGGAGAAGTGATGAGATGATTAAAATTGGTAAAATTAGCTACTGGCATGTACATGCTTGGGATTATACGAAGGAAGCGCAGGCGCATCCGGGTACAGAAATTACAGCGGTATGGGATGAGCTTCCAGAGCGCGGCCAAGCGGCTGCTGACAAGCTCGGCGTTCCTTTCTACAGCAACTTGGACGAGATGCTCGCAAGCGACATTGATGCGGTAATCGTAGACGCCCCGTCCAACATCCACCGCGACGTTATCATTGCGGCGGCTCGCGCTGGCAAGCATATTTTTACGGAGAAGGTTATCGCTCCTACGCTTAAAGAAGTGAATGAAGTCATTGAAGCAGTATCTGCAAATAATGTGAAGCTTACCGTGTCCCTGCCAAGACTGAACGCTGGCTACACGCTGGCGATTCAGGACATTTTGGCACAAGGGCTGCTGGGCAAGGTTACGCTTGTTCGGGTTAGATTGTCGCATGATGGCGCTACGAAAAACTGGCTGCCTGAGCATTTTTACAATTTGGAGCAATGCGGCGGCGGCGCCTTGATCGATCTGGGCTGCCACCCGATGTATTTGACTCGCTTGTTCCTCGGTGAGCAGCCTGTTGAAGCTTCTGCCCAATATGGCTATGTAACAGGAAAAGAAGTAGAAGACAACGCTGTTGTACTGCTAAAAACAGCATCCGGCGCTGTCGGTATCGTTGAAGCAGGCTTCGTCAACGCGTTTTCGCCTTTCACCATTGAAATCCATGGCACGCAAGGCACATTGATGTACGGCACACCAGATGACCGCCTGCTGCTGCGGACAAACGTGAATGGTGAAGACGCAGCGAAGGAGTGGCAGGAGCAGACGCTGCCAGACTCACGCCCAGGCGCTTTCAACCAATTTGCCGATCATATTGTGAACAATACAAAAGCTGAGGAAAATGTACAGCTTGCTGTTGAATTAACGAAGCTGGTTGAAGCGGCGAACCGCTCCGTGCGTGAAGGAAAATCGATTCGTATCGATGAGTTGGCGCAATAATAGACTACTGGATTATTTTTCAACAAAAACGGCTTGAAGGGAGGTTTGGCGCGATTGCAACCTTTTCCATATGAAGTGATGCGTGAGCGCCAGGATGCGCTCGAGAGGCTTGATCTTCGCATCCGCTGGGGCTATTACGATATACATGTGCTGCGTTTTCACCTGACCCAGTTTCTTCCCGGCAAAATCGTCAACTTTCACAAGCATGCCGAGTTCGAGTTTCATTTTATACCGCAGGGCAAGGGGACCGTTATTCTGGTCGATATGCCGTATGCGCTGAACGAAGGCATGTTTTATTTGACTGGACCTGATGTGCTGCATTATCAGGAGGCAAGCCCGGATGACATTATGGATGAGCTGTGTCTGCATGTCGATATTATCGATCGCAGATTGCAGCCCGGCCCTTCCCCTGTTACGGAAGCGGATGATTGGGAAATTGCCGAGGCCGATGATTGCATCAGCAAGCTTCGCACGCTGCCGCTGTTTCCGGCCGATGATGTGCATCAGGCTATGCCTCTGTTTCTGGAAGCTTATGAAGCTTGCTCGCGGCATTACACGGGCAGCTATACGACAATTAGACAAAATGTCATTCAAATATTGCTTCGCGCAGTGCGCGCTTATGACACGGTGAAGGAGCCGGAGCAGGCCCACTTACCCACCCGGGAT
This sequence comes from Paenibacillus sp. BIHB 4019, assembly GCF_002741035.1. Classification (NCBI taxonomy): domain Bacteria; kingdom Bacillati; phylum Bacillota; class Bacilli; order Caryophanales; family Paenibacillaceae; genus Paenibacillus; species Paenibacillus sp. BIHB 4019. The sequence continues at coordinate 4,129,942 of NZ_CP016808.1, read as the reverse complement.
ATGAAGGCTTACCGCTATCGTCTCGCGATGGAATATATACAGGCCAACTACTCTGGCGAGGTCACGCTTGAGGACGTAGCCGACAAGCTGAATTTAAGCTCGCGGCATATTCAGCGGGTGTTCAAGGAGGCCGGGGACGGCCAGTCCTTCAGTGCCACGCTCGAAAACATGCGCCTCAAGGCGGTATGCCATGCGCTTGCCGAAAGCACGCAGTCGATTGAAAAAATCGCCCAGCAAACGGGTTTTGCCAATGCCAACTATTTGCATGCGGTGTTTCGCAAACGTTTTGATATGACCCCTTCTGAATACCGCGCGCAGCAGATGACCATCATGTAGTAAAGGATGATACTCCCCATGTCCAAGACGCTAAAAATCGGAATTATCGGCAGCGGCGGCATTGCAGGCGCCCACGCCAGAGCGTATAAGCAAATGCTTGGCGTAGAAGTTGCCGCTGTCGCGGATATTATTCCGGGCCGCGCCAAGCAATTTATCGAGCACTGGGAACTGCCCCATGCGGCGGCCTATGAGGATTACCGTCAATTGCTCGACACAGAGCTAGATGGCGTCAGCATTTGCACGCCAAATGTGGCCCATTTTCAAACGACGGTTGATGCGCTAAATGCAGGCAAGCATGTTATGCTGGAAAAACCGATGTCGGTCACGCTTGAAGAAGCGGTGACGATGGCGGAGACAGCGCTCAAAACGGGCAATATGCTCAACATCGGCTTCCAGCCGCGCTATGACCCGAATATGGCGATCATTCGCGACCTGATCTCGTCCGGCGAGCTCGGCAAAGTGTATTATGTAGAAACCGGAGGCGGACGCCGCCGCGGCATGCCAGGCGGAACCTTTATCCGCAAGGATATCGCTGGAGCTGGCGCAATGGCTGACATCGGCTGCTATTCGCTCGATATGGCGATGAATGCGCTCGGCTATCCAAAGCCGCTGACGGTATCGGCGTTTACGTCTAACCATTTTGGCACGAACCCGCTGTACCATAAGGAAGCGGATAAGTTTGATGTCGAGGATTTCGGCGTGGCGATGATCCGTTTCGAAGGCGATATTGTGCTTAATTTCAAAATTTCCTGGGCGATGCATATGGACTCGCTCGGCGCCGCCCTCTTTCTCGGTACCAATGCCGGGCTCAAGGTTACGCCTTCCGGCTCCGGCCCTTGGAGCGGCGTATTCGATGGCAGTGTAGGCTCCATCACGATGTTCCATGATGTACAGGGACATCATACGGAAAGCCCGATTCCGGTTATTCAGCACCAAACAGATCTATTCCATGCCAAGGTGTGGGACTTTGCCGAAGCGGTGCGCGACGGAAGACCTGCCCCTATCCCGGGCAGCCAAATCGTGCGCAATCAAGCTGTTATTGATGGCATTATCCGTTCTGCTCAGACGAAAAAGGAAGTCGATATCTTTTTGCCTTCCCCGTTTGCGTAAGAGCCTGTTACAATGGAAATTCGCTGCGTGAAAGCGTTGCAACCTAAAATTCAAGGAGGATTTTATTATGTCTACAACTCATCGTATTGCGATTATCGGCTGCGGCGGTATCGCCAACGGCAAGCATTTGCCAAGCCTTAGCACGATTAAAAGCGTGCAAATCGTCGCTTTCTGCGACATTGAAGAGCATCGCGCACAGGAGGCTGCCGCGAAATATGGCGCGGAAGGCGCTCGCGTATACACGGACTACACTGAGCTGTTGAAGGACGAAACTATTGAAATCGTTCACGTCTGTACGCCAAATGACTCCCATGCTGTCATCGCAATTGCTGCGCTGGAAGCGGGCAAGCATGTGATGTGCGAGAAGCCAATGGCGAAAACAGCAGCAGATGCGAAGCTCATGATGGAAACCGCTCGCCGTACTGGCAAAAAATTGACGATCGGCTACAATAACCGTTTCCGTCCAGACAGCCAGCAGCTGAAGAAAATTTGTGCAAATGGCGAGCTGGGCGAGGTGTATTACGCAAAAGCACATGCGATCCGTCGCCGCGCTGTGCCAACATGGGGCGTATTCCTTGATGAAGAAAAACAAGGCGGCGGCCCGCTAATCGATATCGGTACTCACGCGCTGGATTTGACGCTGTGGATGATGGACAACTACAAGCCGAAGGTTGTGCTTGGAACGGCTTACCACAAGCTGTCGCAGCGTGAAAATGCAGCCAACGCTTGGGGCCCTTGGGACCCTGCCAAGTTTACTGTTGAAGATTCCGCTTTCGGCATGATCGTCATGGAAAACGGCGCGACGATTTCCCTTGAGTCCAGCTGGGCGCTGAACACACTGGATATTGACGAAGCAAAATGCTCGCTGTCCGGAACAGAAGGCGGAGCAGACATGAAAGGCGGACTGCGCATCAATGGCGAAAATCACAGCCGTCTTTATACAACTGATATTGAGCTGAAATCAGGCGGAGTCGCTTTCTTTGACGGTGCAGATTCCGGCCGCGACTCCGATCTGGAAATGAGAATGTGGCTGAAAGCGATTGAAGATGATACTGATCCGGTCGTAACGCCAGAGCAAGCCTATGTCGTGTCGCAAATTTTGGAAGCCATTTATGAGTCCGCTCGCACAGGAAAAGCCGTTTATTTGTAATAGCTAGCTGCTTCATAAAGCCAAATCTATAAAAAAGCCTGCTCCTATCCGAACGCGGAAGGAGCAGGCTTTTTTTACTAAACTATTACGGTTCTGGTCATCAATCATGTTATTATAAAACTATACTCATCTTTGAAGGAGAAGCGTGCATATGCTTTTTATTGGAATTATACTCATCTGCATTGGTTTATTATTAGTGGTGCAACCTGCTTTCGTATGGACACTGACCGAGAGCTGGAAATCAAATGACGGCACAGAGGCGTCAAGCCTATATCTTATCTCAACAAGACTCGGAGGCGTTTTGTGCACGCTTGCAGGTATTGGCGCGATCATCGCTTATTTTATATAATTCGCCCTCCAACATCAAGAAGTTAGCCTGCTTTGTTTCCATAATAAAAATAGAAAATACGGTCCGCCAATCATAGCCACAATAAGGCCTGCGGGAATTTCTAGCGGAGGCTTAATGGCTCTGCCTAGCAAATCAGCCAATAATACAAGCTGCCCGCCCAGAAGAGCGGCTACGGGGATAAGAACGCGGTGCCGGGCACCAACAAGCCGCCTCGCAAGATGTGGCGTAATTAGACCGACGAAGCCAATCGTTCCGACAGCCGATACTGCAGCCCCAGCCAGAAAAATGGCAATGCTGAGCAGCAGCAGCCGATTGGCTTCAATCCGTAAGCCGAGTCCTTTGCCAATTAAATCGCCGATCCGAATAATATCCATCCGAATTGATAATATCCAAGCTAGCGGAACTAAAATCACAACCCAAGGCAGCAGGTGTGAAACCTGCTCCCAGCTTCTGCCCCAAAGGCTCCCGCTTAGCCAAATTAAAGCCGAGCTGACATTCGGAAATCCCCTTGTAACCAAAAGCTGAACAGCAGATGCGCAAAAAGCACTTATTGCAATGCCGACTAGCATTAAGCGTACAGGAATAATTCCCGTGCGATAAGCGAGCATATATACCGCAGCAGCAGCTGCAAGCCCCCCTATGAAAGCAGAAATGGTTAATACGAGTGGAGCTGAAAGCGGCATAAGGAGAGTAATAGCCACTGCTGCCAAGCCAGCTCCTCCCGTAATTCCTAATGTGTCTGGAGCGGCAAGCGGATTTCTCATAACAGCCTGTACAATGACCCCCGAGACGGCCAAGCTGGCTCCTACGAGCAGAGCCAGAAGCAAGCGCGGCATGCGATATTGCCAAATAACATAGCTGGCTTCCGCATCCCCCCTGCCAAACATGATTTTCATTATCTCCCCCATGCTTATAGGAGTATCACCAACAGCTATATTCAGCAATATCAGCAGCAGCGTAATACAAGCAAGAACCGCAGGCAGCCAGAGCAACTTGAAAACAAGCGTCTTCATATCTTTGCCTCCTTCTTGCGCCTTCTTGCCAGATAAATGAAGAATGGCGTACCAATCAAAGCTGTTACGATGCCTACAGGCGTTTCGTAAGGAAAAACAATGTAGCGGGATAATAAATCTGCCAGCAGCAGCAAGAGCGCTCCACATAAAGCTGACAAAGGAAGAACTGACCGATAATCAAGGCCTGTCAGCTGCCTCGCGATATGGGGCACGATTAGACCGACAAATCCAATCGGCCCTGTAACGGATACGGTAACCCCAGCTAGCACAATAACGATAAGCGCCATCAGGCCGCGCGCTAAAGCAAGCCGTTGACCGAGCCCTTTGGCAAGACTGTCCCCCAAACTAAGAACAGACGCTGATCGGCCAAGTGTGAATGCGACCAGCAAGGCAGGTATGCTCCACTTTAACAGCACGGCCGCGTGCTCCCATTTACGTGACGATACCGAGCCTGCCAGCCAGAACAAAATGCGATCCAGCTGGATTTCATTGAACATAATAATCGTCTGTGTAAAAGCGGAGAGCATCGCCTGTATGGCAACGCCAGTAAGGGCCAAATGAACAGCCATATGGGTTTGCTTAAATGCCGTAGCCATCGCGTAAACAATCAATGCTGCGCAGGCTCCGCCAACAAATGCCGCGAATACCAGATTGCTGCTCGTTACCTGTGGATATATGACCATAAGCAACACGGCAACCGCAGCTGCACCAGAGTTAATGCCGAAAATACCTGGGGATGCCAGCACATTTCTCGTTATGGCCTGCATGAGTGCCCCTGCGACTGCCAAATTTGCTCCGGCCAATACGGTTACAATCGTTCGGGGAAACCGCACATTACGCAATATAATGTGATCCCTAGAACCGTCAAAATGAAAGATTGAATCCACTATCATGGAAACGGAAAATATGGTGGAGCCGAGCGATACTGATAGAACCATTGCAATCAGCAGCATAGCAGCCGCAGTTCCCCATGCGGCTATTCTGAACGGGTTTGTCATTTCCTTATTTTAGCTTCAGGATGTCAGTTTCCATCTGCTCGAGCATGACATTGGCCCCTTGAATACTGCGTCTCAGCGACCAGCCGAAGCGGTCTACATCGTACATTTGATTTGTTTTTACAGCTTTCAGATCATTCCATAGCTCATCCTTGAATATCGGCCTTGTACCTGTACTGTCGATTTTGTCCACCTTGCCGGACATTAAAATAATAATATCAGGGTCTACCTCCAGCAATTGCTCAATGGACATTTTCACGCTAATTCCCGTTACCGCACTGTATTTGGCATTCTGGGAAAGGGCATAGGTCAAGCCAATTTTACTCATCAGCTGCGACGAAAAAAAGTCGGCGGTCCGCACTGTAATTTCGCCATCCGTATTCCCGATTAGCAAAATGCTGTCCTTCACCTCTGATGCTTTATCCTGTACTGCCTTCAGCTTGCTTTGATGCTCCTCAATGACCTTTGTCATTTCTGCGCTTTTGCCTAAAGCATCCCCAATAGAGGCAGCGATGGAAATGACATCCTCATACCCGCCGTTCGTATTGGAAAAAGAAAGCGTTGGCGCAATATTGCTAAGTTCCTTATATACATCCTTATGCCGGCTTGTCTCGGCAATAATTAGATCTGGCTTCAAGGCCCGAATAGCCTCCAGACTAGGCTGGGCGCGCATGCCGACCGATGTATAACCTTTAATTTTCTCTAAAACATCGGCGACAATCAGATTAGGATCCCCGTCCTCTGCTACGCCAATCGGCACTATTCCTGCATCAAGCAGAGGATCGATGAAGCTGACTTCCAGTACAACCACATTCACAGGCTCTCCCTGAATAGCAGTCTCTCCCATATCATGCTTGATTGTCCTTTGGTCGGGCTGCAGCGTTGCCGCCGCGTTCTGGGCAGATCCGCTGCTTGTCCCATCTGGTGTTGCTGTGCTGACGTTGTTACTGCAACCTACAATCAAAATGATCATAGTCAATAAAAAAACCGAATATACTGCACTCTTGCTGAACTTCATGTGTAAAGCCTCCTGTAAGTATGATGATAATGATAATCATTACTATACATGCTGCTTTCCTATTCCACCATGACATGGACCGCCCGTTAAAGCATGGATTTTTTTTAGCTCCGTGCAGTCCTGCTAGCGACTATTTAAAAAGAGGGATACGGCCTCATCCAGCTGCTGGTCGAGCGCGAGCGGTGCATAAACGACCCATTTGCCCAGATTCAGCTGAAATACGCGCTTATTTCTCACAGCCTTATGTGAACACCATCGGCCGCCTGGCTGAAGCTGCAGCTGCATGGCCTTCCTGTCTGCTTCCGTTTTGGCAATGAATATCAAATAATCTGATTCGTATTCGCAAAGCTGCCCCGCATCAATTTCCATCCAATCCAGGCCTGTTCCAGGCATATGCTTATCCATTTCCCCGCGCAGCTTCTCGGATGGATTCAGCTGCAAGGAGCGATAAAAAACATGTCCCATATTCCGGTCTCCATAAATGCGATATTGGCCATCAGACAAGCCACAAATGGTAACCGCAGCCCCGCCAGCAATTGCCGCTACCTTCTTGCGTCCTAATGCTGCCTTATTCTCATGGTGTTCCATCCACTCTTCAGCGGCTTTTTGCTTATTCGTCAGCTTTGCCAAGGCCGAAAGATGACCATATACATCCATTTCCATCCATGGAAAGGCGATAATTGGCGCTACATCGCTAAGATTTTCACGCATCGCCACTGAAATATTGTCCTTGCATATAATAAGCTCAGGTTTAACCTTCAACAGCTGCTCCCGCCACTGCTTTAAAGACTGCAGCCGTTCAAGCGGCAGCTCGATATGCTCGGAAATCGTGGCATACTGCTCATTAACCTGGGCTGCTAGAGGGATCATGCCTAGTGCAAACAGATGGTCGGTATAGGCAAACGACAACGGTACAATATGGGCAGGATGGTGCCTGCTATAAGCTGAGGGAGACAAGCCCTGCTGCGCCTTGAACCGTCGGCTAAAATAAAACTCATCTTTATAGCCTACCTCTCGCGCAATTTGCTGAATTTTGTCGCCAGACAGCAGCAATCTTTCTTTTGCCCGGTTCATTCGCAGCTCTGTCAAATATTCAATCGGGCCTTTCCCCATCTTCTTCGCGAATAGAAACGAATAGTAGGAAGCATTCAATCCTGCCCGCTCGGCAAGATTGCCCAAAGTAATGTCCGTATGGAATGCATTTTGCAAATATTTGATTGAACGGTCAAACGATCGTTCAGCTGAAACCGCAGCATGAAGAGAATCTTGGAGCAGCAGCTCTTGAAGCAAGTGCTGAAGCTCAAAGCTGTTTTGAAGCCCGTTACCCTCCTGCTTAACCATCATCCGCTCGTATAGCTGCTTGACCATTTGCAAAACGCGACCGGGCTTGGCAAGCCGCAGTTGCCCGCGAATCGGAAAATGGTCATCCTTCTCGTAAAGTCTAACCCCGGCATCCGCTTTAGATTGACGAAACAGCTCAAAAGAAAGTAGGTACAGCTGCAGGCCATAACGCTGCCTGTTGTGAATTTCTATAGCTGCTCCAGCTGGAATAAGAAACACCGCTTTAGTAGACAGCTTGAACGGTTGATGATTGATTAACAATTCTCCCTTTCCTCCAGCCACGACCAATAGCGTCTGATGCTGCACAGTCTGCTGCTGTATAACCGGTCCAAGGTCGCCCTTCACTTGAACAAATAAAGGAATTTCAATTATAATCTGCTTCAAAAAAGCATGTTGTTCTCCATTCACTAGTGAAAGCTCCTCCAAAAATGAATAATAATGCTTCGTTTTTTGTCCGTATCGTAACATAGGATCTAAAGATAATCCATGCTAGCAGGACATCTATGCTTCATGGAGAGATCATCGCTATCCCTTTATACTTGAAATATTGGAGGGTTGCTGAAATGAAATTTGCATTTAATTCATTCTCTTGTCCTGATTTAACATTGTCCCAACTCATAGAGGTGGCAAAAACCTACCATTATGATGGAGTGGAGCTTCGAGCAGGAGTAGGGCATGCACATGGAGCAGAGGTTGGCGCAACCGCCCAGCAGCGTGAACATATGAGACGGCTGGCAGCTGATAGCGGCATCCGCATTTGCTGTCTGGGGGTAACCAACAAATTTTCGCTGCCTCAACAAGCAGCAGAACAGCTCGAAACGGCAAAGGCGAACATCAGGCTAGCTTCTGATCTCGGCATTCCTGTCATTCGTGTTGCAGGCGGTAAAATTCCGCTTGGCGCTTCGCGCGACGACACCCGGATAACGATCGCCCATGCGCTTAAAGAGCTAGCCCCCTATGCCCGTAATTACGGAGTAACGATTGGTGTAGAGACGCATGACGACTGGTCTGCGCCTAGCGACCTTGCAAGCCTTTTGGAAAACGTAGATGACCCTCAAATTACAGCTGTTTGGGATGTTCTGCATACGAAGCGGAGAGGTTTCGCCGAGCCGATGGAGGTGCTGCAGCATTTGGGAGCGGCTATCCAGCATGTCCATTTTCATGATGCCATGCTTTCTCTCGAAATGGATAAACAGCTTAAGCCGATTGGCGAGGGTGAATTGGATTTTCTGCAAATTGCCCATGTTTTGCTTGAAGCAAACTACGAGGGCTTCGTAAGCGGGGAGTGGGCGAACTGGGACGTTCCGTACGACATTCATTTGCCGCAGGAATTAATAGCGCTGAAGCAGTATATCGACCGTGCCAGAGATGACAGGCAAGCGCGCCGAACGCAGCCTATCTTCTAGTTCTCTAATAACGACCTTGCTCTGAGCAGCCTAAAGAGTGCAGGCGTTTTTTTTCGCCGCTCTTCTGGCTGCAAGCCCTACCTCATTGAACCCATTTTTAATACGTGCTTCTTTCCTTTTCCATTATCCTGTATTCCCAATCCCCTTGCTGCAGCCGCACTTGTTCTTTGTGCAATGTCATGAGACAATTGCATATAATAAATGCAAACTTAACCGCTCCGCAGTATGTTAAGCAGCTCGGAAAAGTACGCAGATAGGGGAATTCAGTTGCAGGGCTATCAGGAAAAAAGAGATCTCGAACGCACAGCTGTCCGTATTTTCATCAATCTCTACAACCATAATTATGAGAGCAAGCTCCGGCTCCTCTATCAGCGCGAACGACCGGATGCCGTGCTTCAGCATCGGAACCAACAGATGATCGGCGTTGAAATTACCCATCTGTTCTATGATTCCGAGGAAGCGAAAAGGCTGCTAGGCCGCTCGCAATCGCGCAATCTTAATCAAGAGGTTGTCGAAATGCTGATCGCCGAGCTGAACAAGCGCATCCAGACGAAGGAAATGAAAATAAACAATTATGCGACTGCTTATCCAATCGCCTTAATTATTCGAAATGCGTCCCCCGCCTTCGGCATGTCCGACATTTTGCGTGCCAAGGAGCTCATTTATAAGCCGCAAGGCCGCTTTACCCATGTATGGTTTTTATCTCGCGATGGAACAGACGAGTGGTTGATGAAGGATTTGCAGCAGCTGTAGGCCAAGCCTTAGAGCTGCCCTGCCCTCACACTCACATTCATCGCGGCGCCAATTTTGCTATAGGCGTAAATGGACCAATCCCCGCTTATGCCATCGGCCTCTAATTGTTCAAAGGTATGCGTAATTTGCTCGCCTTTGCGGATAGGCTTAGCCGTCACAGGCTCTTCTTCATTCCGTTTAATATTCAAATAAATCGTAGAGTCCCCTTTGTTTTCTACGGAAATGCTCAAAACCTTGCCGTCCGCTGGCATCGTTGTAAGCGACCCCGTATAGGCGCTTTGGCCACTCTGATTAGTTAGGGCGATCAGTTCTTTTTTGTAAGATATGGCGCTTGCCGCCTGAGCTACACTCTCCGTCATTTGAATGCTTGCTGCTGTCGAGGCTGCATTTGCTTTTGCAGTTGTAGTTGTAGTTGGTACGGGATCAACAGAAACAGCCGCTTGCTCTGGCGCATGGCGATTGCCAAAGCCAAAAAAAGCAATCAGGATAATAACTATAGCTGTACTGAAAAGAATGAATATTTTATTTTTCATATCATCGTAAACCTCCAAACGAATATAAAAAAACTCCGCCCTCTTACGACCGTCACACCTCGATCTGCTCATACAGCTGCCGGGAGAGCGCAGAGGGTTGAATGTTCAGCTCAGCCAGCTGCTCCTTTAGTTTGCGATAGACGCGAAGCACTTGATGGTGCTCGCCCATGAACAAATAGGCGTGCATGGCGCAGCGATAAGCTTCTTCTACATACGGCGATTGAATAATTGCGCGCTCCGCAGCCTCAGCTGCCCTTTTCCCATTTTTTTGAGCGAGATAATGGGATGAAAGCTTAAGCAGCCACTCCATCGAAAAAAGCTCCAGCCGCTGATGCCATTCGACAGCCCAATCATAATTCTCTTGGGCAAGCAGCTCTTGCCCATACATCTGCAGCGTTTGCTCCATCTGCGCAATAGATGCCTCTGCAGAAGGCTGCAGCTCTAAAGAAGCGGATATAAAAGCAAATACATCCGCCTTTATCCTTTTCATATCCAGACGATATTGCTCGTTTTTATAACTGACCATCTGTTCAATGCCAATTTGCCGCAAGCCTTTCCGCAGCAGGCTGATACAGGTGTGCAAATAGATTTTAGCTTTCTCGTACGGCTCGTCAGCCCAGAGGCTTGCAATGATGCGATCACGGTGAACGCCCGACGTCATATGACCATGCAGCAGCAAATAGGCAAACAGTTCTTTCTCCTTGGCCGTCCGCCATGTCAGCTGCATGCCGTTTACAGATTGGACATGAAATATGCCGAGCATATGCACGATAAGCTCTTCCTTGCAGCCGGCTTCCAGATCAAGGGGAGCAGCTTCCACCTTCACGCCCTTGTCCCTTGTCAGTCGTTCAATGGTTCGGGACAAACGCTCCATTTCAATCGGCTTCAGCAAATAATCAATCGCCTCGTGCTCAAAAGCCGCTACAGCATAATGATCGTAAGCGGTTGTAAAAACAATCGTTGCATCGGGATCTGCCTCATTTATGTGGACTGCCAGCTCCAAGCCGCTCATTTCCGGCATTTCGATATCCAAAAACCAAATATGCGGCCGCCTGTGCCGCAGCGCTTCCAGCGCTTCAAAGCCGTTGGTGTATCGTCCCGCGACATTCACTTTCTCGGTGCGAGCAAGAAAAATTTCCAAAATGTTTAACGCATGAAGCTCATCATCTACCAAATACGCCTGCAGCACCGCGATACTCCTCTCCTTCAACTACTGGAATGGAAACATTATCGTTACCTTTGTACCTGCTCCCGGCTCGCTGCTAATGGAAGGCTCTTGTCCACTCAGATGCTTCAGCCGCCGCTGTACATTTTGCAATCCGATACCATGCCCTCCAGTCCTTTTATTCCATAAGGCTTGTGCCTGCTGCTGTGGCATGCCAACGCCATCGTCCTCGACTACAACCTGCACCATTTCTTCAAGCCTTTGAATCGACAGGCGAACGGTTCCCCCGCTTATTTTTTTGGACACCCCATGGCGAATCGCATTTTCCACCAGCGGCTCAATGAGAAGCGGCATAATTTTGCAGGAATTGAGCGTGTCATCTACATCAAATTCCACTTGAAGCCGGCTGCCAAATCGCTCCCGTTCAATTTCTACATAAGCCCGGACAAGCTCCATTTCTTTGCTGAGCGGAATCGTTTCCTCTGAATTATCCAGATGAAAAAGAATGCGCAAATAACGGCTGAAGCTGCCCAGCAGCTCGCCTGCCCTCGGGCCATCTGTAAAGCATAATGACATAATCGTGCCCAAGGCATTATACAAAAAATGCGGCTTGATCTGCGATCGCAGAAACGCCATTTCATTGCTCGCTGCTTCCTTGACCAGCCGTTTCATCCCAAGCAGCGTATGTACGCGTACGAGAATTTCTCCCGCATCGAGCGGACGCGTAATAAAATCATTTCCACCCGCTCTCATACATGCCTCAACATCCGCGGGCGTGCTGCGCATATTAATAAATAATACCGGAAGCTCGGCTTGGGTAAAGTCATTTCGAATTCGTTTGCACAGCGCATAGCCTGTTGCAGGCGGAAGCAGCGCATCCACAATAACCAAATCTGGCTGCCGCTGCCGCTCCAGAAGCTTTTGCGCCTCCGTATCGGAGCCCGCGAACATCATCTGAAAGCCTTCTGTAGAAAGCAATGTACTCAAATGCTCCATATCTGCGAGATCAGCGGTAGCAATAAGTACCACTGCCGAAGCTGCACTTTGGCTGCGTTCCCCATGCCATTCATGTTTGGCTCGGGCAGCGGCAACCTCTGAAAGGGCCTCCCCATCTACCATTTTTGCAGATTTCAGTTCGATTTGAATGTATTCCTCCGCATCATGAATGAGAAGCGTCCCACCCATTAGGCGGACAAGCTCCGGGGCAAAAGACAATCCCGCCGCAACGCTGCTTGGCTCCTTTGCAGAAAAAGCCTCCTCCATCCTAGCGCCTATTGGCTCCGCTAAGCGAGGCTTGTACCTTAGAATGATTCGCACGTTTTCATCCTGCTTTAAACACTCGAATATAAGCTCCCTATGGCTCCGCTGGCCAATCATATGATAAACGATGCTATATAGCACCTGCTGCAGCCTGCTCTCGTCGGCCATAATATAGCGGGCTTCGGGCTCGATTTCCCGCATCAGGACAATCCCTTTTCCATTAGCTAGAAAGCCAAGCACCTCAACAACGACTGAGATGGAGGACACGAGGTCAACCATTCCCATTTCCAGCTTCATGCTGCCTTCTTTAAAGCGTGACATGTCGATCAAATCATTTACGTGATTCGACATTCGGTGGGCTGTATTGCGTATGAGCTGCAGCTTCTCACGTATGCCAATCTCGTCCGTCTGGCGCAGCGGCGACCCCAGAAGCGATTTCGATAAATGAAGGATGCTGTGCAGCGGCGAGTTCAACTCATGGGAGGTTAGCAGTAAAAACTCATCCTTGGCCTTATCTGCCAGCTGCAATTGATGAGCAAGCTTTCGCATGGAATCATAAGCGCCGACATATTGATAAACGATCAGCATGGCAAAAGCACCGAGAAGCAGCAAAGTCGCTCCATTCAGCAAAATTTGGCTTAGCGGGTTCCATACCACCACGATCGCCAGCACGCTGTTGATAAGCATCATCCATACGCATGTAATTAGCAATTGAAACTGCGCTTTAGTGATGCTCCCATATTCTCCCCGCACATACTGGGACAGGAGCATGACAGAGGCCGCTACATAGGTAAACAGAATAACTAAATAAATACTGTCTTGAGCATACGAATACATGTGAAACGGCAGTAGCACAACCAAAGTCACATATAGAGCTAATAAAGCACTTGCAGCCTGCAGCCATCTCCGAATCATTAGCCTTGCTGCAATTCGCGATACAATAACAAATACAATAGCAGGTACGCTATACACCGCGATGTACTTCAGCTTGAAAGCAGCCTCGAAGGGCATTTCTGGAAAAAACTGCAGCAGCAGCCGCTCCCCATTTGTAAATACAATGAGTGCGAAACCAATAAAGAACAGCCCATACAGCAATTGAAGCCCATCTCGATGCAGACGAACGTACAAATAAAAAAACAAAAGCCCCAAAATCAGGACAATGCCTATCGTTAATAACTCAAGCCCAGACTGCAGAATCGTTCTCGCTTCGATATGCTGACTAAGGCCCAGATCAATGGCCCCGTTAATACCGCCGCTATGAAAATCGAAATTAGCCACTTGCAGTACAATTTCAACCTCCGTACCCTCCGAGTGAAAATACACCGTATAAGGCACATTGCGCGGTTGGTAGGTTTCAACAGAACTCCCTGGCTGGCCAGATCGCCCAAGCAGCTGTCCATTGACATACATTGCATCGGAAAAACGAACATATCGCTTGGCTATCGCCAGCGGCTCATTCGGCGGCACATTTCGCACAAGCAGCCGGTACGTTCCATAGCCTTTCCCAGTCATTATGTCGCCATTCTTATGCTGCGCTTCGTTCCAGTTGCCTGGCACATGAATGAAAACGGGCCTCGCCTTTGCTTGTCTAATTTCCTCTGGCGACAACAGCTGATTCGGATAAAACGCCCACTCCCCATCCAAGGAAACGACTCGCTTATCCAGCCATTCCACGCCAGGCAAAGTTAAAATGCCCTGCTTCGCCGTAATCATCTCGCGGCCGCCTATTATTTGCTGCAATAAAACGAGTACGAGGAGCAGCGTCATGATGCCAAGTCCCAGTAGAAAGCGATCTGTTCTGATGTGGCGCACCTTCGCCCCCCTTGCTTGCGATAATCGTTTATTTTTACGGTCATAGGTTAACTTCATAGCGTTCATATTTATTTAAGGCTGTGCTTCCTTTATTTTCTCATTCTCGAATTGCCCTGTCTATCCTTTAAAGCATCCGCCGACGCTGATTGCAGCTTGTACAACGATAAAATCCCGCCTGCCCCTAAATTGGTGAGGGCAAACGGTATGGAGGACAGACTCGTAAAACATAGACGCTGCCCAAAAAGCTTCAAACGCCCAATTTAAATTTCAAGTTAGCGATTTCTCTACATTTTCGCGGCTATACCTTCAATATAATAAACCCCTCTTAACAATCACTTAAAACGCGCTTGAAAAATGAAAAAATGAAGCCAAACAACCTAACTAAGTATTTGTCTAGGATGTGTATGCAAACCAAAGTTGGCCTGCTGCTGATTGCCTAGTGTTTACTTAGCGCTTTTTGAGACAAATCTCATCTAACGAGTTAAGGCTGAGGCAACCGCATAGGTGCGTTGCTGAGATTACTGTTACTGAAACCACTGTGGCTGAGACACCGCAGCTCGGGAACGCTCCCTCTTTTTTTGGCGGACTGAGGTTCCGCTATTCTGGCTTTTGCTCCGATTTCAGGACGTAAGCGGACAGGAAATCCGTTATCGTCCTCATTATCCCTTCAAAATGGCTGCTGGCAGCGCATTAGCTGCTCCTGAGTCCGCGTCCTGTGCCACACCCTTGATTTTGTTGAATTAGCGGCTGCTGTGTCCGCCAAGTCCATCCATCATTCGGCAGGGAGTATACCGGAGTCGGTTGCGAAACTGCGACGGGAATACGTTTGACGCTAAAATCAACCAGCATCTGGCCCGCTTACGTTTGCACACGCCTTATCACATAAAAAACGATGGAACAAACGGCAGCACGCCGTTTAACTCCATCGCTTTAATGGTGATTCTATTTAGCTGGATGTCTCCGAACCTGTGTTAAATCTCTTTCATTTACTAGCCTCGCTTGCCTTATAAGCTAGCTTTCCCGCGAAAATATTTCTTCACAACCTCATACGCCAGCTTTGGCCTGCGATAGCGGTCCACAATGCCTTTGCTGTTCTGCGTACCAGCGCGGGCGAGCAGCCAGCCCGTGCCTTCTGTTACCCGGCAATCGCAAAACTGCCAGATGAACATGCCGGACATGTACTCTCGCGACGTGTACGCCTGCAAATTCGCTTCAATAATATCCGCTTGGCGCTCCTCCGTGCCGCGTACCCGGTTCGGGTCGCGCAAGCCATAATGGCCGTCGCCGCCGAACTCGCTCATAATCATCGGCTTGCCGGCACCGCCTGCGGCATCGGCCCAGCCTCGCGCCGCATCGCACAGCTCGCCTGGATCTTCATCGCCGTACCAGCCCGGATACAAATTACAAGACACAATGTCCGCCAGGTCAAAGCAAATTTCCTTCTCGCGGTGATGGGAGGCAAACGTTAGCGGCCTGCTGCTGTCCAGTGCCCGAATTTGCTCCAGCTGCCGTTTGTAGTGAACCCGCCCTTCCTCCAAGTCGCTGGCGCATTCATTCAGAATTGCCCAAATGACAATCGAGGGATGATTATAATGCTGCTCCACCATCTCGCGATTAACCTGCTCGCACTGCCAAATAAAATTCGGATTGCGCATTTGCTCAATCGACAAGCCGCGGGCATGATTTTCTTCCCATATGAGCACGCCGTGCTCATCGCATAAATCGAGGAACCGCTCATCATTCGGATAATGGCTCGTTCGCACCGCGTTTGCACCCATATCAAGCATCAGCTGCAAATCCTGTGCCATGAGCGGCAGCGGGAATGATGACCCTGTCAGCGGATGATCCTCATGCCGATTAAATCCTTGAAGTACGATATCCTCGCCGTTCAGCTGAATGCGTCCACGCTCCGTCGTAACCGTACGGAAGCCTACTCGTTCCACCAAATCATCGACAGGCGCCGCTTGACCTTCGATTTGCAGCAAAACCTGCAGCAAATACAAAGCCGGATTTTCCTGTGACCATGACTGCACCTGATCAATGCTGAAAACGCCGCCTACTGTGGCCGTCTCTCCCGGCTGCAAGCTTACGCTGCCAAGCTCCAGCGTCTGTCCAGAAATTAATGCCGTCAACTTAGCAGTCAGCTGCACCTGTGTATGCTTCTTCGATAGCGCCGGATAACGGATGCAAGCGCGAATATCTGCCTGCCAGCTTCCCACACTTTGCTGCCCTGCTTCCGATTCGGATTCGGCTTCCATTTCTGATCCTGTTTCTGCTCCTATCTCTGTTTTTGTTTCTGATTTTGCAGTTAACCCTTTCAATGGGGTAAATGATAGGCGCTCAACAAACAGCTCCTGAATTTCCTCCAGCATGACAGGACGAATAATTCCGCCGTATGTATAATAATCGTTAGGAACGTGGAGCGACGACGCTTCGCTAAAAGAATTATCCACGAGCACGGCAAGCTCATGTGTGCCCGCTTCAACATCGCGAATGACGGCATCGAATGCCGTATACGCATTATAATGGCGAGCAACCGGCTTCCCGTCAAAAAACACATTGGCTGTATGGCTGACGCCTTTAAAAATAAGGCGAAGCGACGTTCTTTTTTCCACGGTCACCTTCGTGCGGTAAACGCCTCTGCCACTGTATGTCAGCAGCTCCGGATGGGTTTCCCAGCAGCCCGGAACGGCTAGCTTATATCGATATTCCAATGCTTCCAGCTGGATTTCCCCATCCGGCACCGTAACAAAATCCCACATACCGCCGAGCTCTCTAACTTTTCGAATCGTATTGGTCTGAAATAATCTGGACATGCTTTGCCTCCCCAATATGGCTTAAACGCCCCTATTGTAAACGCTATTATTTTATCACTAATTCCGTTTTTTGCAAGGTGCCTCATTAACGGAAAAAGCAGTCTCCCTCTCCAAAAAAACGGTCGTTTCATAGGCGTGCTTGCTTTAGCTGGGGGACTAGCTTCACGAGCTGTTTTCTAAAAAGCTAAGCTGCCATTCAGCGGAGCTTCAGCTACTATTCAGCTTTCTAACCGATACGTAAATCGTGGGCCTTCCGGCATTAATAATGATAAATGAATCAGGCATAAGCCTGCATGGAACGGCAAGGCCCACACATGCTTTACCAAACGATCCTCTAGTGTACGGAAGCCATCACGGGGAGCGTTACATGATCCAGTATAAACAGCAAATACACGAGTCCCATAAAGTGAACATTTTTAAAATGTCCAGCATGCGGGTACTCGTGTATAATACAAACGTATTTACTATTCTTTCTTGTCCTATCAACTTTTCACAAATACGGTTTTAAGCTTCGCTTAGCGCCTTTGCGGCATAGCGATTTTCAGGAATCGGCAGCTCCAGGTTGCCGCGAAGCGTATCATGCTCATAATCCGTCCGGTAGATGCCCCGCTCCTGCAAAATCGGCACGACTAGATCAACGAAGTCATCCAGCCCCTTAGGCACGGAGGAATGGATAATGAAGCCGTCCGCTCCCTCTTCCTCATGCCACTGCTGAATTAAATCAGCGATTTTCTCCGGCGTACCAATAAAGTCGGTGCGCGGCGTTGCTGCGCTGAGCGCGACTTGGCGCAGCGTCAAGCCGTGCTCCCGAGCTTTGCTCTTGATTTTGTCCGTGCCGCTGCGGAAGCTGTTGCTGCCGAGATCGCCAATGTCCGGGAACGGCTCATCAAGCGGAAACTGGGAGAAGTCGAAATGCTCGAAAAACCGGCCCAAAAATTGCAGAGCCTTATCAATCGATACGAGGCTGGCAAGCTCCTCGTATTTGCGGTCTGCTTCTTCCTGGGTGCGTCCGATAATTGGAGAAATGCCAGGGAAAATGCCAATTTCATCGGCCGACCGGCCGTACGCTGCCGCTCTAGTTTTCACATCGAGATAAAAGGCTTTCGCTTCCTCCAACGATTCATGCCCCGTAAATACCGCATCGGCGCTTTTCGCTGCCAAATTGCGTCCATCCTCCGAGGACCCCGCTTGAAATACAACCGGATGGCCCTGCTTCGAGCGGGCGATATTAAGCGGCCCTTGTACGGAGAAAAACTCGCCTTTATGATTCAAGCGATGCAGCTTCTCCGGGTCAAAAAACACGCCTGACTCCTTATTTCGCACAAAAGCATCGTCTTCCCATGAATCCCAAAGGCCGCGCGTTACCTCCAAATATTCCTCCGCAATGCGGTAGCGCTGCGGATGCGTCGGATGATCCGCTTTGCTGTAGTTTTTCGCCGAGCCTTCAAGCGGAGAGGTAACGACGTTCCAGCCGCCGCGCCCGCCGCTAATATGATCGAGCGAAGCAAACTGCCGCGCTACGGTGAACGGCTCGCTATAGGACGTCGACAGTGTGCCGACCAAGCCAATCTTAGACGTGACCGCCGCAAGTGCGGAAAGGATCGTCAGCGGCTCAAAGCGATTCAAGAAATGAGGCAGCGAATGCTCGGTAATATAGAGACCATCGGCAATAAATACAAGATCGAACTTGCCTGCTTCCGCCTTCTGCGCCTGCTGCTTATAAAATTCAAAATTAACGCTGGCATCCGTCACCGCATCCTGATGTCTCCAAGCCCCAACGTGACCGCCAACCCCATGTACAATCGCACCTAATTTGATTTTTTTCCGCTTCGCCATAACCGATTCCTCCTCCGGATTTTTATGAAGACAATAATGCCGTTTCCTGAAGCTGCAGCTTGTAGCATTTCACTAAAACATCGCCATTGTACATTTCCTTGTCCGTCGCCCGTTCAAAGCCAAGCTTCTCATAAAGCTTGATCGCCGATGCCATTAAATCCGAGGTGTGCAAATGCAGCGTGGAAGCTCCTAGCGCGAGCGAGCGGCGAATGCTTTCCTTGATCAGCTCAGTTGCAACGCCAAGCCCGCGGGCCTCCGGCGCTACTCCAAGCAAGCGGATAATAGGCGACTCAATCCCTAGCTCTGGACGCCCATAGGCGATCGCCGAAGAAGTGAACAGCAGCACGCTGCCGACGATTTCCCCATTAACCTCGGCTATAATGCGCGAATGAGGACCTTCCTTATCAACCGATTGAATAATAGACGCCTTATAATCTAACCAGCGAGCTGGTGACATAACAGCCTCGTATTGCGAATAAGCAGCTACGACGATACGCAAAATCGCCTCGCGGTCTTCCGCCACCGCATCCCGAACTTCCACTTTGATTTTCGCCACACTATACACACCTTTCGCATGATTTTTATCGGAATTATAGGTTGAAAAAGAGCTTTGACCGCTACATCTATAAGGCGACGTCTACTCGCTCCTGAGTTATTTCTTACATTTATTGTTCATTCGCTTTGCTGAACGATTCCAAATAACGGCTTGCGAGATTGGCAAAATAAGCAGCAGTCAGCGGCAGCGCCTGCTCATCAATATCGAAAGCTGGATGATGCCATTCCTGCGGGCCCGCTGTTCCCATGAAAAAAAACAATCCCGGCACTTGCTTCTGATAATAGGCAAAGTCCTCGCCCGCAGATGACGGAAGCGGCTCTACGACATTCAGCTGCGCATCGTGAGCTGCTGCGATCGCGACTTCTACTAAAGCAGCGTCATTTTGAACCGCCGGCGGCCCTTTAATCCAGCGTACCGCCGCAGTTGCGCCGAACGCAGCCGCTACATTTTCCGCCACCTGTTTGAAGCGCTCCAGCACATGCTGCCTCACCTGCTCGTCAAAGGTGCGAATCGTCCCGTCGAAGACGGCCTTCTCCGCTATGACATTCCAGGCAGTGCCGCTTTGAATGCGCGTCACGCTAATGACCGCGCTGAGCAGCGGGCTGACATTGCGGCTGACGATCGATTGCAGCGCCGTCACAATATGCGCCGCCGTCACAATCGGATCGATGCTTGCTTCTGGCACAGCGGCATGGCTGCCCTTGCCTGTCACTTCAACGACAAAACCATCGGCTGCCGCCATTATCGGTCCCGGCTTAATCCCAACCGTCCCGACGGGCAGATCCGGCTTATTATGAATTCCATAAATCGCTTGCACACCTTCAAGCGCTCCGCTTGCAATGACCGCCTGCGCGCCCGTCGCCTTTTCCTCCGATGGTTGAAAAATAAGGCGCACCGTCCCCGAAAGTGTATCCTCGCGCTGCTTCAGCAGCAAGGCTGCACCGATGAGCGAAGCGGTATGATAATCATGCCCGCAAGCATGCATTTTTCCCGTTTCTTGCGATGCATAAGGCAGCCCCGTCTCCTCTTGAATCGGCAGCGCGTCAATATCGGCCCGCAAAGCAAGTACAGGCCCGCTATGTTTGCCGCCTACTTCGGCAACTACACCCGTTTTCAGTCCATAATCGACGATGCGAATGCCCGCTTCCGTGAGCCATTGTTGAATCGCCTTCGTTGTAGCAAACTCTTCATTTGATAATTCGGGATGCTGGTGCAGCTGGCGCCGTATTTCAATCAGCTTTGCGCCTAGCTGCTGCGTCCTCTCAGCCGCCTGTGTATCTGCCATGCTAAAGTCCTCCCTTCGCTTTGCGCTTTCACTTCAGCCTATTCATGCTGACTGCCCTGCTATTCTTTTTTCACAGTAACCGGCCTATATGATAAATGGTCTAGCTTTCTACAGCAAGCTCAGCGAATGCCTCAGATAACAGCTCATAGGAACGAATTCTAGCTTCAAAATCCTTCACCGCGGTCGTGACGATAAATTCATTGACGTGATGCTTCTGCTGCCATTCCAGCAGCCGCCTCCGAACGGTCTCCTTCGAGCCTTTCGTAATTTCCGCTTCCTTCACTTCAACGGTATAGGTCTGGCCCGATTGCCTGCCGAATTCTTCCGCCTGTTCGACGGTTCCGACCGTCAGCGTCTTGCCGTTTTCCAAATGGATTTTGACATTTTTATGGTCAGAGGCCAGCTGCGCAGCTTCCTCATCGGTATTTGCAGCAATGAGCGACAGTGCCAAAATCGCCTGCGGCTGCTTGCCTTTATCCGAGCGAAACTCGGCATGATAGGCGGTTAGCGCCTCTTCCGCAACAGCTGCATCGCTATTAATAAATTGGGCAAACACATACGGATAACCCGCTTCCGCTGCCAGCTTCGCACTAGCCACGCTGGCGCCAAGCACGAAAATCTCGGCCGGCTGCTCTGGCACTGGGGATGCCTGCAGCCCAGCAAGCGCATGATCTGCGGGCAGCGTATTTTGCACAAAATGCTCTAATTCCACCAGCTTATCCTGCAAGGACTGCTCCTGTGAAATGCCTTTCTGCAAAGCCTGCGTGGAACGCGGCAGCCCGCCCGGAGCGCGGCCGATGCCCAAATCTACGCGGCCTGGAGCGAGTGTCGCCAGCAAATTAAAGTTTTCCGCCACTTTATAAGGGCTATAATGCTGAAGCATAATTCCGCCTGAGCCGATGCGGATACTTTCCGTCTGAGCAAGCAAAAACGAGATCAGCACCTCAGGGGAGGAGCCTGCAACTTGCGCCGAATCATGATGCTCGGATACCCAGAAGCGCTTGTAGCCGAGCTGCTCCGCCTTTTTAACCAGTGTAAGTGTATTTTGAAAAGCCTCTGCCGGGGTGCTTCCTGGAAAAACAGGGCTTTGGTCTAAAATGCTAAGCTTAATCGCCATATTCATTCTCTCCCATCGTCGTTTGCCTCGTAACGCTCGTTTATATGCTGTAGCTAGGTTCCGGCGCGATCCGCTTCAGAAACTGCTTCGTTCTCTCTTCCTTCGGCTTGCCGAACAGCTCGCTCGGCTTGCCTTCCTCGACGATGACGCCGCCATCCATAAAGACGACATGGTTTGCGACATCGCGGGCGAAGCCCATTTCATGCGTGACGACGATCATCGTAATGCCTTCTCCAGCGATTTTGCGAATGACGTCAAGCACCTCGCCCACAAGCTCCGGGTCAAGCGCCGACGTCGGCTCATCGAATAAAATCACTTCCGGGTTCAGCGCAAGCGCCCGGGCGATGCCTACCCGCTGCTGCTGCCCGCCGGACAGCTCGCTTGGGTAGGCGTCAAGCTTCGCCGCAAGCCCTACCTTCTCGAGCATTTGCGTGCTGCGCCGCCTTGCTTCATCCTTGGGCAGCTTCTGCACAATGAGCAGCCCTTCCATTACATTTTCCAGCGCCGTCTTATGCTTGAATAAATTGTAATGCTGGAACACCATTGCCGATCGCTGGCGCAGGTTATGAATATCCTTCTTCCCCGCTGCCTTGAAGTCCAGCTCGAATTCGCCAATGCGGATTTGCCCATTATCGGGCTTCTCCAAATAATTGATGCAGCGCAGCAAGGTTGTTTTGCCTGAACCGCTTGGGCCCAAAATAACAACGACCTCGCCTTTTTCCACCGTCAAATCGATGGATTGAAGCACCTGATTTTTCCCGAACGACTTGGAAATTTGCTTCAGTTCAATCATGCTACGCCACCTCGATTGTATTTATTAATTCTGCGCTCCAGCCAAGCTGTCGCCTGCTCAATTAAGATCGTCATGCCCCAGAACAGCATCGCAGCTGCAAGGTAGGCCTCAAGAAACTTCCAATTGGTCGCCGCGACAATTTGCGCCTGGGCGTTAATTTCAACGACAGATACGGTAAAAGCAAGCGTTGAGCCGTGCAGCATGCCGATCAAATTGTTGGATAAATTCGGCAAGCAGACGGCGAGCGCCTGCGGCAGTACGATGCGGCGCAGCGCCTGCGGCGTCGTCATTCCAATGGAATAGGCAGCCTCCATCTGTCCGCGGTTCACAGCTAGAATGCCTGCGCGCACAACCTCCGACATGTAGGCGCCTGCTGTAATCGAGAATGAAATATAAGCAAAGCCGATTAACGGAATGACTGTTGAATTAAAGCCAAGTCCCAGTGCGCTAGCCAAACCATCGATGAGGATCGGAAGCCCGAAATAGATCAGCAGCAAATGCATAAGCATCGGCGTGCCGCGAATGAATAGCACATAAGCGCTAGCCAGCGAATATAAAACGGGAATCCGATAAATCCGAATGAGGGCAACCGCAGTACCAATAATGAAACCGACGAGCACCGAGACGATGGTAATATAAAGCGTATTCGGCAGCGCTTTGAACAAGCTGAGAAAGGCCGTCCATATAAATCCGGGGTCTAGTGACATGAAGCTCAGCCTCCTTTCTCCAAGCGCGTAATGAGCGTCCGCTTCCACAGCCTTCTTTTTCCATAACGCACGACCGGTTCAGCTACTTGCTTCTCATGACGCAGCAGCCTGCGCTCTAAATGATGGAAGGTCCGCTCCAAAACAGTGCTGATTACAAAATAAATGAGCGACAAAGCGATATAGGTTTCAATAAAATGCTGGGTCGCCGAGGCGAGCGTCTGCGACTTGCCTGTCATTTCCATCGCTCCCAGCGTGAATGCCAGCGACGTATCCTTCAAGTTGCCGATGACGAGATTCGCTAATATCGGTATCGATATCGCCAGCGCCTGCGGCAGCACAATACGGGTAAACGCCTGATAGCCGCTCATGCCAATCGCATAAGCCGCCTCTACCTGCCCGCGATCCACCCCATTGACCGCTGCCCGAATCGCCTCGGATATAAAAGCGCCACTGTGGAGAGCATAAGCCAAAATAACGAAAACGAGCACATTGGCCCGCGATACATCAATATGAACGAGCTTGAGCAATTCCGGGAGGCCGTAATAAATGAGAAAGAGCTGAATCAATATCGGCGTTCCACGGAAAAAGGATACATACACCTGCGAAGCCCGCTGCAATACAGGAATTTTGTAAAGCCGGGGCAGCGCGATAATAAAACCCACGACGAGCCCCAGCAAGATGGATGCAGCTACAATAAACAAGGTAATATGCAGGTAAGACAGCAATTTGGGTAAGAAATCCAGCAAGTAATGAATATCAAATTTTCTGCCCATATGTTTCCCTCCGTCTTACACCCTTGACCAGCAAGTTAGTAGCGCCATTTATTTTTTTACAACTTCATCAAGCGGTTTTGTATAATCTTCGCCAAGCCACTCGATGCTCAGCTTCGAAAGCGTTCCGTCAGCTTTAACTTCTTTAATCGCGGCATCCAGTTTGTCAGCCAGCTCCTGGCTGTCTTTGCGAAGCACGAACAGCACATCGGATTGAATAAGCGGGTCGCCTACCGTCTTCATCGCAGGATTGCCATCCGTATCAGGGTAGAAAGGAAGCGAGAAATCGGTAGCAAGCGTTGCATCTACGCGGCCGCTTTTGAGCAAAGCAATACGGTCATTGGCTGCGCCGCTGGAGTAAACAATTTCATACGGATTGTTATGCTCCTTGTTGTATTGCTCCAGGAAAAAGGCTTGGTTGCTCGTTGGCGATGTAAATATTTTTTTGCCTGTCAAATCGTCAATCGATTTAATCGTTGTGTTGTCTCTGTACACCGCTATTTTTGAAAGGAAAATGCTGTATGGCTCTTTATTAAAAAGGAATTTCGCTTCACGCTCTGGATTTTTCTCCATTTGGTGAGCGACAAAATCGATTTTTTTCGTCTCCAGGCTTAGCAGCAAGCTGGAAAATTCTTGCGTTTGGAATTCAAACTCATATTCCGGCAGGCGCTTATCCAGCTCTCTAACGAGCTCAACGTCGAAGCCTGTCAGCTTGCCATCCTCATCGATAAAGCATACATTCGGAAACTGGGTGCCCGTGCCGACAATAATTTTCTTCACTTCCTGAGCTGGGCTCGCGCTTGCTCCCGAACCGCTGTCCGCCGTTTCTTTCGTGCCATTATTTGCAGCTCCGCACGCCGTCAGCGTAAAGGACAAAACAAGCAGCGTAGCTAAAAAAGTTCTTTTTTTCATAAAAATCATTCCCCCATGTCATGATCATTTTTATAAAACCTATAATTCCTACCTACTAAGTAAGAATTGTTCTGTCACTAATTTATCATCCGCTCATCAAACCGTCAATGCCCCGGATAATAGGGTTTTTCTATTCTCTTATCTAAACATTCGATAGGTCTGCCTATGGGCAGCTGCTCCTATTGTTGCATTCGCTCGTTTTATGCCCGGCTGACGAAAGGCAGTGCTTTGACAAGCTTCACCAAGCTGTCGAAAAATGGGCTGCTCTCGCCGTTCAGCATAATCAGGTTCGTATCAAGCGACAAGCCCTCCACCTCCGGAATCGTAATCGGAAAAAGCTGTCCCGCCTGAACCTCGTCATAGGCAGACAAACTTGGCAGGAAGCAGATGCCCAGCTTTTGCAGCACGAGCCGCTTCGCGGTTTCCAAATTATCCGTATGGCAGGACATTTCCGGCGGTTCATTGAGCGACTCAAAAACCCGCTGCAGCCTTACCCAGTCAAGCGCCCCGCATTCAAAAAACACAAGCGGCTGGTTCCCTATCGCCCTCAGCGTAATTTGCTTCTCCTTCAGAAAGGGGTGGCCTTCGTACACATGCAGCCGAATCGCATCATCCAGCAGCTTAACCGAGCGCAAGCCGGGATGGGTCGTTTGGCGGACAAAGCCGATATCGACCTCTTTGTTCAGCACCTTCTCCACAATATCATCCGTCGGAGCAGTCACCGTCTTGAAGCGAATGCCGGGATGCTTCTCCTTCAGCGCTGGCAGCAGCCTCGGCACCAAATAGTTCGCCGTCGACACGGTACAGCCAATTCTCAGCTGGGCCGGCATCTCCTGCTTCTGATGCAGCTGCTTGCGCCCCTTTTCCAGCGTCTGCAAAATTTGCTGGGCATACGGCAGAAATCGCTTGCCTTCCTCGGTCAATTGAATTTGCTTGCCCATGCGGTCGAACAGCTTGCAATCAAGCTCGCGCTCCAGCGACTGAATTCTTGCCGTTACAGACGGCTGGGAAAGAAACAGGCTTTCCGCTGCCTTATTGAAGCTGCCGTAATAAATGACATAGACGAATGCTTCTATATTTTCGATATTCACCGGGAGAGCCTCCTCGTAAAATACAACTTAACCAACTTGTTAACTTGGAATTATATTGTGATAATGGTAATCCACATCTACCTAGGTGTCAATGGGCGAAGGAGAAAAAATAAATCAACTTAGCCACGGTGCACAAAAAAGCCCCACAGCCGAGCCATTATTAAATGGCCTGCCTATGGGGAACCGTTCTAGAACTATTGTTGCTTCAGCCTGTCATAATTATTGTACTCCACAATTCGCCAACACTCATACCGTTAGTCCAAAAGAGTGAAGATTTGAATGCTCTCCACCTTCTTATCAATTATATGAAAATTCATCACGTCCACATAATTAACCGGTGAATAGCGGTAATCATCCTCTTCATTGGACACCTCTCCTCCAATCAGGTTCCCTTCGGGATAGGCTTCTTGCAGCTTCTCGATACTGTCGCCGACTTTGATATTGCGGACCGTCGTATATTTAGAATCGGTTATTTTGATATTGAAAATTTTGAACTGCTTCCCTTCCCCCGAATCAATGGTTTTAATGACAACGCCTGGATAGGTGTACTGTTTCTCCGTGAATCCAATCAGGTTATCCATATTCGTGCCATCGTCCGCAGCATAGGTATGGGACTTGATCGCTGTGGCTTTACCCAGCATGCCTTCAAGCTTAGCATCGTCTACGATGTCAGAGAGAGCAATGGTAACGTCATTATACACAAAAGACAGCTCTTTCAGAACCACATTGCCTTCCTTCTTAATGGTGCCTTCCTTAATAACTTCCGAATTGGAGCCGGATGCTTCACTTGCTGCCGGAGAAGCTAGGTCTACGGTTGGCGTTGTCCCCGCGTGGTTCTCCTGGCATGCTGCCAATAGTGTCATTGCCAATACCGTTGTCAACGCGATGGTTGCTGATTTCTTCATTATTTTCAACATTATCCCTCCAAGAGTTATGGTCTACGTCTTATGCGGTTATTATAGGAAAACCATTTAGTATTGTTATAGCAGTCTTGTAACATTCTTGTAACTTCATCTTTCACAACGAAGGCAGAACGATGGACACGGTGGTGCCAACACTCGCTTTGCTCTCAATAATGATAGATCCGCCGAACTTTTCGGCAATTTCCTTGCAAATGGACAGTCCTAGCCCTGAACCTTTGGCCACATTGGAGTTTTCTGCCCGGTAGAATCTTTCCTGAACCCGTGCTATATCCTTCTTGGAAATTCCGATTCCCTGATCAGTGACTTGGATGACTGCTTCCTGCTGCCTGATAAAGGTCTCAACCCGGATATGAGTGTTGGCATTCGAATACTTGATGGCGTTATCGAGAATATTCGCAATGGCATGTGATAGCAATATCGTATTGGCATATACAAAAGCTGCTTTGGCCAGCTTAACTTCCACTGTAATTTGTTTCTGCTCCGCTCTGGTTCTCAGTTCGGCAACGACTCGCTCCGTCAGATCCGATATATTCATCTTCTCGGTACCTATCTCTTCGGGGCCAGCTTTGTCAAATTGGGCCAGCATTAACAACTCATTAATGAGCGCGGTGAGCCGATCCGATTCATTGACAAGATGGTAATAAATCTTCTGTAAATCTTTGTCCTCATTCTCTCCCTCATATAAATACTGGGAAAATCCCCGGATTGCGGCGAGCGGAGTTTTCAGCTCATGAGATACGTTCGAGACAAACTGCTTCTGATATTGAATATAATCGTTCAGTTGAACGCCCATCTGGTTCAATCCTGCCGCAAGCATGCCCAGCTCATCTTTTCTGTTTAGATGGACCTGCTCAAATTGCTGCTTGGAGAATCGTTCTGTAGCCTTCAGCAAATATTTAATCGGCCTGGTCGTTGTACGGGCAATGTATAGGCTGGATAACGTCATCAAAATCAGGAATCCGCCTGCGCCCATAAACAAAATAAAACGGATTCGATTCATAATATCGTAAAAATAAGAGAGGTCTTCCACAAACTCGAACACAAACACATTCTGGTAATATTTATCCTGAATCGGGATGGAGAAATAGAGCAATTTATCTTCAGTGACGGAATACGAATAATTTCCTTGCAGCGCACTTTCTATATTTTTCTTGAAAATGACAGGCGTCCCTTCGTTGACGATAATGCCATTCTCCGCGTGTCCCAGAAGATTCAACTGGCTGTCATAAATCCGCACTTCCTTGCCCGTAGCCTTTAACGTTTCCAGAGCCGTTCTGGATACGTCTGGGGTTTGCCCCTGAGCTGACGATTCTTCATCATACTTAGCCAGTATTTCCCGGAATGACAGTTCGCTCAAATCAGCCTTTTCCATCATTTGCTTCTCGATGGTTATGAAGCTATAGTAATCAATCGCTTTATCTACCGCTATAATGATGACGGCAAAGGATAATATAGAGAAAAATAAATAATTCAACAAGAGCCGGGTTGCATATTTCAGGCGGAATCACCGCCAAGCTGATAGCCAAATCCATAGACCGTCTTCACATATTTCGGATTTTCGGCATCGTCCTCCAGCTTTCTTCTGAGCCTCATGATCGTCATATCTACGCTGCGGCTGTCACCCAAATAATCGTATCCCCATACGATTTCCAGAAGCTCATCTCTTGTGTAAATTTTATTGGGCCTTCTCAATAATGTCTCTAGAATTTTGAATTCTTTGGCTGTCAGAGAAATCGGCTCTCCATTTTTCAGCACGACCCGGGTCTCCAAATTAAACGCCAGTTCTCCGTAATTGATTTGTTGCTCTTCATTCGGTTTGTTCCTATAGTTAGGCTCATATCGTCTTAGCACCACTTTAATACGGGCAATGAGTTCGCGGTTATCAAAGGGCTTCGTCATGTAATCCTCTGCTCCGAGCTCAAGCCCCAATACTTTATCAATGGTTTCATTTTTGGCCGATAACATAATAACGGGAACCACTTGCTTCTTCGTAATCTCTTTGCACAGATCATAACCGGAATAGTCCGGCAGCATTAAATCCAACAGCACCAAGTCCGGCTGGAACGCATCCAGCTCTTGAAGGCCAACCCGGCCATTCTCTGCGGTTTTCACCACAAAATTTTCCCGGAGAAGCACGAGCTCCACTAAGTCTCGAATAGCCGCCTCATCATCGATCACCAGAATTTTTCTCACTTGATCCCTCCTCCTGTAGAAACATTTAGGAAACAGTCCGGTTTATAATCGTTTAGCAAATCCATAATAACGCAGGCTGCTATTATAGAGTAGTTTAGAGAAAGGCGCAAAATTCATGAACAAGTGGAAGCTTTCTGTGGGTGCAAGAAAACGGACACCTCGCTGGTGTCCGTCAATGGAGTATACCATGATTGGATGAAAACGGAAGGCCCCTGAGCTTCAGGTCTATCCATCCTACTCCTCTGGGCTCATCGTCAGGCCGCTCTCATCCGAATCGGCCATATCCAGCAGTTCACTGGTGGTGACAAAACGATATCCTTCTGCAGCCAGTTCTTCCACCAGCACCCGAACCGCTTCTATGGTCTGGGAGCGGTCCCCGTACCCGTCATGGAACAGCAGGATACTGCCGGGCGCGACCACCTGCCGTGTATGCTCCAGAATATAATCGACGCCTGGATTGTCCCAGTCCTTGGCCGCTCCATTTACTGTGCCGATTGTCCGGTATCCGTACTCTGCAGCCAGAGACAGAATGTTGTCATTCACGCTAAAGAATGGCGGTCTAAAGCTACGTACCTCTTGCCTCGTGACCTTTCGGATAAGGACATCCGTTCGCTGCAGTTCCTCCTTGGCTTCCTCCAACGTCAGTTTGGTAAGGTGTGGATGGGAATAAGTATGGTTCCCGAGCTCGTGGCCCTCCCGATGCACAGCAGCCGCCATTTCTGGGTGTGCTTCCATCTCCTGGCCAATCATAAAAAAAGTTGCTCGCCCCCCCACACTGCGGAAAATATCAAGCAATTGGCTCGTATATACCGAATCCGGACCATCATCAAATGTGAAGGCCACTGCCTTTTCCCTTACAGAAATCTGATGTATCACTGATAATTTGACCATGAAATGACCGTCTCCTCTTCATAATTATAACTTGTCCACTCTCCATCATTTTGCCAGAAACAGAACGATCTTGCATCCTCATTAAGCCAAAA
Organism: Paenibacillus sp. BIHB 4019; assembly: GCF_002741035.1. NCBI lineage: Bacteria > Bacillati > Bacillota > Bacilli > Caryophanales > Paenibacillaceae > Paenibacillus > Paenibacillus sp. BIHB 4019. The sequence goes on along the minus strand of NZ_CP016808.1, from coordinate 4,099,719 downwards.
TCTGATTCAGTTGTGGGTTTGACATATAGAGGCGATGCGTGGCGGCTCAAAACCGCAATTCGACGTTCACCGTATTCGCACACTGGATCATTTCGAAGGAGTTGAAAAAGTATCGTTAAGAATTACTTTAGCTTTCTTTAAGTTGTGGGAATCCAACTTTTTGAGCATCGCCATAATTTCGTTCATTTCCTCGGTATCTGATAAAGTACGAAGGGACTTGTCATTGTCTGTCTCTTCGTTAGTGCGCGCAGCTCTCTGACTTGGTGCGATTGATTCCTCTTTTGTCTCCGGATAAACCCATGATGTATGCAACGTTTCGCTAAGGGCATTGACGAGAAAGCTTAATTCGTCTTCGTTATACTGTTGCAGGAAACGATTGACTCCAATATCGATTTGATGATGCAGAGCTTCATGCAGACGATAAATCTCTTTGCCCAGTGAAGTAGTACGGAACAGAATTTCTTTTTTGTTATCCGGAAGGTATTCAAAGAGGATGATTTGTTTATCCGCCAGTTTTCTCGTGATTTTAGAAATACTCCCTTTGGAATAGCCGAACTTCTTTGAAATCGTTATGCCGTTTACAGGCTCAAGCTGTCCAATCGCATCCAGCACATGCAGCATCATGACTGTCATTTCTTTTACCAATTCTGCAACAGCAGGATTTGGGCTATTTTGAATCAGCCACTGCTTCTCTTCATCATCCTCCGCTTGGTATCTAAGCTGTATGTCCTTCACAACTTCCAGCAATCCCTTGATTAACCGATCTTTATTTTTCACTCCCGAGTGATTGGTCATTCATTTTTCCTCCGATGTTTAGCTTAATATCAGTATACCAGTGGATAGTCCGAAATTAAAGTTTCCCGGAAACAATATTGACAAAGAGAGGAGCGGCATCTATTATTGTTTCATGGAAACCAAAATGGCAGTGGAGGAATATACATGAACGTTGACGTACTCATCGCCGGAGCCGGACCGACCGGCTCCACGCTAGCAGCAGACCTTCTGCGGCGCGGCCTTCGTGTCCGACTGGTAGATAAAGCACCGCATGCCTTCAAGGGCTCCCGTGCAAAGGGGGTTCAGCCGCGAACCCTTGAGGTGTTTGAAGACCTCGGTATTCTGGGCGAGGCTCTCGCGGAGGGCGGACCCTACCCGCTCGCGGGTCTCCATTTCGGACCCATCACTGTGCCGTAGCGAATGCAGCAGCAGAACAAACCAACGCCCAACGTACCGTATCCGAACATCCTGCTGCTGCAGCAGCACCGTACCGATGCCATCCTGCACCGCCTGCTCGACCGCCTAGGGCTAAGCATCGAGTTCGATACAGCGGTGGTGGGTTTCGAACAGGATTCCGATGGAGTGACGACGACTCTCTCAACGGGAGAGGAGGTCCGCAGCAGGTATCTGGTCGGGGCCGACGGCGGCTCGAGCTCGGTCCGCAAGGCCTCTGGTATTCGGTTCCTCGGAGAGACCGCCGACTCCGACCGTACGCTTATCATCGATTGTACGATCGACGGACTGTCACGCAACCGGTGGCATATGTGGCCACGCACGCACGGCAAGTTTGTCGGAGCCTGTCCGTTGCCCCGCTCCGACCAGTTTCAGGTCATGATCCGTCTGACACCAGATGAGACGCCTGACCTCGACGAAGCTGCCCTCGCCGCCCAGTTCCATAAGCTCACCGGTTTCCGGCTTCACAGCATCACCTGGACCTCCGTGTTCCGGCCCAACGTCCGGCTCGCCGAGCACTACCGGGCGGGCAATGTCTTCCTCGCAGGCGATGCCGCCCACGTCCACACTCCAGCTGGTGCGCAGGGCCTCAACACTGGTGTGCAGGACGCCTACAATCTTGGCTGGAAACTCGCTCAGGTCATCGCTGGTGCTCCCGACAGCCTCCTCGACAGCTACGAGTCCGAACGGCAGCCAGTCGCTGCACGCGTCCTCGGAAAGTCCAGCGATCTGTACTCCCGTCTTGACCAGCAACGCCTCTCGACCCTCAAGCGCGGAGACGAGGAGCGGCAGCTCGGACTTTCGTACCATCGCGGGCCGCTCGCCCCTGCCGACGCGCCAGCCACCAAAACCCTGCATGTGGGTGACCGGGCACCGGACGCGCCCTGCAACGGACCAGGCGGGATACGGCGTCTGTTCGATGTCTTCCATGGACCACACTTCACCATGCTGGCCTTCGGAGCGAACGCAACTAAAGTACTCCCCGAGCTGAGCTGGCCGAATGGCGGTGCCGATTTACACCGTTACTTCGTAAGTACTGAGCACGGAGTCGATCACAATGGCCTCAACGACATCGCCGGCAAGCTGACCAGCATCTACGGCATCACTGGCGACACGCTGCTGCTAATCCGGCCAGACGGTTATATCGGAAGCATCATCACAACCGACTGGATCTCAGCCTTCGACAACGTGACAAGGACAATTACTCAAACACTGTCAAGTATGGCCCAGTCGAAATAAGATTTATTGCAGGGGATTAACGAAGTACGCCCCTTTATGTCATATTCCGTCCTTTACCACGGATTTGGTTTGTCTGTGATAAAGTTCTCCGCCTTGTCTGTAACGGCAAGATTTAAAGCCATCCTTCGCGGGATGGCTCTTTTTTTAGAATATTGAACTTAACTATTTGTTGAATAACTAAACGACCCTACATTTCATATTAACGGATAGGCTTATATTCCCCATCAAAATTAAAACAATAACCGTTGTCTATACGGATATATCCGAAAATACAATGATCTCTATCCCTGTATAAAACACCAGAGCAGTTTTTATTGTCTAGGTTACCTTCTGCAACCCTAATTCTGTTGTCCTCACAAGCTATAACAATTCCAATATGATCGTGAGAGTGATCGCTTAAAAGCTTCTCGTAAATAACGATATCCCCGCGCTCTGGATTAAATCCATCTTGTTTATCACGATAGAAAAACCCCGTTTCTGGCAGTTGTGCCCAATCCAACCATGCGCCAACCCCGGCTAATCGATACATGCGATTCGGATAGCGAATTGGCAGTCTTATTCCCACCGCCATACAGCAGTAGTAAACGAATGCAGCGCACCAATTGCCTTCCAGCACTTTATAGATATCAGCGCCCGGCCAATACTTGCAAATTTCCCGGTAACGTTCATCTTCCGGAATGCCAATAATATTTTTCTCTGCAAAAATTTCCGAAAAATCTGCCAGCCTAAGACGTCTATCTTCCGCATTAATCTCTATCGTTTCCGTGTCGGCGTTAGCTTTCGCCCCTGCATACTCATCAGGAATCCCCAGTTCTATAAACACATTTTGCAATCTATGTATAACCGCCTTGGATGAAAAGTTACCTTAGAGCCGAATTAAATGATAAGATGGTTTAATTTCATTTAGATTAGACTATTCCAAAGTGTCCTTCTTACTACAAAATTCAGTTCATTCATTAACACTTTTTCTGCTCCATAGCTCTTCAAATAGATGGCAATTTTCTATTAAATAATCAAATTTACCTTCACCAACAACAGAACCATTCTCCACCACAATTATCTTGTCAACATCTTTGATGAAATTTAACCTGTGTGCAATAAATTACTTTTTTGTAGAATTATCCTGGCAAATGCTAGTTTCCCTTCAGATTGTACTCTTTTAAACTCACCATTAACTCGGCTTTCCGCTTTACCACTACTTATAGTGCGGTTCTCCACGCTGTCTGTAACGGCAAGTTTTTAGGCTGTACCTTGCGGGACAGCCGTTTTCATGCTTTATTTGACGAAAAATAATACGGTTCCAAAGTGATTCATAAACCTTTTATAATCGGTACCCTCCCGCAACACGATAATGGTCGGATACGAATTAGCTTTGCGTTGGATCAACCCCGCCAATAACCCCTTCTGTTCGGTACAATAGAATTTTCCTTGATGATACTCAATGATAAGAGGCGGGAGCTTGTCATGCTCGTCGGTTGCATTCGCAGGGGAGTTACCAATATCGAGCTCATCCCTTTGAATAAGACGCAATGGAAACTTTACGATGCCAAAATAAAGTCGATTTTCCACGACATTTTCTTTTTCAACCTTTGCGTTTTTAGAAAGCTGCCAGTAGCAGTACATCCACTCTTCAAGCATCCCGCCATTCGCATATTTCACAGCCGACTCAATAGTAGGTGAATACGCTGCGTAGTCATCCTGTTTCTTTGAGTAAAGAATTTTTTTAATCGAATCCAAAGACAAGAAGTATTCGTCAGCAAGCTCCGATACGGTACGGCCATGAGCATACTTGTTACGAATCATGCGATTTCTTCTCTGTAACTGCTCCCGGTATCCAGAGGCTGCACCCCAGGCTCTCTTTTCCTCTCCCGCGGGAATGTAAAGTAGCTTTCCCGAGGCGTACTTTTGAACCTCTCTCAATAGTTCCTCTGGAAGGATGTCACTGCCATTCTCATATTTCATGTCATCACCGTCTACAAACCATATATTCGATCTTTTAGTTCACTCATGGATTTCATCATAGATGTACACGATTCTGCATCGTCAATTGATGCGTGCCAACGCAAGCCATCTATCCCTTTATAATACGCCATACATAAAAATCTTTCCTTAAAGTCGGGTATAATGATATTCCTTTTTTTGCAATACGCCATGAGAAGCTCCGGTATTTGGAGGTAAGGCTTGTTTAAATCCATAATTGCAAAATCAATCAGGAAGTCTCCAATGCCGGAGTAGCTCCAATCGGGAAACCCCACCGTAGTTTTTCCATCCGTAATGATGTTGATTAAAAACGTAAAGTTATTCACTAAATAACGTCTGCCCTCGCAATAAGAAATTCGGGCCTCCATCTCCTTGTAGTACTGCTCAAAGAAATCCCGTTGCAAAACCGTCGTTCCGAACATTTCCCTCCAGTTATACCAATACCCTTCTTTGTCCTCAGTAAACGTGTTGATCAGAAAATCCCTGCAACTCTCATATTCCGGTGTGCCATCCTCGTTGAACCGCCCGTAGCCCTCTACTCCCGATATGACAGACGTATGAATTTCAAATAGACTGTCAAAAATCAGCTCGTGACATTCCCTGAATTGTTCGGGGCTTAATTGATCGGCAACGAATCCATTCGGGGTCATGTTGACCTTCTCGGATAGCATGGATCGCAAAAAATTGTCTTTACCCATCTTCTCATCTCCTTCACTTGATTCACAACTCACTGCCATCATGTGCGCACCTGATATGTAAAATCATAGCATTGGACAGATTTAGGGGATAGGGAATCTATGTCTTAAATCGACTTTACACAGGTCAAAAACTTGCCTTATTTGTGATACGGTTCAGCGTGCACGTTGGAGTGGCAAGTTTTGCACTGAATGAAAAAATGACGATTAGAATCCTGTTAAGCATTATTCCGGCTGAAGTGTGACCTGCCAGCTTCTATGGTCTGCGTGATATTAATACAAAATAGATGCCTGATTTTCGGCTACGGACGTCGTTAGCAAGCGTTATAATAAACTCGTCTAAAGCATGTAGGTGTAATCATGATCCATATGCGGAACGCAAAGTCGAATATTATAAAGCCCTTGTCGAGAAAAAATCCGAGTACGAAGGTGTCTTCTATGTGGGCATCACCTCAACCGGGGTATTCTGCCGGCCAACTTGTCCAGCCAGGAAACCAAAGTACGTTAACTGTGAATTCTACGAGACAGCGCAGCAGATGATAGCCTTATTCTTAAAGCATCGTGGCTGGACACGCTACACGGCCCTATGACGGCAATAGCGGACGATAATGAGCTGTATCTCCTGGAATTCGCAGAACGCCGGGGTTTGGAACGCGAGGTTGAAAGGTTACGGACAAGATTGAAAGCGGCGATTATACCAGGACATACGCCCCCATTCGGTCTATTGAGGGTGAACTAAGTCAATTTTTTGAGGGAACGTTAACTGAATTTAAGACGCCTCTTCATCTAATGGGATCGCCATTTCAGTAGAGCGTATTAACATCAGTGGCGAACTCGGCGGGTATGGCGGCGAAGCCGCTCGCAAAGAATGGCTGCTAAATCACGAGAAAATCGGAGGTCAAGAAAATGGAAAATCAACTTGAACATGCACGGAAGTTTCACGAATTGCACAGAAGCGGCAGCCCGCTAGTCCTCGTCAACGCCTGGGACGCCGGAAGCGCGCAAATCATTCAAGACGCGGGGGGCCAAGCTATTGCTACAGGCAGCTGGTCTGTAGCTGCTGCGCATGGATACGAAGATGGAGAGAAGCTTCCTTTCGACCTCGTTCTATCCAATCTTCAGCGGATTAGCAATAGCGTAAATCTGCCCATTACAATTGATATAGAAGGCGGTTATGGACCTTCTCCCGAGATTATCAAGAACAATGTGTTAAAAATCATCGAGTGCGGAGCCGTAGGAGTCAATCTTGAAGATCAGAAGATCCATGAACCGGGATTATACGCCATAGATGAGCAAGCCTTGCGTATCAGAGCTGTACGGGAAGCCGCTGAACATACGTCGATTCCCCTTTTTATTAATGCTCGAACCGATATCTTCTTAGAGAGCGCAGCACATGACCACGAGGAAGCTCACTTGGAAGCTGCCCTTCACAGGGCAGACGCCTATGCCAAAGCCGGCGCTCATGGAATTTTCGTGCCGGGGTTATGTAACGAGAAACTGATCGAGAAATTATGCCAGAAGGCTTCAATACCTGTTAACGTTATGATTTCCCCGGACTCCCCTTCAATCCAGAAACTGGCATCATTAGGCGTCGCTCGCATCAGCTACGGTCCGCATCCGTATTTAATATTGATGGATGCATTAAAACAAGCTACTGTGAGAGCCCTAGCATTACAGGAATTGTGAATAAGGCTTAGAATGTTACTATGAATCACTTCACACACTTTGGCACTATCTAATTGTTGCAGCCTCTCCATCGAAAAGATGGGCTGGCTTATCAAGGTCCGGTCACAAGTATCCTTCTCATCTCACAACCTCATTTTCGATTCCGCATTCCATAAGGAAACCGCAAAAAAACTTGCCCCTACTTAAGATAAGGTTCAGCGTAATATATGTAAACAAAAAACGGCACAGAATGTAACGAAACATTCCCGTGCCGTTTTAACGTCTCTATAGACTATTTAATAACGCCTTTTTTCAAAATAATATTCGCATACAGCGCCTGCTCGCCGGTTGCCACAATCGCATAAGCCTTCTTAGCCCGCTCATAGAAAGCGAAGCGTTCCACTTCCTCAGGCTTCTCCCGTACCGGCGTATGCTGCTCGATAATGAGCTGATACTGCTCCCAGATTGGCGTCTGGACGGTATCGCCAGGAACAACCTGCATGAGCGCCGCCGGACGCTCCACATATTGATCCAAGGGAAACAGCGGCAATACCGCTTCCAGCAGCTCGGGAATGCCGTGGCCGTCGGCCCGGACAACGCGCTGCGCGTGGCTCATGACGGGGAAATTGCCGTCGGCCAGCACGATTTCGTCGCTGTGTCCCATCTCCATTAATATTTTCAAAAGCTCCGGTGAAATCAATTTGGATATGCCATGCAGCACCTTAAACACTCCCTTGAGTAAGATTAAAATTAAGACTTCGCCTGCAAAGCGACTAACCGCAGGTAATCTTCGTAAGCCTGCTCCCACACTTGCTGCTCCGCTGGCGCTGGCTCATAGGTATCCACCTCGAACGATGCCGCCGACAGCTGCCGCGCCTCCTGCAAATCCGCACATTCCCCTTGGGCAATGAGCTGAACGAGCATATTGCCGATGGCGCTCGCTTCGACCGGACCTGCCCATACCGAGCGGCCAATGGCATTCGCCGTAAAACGGCAGAGCAGCTTGTTCTGTATACCGCCGCCAACCATGTGCAGACCCGAATAAGCCTCTCCGGTCAACTGCTCCATTTGCGCCAGCGCGTAACGGTATTTTAGCGCCAGACTTTCGAGAATGCATCTCGCTATTTCTCCCCGCGACTGCGGCACAAGCTGCCCCGTCTCCTCGCAATACTGCTGCACATTTCGAATCATGCCCGAAGGGCTGTAAAAACGCAGATCATCCGGATGGATCAGGCTGCGGAAAGGCTCCGCCTGCTCCGCTTCGGCCGCAAGCTGTGCGAATGTCAGCTCTTGCCCTAGCGCCTCCCATTCGCGGTGGCATTCCTGCAAAATCCATAGGCCCATAATGTTTTTGAGCAGCTGATAGGTTCCGCCGACTCCGCCCTCATTGGAAAAATCGAGCGCCAGCGCTTCTGGCGTCAGCAGCGGACGCATAAGCTCAGTGCCAAGCAGCGACCACGTGCCGCACACCAAATAGGCAAAAGCTTTCCCGCCTGCCGCTGGCACAGCAGCAACCGCTGATTCCGTATCATGCGTGCCTACGGCAATCGCTTCAATTGGCGGTACAGCCAGCTCTTCGCATACTTCCGCTGTTAGCGGCCCTATGCGCTGTCCCGGATGAATCGGCGCAAGAAACAGCTTCGCTGGAATGCCGAGCTGCTGCATAAGCGGCGCATTCCACTGCTGCCGCTCGGGATGAAACAGCTGCGTCGTAGTCGCCATCGTAAATTCGCATACCTTCTTGCCCGTCAAAAAATAAACGAGCAAATCCGGCGTCAGCAGCAGCGTCTCGGCGGCCGCCAGCTTCGGCGAGCCTGCCTTGCTCATCGCATACAGCTGATAAATCGTATTAAAGGGCATGAACTGGAGCCCGCCCTGCTGGTACTGCTCCTCGCGGCTCAGCAGCTGCTCCACCTCTTCGATCAAGCCTTCCGTCTGCGGGTCGCGGTAATGATAGGGATTGCCCAGCAGCTCGCCATGCGCATCCAGCAGGCCAAAGTCCACTCCCCATGTATCCACACCAAAGGTGGACGGCTGATAGCCCTGTTGGAACGCCTTGCGAATAGCAACCTTCATCTCCTGAAGCAGTCGCAAAATGTCCCAGTGCAGATGCCGCCCTATTTGCACCGCATAGTTGGGAAAACGATGAAGCTCGGTCACCTCAAGCTTGCGGCCGCCCTCTGCACTTGCAGCAAGCTTGCCGATCAGCGCCCTGCCGCTGCTTGCGCCCAGATCAAAGGCAAGGACCGTCGCCGCCGTTTTCGCTGCATTTGCCATTCCTGCATTCCTCCTCCTCCTAGCGGATTCAACGCAAATCTACTGCATTTTTTGCAGCAGCTGGATACGGTAGGCCTCGCTCTCCAGCGATGCGATTTCTTCAAATTCTTCCTTCGTCAGCACTTTTGGTTCCTTAATCGCTTTGGCGATCAGGAAAATTTTTGCGCTTTCTTCTACCACTTCCGTACGATAATAGGCTTCGCGCAGATTGCGCCCTGTCGTTACGAGTCCATGATTGCCCAGCAGAATCGAGCTGGCAGCATTCACTTTTTCAACTAGCGCATCTGCAAGCTTATCGGTAGTAGGCAGTACATACGGAATATATACCGTCTTGCCTACTAGCGCCGCCTGATCGGGGAACATAATCGGCAGCTCCTGCTCCACAAGTGTAAAGGCGATGCAATAAGGCGGGTGCGTATGCACGATCGCGCCGATGTTCGGATTCGCCCGGTAAGCATAAAGATGCATCAGGACCTCAGAAGACGGACGGAAGCCTGTATCCGTTACCGCTCCAGTCTCAATATCGACCTCTACCCACTGCTCCGGCTCAATTTCATCAAGGGCAAAACCGCTTGGGGACAAATACATTTTGCCCTCATGCTTCGCGCTAATGTTGCCGCCGGGGCCAACTACCAAACGGTTCGCGACCGTCTTTTTTGCGTATTTGCATAGTTCCTCTCTAATTTCCAAGCTGCTCATTTCTCTCTTCCTCCTCTGTCATATTGAACCCATGAAGCTGCCGCCCCAAAAAATTGGAACGGCAGCTTATAGATGACTCATTCAATTTTTCATTATTTATACAATGGCCCAAAGTTGTCGCAAGCGCGGTAATCTGCGCTTTCCGCATTGCTCGTGCCGAACAGGCCCCAAGCGCGCGGACGGAACAGCTTTTCTTCTGCCACATTGTGCATATTGACTGGAATACGCAGCATCGACGCAAGTGTAATTAAATCTGCGCCAATATGCCCGTAGCTGATAGAACCGTGATTCGCCCCCCATTGGTCCATCACTTCATAAACGCTGCGGAACGCGCCGCTGCCTGTCAAAATCGGAGCGAACCACGTCGTCGGCCAAGTCGGATCTGTCCGCTTGTCGAGTACATCATGAACGCCCTCTGGCAGATCAACCGAATAACCTTCGGCTATTTGCAGAACGGGGCCAATGCCCTTGACCAAATTAATCCGGGACATCGTCATCGGCATGCCCCCGCGTGTCAAATAGTCGGAGGAATAGCCGCCGCCGCGGAAATATTCAACCGATGCCGGACGCCACGACGTTGCCTTCAGGCAATCCGCCGCCTCCTGCTCGGAAATTTCCCAATGCGGCTTAAGCGCAGGCTTGCCAGCAAGCTGCTGCTCGCCCGTGCCGTCAAGCGTCGCCGAGCCGGAGTTGATCAGGTGCAAAATGCCGCCCGCTGCGTGCCCTTCCAGCTTATGCCCCGTTACGCGCTGCACCGAATCTGGACTCCAATACGTCCGCACATCGGCGAAAATTTGCGCCGTATTCGTCAGCAAATTGCCGAACAGCATCGCAACGCCGTTCAAGCTGTCATTTTCTGTTGCTACCATGTAAGGTGCGCGGATGCCGTTCCAGTCGAACGAGGAGTTAAGCAGCGTTTCCATGAAATCGCCGTTTGGAAAATGATCCGTCCATTGGCGCTGCCCCTGGAAGCCGGATACAATCGCATTGTGGCCCATCGCCTCTTCCCCGAAGCCTAGCTCCGCAAGACGCGGGTTGCCGACCATCAGGTCGCGGGCAATCATCGTCATTTTCACAACCGTTTCCCAATCCTTGTCCTTCTGCTCTCTGGAGGTTTGGATTTGCGCTGGGTTGTTGTCTGCGCCTTCCGGACAGTTTTCCTTCACCCATGCCAGCGCACGGGAAAATTCTTCGCCATCATAAATTTCCTCTTCGAAGCGGCGGACGAATTCCGACATATCCACATACTCGGTACGCATGCCCAAATATTCTTGGAAAAAAGCATCGTTTACGATCGAGCCCGCGATACCCATCGATACGGAGCCCATCGACAAGTATGATTTGCCGCGCATGTAAGCTACAACAAGTCCCGCTTTCGCGAAGCCCAGCAGCTTGCCCTTCACATCTTCAGGAATGCTCGTGTCGCCTGAGTCCTGTACTTCCTCGCCATAAATGCCGAAGGCTGGAAGGCCCTTCTGTGCATAGCCAGACAGTACAGCCGCCAAATATACGGCGCCTGGACGTTCGGTACCATTAAAGCCCCATACCGCTTTCGGAATGGAAGGGTCCATATCCATCGTCTCGGTGCCATAACACCAGCATGGCGTTACGGTGATGGACACGCCTACGCGCTCGCGGGAAAATTTGTCCGCGCAAGCTGCCGCTTCTGCTACACCGCCGATACAGCTGTCCGCAATGACGCATTCAACTGGCTCGCCGTTCGGATAACGCAAATGCTCGCCAATGAGCGCGGCTACCGATTTTGCCATATTCATTGTCTGTTCTTCGAGCGATTCGCGAACGCCTTTACGGCGTCCATCAATCGTAGGACGAATACCTATTTTAGGGAAACCGCTTTCAAAACGATGCTTTTCTTGTGTCACTATTATCCCTCCAATACGAGCGTAAACGGCTTTTGCCGTCTTCTGGCGGCAAAGCTTCCGTTTCGCGATGAAATATAAGAAATTACAAGAGTGAAGCTTATAATTCTTATATTCTAAAATAAAGTGCATAACCAGCTGTTTGAGTTAGTATAGAGTTACCGATAACTCTAATTTATCAAGCTTGAGGGTTGCTGTCAATGGCTCACTTTTGTAAGATGGTAAGATAACAAACGAGTGGGACGAAATAGATAAGGAGCAAGCCGCATGGTTACGATTTACGATATCGCTCAGCGATCTGGCGTTTCAGCAATGACCGTATCGCGAGTTATCAATAACACAGGCAGAATAAGCGACAAAACGCGGGCAAAGGTCAAGAAAGTGATGGAGGAAATGCACTATGTGCCAAACCAGATGGCAAGAAGTCTGGTGCTTCAGCATACCCGCCTGCTGTTTTTGCTTATTGCCGATATTACGAATCCGTTTTATACGACACTGTCACGTGGGGCAGAGGATGCCGCTACGAAAAATGGCTACAAGCTGTTGTTCGGCAACAGCGATGAAAATTTAGCTAAGGAATCGGATTATATCCATACGATTTTGACGACGCGGGTTGACGGCGTGATGATGGCGCCGACTGGCGACCCCTCCTTGTCCAATCTGGAGTCGCTGCTGCACCATCAGACTCCGTTCGTGCTGATTGACCGCGAAGTACCGGGCATCGAATGCGACATCGTCCTTGGGGACAGCAAGGAAGGCGCTCGCCAGCTCGTCGATCATCTTGTGGGGCTGGGGCATACGCGGATTATGATGGTCAACGGCTCGCTATCGAGCTCCAGCGCCCGCCTTCGCCTGCAAGGCTACAGAGAGGCGCTCCAGCTTAATGGGCTGGACTATGAGCCGGACTATTTATTCGAGACGAGCTTCGGCCCGCAAAATGATTTGTCCGCCATGAATGCCTGGATCGACAGCATCAACCCGCTTCCGACCGCCATCATTGCTGGAAACAACGTCATCGCCATAGAGCTGATTCGCCTGCTCCAACAGCGCGGACTGCGCATTCCAGACGATATTTCCATCGTATGCTTTGACGATTTTGGCCCCTACGCGGACATTAATCCGTTTATTACCGTTGTCGCCCAGCAAGCCTACCAGTTTGGCTATCTCGGCATGCAAATGCTCATTGACCGCATCCAGAACGGCAGCGCCTCCGGCCCGTGGCGGAAAGTCGTGCTGCCTGCGGAGCTCATCGCACGAAGCTCCGTCAAGCAGCTCAATTAGCACGGTTATTTGGCAGAAAATAACGGGGGAAATAGGCATCCTAATAGAAATAGCGGCGGCCCTGGACAGATCATTTAGTCCTCAGCCTCCGCTATTTTATTGAACAAGCTCTTAATTAGTAGTGAGAGTTAGATGGTCAACTATTTTTTGAGCGTCATATTTTACCCAGCCCAGAAGTGCCGATCCCCTTGAGGTTTGCCATGGCAAACCGACAAAATACAATCCCGCAACCGGGGATACACCTTCTTTATGCTTAATCTGGCCATGCGAATCGAATGCATCCTGAATGTCAATCCAATGGTCATCTCGCTTAAAACCAGTAGCCCAAATTACATTTTTCACCTCTATTTCGTTTCCATCCTCACATATTACACGGTTGCCAATCGCGTTCCTTACACGAGAAGCAACCTTTACTTTCCCCTTTTTCATCAGCTGCTTCAGTTCAAATCCATATACTTGCTCGGGCTGGTTTTTCAACCATTTGCCAATAGGGCTTTGCGTGCTTGCACGAAGAAACCCAAGTTTTTCAAAATACCAGAAAATGCTTCGATTCATAATATGCAAGGGCTTGAAAGAGATATCACGAGCAATGGATAAGTATACTGATCTGTCTTTATCCCCATTCTGAGCTAACTCAACTGCTATTTGAGCACCTGAATTCCCGCCTCCCACAACGATTGTGTTCCCCGGGCTCAACTGAACGGGGTTGATATATTCTGAGGAATGCAACTGAGTGATGCTCTCTGATAATAAGTTCGAAAAGGAGGGTACATTTTTCACTTGGAAGGGGCCTGTTCCCACGATAATGTTGCGAGCTTCAATAATTCCATCTGCTGTTTCCACTTTAAAGTTGCCATCTCTCCAAAGCCGTTTAACAAGACTATTCAGCTTGATCGGAAACGCCATATTTTCCGCATAGGCTTCAAGATAGTCTGCAATCTCATCCTTACTGGGCAGACCATTCTGATTTCCTTCTATAGGCTTGCCAGGCAATCCATCATACATGCGCGGTGTAAAGAGATGAAGCGAGTCATAGCGCCGCCGCCAAGAATCCCCGACTGATGCTGCTGCTTCCAAAATGAGAAAGCTTAAACCACTCTTTTTCAAAAAATATCCTGCAGACAACCCCGCTTGCCCTGCACCTATAATCAACACATCATACATATGTATCATCCTTCCATTAACTAGCATGAGCACCATTCTGTCTAAACTTAAATGATCAATCAAGCATATGTTTGATTGATTTATTATAATATGCTAAGCTAGCAACAATCAATTTTAATTTGAATAACGGAGAGGGTGCGGCATGAAAGATAGCTGTGAGATATATTGCTATGACGAGCCTAAAGTACATAAGGTACAGCATGCTCTAGAGCGGCAAAACATGGAGAGTATGGCCAAGCTGTTTAAAGCACTGGCCGATGAGACACGTTTAAAAATCGTATTTGCTTTATGCGAAGAAGACGAACTGTGCGTCTGTGATGTGGCAAATATCACCAAATCCTCGCTGGCAACTACATCGCATCATCTACGAACGCTAAAACAGCTTGGATTAGCTAACTATCGGAAGGAAGGAAAAATGGTGTTTTATACGTTGAAAGATGCTCACATACGCCAATTAGTCCAGATAGCGTCAGCACACAGCAAGGAGTAAATCGTGGATGCAACGGCAGGACGGAGAAAAAAAGGCCAACCGGCTATCCCCAGTTGGCTTAATATACGACACATATGGTTAGACTTCAGGTCTATTTAGTGTTTTTTCTTTTTTCACGATGGTCTGCTCATATCTTTCGATCTTATCATCCATGCGTTCAAGCACCTTATGCATATCTTCCATTCTTGCTCTAAGCAGCTTGCGCTGCTCGATTAGGAGTTCTTTTCTGGCCCCTTTCGTTTCATCACCCTGTTGAAACAGCCCAACGTACTCAATCAATACCTCAACAGGAAGTCCGACGCCCCGCATACACTTCACAAATTCAACCCACCGGCAATCTTCTTCGGTGTAGTCCCTGAGCCCGCTTTTATTGCGGTTCACTCGCGGAATAAGCCCAATTCGTTCATAGTAGCGAAGCGTATCCTGAGACAAATCATATTTTTCACTTACTTCTGCTATAAACATGCTCGTGTCACCACCACATTTAAAATAAAGAACGCCCAATGAAATGGTCCGGGCGCTCTTGTCCTATCTTCCTATTATACGGCGCCAATGACCGGATGAGGTACATAAGGCTCCTCCAGCGACGCAATTTCTTCAGGTGTCAAATTAATGGAGAGCGCAGCTGCGGCATCCTCGAGATGGGATATTTTCGAAGCGCCGACAATCGGGCCTGTTACCGGTTCCTTCTGCGCTACCCAGGCAAGTGCGATTTGAGCGCGGGGAACGCCACGCTTCTCAGCGATTGCTGCAACGCGCTCCACAATTACTCGATCCGTATCCGCAGTCGCATCGTATTTCGATTTCTGCACTTGATCGGTTTCGGAGCGATTCGTCGTTTCCGACCAATCACGCGTCAATCTTCCTGATGCCAGCGGACTGTAAGGAATAACACCGATTTTTTCTTCCTTGCAAAGCGGCAGCATCTCTCGTTCCTCTTCACGGTAGATGAGATTCATATGATTTTGCATCGACACAAATTTGGTCCATCCATTTTTCTCAGCTGTATACAGCGCCTTCTGGAACTGCCAAGCATACATAGCGGAAGCTCCAATGTATCTTGCTTTTCCAGCCTTCACGACATCATGCAAAGCTTCCATCGTTTCTTCAATAGGCGTATTATAATCCCAGCGATGGATTTGATAAAGGTCTACATAATCCGTTCCCAATCGCTTCAGGCTCTTGTCGATTTCACTCATGATAGCTTTCCGGGAAAGCCCCGCACCATTCGGCCCTTCATGCATGCGGAAATGCACCTTGGTTGCCAGCACAATTTCATCACGATTCGCATAATCCTTTAGAGCCCGTCCAACGATTTCCTCGCTTGTTCCATCTGCATACACATTTGCTGTATCAAAAAAATTAATACCCAGCTCCAGCGCTTTTTTTATAATAGGACGACTGTGCTCTTCATCAAGCACCCATGGATGAATCCACCGTTCTGCTACACCAAAGCTCATACAGCCAAGACAAAGCCGAGATACATCCAAGCCCGTATTACCAAGTTTCACATATTCCATTGATCGTTCCTCGCTTTCGGTTAAGTACAATTGCCTTCGAATGTAGTTTACCCTCTGGAGTTAACTCCAAGTCAAGCGATCAAATGACATGCATAAAAAAAAGCTGATCGGCAAATGACGCCGACCAACTTTTTTTCATTGCTCATTCATCTCGAATAACGAATAATACACCGATAAAAATGAATATCGTACCTATCCAAAAAGACAAACCAATTTGCTCGCCGAGCAATAGCCACCCTAAAAAAGTGCCGACTATCGGTTGAAAAAAGAAAAACAATCCGCCGCTTGAAGCATTGAGCATTTGCAGGCCACGATTCCACAATAAAAAGGCGCACGCTGTCGAAATAACCCCCAAGTACAAAAGGCCGCCCCAAACCGTTGGATGCATCATGGCTTGATAATCAAGCTCCGGCAACCGGCTTATTGTAAAAGGTGTAATTAAAACAATGGCTACTAGTGTTGTATAGCACGTTATGACCATTTGTGAATATTGTCCGGGTACCCGCTTAATAAGAACAGACATAAGCGCCCAAGTAAGTGCTGCTATAAGCAGTGATACCCCACCCAGTTGAATGGATGAATCCATTTCGGATTTTCCGACAATAATGCCGACACCGATCGATGCTAAAATAATGGAGCTTGCTTTTTTAAACGTTATTTTTTCTTTTAAGAGGATACGTGCAAATAGCACCATGAATGCAGGCGTCGTTGACGTAATAATCGCACCCATTTGGGCTGTAGAAAGCATCGTGCCCGCTTCTTGAGTAATAATGGATATTGTATTACCAATTAGTCCAATTAGGAAGATTAACAGCAAGTCCCGTTTTTCAATACGCCATGATTGTTTGGTTGCAACGCCAATAATGAGCAATGCAAAAAAAGCAATGACATAGCGAATCCATACTAATTCAAGTGGCGGCACAAAGTCTACCACATGTTTGACTACAACATACATCCCGCCCCAAATGCTAGCTGCGAGCGCTAAATACAAAGAACCTAACCAAGTGTTTTTCATTGAGTACCCTCCGTTTTTCCAGAACATTCCTGCCCTTAACGGAGTTGTAGTTTTCTGCCGTTAAGGGAGAATAACTACAGGTACATCATTTTCAAATAGTGGCGACCACATCATCCATCTTCAGCTCACTTTCAAAAGAATAATTTTATTTTACACGAATTTTGTTGAAGCGAATATACGAAAACAAGATTAAAAAATAGTCGGCACTAGACCTCCATCCATGCGGATCGGAGAGCCTTTAAATGCGGATGCATAAGGACTGCATACAAAAGCGGCTAGTCTTCCTATTTCAACAGGCCTGATAAATCGCTGAATTTCCGATTGAGGCAGGCTTGCAGCCATAAATTTTTTCTCTTTTTCTGAAAAAGCCATGTCTTCATCGGAGTACATGCCCTCGATAATTTGTTGCACTTTTTCAGAAAGTGTCGGTCCGGGCATAATCGTATTGACTGTAACCTCTGTTCCTCGCGTTAATTTAGATAAGCTCTTTGCCAAGGATAACAGCATGGACTTTGTCATTCCATACTGAGGCATTAGTCCAGATGGCATCATGGCTTCTTCACTTGCAATAAAGATAATGCGGCCATCATTATTTTTCACCATTTTAGGCAAATAAAATTTTGTTAAGCCGTTTGCGGCAAGAACATTCGTACGGATATATTTTTCCCATATGTCGTCGTCGACATCCTCATACTTCATGATTTCATAAATGCCCGTATTATTAACCAGAATATCTATTTCGGGGTATTTTTCAAATAAAGCTTCCCTTTGCCCGCTATCCACAATATCAGCCGCAGCATTTTGAGGGGAGGTAGCAGGAAATTCCGACTTTATTTCGCGTACTGTTTGTTCTACCTCCTCATAATTTCGTCCATTAATAAGGACATGAACGCCTTCTTTGGCAAGTTCTAGGGCAATGGCTTTGCCTATGCCTTTCGTTGATCCTGTAACTAAAGCCGTTTTATTGGTTAATCCCATTTCCATCATACATTTCTCCGTTTCATTAACTTATCGTATTGGCAAGATTATTAGCCGTCATTTTTCCAACAGTCCATTGCTCGGAATCGAATTTATATTACCTTACCCGGCTTGCTCCGTAACTAGCCTGTTGCGCCAAAGGTCTTGCTTCATACGCCAAATCATAAAACGCGATAAATCCTTGCCATTTATTTTATATCGAGCTTGCATCTAACTGTTTCTTCCGCCAATTGGAAGGCGTAGCGCCTTCCCAAAGGCGGAAGGCGCGGTAAAACGAGTTTTGGTCCTCATAGCCAATCAAGAAAGCCACTTCTTTAATTTCGAGCGAGGGGTCTGCCAAGTATTCTCTTGCCTGCTCATGTCTAGCTTGTGTCAATAGAAGCTTGAAGCTCGTGTTTTCGTCAGTAAGCCGGCGCTGCAGCGTACGATCGCTCATGCTCAGTTCCTTCGCCACTGCCTCAATGTCGGTACGCCCTCCTGTGAGGCTGCGTTTTATGATCCATTTGACCGTATCGGCCATTGAACGGCTGCGCTGCTGTTCATTAAGCGAACGGTCCAAAGCAGGAGTCAGCATTTCCAGCAGCTCTTCGTTGTATGAGACAAAAGGGAGGTCCAGATCACTTCGATGCAGCGTCAATCGGTTGCTTTGTGCTCCCATCTGGATCGGGCAGCCGAAATATGCTTCAAGGGCTTGTACATCGCCCATTGGGTGTGAAAATTCGACGAGCTTCGCCTTCAAAGGCTGGCCTGTGCCCCGGCGCCCAAGCTCCAGAAGAAAGGCCAGCGTAATGCCAACCAGCATCGAAGGCCCCGGTTGTTCGGTATTCAGCCATCCGAGTTCGATTGCACAGTGCTCCCCCTTCTCTGTAATCTGTAAGCTTTCGGGGGGACATAGCTGTTTGTAACGGGCCATGCGGTTCAAAGCGTCACGGTAATTACGAGCATGGTAAGTGGCTAAGACAGTCGGTGGATACTTTGCTGTTTCAAAGGCGGTCGCAAGCTTGATAATCCCTATGGCAGATTCACCAATGAGTTCGGAATAAGCCTGCCAAATCGCGAAATATTGGGCAGTTGTGACTACTGGCTCAGTAATAATGGTGAGCGGCAGTCGTGCTTTGCGAGCTACGTCGTGGGCGGGGATCCCAAGTTGGCGCAATCCTTCCCAAAATCCAAGCGGGATTTTAATGCGATCTGTGAAATAGGCCTTCATCTATGTGACACTCCTTTTGCTGCTTTTTCATTCTATTTTAAGTGCATTTAACAACATGTAAGTCTGATCAGTCTAATTTGCCCGTTTCGCACACAAATAGATAAAAACCTTCAGCACTTCGCGGGTAGGCGCGAAACTGAAGGCTTATCACTCTAAAACGGATACGCTACTGGGATGAAGGTTAAATGAGGGAACAGGGCAAAATTAATTTAATTCTGTCGTTGCAGGCTTAGCCAGCGGCAGCGTAATTTGCACTTCCGTGCCTTCGCCATGTCGACTAACGATATGTAAAGTACCATGATGGGCCTCAATAATTCTGGAGCTGATCATCAGCCCTAGGCCCGTGCCTTTTTCCTTTGTCGTAATAAAGGGCTGCCCGATTTTCCCGATAATGGAGTCGGTCATTCCAATCCCCTCATCGCGAATCGTCAAGCAAACGCTATCAGGAAAGTTTGAGCGAATCGTAATCGTAACGCGCCCGCCATCAGGCATTGCCTCGATCGCATTTTTGATGACATTAATGAATACCTGCTTGAGCTGATTGGCGTCTGCATGAATAATCATTAAGCAATCTTCCACCTGCGTCTCAATATCCACGTTCGTCATTATCGCCTGTGTTTCCAGCACCGAAATAACGCCGCGCAAAATATGTACCAAATTCTCATCGTTGAATCTGGTAAAATGCGGCTTAGCCAAAGTCATAAATTCATTAACGATTAAATTAATTCGATCCAGCTCGTTGGACATAATATCGAGATAGGAGCCATAACCTTCGTTTTTGGTTTTGAGCAATTGCGTAAAACCTTTGAGCGCCGTTAGCGGATTGCGAATTTCATGGGCAACGCCCGCAGCAAGCTGGCCAATAACCGACAGCTTCTCGGAACGCACCAGCATATCCTCAGAACGCTTGCGATCAGTCAAATCCCGGATTACCGTTAAAATAACCCGCTTGCCCATATAATTGTTAATGCGGATGCTCGACATTTCAACATCTATCGTCTGCCCATCCCTGCAAATAATTTGCCGCTCCTCAAACTGGCTCGGCTCTTCATCAAACATAATCAGATCCATCATCCTAAGCGATTCCTCATGATGGTCAGGATGAATATATTCAAATACCGAATGTCCAATTACTTCGTTTTTTTCATCGGCCTGAACGAGCTTGATGGCCGAATTGTTGGCGTAAATAATTTTTCCATGATCGCTAAGCACAATCGGCTCGGGCAGCAGCTTCATGACACGCTGGTACATCTCGGCGCTTTCCCGCAAGGAACGCTCAAGTGCAACCGATGATGTCACATCCTTGGCTGAGCCTAGCATCGCTGTTCTGCCTTTGTACATAATGAGCGAGAGATTGACTTCCAAATAAACGAATCCGCCATCCTTCTTCTTGCCGCGTACGGTAACGGTATAGCGGGGCTCACGCTTTTTAATCAAAATTTCCGCGACCTGCCGCTTAATGGTGAACAGCTCAATCGCATCAATGTAGTCGGCGGTGCGCAGCGTAACAAATTCCTCTCTCGTGTAGCCGAGCATGGCGGACATATACGAGTTAATATAAACGATTTTACGATCCTGCCTCACAAAAACGCCGGCTAGCACATTTTGCGTCAGGTGGCTGTAAAGCTGCTCCGTCTCCCGAAGCGCCTTCTCGGTCTGCTTGCGTTTCGTAATATCCCGCTCAATAGCAACGATTCCGGTCGTCTGGCCGCTGCTGTCGCGAACAGCGGATAAGGTAATGCTCACATGCAGATGCTTGCCGTTCTTGCACAGCTTCGGGTATTCCGCTGCGGCTACCTTCTTGCCCTCAATCACCTGATCGTACAGTCTGGCAAACTCCTTATAGAGATGGGCCGGGCCGACGGGGAGCTTCCTGCCTACCAGCTCCTCCTTCGTCCAGCCGTACATCTGCTCAAAAGCTGGATTGACATCCAGCACGATACGCTGCAAATCGACAATAACAATACCATCTGTTGTCTCTTCCCAAATGGAGTTCATATAGGTATGATACAAGTCCGCACTTACATAGTCGCTCATCCGAACCCTCCACTTTCAGCCCTATTCCGTCCTCATGAGTTGTAAATTCAACATGGGTTGTTAACTTCCCTGCTAGCGCATCCAGATTTATTGGAAAATAAATATATTCATCCCTGTAAGACGTTAACTCTTTTATAAAAAATTAGAAACCCGCGACAGGTTTCACGACACGTATTAGGCTGCTTGGCGGGAAGCTTGGCGAGCAGCGCTGCGCGTGTATAACAGCGAACTGACGACCGTGCCCAGCACAATAACGGACATGCCCCATAAAATATGATTGAACGCTTCTGATTTAGCCAGCTGAGCCTGCCATACAATGGCGGTGCCTATCAAGGCGGCAGTCAAAGCGCCACTGAAAAACTGGGCAAGCTGGAATAATCCCATTCCCGCTCCAATTTCCTTTTGCGGCAGCAGCCTCGACATTTCATTAGACACGCTGCTCGTTAAGGCAGAGAAACTAACACTAAGCAGCATATAGATAATGAGAATTGCCCAATAGGAATGTACAGCGCTGAATGCAAGCGCGAGCGAAGCGGCAAATAGGCCGACCGGAGCCAGACGGATAAAGAAACGATTGCCAAGCCGGTCAATGGTACTGCCAATATATCTTGAGGCAACCATCGTTGCCAGCGAGCCTGGAAATACGATTAAACCGGACTGGGCAGGCGTTAAATGATACACGCCAGCGAGCACCTGTGGAACGAGAAATAATGCAGCAAAGTTGTTCATGTATGAAGTAACACCCAGCATGCCGAGCAGCATGTAAGGCTTATTGCGGAACAAATCCGGCTGGACGAAGGGGTCCTTCGCCTTGTGGATTCGCCACCAGAACAAGGCAACCGCGACCACACCGACGATTAAGGCGATCAGGCTTTTGCTCGTCAAGGCGAGCAGCAGGCCTGTCGTTCCAATGCCAATCAGCAGCGCGCCCGCTACGTCGAACGAGCCGCTTTTGCGGCTTTCAGCCGGAATCATTTTATAGAACATAGGAATGAGCAAAATCATAATGGCTGTAACCGCAAATAAATAATGCCAGCCCAAATATTCGACGATCACACCGCCGATTACCGGACCAAGTCCAAGCCCTAGCGAGGTTGCAGACATAATAAGCGCCATCGCCCGGCCGCGGCGGTCAGCGGGAATAAACCGTGTAACGAGCACGATGCCAAGCGCGGCAATCGCCCCTGCTCCCGTTGCTTGAATAAGACGCGCAGCCATTAGCAGTATGAAGCTGTTGCTGAAAAAGCCTAAAATCGACGCTACGCCAAGGGAAGACAGGGCAATGAGAAACAATAGCTTCATCGGTATAAAATCCGAAAGCCTGCTGTACGTAATCGAAGCAATCGCGAACATAATGGAATAACCCGTTACAATCCATGAGGTCGCAATCGCTGTGAGGGAAAATTGCTTCTCCACATCCGGCAGCGCCAGATTAAACATCATTGTATTCATAACGACCAACGTTAAAGCAAAGCTAAGTATTAAAATGACCAGGCCTTCTTTTTTAAGGCCCGCTTCTCCGTTATTCATGCTGCTTCAAAACTCCTCGTCCACTGCTTTATTTTTTATATATAGTAACATTTACGTAGTTGGTTATGCTATTTATTTTTTTGGCATGTAGAAAGATGGAAAAAGAGAAGCAACGACCGCAGCCGAGGTTAACCCTCTGCTGCGGTCGTTGCTTTGATTATAAGCATTAACTTGCTGTCCAGCGCACTCCTGCTTAAGCTGCAGTTTACGCCTTTGCTGCGTACATGAGCTCGACAAGCGTACGCACCATAACGCCGGTGCCGCCTTTCGGCTCCAGTGCCTTCGCCGATTCACGGAACGACACGCCCGCAATATCGAGATGAACCCAAGGCAGATCCTCAGCGAATGCGCCGATGAACAATCCGCCCGTAATGGTGCCCGCTTCCCGGCCGCCGCTGTTTTTCAAATCTGCCGCTTCACTCCGAATTTGCTTCTTGTATTCCGGATAAGCGGGAAGCTGCCATACTCGCTCGCCAGCACGCTCAGATGCCTCGCGCACCTGCTGCATGAGCCCATCATGATTCGTTACCGCTCCCGTCGCTTGCGAGCCGAGCGCTACCGACACCGCTCCTGTCAGCGTCGCGACATCAATCAGCTTCGTTGCCCCGCGGCGAATCGCTGTCGTGAGTCCGTCGCCAAGCACCAGCCTGCCTTCGGCATCCGTATTCACCACTTCCACCGTCAGGCCGTTCATCATCGTAATGACATCGCCTGGCTTCAGTGCCCGATCCGATGGCATGTTTTCCGCCGATGGAATGACCGCAATAATGTTCACCGCCGGCTTAAGCTCGCCGATAGCCTGCATTGCGCCAAGCACTGCCGCTGCGCCGCCCATATCGGCAATCATCTCCTCCATGCCCGGCGCCCGCTTGAGCGATATGCCGCCTGTATCAAAGGTGATGCCTTTGCCAATTAAGCCCCAAGCCGCTTGCTCGCCTGGCGCACCCTTATAATGCAGCACAATCATACGCGGCGGGTTGATGCTGCCTTGACCGACTCCAAGCAAGCCGCCCATGCCCTGCTCGGCTGCTGTCCACTCATCAATAATTTCAATGTCAAAATCATACTGGCGGGCAAGCTCCTCGGCATACGTAGCCAGACCTTCAGGCACGAGCTTATTGCCCGCTATATTCGTCAAATCACGGGCGCTGATTACGCCATCGGCACAGGCAACGCCGCGTGTAATTCCAGCAATCCATTGCTCGCTGGTATCAGAAGCAGCGCCTTGCGCTTCATTTCCAGCGATGGAGAAATACACTTTACCGATCGCATAACGCGTTTTCGCTTCGCGTTTCTCTGGCAGACGGTCATGCACCGCCAGCTTCAGCCCTTCAGTCAGCGCCTGAGCCGCTTGCTGCTGGGAAAGTCCTTCTGCTTCCACCGCAGATAGCGGCAGCACAACATGCACGGACTGCGCCTTTATGCGCTTCAAGGCTTTGGCCGCTGTTGCAGCCGCTAGACGCAAGCCGTCTGCGCCGGATTGCTCCTCATAGCCAACCACTATTACATGCTCGGCAGCAGGATACAAGCCGAGCGTCTGAATGACGTGAGCCTGCTCCGCCTCTCCCTTGAACAGCCCTTTGAGAAACAGGCTGCGAATAGCCTGGTCAATTTGCGGCAGCAGCCATTCGGCTGCAGCATCGCTAAGCTCACGCGGGCTAATGAAACGAACGACTGCATCTATTGGTTCAGCACCTGGCGTTCCATATGTAAATAATGTACTCATGGTCAATCATTCCTCTCCTTTTAGCGCCTCCCGCCATAAAGATGAAAAAAAATCGGGGGGCATACCCCCGATTTTAATCATTTATTCCGCTAATGGCAAATAAATAATGAATGATGTGCCGCTTCCTACGACGCTTTCGACGCGAATAGAGCCGCCATGATTGCGGATGATCCGATAACTGACGGATAAGCCAAGGCCTGTCCCTTCTTCCTTGGTCGTAAAAAAAGGATCAAATAATCGAGCTAATGTCGCCTTATCCATTCCTTTCCCATTATCCTTCATCGTAATCTCCACATAAGAGCCATCGGCTCTCGTTGACAGCTCAATAATGCCGATATCATCGCTTTCCCGCTCCGCTACCGCATCGAGCGAATTTTTCACAATGTTGAGAATGACCTGCTTAATCTGCTTCATGTCGATCGAAGCGACGAGCGCATATTCATCTCCTTCGAGCTGCAGCTCGATCTGGCAATTGCGCATAAGCGCCTCGCTCTCCGTAAGCAGCGCAACTTCTTTAAGCAGTAAATTAATAGAAAACGCTTTCTTTAATGGAGCTGACGGCTTGGACGAGTTTAGAAACTCGTAAATAATATCATTAGCACGATCAATTTCGGCTAAAATGATTCGGGCATATTCCTCCTTGCCCATTTGCAGCAAATACGGGCGCAGCAGCTGGATAAATCCGCGTATCGACGTCAGCGGATTGCGAATTTCATGCGCAATGGCAGCCGCAATTCGGCCAAGCATGGCTAGCTTGTCATTTTGTAAAGCCGTTTGTTCAATCTGCTTATACTCCGACACATCTTTGACGCTGAATAGAAAATCACCTTCAAGCTGATCGCCGTAGGTGACCGTTACGAGCAAATGGTTGCCATCCCTATCCTGAAACTCATAACTCCGCATGCGCCTAAGCAGCATTTCCTTGTACAGCCTTAAAATCATTTTCCGGGTATACCGGCTAAGCTGCGGATGCCGCAAAATTTCAGGCAAATTGCAGCCCACCAGCGTTTTGCGGGGAATGTCTAGGTGCTTCGCCATTTGCAAATTAATGAATGACAAAATGCCTTCACTGTCAAACAATGCGATGCCGCTGTCCATATGCTGCAGCACATTTTCATACTTATTTTTGACCATTTCAAATGAACGATTGGAACGGAGCAGCATTTCCCTCATTTCCGTAAACTTCTGATCATTGGTTTGATTCGCCAGCAAATGAAAACGATACGCCACCATAAATTCGATTAAAAAAATGAACGAACGATTGTACAATTTGACTGCTTCTTCCGAGTCCACATTCGATACTAATGTCTGCATGCAATCCTCATGGATCGCAATGACATCATCAAGTTGGATTCCCGTTAACTCTTTGCCTAGCTCTGCTGCTTGATAAAGAGAACTTTCCTTATCACTTCGTATGTATTCGGCAAGTGCCGGGAAATAACGCTTTCGCATCATCTGCATCCTCTACTCCCCCCCGGCAGCATCAATGGACAACGCTAATTCAAGCTATACTCATCATAGATTTTTGATGTCCTTCATGTCAATGAGAATATTTGTCGAAAAATGGTATTTTTACAACGAATTGGACGAATCCTAAGCTGACCGCTGCCAGCCGTATGTATTTTCCACGTTTGTTCGATAGTTAAAATGGAGCTGACCGTCCCAAATGGTCTTCCATTTATTTTTATCGCCAGCTTTCCCTCCGTTACTTTTTTCTTTATTTTTGCCCGAATCCTTGTTTTTACCATCTTTATGGCTATTGTTTCTGCCATCTTTTTTATTATTATCACTGTTTTTGTCTTTATTTTTATTTTTGTTTCCCTGGTTATTTTCTTGCTTATCGTTATTTTCATGTCCGTTTTCATGCTTGTTCTTATCTTTTTCTTTGTTCTTGTCTTTGTTCTTATTTTTGTTCTTATTTTTGTTCTTGTCTTTGTTCTTGCCTTTGTCCTTGTCTTTGTCGTGATGCCCGCTCTTTCCGTTATCCTCCTGTTTGGCTGGCGTCTCTTGGACAGTCGCCCCAGTTGTTGATGTCGGCTTTGTCGATACCGTCTCATAAGGCTTCGGAGAGGACGCGCCATCCGTCAATGAGCTTATAAGAACAGGCGCAGGAGTCGGAGATGCTAAGGGCTTAGCAGGCGCATTGTCCACAACCGGAGCGGAGGCTTGCACCGCTTCTTGCTTTGATTCCGCCTCAAGCAAGCTTCTCAGGCTTTCTTTGGTCGTTTTATCGGCATGCTTCATAATCGTTTTCACTCCGCCAAGCGGCTCGGTTATCATGCTGATGGAATGCTGCTGGAAGTTTTCCAGCTCAAGATCATAACCTTCATCCTTGGCCATCAAATAAACCGCCATCTTGCCCGACGACAGGCCGTACGCTTCCGCTGCATCCCGCAGCTCTACCGGCGCAGACAGCGTCATAATTTCTACAGCCGCCTGCATATATCCGTCCGCCACCATATCTGTTAAAGCCTTATTAAGCTTAGTCGAAAATAATACGTCCATCTGCGGGTCATCACCGCCAACAACTACGCTCGTCACTACGATATCCTGCACCTTATCGTCAAAATAGTGCATGCCCGCAATTTTTTGCATAACAGCCGATGTGACCAGCGCAAGCGATTTATTTTTGTAGGACACACCAGCAATGACCTGCTTGCCCGCCTCATTGAACGCATGCAGCTCCTGCACCTGCTCGCGGCTGTCAATGCCGATTTCAATGCTTGGATTGATGTCCATGCTGAAATAAGCGACTACTGGATGCTTGCCGCTCTGAACATACAGCAGCACAGGCAAAATAAGCAGTACGATAGCCGCAGCCACTCCGGTTCTCCACAGCAGCGCTTTCGGCTTCCTGCGCCTCGCGCGCTCCTCCTGCTGAATCACAATTTCATCGCCAACCTTAACGTTGCGAGGAAGCACGGAATTGATGAATCTGCCATCCGCCGTCAGCACAATTGCCCTATTTTTTTGTATCTGCATTACGACGCCACGATTCATCATTCTGCCTCCTTGCTCGCTTCTCGCTGCCAGTCATCCAGGTCTAGGTAATCTTTCAAAAACGGGTACGTGCCCCGTAAAATGCATGCAATAGCAATCATATATTTACGATTGCGTTCAATCGTCTTGCGCGACAAGCCGCTCGCCTCCGTCAATGCTTTGACCGGCAGCTTGCCTGTCAGCTTTAATTGGCCAAACATCGCCGCATCCTCTGCTAATATCGCTGCTGTTCGCATCAGCATTTTGCGTGAATCCGCATGCTTCGGCGACGCGTCGACCAGTTCAGCGAACGATACGCCATATTTCAGCAGCTCCTGATTAAATTCGCCCATCTCCAGCCGGCGTTCATCCGCCGTACTGTTCAATTCATATGCAGCCAGCGCCTGCTTCAGCTCAACAGGATTGTAAAGCTGCTCCTCATCGTCTAAACGCTCGAACGTGCTATATGGAACCGACGATAGATGACGCTGCTCACGGCGCACATAGTCAATTAGACGGCGTCTGATAACCGTCTCGGCAAAACCAAGAAACGATCTCCCGGATTCCGGCGAAAATTGGCTAATGGCTTCGTTAAAGGCGATTAAGGCCACGCTATATTCATCATCCCTGCTCGCATTGACATAACGTTTGCAGAAGCGGCTTGTCACTTTTGCAATGTATGGCTTATAGCTTGCAATGAACCTCTCCCGCAGCAGCTCGTCTCCTTGCTGAATTTGCAGAACCGTCTGCTCCGGCGTCAGGGATTGCATGGATTTCGTATTTTTTAATAATGGTTCCTTCGCTTTCGTTTCTACGGTGTCGGTGGGCACGGTTTTCCGCAAGAAACGCTTGAATAATACAAGTAGCAACCGTTCCACCTCTCATTCATAGGTTTCGGTCAATCTGTGTCGCTTGAGGGGGTAGGCCCCGAAATTTATGAGAAAAATGAAAAAGCCCCCAAACGGAGGCCACATTTCATAAAATGATTCATTTTAGACTGATGTTCGCCGCTCTTTAAGCTTATTGCGCCGGCTGCTTAAAATAACCAGACGCTTCTTTAATTCACCTTGCCATGCGATGTCGTCAATTTGGTTCGCAAAGCTGAGCAAATCAAGGGATATGTCAATTTGACTCAGTACGACATCCATCGGATCTTCACTTTCATGATTTACGCAATTTTCCCGCAGGTCCTTGCCTTCTTGCTCCACATACTCCTGAAAATCAACCTCAGCGGCGCCGTCTCCATGTGCGTATTCAGCCAATATTTCATACTCATTTTCTACCAAGTGGTGAATCTCCACACGGTTGCATACCGGGCAGAACAAAATAGGCACGTTATGGATATGTGTCCGAAAATGCTTTAATGTCCCTTTGGTACCAATCATACTAGCTCCACAACAAAAACTCATCGACGACGACCTCCTTAGCTGTTGCCAGTTCGCAGCAAGCACGTTTCGTTTGACATAAACTTATTCGCTTTACACACGTACAATTCCTGCTTTTTTCGCAATAGAAAAGCCCATGCCAATATTTGGCATGGGCTCTTTGTCTCAGCTTCTGCTAAAGACAAGCAAATTTGGATTAAACAGACAGCGTTTGCTGGCCTGGCTTCCAGTTCATTGGGCAAAGTCCGCCGGATTGCAAAGCTTGCAATACGCGAAGCGTTTCGTCTACGCTGCGGCCAACATCGTTATGGTTAACGACTTGGTATTTCACTTCGCCTTCTGGATCGATGATGAACAGGCCGCGAAGCGCGATACCTTCTTCTTCAATCAGAACGCCATAATCTTTAGCGATTTTTTTCGTAATATCAGCAGCAAGAGGGAACTCAAGCTTGCCAAGGCCATTATCGTTAACGGATGTATTAATCCATGCTTTGTGGCTGTGCTGGCTGTCTACGCTCACACCAAGAATTTCAGTGTTAAGCTTCTTGAACTCATCAGCAGCAAGGCTCAAAGCTGTAATTTCAGTTGGGCAAACAAAAGTGAAGTCAAGTGGATAGAAGAACAAAACCAACCATTTGCCTTTGTAGTCTGCAAGGGATGCTTTGCCGAAACCGGAACCATCACCGATTGCTGTTTCTGCTGTGAAATCTGGAGCTGGGTAACCTACCAAACGTTCTGCCATAATTTGAAATCCTCCTTGAGTTTTAATGATGAGCATGTATCGATGCGTGAGCATCGGTGACTATCGCTATCTATTGATAAATATTATCACTAGATTATATTGAAGTCAAGATTGTATTCAATATTTTTTTATAATTATTATAATTAAGCTTTTTTCAGCGCTGCAATGATCAAATCGCCCATCGCCGATGTGCCGATAGCTTTGCTCTTATCTACCGCGATATCGCCTGTACGGTGTCCTGCATCCAGCACTTCTTTAACAGCATCTTCAATCGCTTGCGCTGCATCGTGATAGCCGAAAGTCAGACGGAACATCAGTGCAACCGACAAAATCGTTGCGATTGGGTTCGAGATGCCTTGTCCAGCAATGTCAGGAGCGGAACCGTGTACCGGCTCGTAAAGGCCAAAGCTGCCTTCGCCAAGGGAAGCGGAGGAAAGCATGCCGATGGAGCCTGTCAGCATCGCTGCTTCATCGCTCAAAATATCGCCAAACATATTTTCCGTTACGATAACGTCAAAGCTCGATGGACGGCGCAGCAATTGCATTGCGCAGTTGTCTACAAGCACATGCTCCAGCTCAACCTCTGGGTATTCAGGAGCAATCCGGTTAACGACTTCGCGCCACAGGCGGGAAGTTTCCAGCACGTTTGCTTTATCAACGGAAGCCAGACGCTTGCTGCGAGTCATCGCAATATCAAACGCTTGGCGAACGATACGCTCAATCTCTTGTACATTGTAGACGCAAGTATCAACCGCTTCTTCGCCGCCAGCACCTTCACGACGGAATTTCTCGCCGAAGTAAATGCCGCCTGTCAGCTCGCGCACAACGATCAGGTCAGTGCCTTCCAGCACTTCTGGTTTAAGCGTAGAAGCTTCCTTCAAGCAGTCAAATACCGTTGCCGGACGAATGTTGGAGAACAGGCCCAGCGCTTTGCGAATGCCAAGAAGGCCAGTCTCAGGGCGAAGCTCCTTCGAGTTGTTGTCCCATTTCGGGCCGCCAACAGCACCGAGCAACACAGCGTCAGCATTTTTACAAAGATCAAGCGTCTCTTGCGGCAATGGTGTTCCTTTTTGATCGATTGCAATGCCGCCGAACAGGCCGTGCTCGGTTTCGAACTGATAGCCGTAAAGCTCTTCTACTTTTTTCAATACTTTAAGCGCTTCGCCTACGACCTCTGGACCAATACCGTCGCCGGCAACTACTGCAATTTTTTTAACTTCTGACATTGTTGTGTAACACTCCTTATTTTTGAGCTCGGATGAGCTATTCTCATTCTGTTATCATTTGTACCATATTTCAGAGCTGAAAACAAAGATATAAAATCTATGGTCTTTATAGGCAATGCTTATAAAGACTATTGAATACGCATATGGCGTATCGCAGAAAACCTATACTTTTAAATAAAGGAGGAGCTTTCGCTCCTCCTAAGCTAACTAAATCAAGCTCATTTTATCGCGACGTCCTGGCGATTTGCGTTTCTCAATGAGACGGTTGAGCGCATCGATGTAGGCGCGTGCGCTCGCTTCCAAAATATCGGTGCTGAGGCCGCGGCCCTGCGCAGATACTTCATTTTGGTTCAGCACAACATGTACCTCGCCAAGCGCATCCTTGCCTTGGGATACCGATTTGATCGAATAATCCTCAAGCTCTACAGCTTCAGAAGTCACTTTATCGATTGCATTGTAAATCGCGTCAACCGAGCCATTGCCTTCCGCTGTTCCTTCGCTAACGCTTCCATCCGCTTGGCGGATAATAACCGAAGCGCTAGGCGTCGATTGGTTGCCGTAGCTCACTTGAATCGTCTCAAGCGTAAACACTTCCGGCGTGTCCACGAGCTTTTCTTCGAGAAAAGCACGAATATCTTCGTCGGTGACATTCTTTTTGCGGTCAGCCAAGTTTTTGAACTTGGCGAAGGCCACGTTAACCGCTTCTTCATCCAGCTCATAGCCCATGTCAATCAGCTTCTCGCGGAATGCGTGACGACCGGAGTGCTTGCCAAGGACGAGCGAAGACTCTTTCAAACCGATCGTATCCGGCGAAATGATTTCATACGTCGTTTTTTCCTTGAGCATGCCGTCCTGATGAATGCCGGACTCATGCGCGAAGGCGTTGGCGCCCACAATCGCTTTATTGCCTGGCACTACCATCCCCGTCAGCTTGCTGACCAGGCGGCTCGTCTTGGCAATTTCTTTCAGGTTCAGCGTCGTCGTCGCGCCGAAATAATCGGAACGCGTCGCAAGCGCAAGGGCAATTTCCTCGATTGCCGTGTTTCCGGCGCGTTCGCCGATACCGTTAATCGTACCCTCTACTTGATCTGCGCCGTTAAGTATAGCAGACAGCGCATTGGCTGTTGCCATGCCCAGATCATCATGGCAATGCGCGCTGAGCTGGATCGTTTCGATGTTCGGAACGTTTTGCTTCAGCGTTTTGAAGATGTTGCCGAATTCCTGCGGATTCAAATAACCGACGGTATCCGGAATATTAACGACTGTCGCTCCCGCGCGAATCGCCATATCCGTTACTTCGCAAAGGAAATCAAGCTCTGTGCGCCCAGCATCTTCAGGCGAGAATTCGACTTTATCAAAATATTTCTTCGCATAACGAATAGCGCGCTCTGCTGTTTCCAGCACTTGCTCCTTCTCCATCCGCAGCTTGTGCTTGCGGTGAATCGGGCTTGTCGCCAGGAATAGATGGATGCACGGGTCCTGCGCGCCTTTAAGCGCTTCACGCACCGCGTCAATATCCTGCTCGCGCGAGCGCGACAGGCCGATAATCGTTGCATTTTTGATAGCTGTCGCTACCGCATTAACCGCTGCCAAATCACCGGGAGATGCCGCAGGAAAACCAGCTTCAATCCGATCAACACCCAGCTTTTCCAGTTGGAGGGCGATTTCCACCTTTTCCTTCGTGTTCAGGTTGACGCCTGGAGACTGCTCCCCATCACGCAATGTTGTGTCAAAAATATAAATTTTACGCATTTCCTTGCACCTCCGGGAACAGAATGATCCCGGTACGCACGGACAGCTCTAAGACTGCGCCTGCGCGCAGCTCATCCGCCGGTGAACCGGGATTATTTCTTCATCGCTTCATGCTATAGGGGCGCATCTCCGCAAGGTTAAACACCTATTTGAAGATACGCCCTAGTTAAAAATTATTACTTCTTGATCCAGTGCATAAGCTCACGAAGCTGTTTGCCTGTTTGCTCGATTGGATGAGCTGCCTCGTTGCGGCGAGTAGCGTTCATCATTGCTTGTCCTGATTTGTTTTCCAGGATGAAATCGCGAGCGAAACGGCCGGATTGGATATCTTCCAATACGCGCTTCATTTCTTTTTTCGTTTCAGCTGTTACAATGCGAGGACCCGTTACATAGTCGCCGTATTCAGCTGTGTTGGAGATGGAATCGCGCATCGAGGAGATGCCGCCTTCGTACATCATGTCAACGATCAGCTTCAGCTCGTGCAAGCACTCGAAGTAAGCCATTTCTGGAGCGTAGCCAGCTTCAACAAGCGTTTCAAAACCAGCTTGTACAAGCGCGGAAGCGCCGCCGCAAAGAACAGCTTGCTCACCGAAAAGATCGGTTTCTGTTTCTTCTTTGAAAGTTGTTTCGATAACGCCTGCACGAGTACAGCCGATACCTTTAGCATAAGCAAGACCGATTGCTTTTGCGTTGCCGGAAGCATCTTGCTCGATTGCGATCAAGCCCGGTACGCCAAAGCCTTCTTCATACGTACGGCGAACCATGTGGCCTGGCGATTTAGGAGCAACCAGGAATACATCTGTATCTTTGCTTGGCTTGATTTGGCCAAAGTGAATGTTGAAGCCGTGGGAGAACATCAGGGCCGCGCCTTTTTTCAGGTTCGGTGCGATTTCCTCATTGTATACTTGTGCTTGAGTTTCGTCAGGCAGCAGAATTTGAACAACGTCTGCTACTTTAGTTGCTTCTGCAACGGTCAATACTTCGAAACCGTCTTTTTTTGCTGCGTCTGCGGATTTGCCCGGACGAAGACCGATGATAACTTTAAGTCCGCTGTCGCGAAGGTTTTGCGCTTGTGCGTGGCCTTGGCTTCCGTAACCGATTACTGCGATCGTTTTACCTTGAAGTACGCTTTGATCAGCGTCTTTTTCATAATACAATGTAACTGCCATGTGAATAATTGCCTCCTTTATTTTGACCCTTTTGAACGGGTGTTTAAGTAGAGAATGACGCGAATAGCCGCGGTTCTCCGCTTAAACTCCCGCTCAAAGCGGGGTAAATCCATATTTTCAAGGTGAGACGGCTGTCGCCGTCCTTTGGTGGCGCGGCGCGTTTCAGTCCGAGAAATATAGAGAAAGGATGACGAAATCATATCCTTTCCTATATTTCAAGCAAAAACGATTTCGTCGTCCTCTTGGGACGAGCGAAGAGCTTTGCCCTAGAATTCTAAGCGGATATAAGGATGAAACTTATACTTTCTTAGAATTCAAAAAAAAGCTTGCGATCGAACGTTAGCGGCTGTTGCCGCGGTTCAGCGCCGTTACCCCGGTACGGGACAGCTCGCGAATACCGTAGGGCGCCAGCAATTCAACCATTGCGTCGATTTTCTCGGTATCGCCAACAACTTGTACCATAACGGAATGAGTGCCAATGTCCACAACTGCTGCGCGGAATGTTTCGACTACGCCGAAAATTTCCGGACGCACCGCTGGCTCGGCGCTTACTTTAATAAGCGCCAGCTCGCGGGCAACAATCGGGTTCGAGCTAAGATGAATGACTTTGATTACATCAATAAGCTTATAAAGCTGCTTCGTAATCTGCTCAAGCGTCTGCTCATCGCCTGTTGTGACGATGACCATGCGGGACAGGCCAACCTCTTCGCTCGTCCCCACTGTGATGCTCTCAATATTGAAGCCGCGGCGGCCGAACAAACCGGACACACGCTGCAAAACGCCAGGCTGGTCGTTAACGATTACTGCGATTGTATGTTTCTTCATTCCGCATCCCCCATGATCATTTCGTCGATCGTGCTACCTTGTGCGACCATCGGGTATACATTTTCTTCTTTGCGAACGACAAACTCCACAACTGCAGGACCAGGGTGATTCATTGCCTCTTCCCATACTGCTTTTGCTTCTTCCTTGTTCGTCGCGCGGAAGCCTTTCACTCCATATGCTTCCGCCAGCTTCACAAAGTCCGGGCTGCCCGAAAGGTCAATGTGGCTGTAGCGATTATCGTAAATCAGCTCCTGCCACTGGCGCACCATTCCCAGTACCTGATTGTTCAAAATAACAACCTTGACCGGAATGTTGTTGATTGCACAAATCGCCAGCTCCTGCGCACACATCTGCATGCCGCCATCGCCGTTGATTGAAATAACAAGGCGGTCAGGGTTCGCCATTTGAGCGCCGATTGCCGATGGGAAACCAAAGCCCATCGTTCCAAGTCCGCCAGAGGTTACCCACGAGCGCGGCTTGTTGAACTTGTAAAACTGCGCTGCCCACATTTGATGCTGGCCAACGTCCGTCGTTACAATAGCATCGCCATTCGTCGTCTCATGCAGCATTTCCACGACCCATTGCGGCTTCAGCTCATCTTCCGAATCCTTGTATCTGAACGGATATTGCGCTTTCGAAGCCAGCAGCTCCGCACGCCATGCATCTGCTTTATCTGCACGCTTGGCTTGCAAATTCGCAATTTGCAGCACCGTCTTCACATCGCCTACAATCGGAATGTCCGTAGGCACGTTTTTGCCGATTTCGGCAGGATCGATATCGATATGAATGATCTTCGCATGCGGTGCAAACCCAGACAGCTTGCCCGTTACTCGGTCATCAAAACGCGCGCCGATATTGATCAGCAAATCTGCCTTCTGAATCGATTTGTTCGCTGTATACGTGCCGTGCATACCCGGCATGCCGAGGAACAAGTCATCTCCGCTTGGGAATGCCCCAAGACCGAGCAGTGTTGTCGTAATCGGAATATCGGTTTTCTTCACGAATTCATGCAGTTCTTCATGCGCGCCGGAGTAAATAACGCCGCCGCCTGCAAGAATTAGCGGACGCTCCGCTTCCGTGATCGCTTTAATCATTTTGTCCACCTGCAGCTTGTTCGGCGATACAGTTGGGTTATATCCGCGAATGCTGACTTCCGTTACCGGCTTGAACAGCGTCTTGTTAGCGGAAATGTCTTTCGGTATATCAATTAGAACAGGTCCCTTGCGTCCTGTATTAGCAATATGGAAAGCTTCGTGAATCGTACGGGCCAAATCATTGACATCCCGTACCAGATAGCTGTGCTTTGTAATTGGCATTGTAATGCCTGTAATATCAGCTTCCTGGAACGCATCGGTTCCAATCAAGCTAGAGATGACATTACCGGTAATGACAACCAACGGAACCGAATCCATAAAAGCGGTAGCAATACCCGTTACCAAGTTTGTCGCACCAGGGCCGGAGGTTGCAATACAAACCCCTACTTTGCCGCTTGCGCGAGCATAACCATCGGCTGCGTGAATTGCGCCTTGCTCATGGCGGGTAAGCACGTGGTTGAAATCAGAGAAACCGTGCATCGCATCGTAAATGTACAACACTGCGCCACCCGGATACCCGAATACGCAATCGACGCCTTCCAGCACCAAGCTGCGAAGCAAAATTTCGGAACCCGTAATTACTTCTGGCTGCCTCAGCTTCTCCATTAATTCTTCTTTTGACTTCAGTGTTGCATTTTGCGTGACCATCGGTCATCCTCCTCTCGAAAACAACAAAAAAACCTTTCGCTCCTCCTGCTTCTAGAAGAAGCATCGAGGGACGAAAGGTTTAACTTCCGTGGTACCACCCAAATTCGTTACACATCTTGCGATGTATAACCTCCACAGGTAAGAACGTGTGCGCACTGACCGTCCATACCTTTAGCACTGTAACGCGTGCCCTGCGATTTTCCCTAATAACCACTTGACGTGCTTTTCAGGAAAACAGCTCCGAGGTGAGCTCGTAGAAAAGGGGTTTTGGCGATGGTTGCAGCTGATCCATCCGCTCTCTGAACAAAAGAGCCCTTAACACTTCGTCCTCATCATTGCTGATGACATATGTTAGAATAAGACTTTCTTTATTATAAGCTGACATCATTCGTTAGTCAAGAAGAAACCGCAATAGCATTTTAGCAAAAATAGGGCGCGCAGCAAAGCCCCGCTTCATATATTAGAATAGCCAGCATTCGGCAAACTCATGCAGTCAGGAATGATCCTAATGATACGAGAACGCAACGCCCGTACCGACGATGAAGAAATTATCAGGCTCATCAAGTCAGAGCTTATGCCGCTCTCATGGACGACTCATCAACATGATGCCACAGTCATACGCGAGCTGCCCCTGCGCCTTCGCCGCGGCGTAACTTATGTTGCGGCAGCAGGAAAAAAAGCCACACCCTATGGCTTTATTCATTTTGAAAAAGCCCACGACATTTTGATGTTCTCCATGCTTGCCGTACACCCCGAGCATCGCAACCGCCATTGCGGCACAAAACTCATGGCAGCAGCCGAAGCCTATGGCTTGGCAGCTTCCTGTACGATGGGCCGCCTGTTCGTCGATGAAATCAACGACAAGGCCCGCCATTTTTATACGAAGCTCGGATATCAAGCAATTCGATATTATCCCGAGCTTCGCTGCTACGAAATGATTAAAGGGCTTAGTTGAGGCTGGGATCAGCAGCCCTATGCCGCTAAATACTTAGTAATAGCCGCCGTAGTTGTAGCCTTGGTTCTGACAGCATTGGCCTCCGCCGTAACCGCCACCATAGCCGCCTCCGTAACCGCCGCCATATCCTCCACCGTAGCCGCCTCCATAGCCACCACCGTAGCCGCCGCCGAAGCCAGCTCCGAAGAATGGAAGCGTACCGATTGCCAGCAAATCAAACAAAACTAGGGGCAGCAGCGCTTTTGTTTTGACCGACTTGCCCTTGTCCTTGCCAATTGGTGCAAGCGTCAGCTTGTTGCCTTGGATGCGAACGAGCTTGCCCGTGACGACAGAGCCGTCCTTGCGCACTGCATAGATGGATTTGCCCGCGAGCTTACGCGCCTGCTCTTTGGTAATGTTACCCATGCAAAATCCCTCCTTTCCCGTTGTGCTTTAGTTTATTCAGGAAAGAGGTAGCCGCCTGTTTGTTTGTCCTCTGCTGCCGGAATTGGACGCTAAAATGTACACTTCTCCAGCCGGAACCAGCAATGAAAAAGCCGTAGAAATCATAATGAGGCTGTCCCCTAAGGGACAGCCTCATCTATAACGCCTTTAGTTACTAAGCGTTGATTTTTTGTTTAGCCACGCCAGCAAGGGAGTTGAACGAAGCAATATCGTTAACAGCCAGGTCAGCAAGGATTTTGCGGTTTACTTCAACGCCAGCAAGTTTCAAACCGTACATGAATTTGCTGTACGACAATCCGTTGATACGAGCTGCTGCATTGATACGAACGATCCACAGTCTGCGGATGTCACGTTTTTTGTTGCGACGGTCGCGGTAAGCATACATTAAGGACTTGCCTACTTGCTCCTTCGCTGTTTTAAACAGGCGATGCTTTGAACCGAAATAACCTTTTGCCAGTTTCAAAATTCTTTTGCGACGACGAGTGCGGACAAATCCGCCTTTAACTCTTGCCATGAGTGTTGACCTCCTGAAAGTTTCTAATTAGTATTTATTGCGAAATGTGCTTATTTAAGATTGTTAAGACCTTGTTGCAGGCGTTTAACGTCGCCAGCAGCCATCAGTGGTTGACCAGCAAGAACGCGCTTCTGGCGTCCGGATTTGTGGGAAAGCAAGTGGTTTTTGTAAGCTTTATAACGCTTTACTTTACCAGTACCCGTAATTTTGAAACGGTCTTTCAGACTGCTGTGTGTTTTCATTTTAGGCATGTCAATTATCCTCCCTTAAATTAAGTGTTGCTTTTTGGTGCCAAAATCATAATCATGCTCCGGCCTTCCAGCTTAGGAGCGCGTTCTACGCTGCATATTTCGGCAACCTCTTGAGCGAGACGATCCAAAATCTTTTGACCAAGCGACGCGTGCGCAATTTCACGACCGCGGAACCGGACAGAAGCTTTAACTTTATCGCCTTCACCCAAAAACTTTACAACATTGCGGTATTTCGTTTGATAATCGTGCTCATCAATGTTTGCACGGAACCAAACTTCCTTAAGATCAACGATCTTTTGGTTTTTCCGGGCTTCTTTTTCTTTCTTTTGCTGCTCATAGCGGAATTTTCCGTAATCCATAATCCGGCATACCGGCGGTTTAGCCGTCGGCGCTACGTTCACCAGATCCAGGTTTAAGTCTATGGCCATTTGCAAGGCATCACGAATAGGTTTAATACCGATTTGCTCGCCTTCCGCACCAACTAAACGTACTTCTCTGGCCCGGATTTCATCATTGATTTGATGTTCTCTGCTAATAACGTGCCACCTCCAAAAGAGTATACTTGCATAATAAAAGGGATACAGGCTCAATTGAACCCGCATCCCATAACCGTTGTTTGCTGCTATTCCCTACATCCCACAAGGAGACACAAAAGATAAGCTTAGTCGATTATCGCAAACCGGTCAGCGCGAGCCGAAAGGTGAGAAGCGGGTGCTTCTGCTTGTGCGTTACAGTATTTCATAAATTGTTTCCTAAACACTACCGACTTACTATATCACAACCGAAAGTTCAGTGTCAACACTTTTAAAATCAAAATGTGGGTAACCGCGCGCAGCAGACGAGATCATTGTTCAAGATCAGCTAATGCTGAAACAATGATCCGTCGGCGTCGCGGCAGCTTATTCACAAATTCATCATTAAAGCTGCTTGCTCTGTACTTCCTCCAAGCGGATAACGCGAGTATGCTGCGTATGGCTCCACTTCTTGTTGTTTTGTGTAAAGAAGGCATGAACCGTAATTGGCCACCATGACAAGGTGAAAAGCAAAAACGTCGGAATGCGCAGGTACAGCTTCCAGTTGACTTTAGCCAAATGCATAGACAACGGAATTTGAATGAAAATGTAAAGCATATAAGGGATAGACACCCAAATCGGCAGCATATTGTACACGGATGTTACCCGCACTCCTCCCGACAGGAAGATGTCGCCCCAAACGATAGCGGCTATACAGAAGCCCGCAAGATAATTGTAAGCATTAAAGACATACAGCGCAGCGTCGATCTTCGTCCAGCTGCGATCCTTGATGCCCTGCCACAGCAACGGCAGCATATGCTTGCGCGTTACATCAAAATGGCCTTGCATCCAGCGCAAGCGCTGGCGGGCAGAAGCCTGAAACGTAATCGGCTTTTCGTCGAATACTTTCGCTTCAAAGTTGAATTTCGGGTAAATGCCCCGCTTAATGCAGCGAACGGTAAACTCCAAATCCTCGACAAGGCTCGTAGCTCCCCAGCCCATTTCCTGCAGCAGCTTGGAATCGAACACCATGCCCGTACCGCCGAGGAAGTTCGCAAGCCCCAGGTTCGTACGCGGCAGCTGCCATAGACGGTTACAGAACCAATAGTTGATTGCATTAGCCGAGCTGACCCAAGAGTCGTTCGGGTTTTTCGTATCCAGATAACCTTGTACAACCTGGAAGCCATTGCACAGGTCATTGTTCATATATTGCAGGAAGTCCGTTGCCACGAGATTGTCAGCATCGAAAATCGCAACGCCATCATAGCTGCGCGGCATTTGCCACAGCTCTTTAAGCATCCATTCCACCGCAAAGCCTTTACCGCGTTGGTTCGGATTTTCTCTAACGCAGGCATATACGCCGTCATAGCTTTTTACAACATCGACTGTTCCGTCGGTACAGTTATCGCAGATGACGAAAATATCGTACAGCTCGCGAGGGTATTTCATCTTTTGCAAATTCTCGATTAAAGCTCCGACTACTTGCTCTTCGTTATGAGCGGCGATTAGCAAAGCGAAAGACTTTTGCGGCTTATGCGACAAATCCTCTTTTTTGCGATGCCATCCAAAAAACGTCAGAAACAATTGATACAGGCCAAGCACTGCAAATAAAATTTGCACAACAAACATAATCGAATTGAACATTTAGGTACTGCCCCCTTGAGACCCCTTTTTTTGATTTGCCAAATTGAATGGCGCAGCCGACCAAGCATGCGTTCATCGTTCAGGCGGTTATTTTATATCTCTCTTGTATACGGGCGCTTTTCTGAAAGCGTCCCTGACCTTACTTGATTCTCCACACATTGCTTCCTTTTGTCAAAAGCTCAATTGAGCGTTTTCCAGCCGGAAAAGCGCTACCATGGTTAACCAATGACTGCATTACCTCCTTTTGCGGCGCGTCACCCTTATTTTCATCCATTTGCTGAATTTTTAGCACTTCTGTCCTTACTTACGATAAAAATCGCGAAAATGTTTCCGTTAAATTTATCTCATAATGTGACTGACTGGTGAACGCCCCTGTGCGGATTGCCGCTCGCATTCCGCGAGAAGCCCATCAAAAATCGCATCCCAAGACTTGCGAAGACTGAACAATCTTGCGCTAATGCCCAAACTTCTTCTGCGTTCCTCATCCTCGTGCAGAAGCGCAAGCGCAGCGGCAAAGCTTGCCGGGCTTCCCGCCTCGCATAACAATCCGTTTAGTCCGTGGGAGACGGAATCAAGCACGCCGCCCTTGTTCGCACAAAGGACAGGTGTGCCGCATGCCATTGCCTCAAGCACAACATTGCCGAACGTTTCCGTCGCTGACGGAAACAGGAAAAGATCAGCAGCGGCGTACCACCTCTGCAGCTCCTCTGACGTTTGAAAGCCAAGGAAGGTTGCAGCTACGCCGCTTCTTGCGCATTGCTGCTGCAGCGCCTCTGACGAAGGACCGTCACCAGCCAGCACCAGCTTAACCTGTGCATTTGTTTGTTTTTGGAATAAGGAGAAAGCCTCAATTGCGGTTTCGACATCTTTCTCTGGAGCAAGCCTTCCTGCATAAAAAACGACAAAACTTTCATGTTGTATGCCATGCTGCGCCAGCAATTGCTCCCGGTTAACCCCGGGATGAAACAAGCTCGTGTCTATACCCCGGCTCCACACCGAAAGCCGCTCTGCACCCCATCCTTTCCTAGTCAAATCCTGCAGTGTAGATGTGGAAGGTACAAAAATCTTTTTACAGTCGTGATGAAACCATTCCATATACCTACTTAACATCTTTACCATCCATTGCAAATTATAAAACGGCAAATATTGATCAAAATTGGTGTGATACGATGCGATCAGCGGAATTTGATGCCTGCGGGCATAATGAATGCCACATAAGCCAAGGTTGAATGGGGTAGCTACATGGATGAGGGTAGGATTAAATTCATGCAGGGCATGGCGGAGATGCAGCGGATTCGGCAGCGCCAGACGGCACTCGGGGTATAGAAAAAACGGAAGGCTGGCAAAACGTTCTACAGAGCTTGCCTGCATAGCAGCCTTGGAGTCAAATATCGAGCGCTCCGGCGCCAGCACCAGGCACTCCACCCCCCTGCGCTGCAAATAGGCTTTCCAGCGGCCAAGCGATCGGGCAACGCCATTACGTTCCGGCTCATAGGTATCGGTAAAAAGCGCGAGTCTCATTCATACGCCTCCTTCGCCTTTACTCTTGAATGCTATCGGCTATTATTGTAAGGAAGGTATGTTATCGGGTAATCAACACAGTATGAACGCAACATTAATCTGGATTTTTACAAATTGTATGCGTACAGGGGCTCAAAACATGGTACTATCTTTAGAGTGGAAAACCGCCACACTTATACAGGAGGATTTGAATGAAACAATTGTTAGGATGGCTGAGAGTGCGCGAGCAGCAGCTCATTGTCTGGGCGAACAGCCGGCGTGGACATAAGCGCCTGCACCGCTGGCTTGGAAAATGGCTCAGCGTCATTACACATATGGGTGGTGCGACGTTTACCCTGACCAGTTCTCTGCTATTTGCTTTGATCGCTCCATCACCATGGAACGCAACAGGCTGGCAATGCTTCATAACCGTCGTCATTAGCCATTTCCCCGTTTTTGTGGTCAAACGCTGGTTCAAGAGGCTGCGCCCGTATCAAGCGCTTGAGGGGTTGACCACCAGTCGCAAGCCGCTTGTCGATTCGTCGTTCCCATCTGGACATACGACAGCGATATTCGCCTGGCTTATCCCAATTGTGCTTACGAGCGGCGTCCTGCTGGTTATTACCGTCCCCATTGCTGCGGTTATAGGCGTTTCGGTAGGCTGGTCGAGGATGTACTTGGGGCTGCATTATCCTTCCGACGTTATTGTCGGCGCACTTATAGGCACGGTCACGGCATTCGCCGTACAATACAGCTGGGTTACTACCATGTAACCTAGCTGTATTTGGCTTTTGCCCGTTATTTTACTGCGGGGATCGTTGATTATTGGTTTGAAAGGCTAGTCTTCTGTTTCTTCGTCCTGATCGCTTTGCTCCGCTTCACGCTGGGCATTCGCCAGCTTGTTTTCGCGGAATTTCGCCAGCGCTGCTGAACCGATTACAGCTTCCAGACGGTAAATCGGCTGGCCCTTGTCCATAAATTTCATCTCATACTCAGTAAATACAAGCTCCTCGCGCGGCTCATCCTTATGCAAATGCAGGGAAATGTTCCGAAGCTGAAGCTCCATCTCCGTAAAGCTGTTCAATGAGAACTCAAACAACGACATCGAATCGGTCTTAAAATGAATTTCTCCGCGCTCGTTCAGCAATTGACCATACTTCGCCAGAAAACGCGGATGCGTCAGCCTGCGGCGGGCATGCTTCGCTTTTGGCCAAGGATCGCTGAAATTCAGATGAATGCGCTCAAGCTCGCCCGGCTCAAACATCGTCTCAATTTGCTCGATATTCGCGCGCAGCAGCGCCAAATTAGGCGGATGGCTAACTCCCTGCTCTGCCCAAATCGCATGTGCCTTCTCGCCTGCACGGCGAATCAGCTCATCATACATATCTACGCCAATAAAATTAATATGCGGATTGCGCGCGCTCATATGGCTGATGAAACGGCCCTTGCCCATGCCAAGCTCTACATAAATCGGGTTATCATTGCCGAAAAAATCGCGCCATTTCCCTTTAAGCGGGGCAGCATCCAGAACAACAAGCTCTGGCTGTGCCTCCAGGCTTTCACGAATTCCTTTTCTTCCTCTTAATCGCATTGTATTTGAATCCTCCATTTAATTGCGAGCGTGCCCGAATTGTGGGCAACTCCCGCATATAAGCTAGTCCTTATTGTGCCTAAGATCGCCCTTCTTGTAAAGCAGATAGCCAAAAAAAGAACCGCAGGGTGGCCGCCCCCGCGGTTCTTCTACTAATTATAGAGCAGCTCAGATCAGCAAGCGATAATCAATCGGAGCACTGGATTTATCGATTTCATAGGTTTCTTCCAGCGCTTCATTCAACTTCTTGCGAGCAGATACTTCAACATGATGATTATTGTGGAATCTGACACCGCTCAGCGCCATCAGCTCTTTAACTGTCAATTCTACCGTTACTTTCTCATCGCCATGTGGAATTCTAGTTTGCTGGCTCATTAGACATCACCTCATCGTTTAATATAACTCATTATTTCCAGACAAACGACATTGTATGACAATCGCTACGAATTAGCTATGTTAGGTTTTTTTGTTTCCATTTCACACTTTTAATATAACAGATCATGTAAGGTATAGCAAGCCTATTTTCTGTTTTCTCAAAAATAATTTCCAGTTTTCCGCATAGTGGAAACGTTTACATTCAGCCTATAATCGGGCGTGGCTTTCCGCCTGTTTTTTCGTTAAAATAGAAGGAGCGAATAAATGGCGGTCAAAACGAATCTGGGCTGTGTGAAAGGTTGGCTTATGAAGCGGCATTCCTGCGGAAAGCTTAAGTATATGCTTC
This sequence comes from Paenibacillus sp. BIHB 4019, assembly GCF_002741035.1. Lineage (NCBI taxonomy): Bacteria > Bacillati > Bacillota > Bacilli > Caryophanales > Paenibacillaceae > Paenibacillus > Paenibacillus sp. BIHB 4019. Next base: position 4,055,154 of record NZ_CP016808.1, on the reverse strand, counting down.
TATGATTCAAACCTTTCACTCCGCACCGATTTTTTCACCACCCTTTTTATAAGAGAAGGAGAACGGAATGAATTCATTAAAAGCAACAGCAACAGCATTAGAATCAGCCAATGAACCCCAGCTGTGGGGCGATAAAAGATTTCATACATGGAACTACGAGATGCGCGAGCAATTCGGGGGCAAAGTGTTCAAGGTCATGCTAGATGCCGGATTTACTTGCCCGAACCGCGATGGATCCATTGCCAAGGGCGGCTGCACCTTCTGCAGCGCGCGCGGATCAGGCGACTTTGCCGGAAGCCGGCGGGATGATCTCATTACCCAGTTCAACAACATTCGCGACCGCCAGCATCAAAAATGGCCCGATGCCCAGTATATCGGCTACTTTCAGGCCTATACGAACACTTACGCACCCGTAGAGGAGCTTCGCGAATATTACGAAGTGATTTTACAGCAGCCCGGCGTTGTCGGCCTGTCGATTGCAACCCGCCCCGACTGTCTGCCGGACGATGTCGTCGATTATTTGGCGGAGCTCAATGAGCGCACCTACCTCTGGATCGAAATGGGACTTCAGACGGTGCATGAATCGACCTCGGAGCTGATTAACCGGGCGCATGATACCGCCTGCTATGTTGACGCGGTAAAACGCTTGCGGGCGCACGGCATCCGCGTCTGCGCCCATATTATTTATGGACTGCCGCAGGAAACGCATGAAATGATGCTGGACACCGGGCGCGCCGTTGCCGCCATGGATGTGCAGGGCATCAAAATCCATCTGCTCCATCTCATGCGCAAGACGCCCATGGTTCGCCAATATGAGGCTGGACTGCTGCGCTTTCTGGAGAAGGACGAATACGTCAAGCTCATTGGCGACACGCTGGAGTTTTTGCCGCCAGAGATGATCGTCCACCGCCTCACTGGCGACGCGCCGCGCGACCTGCTCATCGGCCCAATGTGGAGCCTCAAGAAATGGGAAGTGCTCAATGCGATTGATGATGAGCTGCGTAAGCGTGGCACTTGGCAAGGAAAGCTGTGGGTGAACGGCTAGCATGGGATTTTTATCGGTTCTCAGCATGGCGCATCGCTGGATGGCCGAACGGGCACAGCCCGGTGATACCGTCATCGATGCCACGTCAGGCGGCGGCGTTGACACGCTAGCCCTCGCCCGTCTCGTCGGCGAACGCGGCAGCGTATTCGCCTTCGACATCCAGCAGGCGGCGCTCGACCGGACGCGGGAGCGGCTGGATGCAATACGCGCAAGCGGCAAGGAGAAGCTCGCGGAGACGCAGCTTTTGCTCCAAAGCCACGAGCATATGGCGGATGGCCTGCCAACCGCGCTGCATGGCAATATTGCTGGAGTGATGTTTAATCTCGGCTTTTTGCCTGGTGGCGATGAGTCGCTTATTACGCAGCCATCGACTACAATTGCCGCGCTGGAAGCAGCGCTTGCCCTGCTTCGTCCGGGCGGCATCATTACATGCGTCGTCTATCCCGGTCATCCGGGCGGCGCGGAGGAAGCGGCTGCCGTGCAGCATTGGGTTGAAGCACTGCCCGATGAGGCTGCCTCCACGATGCTGTACCGCCAGCTTCATAAGAAAGCTGCACCGTATTTGCTTGGCGTAGAGAAAAAAGGCAAATGAAAAGCTTAAACTACTTAACTTAGGGAGAGATACTGTAATGACTAAACCATATCCACTGCAATTTCAACCAGAGATGAAGGAACGTATTTGGGGAGGCCGTGCGCTTGAGCAGTTTGGCCTTACGCTGCCGGAAGGATCGATTGGCGAAGGCTGGATGATCGGCGACCATCCGAACGGCACGACGAAGGTTATTAATGGCGAGCTTGCTGGCAAAGGCCTCGACGAAATTCGCGAAGCTTATGGCCGCGAGTGGTTCGGCACGAAAGGCTTTTCCGAGAAAAATGGCCGCTTCCCGCTGCTCATTAAGCTGCTCGATTGCAATGACGACCTGTCGATTCAGGTTCACCCGACCGACACGTACGAAGGATTGCCTGAAGGTGAGCTTGGCAAAACCGAAATGTGGTATATCCTTGATGCCAAGCCAGGCGCAACGATTATTTACGGCTTGAAGGACGGCGTAGACCGCGGCGCTATGGAAGCTGCAATTGCTGAAGGACGCATTATGGATACGCTGCAGGAGGTTCCCGTACAAGCAGGCGATGCCTTTTACATACCGGCAGGAACCGTCCATGCGTTGTGCGCTGGCGTAGTCGTGGCCGAAATTCAGCAAAACTCCGATACGACTTACCGCCTGTATGATTATGACCGTCTTGGTCTTGATGGCGAGCTGCGCGATCTGCATATCGAGGACTCGCTGAACGTCATTGCTTATGACGGCGCTGGCGCAAGCCGCATGACTACCGAAGGCGTTGCTGATGGCCAGTGGCTGACCATTGCCTCATCTCCTTATTTTATTGTGGAAAAAGGAATCATCCGTTCCGCAGCAGCTTATGAAACGCCTGCAACAAGCTTCGTCATCCTGATCGTTGCCGAAGGCAGCGGCAAGCTGAAATGGGCAGATGGCGAGCTCGCTCTCTCTGCGGGCCAAGCTTACTTGCTTCCAGCAAGCCTTGGCGGCTACGAGCTGGACGGCAGCCTGACCGTCATTCGCAGCGTTGTGCCTGCGTAAGGATTTTTTCAGGGGGCAAGGATATAACGGAATAGACAACAGGGATGCGAGCAAATCGCGTCCCTGTTTTGTTTGTATAGGGCATATCGGAGCATGCGTTCACATTCCATGATCATGTATAATTTATAGGGAGACTCGCTTTACACATAAGAGAGGTGTTACCTATTCGCTTAGGAGAAAATAATTATAAGTACGCTGATCTGAATGCCTTTATAAAACATGGCGGATTTATCGAAATGCCCGAAAACGGACAATTAACCTTTCGCGAGCTGCTAATTGCCTGCCAAGCAAGCGCAAGAAACGAGCCATGTACGGTATTGAATTTTGAATTTCGCCACTTCGACTTGTCCCTAATCTATGTTCATGACCAATATTATGGCTCGCTTATCGACTTTAAGAGGCTGGCCCGAATCAAGGACGCTCATAAAATAGCAAAGCTAGGCGACTTTCATTTTTGGCATGATTTTGAACGTTATGCGGCCCAGCATCGTTTAGCTATCCGCACATGCACACTAACCAAAAACAGCAGAAAAGCCATACTCGACAACGGCTTGCGCCTCATTTTTCATTATTCCAAAGCCCATGATGATTTCCTCATAAGCGAAATTACAAGCCGGTTTGGGAACAAACGAATGATTAATTCTACGCTCTCGCCCTCCTCTTATATGGAGATGGAGAGTATCGATTTTTCGATCAAAGATTATTTGAAGCACAAAGGTTTTTTCAACCTTCCCGCCCATAAAAACAGCGGCTTCCATGATTTATTGATGAAATGCAGCAGCAAGGAAAGCCACAGCGCCATAACCGGCACCATTTTAGGCTTTGAGTTTAAAAACTGGCTTTTGGAAATTTTTTATGATGACCATTTGGCATTGATCGGGGAAAATCTTAAATTTATCAACCGCAGCTTACGCAGCAGCAAAGAGGAAATAATAAAGGAATATGAGATTCATTTTTGGGAGAGCTTTACGCTTTATGCCCAGCAAAATGACCTGCAGATCATCGAAATTTGCAAGGACCATGATATGATCATTGCCTTTTTAAATACGGGAGCTAATTTGCATTTTCAGTATGAGGAGGAATTTGGCGACTGCTTGATTCGCGTGATTGAAGGGGACGGAACTACATTCCGCGACTCCTATAGACGAATTTACAACCACTAAATGAGCGATCGGGGGCGTTTGACATGTACGAGCTGAAAACGAAGGAAACCGATAACAGCGTCATCGCATTTATTGAAGAAATCGAAAATATTAAAAAACGGGAAGACGCATATAAGCTGCTTGACCTCTTCACCGATACTACGGGGCTTCCCGCAAAAATGTGGGGGCCGAGCATTATCGGCTTCGGGTCGTATCACTACAAATATGAATCAGGGCATGCTGGAGATGCACCTCTAGTTGGCTTTTCCCCAAGAAAAGCCAAGATCAGCCTGTATTTTGCGACAGGCGACACGCAGCGAGAGGTGCTGCTGCTGCAGCTCGGAAAACATACAGCGGGCAAGGCATGCGTCTACATCAATAAAGTGGCCGACATAGATACGAACGTCTTAAAAGCGTTAATCCGCCAGTCCATCCAATTTCTTAAACAAACATATCCGAATTGTTAGAAATAGCGAATCGCCATTACCAGGTGCGAGTTTTGTTGATTTCGATCTTCTTCGAAAAAGCCTGCTCCAAATCTATATCCAGCTTATTGGCAAGGTCGCAAATATTCCATACGATATCATACATTTCCAGGCCCAAACGGTCTTTGATTTCTTCCTTCTTCTCATGGTCGGGGTGGTAGGAAAGATGCAGCAGCTCTTTAACCGTCTCCCCTACCTCCGTAACTAAATAAAGCGCCCTTTGCTCGATCGTTGATTCGTCAAACCCATGAGCGAGGCTGAATTCCTTCACCTGCTTTTGCATTTCAGATAATTGCATAACTGTACCTGCCTTCGTTGTCTAAAATTATTTTTTAAGCGGGAAGCCATTAATTTCAAGATGGGCTTTGAACAAATCTTGAACGGAGGGCAGCTGCTCCTTGGAAGGCCACTGCTCATGCCCCCATAATCCGGCCTGCTTGAACGCCCGCGGGCAGTGAATGAAACATTCTTCGACTTCAACGACAACGGCAAGGCCGCTCGTCTTGCCATTCCACCCCATGCTGCTGATAAACGCAGCATTACGCGTAATGCTCGCACGCCCATTCACCCGCATCACTTCATCAAGTCCCGGAATAATAAAAATCATGCCGATTTGCGGATTCTCAATCACATTCAGCAAGGAGTCAATTCTTCTATTGCCCGGACGATCCGGGAATGCGATTTGCTTCTCATTAAGCACCTTAACAAAGCCGGCCTCATCCCCGCGCGGGGAAACATCGCCTACGCCAGCCGCATTCGAGGTCGCTAGAAAAAAGAGCGGCGACATCGACAAATAATTGGCGGCATGCGAATCGATAATGGAAATCGTTTTTTTCACGACAGCTTCAGAAGGCTCGGTCATCATGCTTCTCAGCTCTTCCGCGGTCGTCACTTTATCTTCCTGCCACAATAAATGGGTCATGCAGGTCTACCTCCTCGTTTTGGATTGCTTTGCTATATAAGTTGAACTAAAGAAAGAGATGGGGCCGCGTGTCCACTATCGCCATCACGCTAGGGCATGCAGGCCAGACACAAGCATGCTCGACGCTGATTCGGATTGAATTTAGCAGCAAACATGAATAGAAATCTACTTGCTGAAAAACAGCATCGCAGGCATAGACTTGGTGGACACAGCCGCCGCTACTTCACACAAATTAGGGATTATGGCAGACGAAGCGGACTGAGGAGACGCTAATGGGCTGCCAAACGTTATTTTGCAGAATTATACAGAACATAACGGCTTTCCCGTCCGCGTACAGCCTCCATTCTTCTCAAAAGCCAGTATAGCGGAACCTCTGTCCTTCAAAGTCAATCGTTCAACTTAATCGGCTTGCTTATTCGCCGCTTGGCCCGATAGCCGCTCCGTTGTATCCGTCTCCATCCCGGCCAGACGTTTGGTGAACGTCGCTCTCCAGCTGCTGGACAGCTCTGGCGCGGCAAGCAGCCGCTCCATGCCCTCCTGATTCGTTTTCTCCACATGCATAATTTGATTCGCGTAAGAAATCGACAACGCTGCCGGATGCTTGCTTATGCACATGAAAGAGTCCGAAGGCGAAACGACACCTTCCTTGAGCACTCGAAAATAATACCCGGTATAGCCGGTCTGCTGTACCTGAAGCGGAAGCTCGGGCAAGCCGTATTTGACGGACAGCTTGAAGCAGGGCTGGCGAGGCTGGCTTACCTGCACAATCGCCGTCCCAAGCTGGAACGTATCGCCAATATGGATATCCTCCTCAACGATGCCCTGCGTCGTAAGATTTTCGCCAAAGGCGCCGAAGTTCATCGGCAAGCCCTGCGTCTCCCAATAGGCATAATGCTCAAAAGGATACACGCACACCGCCTTATCCTCCCCGCCATGATGGACCAAATCCGCTTGGCCGTCTCCCTCAAAGCAGACGGCAGTAAGCTTAACAGCATCCTGGACAGGATGCTTATGAATGCCCGTTAAAACCTCTTTCTTCAAATAGGGTACCTGCTGAGGCATCCCAATATTAATCGATTTAATTGAACCCGCTACCACTACGCGTCCCTCCTATCTGCTGATCAGACGCCGCCCATTCGACCATCCAGCCAGCCTTTATTCCACCTGCAGCCATCAATATCTATCGCTTTATCATATAAAATGCATAATCCAGTCCTTCTATTATGGACGGTTCAGCACATAATTTCCAGCAAAAATACGCAAGTGCCGAAGCTCCAATCAGCTTATTCCGTTAACGGAATGGCCGACGGTGCTTAGCTCCACCAGCTCGGGAGACGCAGCAGCAAGCACTGCGGAAGAGGCGTTCAACTCATTAATTGCACTCTATCAAACACCTCGGATGCGCCTAGATGATTGTATGACCCTACACTTAATGTCTATAAGCATAACGATATTCATCACAAAAAGGCTGCTTCCGCTGCCAGATGGCTACTGGACACGGAAGCAGCCTCCTTGTGTTCCTGCTGTTTATGCTGGACTTGCTGCCGAGCTACATAATTTGCTCTCCGAAAACAGATCCGATCAGCTCAACTGCTGTATGAGCTGTTTTGTTGCGGTAATCGAGTACAGGATTCACCTCAACAAACTCCGCGGATACAAGCCGCTTCGATTCGGCTAGCATTTCCATCGCAAGATGGCTTTCCCGATAGCTGACTCCGCCGATAATGGGCGTACCGACTCCCGGGGCATCGTTCGGGTCAAGACCGTCCAAATCGAAGCTCAAATGGACGCCATCTGCTGCCGCAAGCCGCTCAAGCGCTTCCTCCATCACCTGATCCATGCCTCGCCGATCAATATCATGCATCGTATAGACGCGGACGCCAAGCTTGCGGAGCAAAGCCTTCTCGCCCGGATCAATCGAGCGGGCCCCGATAATGACGACATCCTCTGGGCGGATCGGCTCGCGTTTTCCACCGCCGCCTCCTACTCCAAGCAGGCGACGGCTGCCATAGCCGAGACTAACCGCCAGCGACATGCCGTGAATATTGCCCGACGGCGTAGTATCCGCTGTGTTGGCATCACAATGCGCATCGAACCATAACACGCCAAGGCGCGGAATATGGCGCTGCACCCCTTTTATCGTGCCAATGGCTATGCTGTGGTCGCCGCCCAAAATAAGCGGGAACCGCCCTTTCCCCAGCTCCTCGGCCGTTTTGTCCGCCAGCTTGCTATTGACCCTAACGAGCTCATCTACATATTTCAGCTTCTCGCCTGGCTCAGGACGCGATGCAGGGCGGCGCACAGCTACATCGCCCAAATCATGCACCATATAGCCGAGCTGTTCCAGCTTCTGTTCAATACCCGCGCAGCGAATCGCACTTGGCCCCATATCGACGCCGCGACGGTCTGCCCCCAGATCAATCGGGACACCGATAATTGAAATATCCGTTTGGCTAATCGGCAGCATAAGCCATCCTCCTTTACCTGCTGGGCTTGATTCGCAACTGCTTCAGCTATTTACAGCTGCTCCGAAATCAGCTTAAGCTGTGTAAATTGCAGCAAATAATCCGGCCCCCCGGCTTTGGAATCCGTTCCCGACATATTAAAGCCTCCGAAAGGATGGACACCGACGATGGCTCCTGTACATTTTCGATTAAAATAAAGATTGCCGACATGGAACTGCTCGCGCGCCAGCTCCAGCTTAACGCGGTTCGTCGAAAAAACCGCACCGGTGAGTCCATATTCCGTGTTGTTGGCAATCTCAAGCGCCTCTTCATAAGATGAAGCTTTGCAGAAGCCGAGCACCGGGCCAAAAACCTCCTCCTGCATCAGTACAGCATCCGGCTTGAGATCAGCAATAATTGTAGGCTGGATGTAATAGCCATCGCCTTCCGCCTTCTCCCCTCCGGTCACAAGCCGCCCTTCCTTGCTGCCCGTTTCGATATATTCGAAAATTTTGCGGTAAGCATTCGAATCAATAACCGGCCCTGTATAGTTATTGAAGTCCACCGTATTGCCGACGGTCAGCGCCTCCGTCAGCTCGGTGCAGCGTTTTAATACCGCGTCATAGACAGCCTCGTGGACGATGGCCCGGGAGCAGGCGGAGCATTTTTGCCCGGAAAAGCTGAATGCCGAAGCAACAATCGCCTGCGCTGCTGCCTCCAGATCCGCTTCGCTATCAACAACGATAGCATCTTTGCCGCCCAGTTCGCCGACAAACCGTTTAAGCCAAATTTGGCCTGGCGAGGTTTTCGCAGACAGCTCGAATATTCGCAGTCCGACCTCCCGCGAACCCGTGAAGGAAATGAATCGCGTCAGCGGATGCGTCACGAGCAAATCGCCAATTTCCGCGCCGCTCCCCGGCAAAAACTGGACGACGCCAGCCGGCATGCCCGCCTGCTCCAGCACCTCGACGAACTTGTACGCGATAACAGGCGTCGTGCTTGCCGGCTTCAGCACTACCGTGTTCCCCGCCACTACCGCCGCCGTCGTCATGCCCGCCATAATCGCCAGCGGAAAGTTCCACGGCGGAATGACGACACCGACGCCAAGCGGAATATATTGCAGATCGTTATCTTCGCCGCGCCGAACGATCAGCTTTTTCGCTGCCGTTTCACTCATCTCCAGCATTTGCCGGGCATAATATTCGAGAAAATCAATCGCTTCCGCCGTATCAGCATCTGCTTCCCCGCGCGTCTTGCCCGCCTCAATCATGAGCCACGCATTAAACTCATGCTTGCGGCGGCGCAAAATCGCTGCTGCCTTAAACAGCAATCTCGCCCGATGCGCCACAGGCACCTTGGACCACGACTTAAACGTCTCAGAGGCGCTTGCGATCGCCTGGTCGGCTTGCTCTGCATTAGCCTTCGATACCCGCCCCACGACCTCGCTCGTGCTGGAAGGATTGATCGAGCTTTGCGTTTCCTCTGTCATGACCCTGCTGCCGCCGATAATAAGCGGATAAACCTGGCCCAGCTGCTGCTGCACTTGGCTAATGGCTGCGGCAAGCGCCTCGCTGTTCGCCTCGATCGTGAAATCGGTAAATGGCTCCGGTACATAAGTAATCATAGGAAAGCTCCACCCTTCTCCTCTTAAAATAGATGAATTGGATAAGTCGGGTCACATCGCTTGAAAAACATCCGCTATACGCTGAGCCGCCCATGCCAGCTCGTCTTCGGAAATAATCAGCGGCGGCGCTAGCCGGATTACCTTTTCATGCGTTTCCTTGCATAGCAGGCCGGCTTCCTTCAGCTTCTCACAGTAGGGCCGCGCCGCCCCTTTCAGCTCGATCGCAATAAAAAGCCCCCTGCCGCGCACCTCCACAATGTCGTGATGCTTGATTTCCCGCAGCTTGGCGAGCAGCCGCTCGCCCAGTGTCAGCGATCTTTCCGCGAGGCGCTCATCCTCCGTTACACGCAGCGATGCGACAGCTACGGCACTCGCCAGCGGATTTCCGCCAAACGTCGAGCCATGCGAGCCAGGCTCAAACACGCCCAAAATGCTGCTGTCCGCCGCTACCGCTGACACCGGCAGCACGCCGCCGCCAAGCGCTTTGCCCATAATGTAAACATCCGGCGTGACCGCTTCCCAATCACAGGCGAAGCGCTTGCCCGTACGGCCAAAGCCCGTCTGAATCTCATCGGCCATCAGCAGCACCTGATGCTGCTTGCACAAAGCGGCAGCCTGGCGCAAATAACCTTCCGGCGGGATCACGATTCCTGCTTCCCCTTGAATCGGCTCGACGAGAAACGCAGCCGTATTCGGGGTAATGGCCGCTTCCAGCGCCGCAATATCCCCATAAGGAATAATGGTGAAGCCCGGTGTAAACGGCCCAAAGTCTTCCCGATAAGAAGGCTCGGAGGAAAAAGACGTAACGGTCAGCGTTCGACCGTGAAAATTGCCGGCACATACAATAATGTCCGCTTGGCCCGCTGGAATGCCTTTTACCCGGTAGCCATATCTGCGGGCCGCCTTTACCGCCGTCTCCACCGCTTCCACTCCGGTATTCATCGGCAGCAGCATATTTTTGCCCGTTAAATCTGTCAGCAGCGCAAGCAATTCCCCAAACGGCTCATTATAAAACGCTCGCGACGTCAGCGTGACCAAATCCGCTTGCTTCTTCAAAGCTTCTATAATTCGCGGATGCCGATGCCCTTGATTGAGCGCCGAATACCCGCTGAGCATATCCATGTAACGCTTTCCAGCCGGGTCCTCGACCCACACGCCCTCCGCCTTGGCGATTACAATCGGCAGCGGGTGATAGTTATGCGCGCCAAGCCGCTCGGTCTGCTCAATCGTATTAGCCTGCTCCTTCATGACCATCCCTCTTTCCAGCCTGATGGCTATTTCTTTCTCAGCTCAGCCTATCGTTTGAACATGGATTTGAGCACAAAAGAGACATTTTCCGGCCGTTCGGCCAGCCGCCGCATAAAGTAGCCATACCAATCTGTTCCGTACGGCACATAGGTACGCACCTTGTAGCCCTCCTTGGCGAGCTGCTGCTGGAGCGCTGTGCGAATGCCATACAGCATTTGAAATTCAAACTGCTCCCTCGGGATGGCCTGCTCCTTCACATAATCCTTCACCCATTCAATAATGGCGTCATCATGGGTTGCGACAGCAGCATAATGGCCGTTTTCGAGCTGTTTTTTAATGAGATGGATAAAATTGCGATCCACATCCGCTTTATTAGGAAAAGCGACCTCTGGCGGCTCTTTGTAGGCGCCTTTTACCAAACGGTAGTTCGGCTTCAAAATGCTCAGCCGCTCCATATCCCCTTCAGTTTTGAATAAATAAGCCTGCAGGACAATGCCGATATGATGGCCGAACTCTGCTCGCAGCTGCTCATACATTTGGATCGATGGCTCATTGCGGGCGTAATCCTCCATATCGATGCGCACGAAGCTATCCAGCCGTTTCGCCTCCGATACGATCATTCGCATATGGCTAAGGCATAACGGATAGGAAATATCCAGCCCGAGCTGCGTCAGCTTCACGGAAACGTTGGCGGCGGCTCCGGTGCTCGCAATAGCTTGCAGCCCTCTCACAACCTCTTCGGCGGATTCCTTCGCATCCCGCTCGCATCGGGTAAATTCGCCAAGATGGTCAAGCGTCACGACGAGGCCGCTTTCGTTAAGCGCGGCTGCCTTCTTCATCGCGGCGGCAAGCGTCTCTCCCGCTACGAAGCGTTCTGCGCCAAGGCGAAGCCCAAAGCGCTGCGCCATCCGATTGGCTAATCGGTTTTTGGACAAATACAACAGCATATCACGCATGACCGCCATGCGTTCCCCTCCTTCTAGGCCATGTCCCGCCGCTTCATGCTTGAATGGCAGCAGGCTCCGACTGTGGCATAGCCGAAATGTGCTTATGGAATAAGATATGAATGCAGACAGGCACTAAATCCATCATCACAACAAAAGCTTGATGAATATCCGACTGTTTCGTCCATTCATGGGCAGCCAGCCCAATGGCTTATGAGGCGGGACAACGTATAGCTGGCGTTTACAGCGGCAGCCTTGATTCGCTTCTGCTGCCAGAGATAGAGTATAGTAGGAGTGGTTGAAAATATATTACAGGAGGCTACACTCATGTCACAGGAGATTTGGATTAACCTGCCGGTCAAAGATGTTGTGAGGTCAACTACCTTTTTCAATGAGATTGGATTTCGTGCGGAGAACGTTGGTAACGAGAGAGCCAAGCTGGCCATAGGCCAAACAACGATTTTGCTATTCCCGGATGCGGCGTTTGAGAAATTTACAGGATCAAAAAAAGCAGATACTTCCCAAAGCGCAGAAGTCATATTTTCCATTGGCGCTAAAAGCAGAGAGGAAGTAGATGGCTTTATTCAAAAAGTAGAGTTAGCCGGAGGAAGCATCTTTAGCAAGCCTGGTGAAAATGACGGCTGGATGTACGGCGCAGCATTTGCCGACCTGGACGGCCACCGATGGAACCTGCTGTACATGGATGAGAGCAAAATGCCGAAAAGCAAATAGGGAAACGCCGGTCACCTGCTTAAGGTCACCGGCGTTTTTTGCCCTCCATATAGACCGACTTCCGATCGCTGCGGCGAGTCTAATCCTTTATTTACTTTTGACAATTGGAAAAAGAGGGCTAGGAAATCGGCGATCAAACGCCTTCCCCTAAAATAACGGTTTAGCGTATTTAACCGCCAATCGTTGCCGTAATTTCGTGTGCCCTTTCTATAACCTGCTTGCTGAGAAAATCCAAACGCTCCTCTGTCAGCTGGTCCGTCGTGACGCCGATCCCAAGGGCTCCCACTACCTTTCGCCCGAAGCCGATAATTGGAGCTGCAATCGCCGCCGTACCTTCCGTAAGCTCAGCGTAGCTGACCGCATATCCCGCCTTCTTGATGCCGGGCAAAGCCGATAGCAACTGCTTGCGCTTCTCTTGGTCATCCATCAGCCGAATCAAAATCGCTTCCGCTTCAGCCAGTTTCATATTGGCCAACATCACTTTATTCGGCGCGCCAATATGCATCGCAATCCGCTCGCCCAAGCCTTCTACAACCCGGAGCTTCACCTTACCGTCTACTTTATCGATTCCCATCGAAAACTTGCCGTAAGGGATGCTTAAGAAAACCGTTTCTTTCCCTTCAGCTGCCAGACGTTCCATTATCGGCCTAGCTGCCGTGCGCAATTCCATCTGCTCAACCTGCTGCAAGCCGACTTCCATCCACTTTAGCCCCGGCCGATAACGTTTCGTCTCCGGAAGCTGAACAACGAGCTCATGCTTTACCAATGTGCTAATTAGTCTATGCGTCGTACTTAGTGGCAAGCCTACCCGTTCCGAAATATCTGATATCGCCCAGCCAATGCGGCTGTTGTCCGACATGAGCAGCTGAATAATTTGCATCGCGCGATCAATAGATTGAACCAATAGTATCCCTCATTCAACAGTATCTGATCTTTCCTTGTCAAAACCTAACATAAAATCATCGTTTTACGATTAATATAGGTGGCGGCATTTTGTTTGTCAATAAAAAAATGCAGTTCACGTCATTTTACATGACATGAACTGCATGTTTACGCGGTTACCGCATCATTATGCAGCTTTAGCATGTACGGCTTTGGCGTCGGCTTGCTGCTGCCAGCCTCCATGGCATAGAGGACAACGAGCAGCGTATGCGTATTTTTCTGGATCGAGCCGTCCGCAAAATACGCTTCCAGATCAAATGGCAGCCGCTCGATGACGGCATGCTTATGCAGCTCCTTCTCCGACATGCCGAGCGCTGCAAACGAATCCGACACCTTCTCCGGCCGCTCGACGAGGCTGCGCATATGGCTTCCCCATACGGCTTTGTCCATCGTGAATTCCCACCACGTTTTGCGCGGCTTATATTTATGGTTGAGGAAATAGTCATATTTCATCAACCCCATAATGACGTCCATATCCGGCCCAGCTTCGCCAGCCGATTGCTGCTCATGCTGATAGCTGTTCAGGAACGACCATAGCCGGGAAAATAAGTCCTCCAGCTGATGCCCGATTTTCTGCCAGCCCCGCTCCTCCCAATAGTCGCCAAAGTCCTGGAAGAAATCGAATGGCGACGGGAAAACCTGCTCCACCAAATACATGAGCGTACGGTCCATCCGGTGCGCATTCCAATATTTCTCCAGCACATCCTCGACCCGCTTCATCCGCACAATGTCGCCGAAAGGCATTAGGTCATTGCCGAGCATTTCGTAAGGCGCACGGTCCATGTAGATGTAGCCCCATTTGTCAGCGTCATTGCGCAGCCCTGTGCCGCGCAGCATTTTCAGAAATCCGAGCTGCATTTCTTCAGGGCCGAGCGCAAACACATCGTTAAAGGTGCCTTTGAACGTATCGTAGTTTTCGAGCGGCAATCCGGCGATTAAGTCGAGATGCTGGTCGATTTTGCCCGATTCCTTCACCTTCGTCACCGTCCGCACGAGCTTGGACCAGTTCTGTCTGCGCTGAACCGCCTCATTCGTCGGATCATTCGTCGACTGCACGCCAATTTCGAAGCGGAACACGCCTGGAGGCGCATGCTCAGCCAAATAGTCCAGCACCTCAGGGCGCATAATATCTGCCGTAATTTCAAATTGGAAGACGCAGCCGTTATGATTTTCGATCAAAAACTGAAAAATTTCCAGCGCGTAATCCCGCTTAATATTAAACGTCCGATCGACGAATTTAATCAGCTTCGCTCCGGCATCAATCAAATACAAAATATCCGCCTTCGTCCGCTCCTTGTCAAAATAACGCACGCCTACCTCAATACTGGAGAGGCAGAACTGGCAGCTGAACGGACAGCCCCGGCTCGTCTCAAAATAAACGACGCGGCTGGCCAAATGCGGCACATCCTCGGCAAACCGATGCGGCGACGGCAGCGTAGCCAAATCCAGCTTCGGACGGCCCGGGTTAACTAACGCTTCAATATAGCCCTCGCGCTGCTTACGATAGGCGAGTCCAAACACCATATGGTATTTGCCCGCGCCCTCGATCTCAGTCAGCAGATGATGGAACGTCTCCTCGCCTTCGCCGACGACGATAAAATCAACCTCGGGAATGCGCTCCATCCAATGATCGGTGTCGTAGCTTACTTCCGGTCCGCCGAGTATGATTTTCACCTGCGGACTGACCTTGCGCAGCATATTGATGACCGTGATCGTCTCTTCAATGTTCCAAATGTAGCAGGAGAAGCCGACTACATCCGGCTGGCGGGAGTAAATATCCGACACAATGTTCATAACGGGATCTTTAATCGTGTATTCGGCAATATCAATATCGAATTGCTCGCCGCTGTAGGCTTTCAGGCAGCGCAGCGCAAGCGATGTGTGAATAAATTTTGCGTTTAATGTGGAAAGTACAACCTTCATCTCGTTACCTCGCTCATTGTTTTGTCACTATTGTCTATCATTGTACTACAGATGAGGGTTCCCGCACAAAAGAAAAGGCTGTCGGTGGTCGCTTACGCTCCCGCCAACAGCCCGATCATTTAGCTGTGAAGATTAAGATGAAGGAATTAAATAATAAGTGCTAGTCTTTCATGCTAATATAAAGCTGGTCTTTCAGCTGCATATCGAGAACCGGGAAGCGAACCTTCCACTTGTTGTCGCCAAGCGCTGTCACTTCATTTTCTGCAAAGCCGCGCGGCTGGAAGCCGAATGTACGATCGAAGGAGATGATAACTTGAATCGTCTCGCCCGGAAGCATACGGTTCAGCTCATGGCCCAGGTTAATGGCCCAGCTGCGAATATCGTTAGCGGAAGAACCGCCATAATAGGTGTAAAAGCGCGGATCAATATCAGCCGTCAGCACGATCCAGCCCTGCGAATCCCGCTTCACTTCCCAATTGCTGAAGCTTGCTGTGCCATCGCCTGTCGAAACGGAGCCAAATTCTTTCTTCATCAGCGCTGTGATCGTTTCCATCGAAGCGCCTTTCAGCGTATCGGGCAAAATCGCTGGCAGGAACTTCACATCCTCCTGCGGGCTTTCCGGCAGCAATCCCATCAAGAGACTTGCGTGGGCAACCGATACAGCAAAGTTCAGGTCGGCCTGCGATGTATAGCCTGCTGTCGTAATGCCGACCAGATCGCCGTATTCATCGAACAGCGCTCCGCCGGAGCTGCCGTGGTCGATTGGCGCACTTGTCTGGATATATGTGAGGCCATCCTCGTACGAAATGTTACTTACCAGACCGTCAGATACCGTGTTCTGGATACCGAGCGGACTGCCAATGGCTACAACTTTATCACCTTTCTCCGGAACCGTATAGCCTACGCTTACTGGCTCCAAATACAGCGACTCATCCGTCTGAATAATCGCAAGGTCTGAGCTTGGGCGGTTCACAACAACGCCTTGAACCTTGTATTCATCGCCATAGATCGACGTAATCGTTGCCGAGCTCGCATCCTCAATGACGTGATTGTTAGTCAAAATCCAACGATCGCCGATAACGACGCCGCTGCCAAGCGCTTTATTCGTTGTGATCAGCACGACGCTTTCGTCGTTTTGCTCAACGATTTCCTTAGGAGTCAGCTTGGTACGGTCATCCTCAGGCGTTTCCTCGTACTCCTCGTAAGCTTCTGCCCACTGCTGTTCTATGGAGGTAATGCGCACGGCTTGCGCCGCATTATCCCATTTCACTTTGGCGCCAAGCGCCTCGGCTACGAAACGGGCCGGCACGAAGGTGGTGCCATTTTTCACGGCTGGGGCTGCATCAAGCTTAACGGTCTTCCCGTCGACAACCGCTTCTTTCTTGCCTACGGTCAGCGATACCGTCGTTGTGTTTTTGCGTACGATAATCGTCTGTGTCTTCTCTACCCAAGTGATGGAAGCGCCCAGCGCCGTGAAAATCTGACGCATCGGCACGAACGTCACGCCGTTTTTCACATAAGGAGCGGCTGGTAGCGAAAGCTTGCTGCCATCGATATAGACTTTAATCGCCTGCGTCGTCGACGCTGCTGTCGTAACAGCGCTTGCAGCTGAAGCCGTCGCAGTCGTTCCAGCGAGCGGCGACAGCAGCAAGCCAGTAACGAGCAACGGGGCTAGCAGCGTTTTTGCTAGTTTTGTTTTCACGTATGTATTTCCTCCAAATTTTAGTCGATTACCTGGGGCGTATTTTATTGATAGATTGAGTCCTGACTACAATTGATAGAATCACCAAAATGAAGGCGGGCCCTAGCCAAACAGATACTCTCATGGTACCATTTTCTGTTGTTGGTTGTCTATTGGAATGAGGGGAGCATGGTTTGGCCTTGTTCTGAACAAGTAGACACATAGAAAGCCTCGATGACACCAATTAGTCTAATAGATACCTCATGTCTCCTACGGTTGTAAAAGAGTTCGATGTACTCAAAAACAGCCTTTTTGGTCTCCGCTCGCGTCTTGAATGCGTAATCATTGAGCCACTCCATCTTCAAATTTCCCCAAAAAGACTCCATAGGAGAATTGTCGTAATAGTTGCCTTTGCGGCTCATGCTGCAGATAAATCCATGCTTCATCAGAAGCTTCTGGTAGCCTTTACTGGTGTATTGAACACCGCGATCAGAATGTACAATGTGTCCTTTGGATGCACCGGTGGGACAAATGGATTACTTTAGATCAGCATAGACAAGCTCTGTTTTCATACGACTATCCATTGCCCAATCAATGAGTTTGCGGCCGTGTAAGTCCAATACGCCGGCATGATAAAGTTGCCCTTCCGCTGTCGCTATATAAGTAATGTCACTCAACCATTTCTCGTTAAACTTGCTCGTTGTAAAGTCTTGATTTAAGATGTTTTCGCAACTGGAAAATTGTTACTTTAATAGGTTTTTTATTTTTGTTTCTTTACCTCTTTCAATCGGATTCCGTTTGCTCGCATTAACCGCGCCACACGGCCACGACTGACCTTCTTCTCCGTTGGTAAGATCTTCGTAATCTGCGGAGATCCATAGATTCTGCGGCATTTTTACGGATATCTTTTATCGTCTCAAATAGATCTAGGCTCCCTTTTCTTCGCTTACTTTCTGGTCGCCTAATATGAGCAAAATAGCCGCTTCTTGTAACACTCAAGGTCTGTCACATCTTCGCAATCCGTAACTCGAAGCGGTGTTCAATGACAAACTTGAACCTCATTATTTCTGATTTTTCGCAAAGTAGGACGCCGCCTTTATTGGGATGTCATTCTCTTCTTTCAGGTCTGCCAGCTGCTTCCTAAGTTTACGAATCTCATCATCTTCAGCCTTAAGGTGGCCGCTGCCTAGAAACGCATCTTCTCCATTACGTTTATATCTTTAATTACATTATATTACTTTTAAGTTGTTTACATCCATTTTATCAACCACTTCTTTCATGGTTGATTCCCCAGCCAATATGCGCAGCATATTCTGTTCTTTAAATGCTTTATCAAATTTCTTCCGTTGCCCATAATAAATCCCTAAACTTATATTATTGAGGTTTTCTATGTATCTATCTATTCGAGGCAAGGTCAGTTTTTGGAGTTATGACCGAGTTGTCTTTCTAACTCTTTTACTCTTGTTTCTAACTGTTCAATTCGCTGTTCCTGCTTCTCAATGTTTTGGGTCAGCATCATGATGAATGCAACTGTCTCCTTATCTCCCTTGCTGATTGCAGGATTTGTTCCGAATCTAACTTCACGCGGCGCCCTCTTTTAGTTCGTTAATTTACTGTTAGTTTAACATTTGTTTCATAGAGGGTATCTAAGTAGTAACGATTAATTAATAATAATGATTGACATAAACCAGAATTGGAAAGGGAAACAAGAATATTGAGTGAAATTGAGCCGATAGTGGAGGAACTAATTAGCTGGTTTTATAAAATGAAGTAAGTAATTTTTTTATTGTTACTACTTAGGTCTCTCTGTACTCCGAGGAAGACCTAAGTAGTAAATAGGATTTTAATCATTTTGCGAATAGAATCGTTATTTCAATTTTTCAACAAATAAAATAGCTTCTTTTATATATTCATAGATTTCATTCAGTGACTTTGTTCTTTTTATAAAAAGAGGATTTAACCAATCATCAATTTCCACTATAATTAATTTAAAACTACCATCGTCTAAGTTGAATTCTGGATACCAACCTAAATCTAAAACAAATTTATTATCATACCTAACTTGTAATATATCCTCTTTGAAAGACCAAATTTGTTGGTCTAGGGCGACACCTTCATTAAAATCAAAATCATTAAGAATGACATCGCCTGATTTAAAATCAATTTGCTCAAACAATTCTTATACCCACTTTACTTTAAAAGTTTTTTATATTCTTCTTCCGTAATTGGATGACCATGAATAGTATCTCCATTTGTTGATTCTATTCTCATATATTTAGTATCCTTACCTAGCGTAGCACCTATGACTTCGCTAAACTTCATGACTTTCCATGTTTTTCCGTTAGTTGTTGGAGTACCATTTTCCCAGGCATATCGTTCCAACGATTCAATATCTATACCCGGTTTATACATTGCAGCACCATTTTTTGTTGTTGATCTAATATCACTCCATGTCATTTTCTTATAACCTTTAAGAGTTCTATAATCATGTTTAAGATAATTTTTCCATATAACAGAAGAACTTACTTCAGAAAGAATTTCTTTTCCTTCTCTCATAATAGTAACAAACATTCTTCCACTTTGACTTACTATTCTTCCATCAGGTATAAATCCAACTATTATTACAGCCTTATAAAATTTAGAACCATCCGGATCTAATAACACAGGGATGTCATTACTAAAAAACTGATAATTGGCATATGCTGCCATAGTTGCAGGGTTGGTAGATAAGTAGAAATCTATTACAGCTTTCCAGTATTCACTTTTATTGTTTTTAGTAAACACAGCATCACCAGAGCAGACATAAGCTCCTTCACATGCAATATTACCACTAGGATCACGATACTTTAATGGATTATTATACACATAAGAATATAAATTTAAGGAAAGAGGGTTATTGATCTCCCCTTCATAAGTATCCTCATTAATAAACCGTCCAATACTCGGATCATAATATCTTGCACGAAGATAGTAAAGCCCACTTTCCTCATCATATACTTCTCCCGTGTACTTGAACGGATTAGACATACCTTCCGTTTGTGAAAGAAGATTCCCCCAAATGTCATAATCATAAGTATTAATGGCCATACCACTATCATTCGTAATCCTCACTACGTCCCCATGACCATTATACGAGTAATACCCTTCTTTCCCTGATTCATAGTCATGACGATACAGCAACTCATTACCCCATACACTTCGAGCCTTTACATTTCCATTTCCGTCAAGCTCTTCAATGATATGACCATCTAAATAGACGTATCGAGTAGTTTTCCCATTTACTTTCTTTGTTGCTCGAAGACCATCTGCGTAATACGAATAAGCAGCCTGTGTACCCTCTGATGAGGAATACGATTTAAGCATGTCCAAGGCGTTATACGTATAAGTTGTCGTTTCCTCCGATAAATCAGGTGAATTCCCACTCACCGTCAAACGATTGCCACGATCATCATACGTATACGTACGTTGGCCTTCTGCAGTATTCTCCTCTTTAATTCGATTAAGCGCATCATAACTGAATGCCTGGGTCAAGCCGTTTCGGTTAATGCTGGTAATGTTACTAAAACCATCATATCCAAAGGTTTCATTCCAGTTCGATACGTTCCCTAGTGAGGTTTGATTGTATGACTTCAATTCTCCAAAAGCATTGGTTTTTCTTTGTTGCGTTACACCATTCGGATAAGTCAAAGTATTCGTATGCTCATTTTGACCTACCGTATAGTTATACCCTACCGTGCCCATATCCGGTGTTGTTACCGTCAACAGTCGATCTAGCACATCGTACGTATATGCTACTTTTTGATTATCTGGATAACTCAACGCCGTCATACGGTCAAATTCGTCATACTCCAGTTTATACTGTCGACCTGCCACCGTTTGACTGCTCAAACGTTTCCATAGATCATATTGATAACCTAGCGTTTCTCCATCTTTAGTATTCGTAGTCAGTGGAAGACGCGTAGCCGGATCATAGCTATATTGCTCCCAGTAAGTTTCTGTTCCAGCCGAATCCTTTACGGATAGTCGATTTATTTCATCATATGGCGTATACGAATATTGATGCTTTTGATTCATTTCATCAGTACGTACATCCAACAATCCCGTATTCGTATACTGGAAGCTTTCTTTCTTACCTTCTGCATTCGTCTTCGTCAATTGCCAACCAACTTCGTTATATTCGCTTTGCTTTTGCAGCTTATCATTGGTATAAGTAGCAATCAGTTGACCCATGCTATTATACACATAACGATTGACTTGGTTGTTGTTATCTTTCAAATAAATCAAATTACCTGCGGTATCATAACCATACTGTGTTGTTTGCGTCACACCATCTGCAATGACTTGAGTCTGCGATAAGGCTCCAAGCGGAGTGTATGTGTTTAACACTGTTCTCGTCTTTGCTCCCGCTTTCTCCACTTGCTTTATCACTCTACCTAAGCGATCCTGATAATTCCAGGTTTCTTTCCCATCTGGACCTACCACTTTTGTAGTGTTTTGCAGGTAATAAGCAGAGCCATCATCCTTAGTCGTAACATTAGAGTAATAATAATCTGTCACTTGCCCTATAGGATCCGTTACTTTACTGATTTGACCATTTTCACCATATGAATATTTTACTTCTTTATCTACAGAGCCGTATGGCAATGTGCTTTCTAATAGTTTGCCTGTCGAGTTCGTTTTATTCAATACAAGTACACGCAATGTATTCCCTATTATTTGTTCCTGTTTTTCTATATCACCATAAGGCGTGTAATACGTATTTACCTTCTCCCCATCAGGCTTCATCTGTACAACTAAACGCTGTGCGTCATCGTACGTGTAATTCGTCGTTCTAACCGCACCAGGATTAGCAGCAGACGGTGTATAGCTTTCTGAAGCCATCCGACCACTTGGATCATAACTATACGTTGCTGTACTACCATCAGGAAAAGTCTGTTTTTTGAGCTGATCCTTATTGTCATATTCATAAAGAACAACTAGCGGCGTAGCTGCCTTTCCCTTACCTAAAGTGACATTCGTCGTTTCTTTAATCACATGTAAATTACTTGCATCATATTGCATATCCACAATTGTTTCAGTTGGTTGTTGATCATATTGACTACCCGAGCTTGTTGTGCGAATACGGGTAGGCTGCTTTGAACTATTGTAATTCAAATAGTCCGTAACCGCTTGATCCTGACGGACAACTGATGGCGAAGCTGGATCGCGATAGCTACCAAGCTGCGTTGTTCGAAGGAGCGTGCCATCCGGGTTATAAGTAAAAGTTATTTCTGACTTCGTTAAACCATCTGCTGCCGTTTGTTTCTGTGAACTTATTTGATGGTAGGGCCCGCCATAGGCCATCTCCATTTTGTTTCCATAAGGGTCTTCCTGATAGATCACATATCCAAACGCATCATATTCCGTGCGATAAAGCGTTGCGTATTTATCCAAATTGGCTGGCAATGTACGATCATTACCCGATCTCAAGAATTTACTTATGTCTAACTTATTATCATTTCCAAATACTTTGGTTAAATACGGTTTGTTTTTTCCAGGGTCATATTGATAAGCTTGATTTTCAAAGAAAGAAACACCATATGTGCTACCTTCCTCCTGGAAATTCAAATAGTTGAAAAAGCTAAGCTGCCCTTTCATTTCGTTTACAGGTACGAATGAACCTTTTCCTGATGGTCGATAAACAGTAGTACTACTTTCGCTATACTCTCCTAAAGCCAGAGAAATAGACACTGCAAATTCAGGACGACGGAACTCATTACTATTTTTCAATCGAAAATTTTCTACAATGCCACCCGTTTTAGGTGTCGTCCATATTTCCTGTGCATAACTTGAAAATATAGCCACATTCTGTGTAAGAAACTTTTTTTGTCCAGCTTTATTGGTATAGCTATAATACACATTCGTTACCGGGTGATACCCAATATAGGTAAGGTTCCATGGATCGAGATACAATCGCATTGTCCCTCTTTTTTGCTCTCTTTTATAACCATTTCCCTCTTTAAACCAATCCCACTCATATGGACGATATTTATATTTGATTTCTAAACCACTATTATCCGTAATTGTGTCCAACAAAAGATAATTAATTTCACCATGAACTTCATTATCCCGTTCGATGATTAAACTGGATTCTGCTCCATTTAAAAAATCAAGGACAGGTTTTCCATTTTCCATAAGATACATATAATCATCTTCAAAGTTAAAATCTGCTCGGGTTACGAGACCCGGTGTCTGATAAGTGTACGTTTTCAACGTCTTATTCGCTAGAACATCAACCACACTCGTAAGCTTACTAAAAAAAACACTTCTTGGATTCTCATCATTTTGATATTCTTGAGCAGTCCCGAAAACATAAGTCCTTGCTTGCATAACAGGATTATCTGTCTCCATATTATACTTAATTTTGTGCGTTAGATTTCCTTGTGGATCCGTTACAGTGAAACCTTGGGTACCGTATGGAGGCACACCTAATGGACCATCCGTCTGAATTTTTCTTCCGATAGTGTCTGTAATGATGATTCTATTGGCATGTTGTTGATAATCATAGGTTATTTGATCACCAAGACGATTACTTTTTGTTAAAATTTGTCCATCCCTGTTAAACGTATATGTGATTTTATCATCTAGTACCAAACTATAGCCCGTTCCATTATAGAAATAAGTAACATTACTGTATGGATGATTGTAAGGTGTGTTATCATTACCTCTGAACTCATATGATGATCCATCATCTAAATCAAAGGTAATCGTATCTGTTGTAGAATAGGTAGCACGATTATAGAAGTTGATATTGCTACTCGTTAAGGTCGAGGCAATTGTAGCACTAATCGTTCCCTCCGTCATTTTAGGAATATTGAGTGACCAGCCCGTTGCAATAAAACCTAGATTGTCTCCAAAACCATAATCATAATAGCTTGGGTAAGGAAAATTGCCCATGCAATCCGTTAAACCAGTTTGAAAAGTGGCATTATCTGGATGGCATACTGGATTAGACAGATCTCCGTCTAAACTAGGCTGCATGATTTTAGCGTTCAACGAACTGTAACTACGAACCAAACTGAAATCCATCCCATTTCTTCCAGGCAAATATAAATCAACATCTCTTTGATTAGCTGTTTTATAAATCGGATCTACATTGGAGTCGGTATTGGCTTTATATTTATATTCACTATTTTTTTCGGTAAAACGAAAGCTATTTCCTGTGCTCGCCGTTGATACTTTGCCACTCTTTTTAGCTTTACTACTGTAAGTAGAAGCCGTTGCACTTTCATACTGATCTACAATGGCCTCCAATATTGGATTTCCGTTCGCTTCAATAAATGGGGCTTCAACTTTAACGTTCTGTTGAGCTAGTACTTCCTCATAATTGTGATCATAATCATATTGCTTCATCGTAACTGGAGTTAGTTCCCTTAATAACACTTGCTGTGCTTCTGTAAGTTTATTTATTAATACCGGAAGATCTTCTGCTGTCATATCTAAAACTTCAAAAAACTGCTCAGTCTCTAATAGAGGCGTTAGCTCTGTATAGAAATACACCGCCAGTTTCTTCATATCCAGCGTATACTGCTGGGTAATGATCTCTACTTGCTCCTCTGAAAAAATACCCCATTTTTTCTCATATACTGACTCGTCGACAGACAATTCTTCATCTACTAGCGGATTCGTTCCGGGAATATATACCGAATCTTCTACCGTTACTGAAGCTCCATCGGTTTCTAAATTGGCATAGGCAACTGGACTCCCCATATCCGAAAAAATAGATAATAATAAACTAATGACTAATAGATAACTTATGACCTTCTTCAAGTTGATCGATCTCCTCTATTTATCTAGTAAAATAATAAAATCATCGATAAAAAAGCTGCTCGTTGCATTGTTGCTTTCTACGTATAAGGATAGATTTTTTGCTGCACCACCACTATATTCATAGGTTCCATTAATCATCGTCCACTCGTTAGCCGTTACTGAGCTTACGCTAACATTATCATAGGAATGGGAACCATCTTGAGCTTCACGATGAATGGTGAACAAGAGGTCCGATGCAACCGTGCCTTGCGGCAACCTGACTGCTGCCTTAATTCGATACTTCGTATTGGGCTTCAGCAGGCTTGTCAAATCAAGCAGCGGCCCTTGCCATTGTGCTGTCCGATCAGATACTTTCAAGCTTCGCTGGCCGCTATTTGCTATCTCACCAGTATTTTGAAGCACAACACTTTCACCTTGTGCAACCCACCCTTGTAGCGTTTCATCTTCAAAATCATGACTCACCACAGGTGCAGCTTCTACATATTTCGCCACTTTGAAATCATCCAAATAAAAGCTAGCAGTCGCATTAGGACTCTCCATGTAAATATTTAAACCGGCCACTGTTCCAGTAAAAGTATAGATGCCTTCGAAGTCCACCCAGCCATCTACTGTTACATGACTGGCACTCACATTGTCGTAATAATGCAAGCCATTTTCATCCGTACGATTCATAGTCAATAAAATGTCACTGGCCGTTACGCCTTGTGGCAAACGCAGCTTGCCTGATAGGATATATGTCTGCCCTTTCTTCATATAACTGGTTAGATCCAAAGCAGGGCCTTGCCAAGTAGCCGATCGATTACTGATTTTTAAGCTATGGCTTCCACTGCTTGCCGCCTCTTGTGTGTTAGCAACCAGCACACCTTCGCCTTGAGCATACCAGCCGTGTGTTGTCCCATCTTCAAAGTCGTGAACAAGCGGAGCTGGCTCAGCCGAATATGCTTCAATGCTTACATTATCCAATAAGAAAGAAGCAGTAGGACTTGCACTTTCTAAGTATAAATACATACTTGTAGCCGGTTCATTCAGCTGGTATAACCCTTCAAAAGTTGCCCATCCGCTTGAAGTAACCATTTTGGTACTAATATTGTCGTAATAGCTGTTTCCATCTGGCAGCGTCCGGCGTATCGTCATCATGACTTGCGCTGGCGGAGTGCCTTGCGGCAATCTTACAAATGCTTTAATCTGATAACTCTGCAGAGGAACAATATAGTTTGTTATATTTAACATCGGACCGTGCCAGCCTAACGTTCGATTAGAAACTTTCAAGCTGCTTGCTCCACCGTATGCCAGCTCTTGTGTGTTGGAAAGTACTACTCCTTCCCCTTGGGCAATCCAGTTTTGAACGGTCCCGTCTTCAAAATCTAGATACAAATTTTCTGCGGGTTCAGTAGGAGTAACAATTGGCGGATCAACTTCAGCCTTAGTAGACAAGTAAGCAATAATCGGGTCCCATATTGTGCCGTCATTTGAAAAATCACCATTCTGATTAAGCCTGAAATAGATGGAGTCTCCTTGAGTGACTTCCAGTTCTTTAATAACTGAAGCTCCCTTGCCATCATTACCCTCAATACGTTTCCAACCTGAGTCTGGCCAAATTTGCGTGTTGTTTTTCAAAATTTTAGCATTCACACCGTCTCCTAAGAGGTTGATAGGGTGTTTTTTCACATTACTTTTAATTCTAATCGTTCCTGTATTCGGAGCCACCCATTTAAAGACCGTGTCATTAGTATGAGGGTGAATCCAGCCTTTAGTAATTAAGCTCCAAGCGTGATCTCCCTTCCATCTGGACAACGTGCTATCCCATACCATATTTTTATATGCTGTTCCATCCCATGTTTGGTAATACCAATTGTGTTTGCCTTGTTCGGATCCATAGGAAGCTGATGGCTTTTCTGCATACGTAATTTTAGGATTAACGATGGTAGCATCGGAGACCACATTTCCATATTTATTTAAAATAAAATAGATTTGTTCCCCTTTATTCACACTTACGTTTAAGTTTAAATTTTTACCAATCCCATCATTGCCTTCAAGATGAACCCAGCCAGATTGGGGCCATATTTGCGTATCATTTTTCATAATTTTAAAATTGACTCCATCCCCCTCTAAGTTAACGGGATGTTTTCTTATATTTCCTGAAATATGTATAACGCCAGTTTGTGGCGCCTTCCATTTGAGAGCCGCATCATTTACTTGGGGATGCATCCATTCTTGTGATATAATTTCCCAACGATTATCTCCTCTCCACAAGGAATCCGTTGTGTTCCAAACCATATCTTTATAACCATCTGCAGTGGCAATCTGGTATGACCAGTTATTTTTCCCTTGTTCGAAACTAAATCCTTCTGAAGCCTTCTCAACATACCTGATTGTCGGTTTCCAAACTGTGCCATCGTTACTGATTGTTTCATTTTTATTTAAAATAAAAGATACGTTATCACCTGCTATTACGTTAATATTCACATTAAGATTAATGCCTACAGCTTCATTTGCAGCTATATGCTTCCAACCAGTTACTGGCCATACTTGGGTGTTATTTTTCAAGACCTTTATATTTACACCGTCACCAGTCCAGTTGTTTTGATACTTTTTTATATTTCCTCCTATATTCACAGCTCCGCTTTGCGGAGCCTGCCATGTTAAAGCAATATCATTCACTCCGGGATGAATCCAGTCACTCCCAATAATTTCCCAAGCAGTTTTGCCCTCCCATCTCGAAAGGCTGTTGTTCCAGGTCATATTCTCCAAACTTGTCCCGTCCCAAATCTGATAATACCAATCGTTTAGACCCTGTTCTTTGGTAAATACATAGTCTGAATTTCTGCCGGTGTATTCCTTTAAAATTAAATTCCCGTTCTGATCGTAGACATAATCTACTTTTTCACCATTGTCTCTCACTTCAGAAATAAGTCTTCCATTGCTGTCATAAACATAGGAAGAGCCCGCATAAGCAAGATTAGAAATAGTCATTAATACTAAAACAATAATTAAAATTTTCAAGTAAATACGTGATGTTCCTAAGCTCATTTCTATACCCCGCCATCTATTTTTTGTATAGAACATCTTTTTCAACTAGCTATAATAAAATGCTGCTTTATCCACATAAAAAATCCCCGCAGCATCTGCTTCAGTGGCTCTTAGTAAGAAATGCAGCTTTGCAAAACTAGCTTGGTTAGGCGTTTGCCCTTGATTTTCTAGCAACATATACTGCCCATTCGTTAGTACAGCATCGGTTATATTGCTCGAAACGTAGTTCCCGGAAAAATCATAGAAATCAATATACAATTGCAGCTTTGAGTTATGAAGCATTTCCACATTGACATGACCTGACACTTTAAAGGATAGATTCGGTTTAACTATGAAGGTTTGAGAAATGCTATAAAATTCATTTTTAGGAATCCAAGAGCCGGCTACCTTCTGCGACTTACTCCCTTGATAAATTAGAGTACGACTATTGTTTGCTAACAAGCTAAGCTTTTTAATCAAGTTCCCATTTAAATCATATTTATAAAAGGTGTTTAATCGTTTTTCATTTTTTGCTTGGGTCGAATAATTAAGCAAGCCTGAACTGGAATAAACATTCATTTGTCCATCAGGCTGGGACTGATTTTTAATTACCTGATTAACCTCAATCGAACTTACAGGCTTCACGAGCTTCCAATCCTGTGCAACATTTTCCCCGGATTTTTCCCGTTCAAAATTTGCATTTCGCAAGAGGTTGGATTCCTGACTAAATCTCATGTCGTCTACAAAAAATGTTCCTGCTCCATTGGAGCCTTGCGAACGAATAATGGCGTATACGCGAACAAACGCCGCATTTTGCGGAACCACTCCCATCGTTGAAACATGAATGTATTCACCGAAAGTTGTTGCGGGAATATCTACGATATCGGTAGACACATACGAATTAACACTCGAAAAATCCAAAAACAGCTGTACTTTAGCATGTTGAAGAGCATCGATTTTAAAACGACCACTTACTGAATAGGACTGGCCCGGTGTTACTTTGAGCAATTGATGAATTCCAATAAATTCATTATTAGGCAATTTTGACACCGTTATTTTCTGAGCTCGAAGTTGATCCGTTACTTCTTCGGGAGCTGTAACCAGCTCAAAGGAAGATTGAGCGCCCCAAGTGTAAGACCAACTGGAAGCATTCATTCCGGTATTCATATTTCCCGAGTCCAGTAATTCAAAACTTCCATTTTTCAATTGATTTTCCTCAGCTGCGTATTCAAAGCTAACATTGTCGATATAAATGACGCCTGCAGCGTTATTATCCAGCCCTCTGATTAGAACATGAAGGGTCATGGTTATTGCTTCTTCGGGCACCTCGCCAAAACCTGATAATGTCCAGTAAGCTCCAGATGTCTTTACATCCAAATCCATCGCTTTGCTACCTACATAACGGCTTCCATTCATAAATTCTGCAAAAAGCTGCACCTTAGCATTTGTCAATGATTCCACGGAAATTCTGCTGCTTATATTAAAGGACTGTTTGGGCGTTACCTTCATCTTTTGATAAACGCTCACGAACTCATTTTTTGGCAGCTGAGTTACAGCTATTTTTTGAACCTTTTTCCCATTTAATACGGGGTCTGTTACTAAAGAAAATTGTGAAGTGGCTGAAAACACGCTTGCCCATGCATCTGCTAATGAATTGCTCGCTCCTGACTGTTTAAAATCAGAATTTGCGACTAAATTCCCCTCGCTTGTGTAAGCGAGTTTAATAGCGTCTGCATAGATGGTACCTGCTCCATTGCTTCCCGTTGATCGAATTAGGGCATGTACACGCACAATAGAGGCTTTTTCAGGAATGATATCATGACCAGATAGCGTCACATAGCCACCTGTGTTCGTTTGAGACAAATCAAGAACAGTTGATGAAAGGTAGGATTCGCGATTATAAAAATCAGCTTGGAGTTGAACTTTTGCATTGGATAAAGCTTCTATATTAAACCTTCCGCTCAATACAAACGGAGTACCAGGGATAACCTCTAAAGCCTGATTGACAGAAACAAAATAACCTATTGCTAAATTGGATACTGTTATCTTTTGAGCTTGTCCTCCACTCGACACAGGATTACTGACTAAACTGAAATTAGCAGTGCCATAGCTCTCCCAGTTTTTTGCTATTCCATTTGTTCCTGTTACCTCAAAGTCTGAATTGACAAGCAAGTTCTCATTATTACGTGTTAATAAAGCTTCATTAACTTTACTTTGTTGATTAGCAAAAACTCCCGTAGGAATTGTTGTTAAAGTTAAAAGGATAAGCAATAAAAATATCGTTAATCGGATGTTAAATAAATTTCTGAACATATGAAACCTCCACCTGCAGTAATAGAATATCATTTCTACACCTTTCAAATTCTATAACATGGTATATTCTTCCCTCTCTAAAAGACCCAAAGATTAATATAACATGATTACATTATTTTATTCATCAGGAGATTTTGTCGAATATTGCTCTAATATGTCGAAAACTAAGTTTGATATAATTTTTTTTATTTTTCAAATGAATTTATAGTCGTTAACTTCATTAATTCGACAAATAGTAATAGCCCATGGCTGTATCAAGTGTATGTATTTTTTGAATATAAGCAAGCTATCAGATCATCGTTCTCGCTTTCTGAAATAGGGCTAGTTTTATTTTTTTATCATACTCAGATGCTGCAGGCTCTTTGTATTCCTTAGCCCATCGTCTGCTACAGCACCATGATTCAGTGCAAAATCTAATTCATGCAGGATTTCATTAAAAGTCGGCTCAACTATTACTGGCGGAACAAATTCTCTCAACCTATCCATTACATCCATTACATCCATTATAGTAGGTTTGGAACTTACACAAACTATTTCACAGAATCAAAAAAATGACCTTGGTTTTTTCCCAAGGTCAAAGTTCTTTATTTATATCCTAATATTTATTCTCCGGAGTTGTTCCTTTAAGAGCAGTTCTGCGGTTTTTTTCTGCTATTGCTAAGCCATTCAGCACCTTCACTAATCCATAAATCCTTAAATTTTTCAAATGTATTTCAACTATCTATCGATTGATTATCACTTTACCATTACACTACCATTTTCTATCCCCAAATTATTACCAGCAGCATCATACGTATAAACATGTGTAATATAGCTACCTTTTTCATTATTATGTTGATTAAATGGAATCCACACTTTCCATGTGCCTTGTTTTACCTTCTCCCCTTCACTCCATACTAAATCATCCTGTCCATTCAGATTAGTCCACGTTGGAAAACGGACTCTTGTTACCCGATCCCCTACACCATCCACATTTATCTCATAACCGCCTACTGCCAAATTTACTTCTTTTGGCATTCGCAAGCTAGTCGTATGTTTAACTGTTGTGCTGCTCATTTTCCAAAGTACATTATCTACGTAAATATTTGTTGTGTAGAGACCAATTCCGACATGCTGACCGAAAGGAATGGTCACCTTCCATACGCCAGCTTGAATTTTGGCACCCTCATGTGAAATAGCATTCTGATCCTGCGCTGACCATGTTGAGAACTTTACATTTGTTGCTGCGGCATCAATCCCATAAGCAATAATGTCATAAGAAGCATTGGAACTGCTCGTTTCATCCGGGGCTGCCACACCTTCCTTCACTTCAACTACACGATTTGCAATCCCCAATTTGTTACCAGCAGCATCATATGTATAAATATGTGTATTATAACTACCTTTTTCATAATTGTGTTCACTGAACGGAATCCAAACTTTCCATGTACCTTCAGCTACTTTTTCTCCTTCACTCCACACTAAATCGTCTTGCCCGTTTAAATTGGTCCATGTTGGGAAACTAACTCTCTTGGCCATCTCTCCTACGCCATCTACATACACCTCGTAACCGCCTGCTGCAAGACTGGCTTCAGCTGGAATTCGTATACTCGTCGTGTGCTTGACTGTAGTAGTACTTACTTTCCAGAATGTATTTCCAACGTAAATATGTGTTGTATATAGACCTATTCCAATATGCTGGCTAAAAGGAATAGTTGCTTTCCAAACACCATTTTGAATTTTTTCACCTTCATGCCACACCGCGCTCTGATCCTGTGTCGACCATGTAGGGAACCATACAGTTGTTGCTCCAGCATCTACGCCATAGGCAAAAATGTCATACGAAGCATTGGAACTACTCGTTTCTATGGGGGCTGCTACATCTTCTTTCACTTCAACTGTGAAATTGGAAATCCCCAATTTGTTACCAACAGTATCATAAGTATAAATATGAGTAACATAGATACCATTTTCATAATTGTGCTCGCTAAATGGGATCCAAACTTTCCATGTGCCTTGCGAAACCTTCACGCCCTCACTCCATACCAAATCATCTTGTCCATTTAGAATTGTCCACGTGGGGAATTGAACTTTGGTTACTCTATCGCCTACTCCGTCTACATATACCTCATAACCTTTTGCTGCCAGGTTAGGTTCAGTTGGAATTCGGATACTGGTCGTTTGCTTGACTGTTGTGCTGCTTGAATTCCAAAGTGTATTTCCTACATAAATATCTGTCGTATAAAGACCAATCCCAACATGCTCATTGAAAGGTATTGTAATTTTCCAGATACCGCCTGTCACTTTTTCCCCATCTCTCCAAACTGGAGCAGGATCTTGTGAAGTCGACGTTTTAAAACGAACATTTGTAGCATTGGAATCAATACCATTTACAATGATCTCATAGGACACATTAGAATAACTAGTTTCTTTAGGTGCCAATATAGAGGATACTTCTGCTTTACTTTTAGAAATCAGATTACCAGCAGCATCATAATTATAAGTGATTTTATATTGCTTATTACCATCCATTGTATATATAGCTATTAATCTGTTGGAATCATCGTACTCATAATAAGAAGAAGCCGCATAAATAGAATTTTGAGAAACAAATAAAATAGCAATAGATACGATCAAGCTTATAACAAATTTAAAATCTTTTTGTCTCTCTCTTTGATATACTACTTGGAATAAATTCAACATTTTAGCCCTCTCCTAGTAAAATAATAAAATTATCCATATACAATCGGCTCGTCTCATTCTGTAATACGTCTAGAAAAATAAAGTTCAGCTCATAAATGCCTCCTGCCTACTACTTAACTGACTATTATAGAAAATTAAATTTTTCATGCAGCTTATAATTTAACATAATATATATCTATCTAAAAGTTTGAAATAATACTTTAATCACTTTCAGATTTTATATTAAGTCCCCTAGATCTAACTATTCAAAAAAAAGCCCACTCCACAAATTCATGGACTGGGCAATTTCTACTATGTCATGTCTATCTACCAACTAGCCTACTCCTTCAACCCAAAAGCCTGCTCCAGCTCCGCAATCCTCGACTGCTCCATATGCACAATAGCTCCAATGTTTTTCGCTGATATGGTCGCTTTCGCGCTGTATTCGGCGACCTCCAGGCGGTCGAAGGCGTTCAGCAGGCTTTGCCCGGTGACGATGACGCAGTCATTTTTGGCAATGACGATGGGCGTGTTCTCTTGGAAAAGCTGCGCTGCCTCCTGCGGCTTCGTATACAAATCCCCATGAGGAAGCTTAGGAATATTCCGCAGCAAAATATAGCTTTCCGGAATCGTCCGCGAATCCAGCAGCTCCTCTGTCACCGCAAACGCCATAATATTAGGCGGATGCGCAATAATAACCGAGTTTACATGAGGCTGCGTCTCATAAATATGCTGATGAAACTGTACTGAGCGGCTTGGCACCTTGCCCGCCTCTTTCTTCCCGCCGTCGATGCGTACGAGATCCGCTGGCTCCACATATTTACGGTCCTGATCATACGGCGTAATAATGAAGGAATTTTCACCGACCCGATGGGAAAAGGTGCCCTGCGTGCTCGTAAACAGCCGCTGATCGTAAGAACGCTTAATGAGCTTGCACATCTCCCGGCGTGCTTCCTTCTCCTCACTGCTGTAAAAATCCGGTACAAACTCCTCCAGCAGCACCTCGCGCGTATCCGCGAGCTGTTCGCCCCGCAGCGTTACTGGCGTCCCAATCCGGTTCGCCTGTATTTCCATCCGGGCGCAATATTCCAGCGTCTCGAATCTTTGAAAAGCTTCAAATAAATCGCGGCCGCCTACCACGACGCCGTGATTTTCCAGCATAATCGTGTTCAGCCCTTCGCTGAATACGTCCGCTATATTTTCACCCAGCTCCGCGCTTCCCGGCAAGCCGTATTTCGCCATGCCTACCTCGCCACAGATCAAATAATCATTCGGCAGCAGGCGGACATTAGGCACTTTACGCACCATGCTGAAGGCCACCAGCGCTGGAGGATGCGCATGAACAACCGCCCGAATTTCCGGCCTTCTGCGATAAATCATTTGATGAAACGGGTATTCGCTCGATGGCCGATGATTGCCCGCAATCGTACCGTCCGCCTTCACACAAACGATGTCCTGCCGCGTCAGCTCTCCCTTGTCGATGCCCGCAGGCGTAATCCAAAGATCACCGTTATCGTCCAAAATCGATAAATTGCCGCCTGAAGTCGTCGTCATGCCATAACCGTAAATGCGCTCCATCATCATGACCAGTTGATCGGAAGGATGTAATAAGGTAAATTCCATTTGCGTGTCCCCCTTTTTCGCGTTCAATATCTTTGTTTATATTGTATTACTTTTGTTTGTTTTTGAAAGTGATTTTTCTTACATTTCTTTTAACCTTTTCACTCAAAAATAAAGCAGAGTCCCGCGGCGAATCCTCTTGCCTTACACGTCAAGCGTAGACGGCTGTCGCCATCCTCTGGCGGAAAAACCTCCGTTTCGAGGGTGAAAGATAGCGAAAGAATCGAAAAATCATATACTCTTCTATCTTTCAAAAAAAAGAATGCCTCAGGCCTATAAATAGCCCCGAAGCATTCCTACTTTTCAATCTATATACAAATCTAAATATTTCTTTGTCCCATATCCAGCACCCTCGCCAATTTCAAACTACAGCTTGCGCTCTCGCCTGCGGGCAACGCCCGAAGCATAAGCTGCTTCAATGACTGCCTCTTTGACGCGATCCGCCACATGCGGATTAAATATGCTCGGAATGATGTAATATTCATTCAGCTCATCCTCGGTAACCACCGCAGCAATCGCCTCTGCGGCAGCGAGCTTCATCTCCTCTGTCACCCGCGACGCCCGGCAGTCCAATACGCCACGGAACAATCCGGGAAAGCATAATACATTATTGATCTGATTTGGGTAATCCGACCGGCCCGTCGCAATGACGCGCACAAGGCCTTCCGCTTCCTCTGGCGTTATTTCCGGCGTTGGATTCGCCATCGCGAACACAATGGCATCCTTCGCCATTTTGCGAACATCCTCCGCCTTCAGCACGCCCGGCCCGGATACGCCGATAAAAATATCTGCACCCGCAATGACTTCGCTCAGCTTGCCCTGCTCCCGGCTTGGATTCGTATGCTCCGCATACCATCTCCATGCTTCATGCTCGTAGCTGCTGCCAGCGACAAGTGCGCCATCACGGTCAACCCCGATGATGTTCCGCACACCTGCCGCGAGCAAAATTTTTGTGCAGGCAATTCCTGCTGCGCCAACGCCGCATAGCACGATCTTGCAGTCCGCAAGCTGCTTGCCTGCCAGCTTGACCGCATTAATAAGGCCTGCAAGCAGCACCACCGCTGTGCCATGCTGATCATCGTGGAACACCGGGATGTCCAGTTCCTCAATAAGACGCCTTTCAATTTCAAAGCAGCGCGGCGACGAAATATCCTCAAGATTAATACCGCCGAATGTAGGGGCAATGCGCTTAATCGTCGCAATAATCTCTTCCGTATCCTGTGTATCGAGGCAGATCGGAAAAGCATCCACTCCTGCGAGCTGCTTGAACAGCATCGCCTTGCCCTCCATGACCGGCATCGCCGCGAGCGGCCCGATATTGCCGAGCCCTAATACGGCGGTTCCGTCCGATACGACGGCTATCGTATTTCTTTTTATCGTGAGCGAGTGGGCCCGCTTCGGGCTTTCATGTATCGCCATGCAAATATTGGCGACGCCCGGCGTATATACCCGTGACAGATCATCGCGCGTTTTAATCGTCATTTTTGGCGTGACTTCGATTTTGCCTCCCAGATGCATAAGGAAGGTCTGGTCCGATACTTGAAGCACCTTTACGCCTGGCGATTTATTTAATACGCTTACAATTAGCTCTTTGCGCTGCGTATCCGTTATATTGACCGTCACATCGCGAATCGTTGATGTTTTGCTTGTACCGCTGACGTCAACTGCTACAATGTCGCCGCCCGCTTCGCCAATTGCCGTAGCAATCCGCCCGAAGGTTGACGTTTCCTTGTCCATTTCCAAACGCAATACGATATTCGTGCTTCCCGTTGCCGGCACTGCCACCCTGACCACACTCCCATCAAACGCTTGAGCGCTTGCTATTTGCCTTCATGTTAACGGTTACATGAAAACGTGGGAAGCTTTTGGCCATATTGTTGATTTTGGTCATTTTGGTTTTTGCTGCAATACGTAGCGATTGATCGGGCGTCCTACTCCGCCATAGTTGATTTCCAGCTTCACATAACCGCTCTTCTCCAAAAAATCCAAGTAGCGCCTTGCCGTTACTCTAGCAATGCCGATGCCCTCGGCTGCTTCCTCCGCCGAAACCCCGCCCTCCAAGCGATGCATGGCCTCGACGATTTGCCGCAATGTGGCCGCATTTAGCCCCTTAGGCAGGCTGCTTTGCTGCTCATCCAGCCCAGCAAATGAGGCTTGTTCTGCCGGCCCAGTTTCCTGCTCCCCATAACCCGGCTTCTGTCCTTGCGCCCAGGTTTCCCCACCAAGCAGCATGCGATCCAGATCATCTTGGCTCACAGCCTTTTCTGCTGACAACAAGCTTTCATGGCGATCGCGATAACGCTCTAGTGTTTGGCGAATCCGTTCCAGCTTGAACGGCTTAATTATATAATCCATCGCGCCTCCGCGCAGCATTTCGCGAATCGTCTCCGGATCTTTCGCCGCCGTTACCACAATAACATCAACGGGCATTGCCGCTGAGCGCAGCTCCCGCAGCGCAGCCCTTCCGTCCAGCGCTGGCATAAAAACATCAAGAAACACCAGATCCGGCGCAAGCTCACGAATGAGACGCAAGCCTTCTGCTCCGTTCCCCGCAATGCCAACGACCTGAAAGCCGTCTACTTGCTCAACAAACTGGCGGTTAACCTCCTGCACCATAGGATCATCTTCGATTAGCACCACTTTAAAAAAACGTCCGTCCTGCACCTTGTCCTTGTTCTCCGCCTTCACGTTCACCCGCCAGCTCCTCCCATCGGAAATGTTAGCTCTATAACCGTGCCGCTTCCTAGCTCCGACTGAATGCGCAGCTCTCCATCGCCCTTATGGACGATGCTGCCTACCAAATACAGTCCAATGCCGCGATTATCGCTGCCTTTCGTCGTAAAGCCCCGCTCCAGCACACGCGACTGCACCTCTTCTGTCATGCCGCAGCCATTGTCTTCAACTAGAATGGACAGCAGCTCTTCATCCTGCTCCATACTAACATAAATTTCCTTATTTGTTCGATCCGCTTTTGCCAGCGCGTCAAAAGCATTTTCAATCAAATTGCCGATAAGCAGCACCATATCATGCTGATCCAGCATAATGGGAAACTGCTTTACCTCCATATGAGGATCAAGCTTGACCTGAATGCCCAGCTCCTTGCCCCGGCTGATTTTGCCAAGCAGCAGGCCTGCCAGGCTGTCATCCGCAATATGCTGATGCAGAAACTGCGTCAGCTCCTCCTGCTCACCGGAAATGTCGTATACATACTGCAGTGCCTGTTCCTTTTTATCCAGTTGAAGCAGTCCCGCAATCGTATGCAGCTTGTTGCTATGCTCATGATTTTGCACCCGCAGCGCATCGACGAACTCCTGCACACCCGTCAATTCCTCTGCCATACGGGCCACCTCGGTCCGATCTTGAAAAATCGCGATGGCCCCGATTATTTTTCCTTGCTCACGAATCGGAATGCGATTGCTCCATATGAGCGCATTGCCCACTCGCAGCTCCTGATTGAACACGGGACGCTCCAGCTCCATAATTTCCGGCAGCCGCGTATCCGGCAGCACTTCACGGATTGACAAGCCCACTACGTCACGGGATACGCTGAAAATCTGCCTCGCCCGCTCATTAAAAATCGTAATCCGCTCAAGGCGGTCAATCGCAATGACCCCTTCATGCATCGCCTGAAAAGCTGCCGAGCGCTCCCCATACATGCGGGCAATTTCATGCGGCTCCAAATTGTACATTTGCCGCTTAATGTGGCGGGCAAGCAGCGCAGACCCGAAAATCCCAAACAATAAAGCGATCAGCAGCGTAAGCGCAATCGAGCTTTGCTGCTCCTCAATCAGCTTCGCCAGCCCTGGCAGCAGCCCGCCGGCCACGACGACGCCTACCTGCTCATGCGCCTCATTCATGACCGGGACATAAGCGCGCAGCGCAACACCCGCCTCCCCTTTCACCTTGGACATATACGTGTGCTCGGCAAACGCCGCGTCCGCATCCGCCGATTCAAACTTGCCGCCGATCCTCGCCGCCAATGGATGCGATAGCCGCGTCCGATTCATGTCCAGTACGACGACATACGCCACATTGTTGATGATGCGGATATTGTCTGCAACGGGCGCAATCCAGCTTGCGCTATCCGGTTCATTGATTTGATTTTTAATGCTCGGCAGCTCGGCAACAGTGCGGGCCGTAATCAACAGCCGCTGCTTAAGCTCGTCCTCCTTCATCCGGGTGACGCTGCCAATCACAACAATGCCACCAATAAGCAGCGAGAGGAGAACGAGTCCAAACGATAGCAAAATCATTTTCCAATAAATTCGCAGGCGGCTAAGCATCGCTTCTCCTCCGTATTTTACGTTTTTTCTCTATTGTGAAATAATGAGGGTAAAATAGCAACTGCGGCAAACGCTGCTAAATTGGCCACAGGGAGGTAGTTCAAATATGAAAACCGCAATCGGCATGATCAGCTTTATTGCTGTTGGTTTGCTGGCGGCCATTTTGTTCGGCTTTCGTCCCGAGGCGACTCGTTCCCTGCCCTATGATGAAGAACAGACAGGACTAAAAGAGCGGATCGTCATTAAATTCAGCCATGTGGTCGCGGAAAATACACCGAAAGGGCTGGCGGCAAGCCATTTCGCCAAGCTCGTCAAAGAAAAGACCAATGACGCCGTTGAAATTCAAGTATTTCCAAACGGCATGCTGTATACCGAGGATACGGAGGTCGCGGCACTCAAACGTGGTGATATCCAAATGATTGCGCCAGCCTACTCCAATCTCAGCGTCATTGACCCCGCTTGGCTCATTATGGACCTGCCGTTTGCTTTCGCTGATCAGCGGGCCGTCGATTCGGCGCTTGATGGCACATTAGGCGAGCTTTTATTTGCCTCAATGGAGCGGCATCATATAAAGGGTGCTGCCTTCTGGAGCAACGGCTTTAAGCAAATGACCGACAGCGTCCGTCCACTGCGGGTTCCCGCGGATTTTAAAGGGCTGAATTTTCGCATATTGCCAAGCGACGTGCTGGTCAGCCAGTTTCAGGCACTAGGAGCCACTACAAGCAAAATTCCCTTCAACGAAGTATTTGCAAGCTTAAAAAAAGGCACTGTAGATGGACAGGAAAATACGATTTCCAACATTTTTACGAAGCAGCTTTACCAGACACAGCATTATATGACGATTAGCAATCATGGCTATCTCGGCTATGGCGTCATGTTTAACGAAAGCTTCTGGGACGGGCTCCCCCCGGGCATTCAGGCCGAGCTGCAAAGCGCGCTTGCAGAAACAACCGAGTGGATGAAGCAAAATACAGCAGCCATGCAGGAGCAGCAGCTTCGCCAGCTCAAGCCATTGAAGGATATTGACATTCATACGCTAACCCCGCAGGAGCGTGAGCAATGGGTACAGGCTTTTCTGCCGATTTATGACCAATACCGCGAGATTATCGGGGAACCGCTGATGAATGAAATCGCGCGACCAAAATAACCAAAACGAACAATATGACCGTATGCTTGTGACAGGGGCTCACCTTCTTTTACAATGAGGACGCAAACGAAAGTAAAGCGTTTTCATTTTGATAAAAGAAAGTGGGGACCTCCTCATGAAGCTGAAATTCAACCTGAAAAACCTAACCGTCCAAGTCGTGTGTGCTATCGTTGTTGGTATTTTATTCGGCCATTTCTTCCCGGAGTTTGGCGAGAAAATGAAAGTGCTTGCCGATGGATTTATTAAGCTGATCAAAATGGTTATTGCGCCCATCGTCTTTTTCACCGTCGTAAACGGCATTGCCAATATGGGCGATATGAAAAAAGTCGGCCGCATCGGCGGCAAAGCGCTGCTCTATTTTGAAATTGTGACGACGCTAGCGCTTGCGATCGGTCTCCTCGTCGTCAATATCGTGAAGCCGGGCGCAGGCATTGATGCCAGCAAGGCGAGCGGCGACATTACGAAGTACACCGACGCAGCTGCCCAGTCCAGCCATAGCATGGTGGATTTTATTCTCGGCATTATTCCGGATAACGTCATTTCGGCCATGGCTGGCGGCGACTTGCTGCCGATTCTTCTATTCGCGATTTTGTTCGGCTTGTCGCTCACGGCAATGGGCGAGTCTGCAAAACCCGTAATCCAGCTGTTTGACAAGCTGTCGCATGGCTTTTTCGGCATCGTCAATATGATTATGAAGCTTTCGCCGCTTGCTGCTTTCGGCGCTATGTCATACACAATCGGCAAGTTCGGCATTGGCTCGCTGACCTCGCTGGGCAAGCTGATGGGGTCCGTCTATATGACGATGGCGCTGTTCATCATCATAGTGCTTGGCTCGATTGCCCGTTTTTATGGCTTTAGCATTTTCAGCTTTA
Source organism: Paenibacillus sp. BIHB 4019 (assembly GCF_002741035.1). Taxonomy (NCBI): domain Bacteria; kingdom Bacillati; phylum Bacillota; class Bacilli; order Caryophanales; family Paenibacillaceae; genus Paenibacillus; species Paenibacillus sp. BIHB 4019. The sequence continues at coordinate 4,014,707 of NZ_CP016808.1, read as the reverse complement.
TCCGTTATATCAAGGATGAAATTTTTCTCGTGCTTGGCACTTCGTCCTCCGAATCGGCGCTGCCGCGCATGATGGATAAGCTTGAAAAATACGGCTGCTCCAAGCCCGTCGTTGGGCTCGTCGTTCCAACCGGGTACTCGTTCAACCTTGACGGTACGGCAATTTATTTGTCCATGGCCGCGATGTTCGTCGCTCAGGCCTCAGGCGTTGAGATGTCGCTTTGGCAGCAAATTACGCTGCTCGGCATACTGATGCTGACATCCAAGGGAGCCGCAGGCGTTACGGGCTCCGGTTTTATTACGCTCGCGGCGACGCTTGCCGCTTTCCCGAGCATTCCTGTTGCTGGCATGGCGCTGCTGCTCGGCGTTGACCGCTTCATGTCCGAGGCCCGCGCCATCACGAACCTGATCGGCAATGGCGTCGCAACCGTCGTCGTCGCCAAGATGGAAAATGAATTTCATCCAGATGGCGCGCCGGAAGCAGCTGTAACCGCGAAAGCCGAGCCTACTTCTGCTGCTGCAAGCACGGGTCTCGCTGGTAAGCTGGTTAAGCCTGCTGCGGAGCAGTCATAAGCTCGGCTTCAACTAACTTGCTCACTAAAGCATACAAAAGCGCAGCGTCCTGCCAATACAGGACCACTGCGCTTTTGTCGGTTATAAGATGACTATTAGATTTTGAAACTTATTGAATCATCCATCCCTTCCCCATCTAATTTCTGAAGGAAATGATAGAAAGCAGTATACTTGCCGTTTAAATATACATTCAAGGTTGTTTGAACAAATTCAATCGGTTCATTAAAACGATAATGAATCACATATGCTATCTTCTCTCTTTCTAACTGGATTGATGATAGATCGAATGTTCTAAAAGCAGCAAAAAATTCTTCTGGCTCATCCGCTAGCCAACTATTTGCATATAACCAAAAACCTTCAACAGCTTTCTCAAATGGGTCCTCTTTTAATAGAAATTGTTTCAAATTAAATCCGTCTATTTCCCTTCACCGCTCCTCACTCCACTCACTTTTTTTGCCGGACAGATGTTCCGCTATTCACGCTTTCAACCCGAATTCAGGCCGTAAGCGGGCCCATCCGCCATTTTTCAACCGCCCTACATAGAATTATTCCATCCAACCGTGGTATAGTGATAGCAGCAGTGAACAAGCAGGGGGTATTTAAGCATGTCTAGGAAGCATAATGAAGGCGGCAAGCCGCGTAAAGCCGCGCAGGCCAAGCAATTCACGGTCAATGAACCGTCCGAGCTGCTGGCTTTTTTATTGATCCACTTGGCCAGCATGGGACGCAATTCGGTAAAATCAGTTTTGGCGCGCGGGCAAGTATCGGTCGATAAGCGCGTACAAACGAAATATAATTTTCCGCTCGAAGTCGGGCAGACGGTTAGCATAAATACAGAAAAAGCGGTAGAAGCGCCGCCACTGATGGGTCTCACTATTTTGCATGAGGACGACGCCATTATCGTCGTACAGAAGGACGCGGGACTGCTGTCCATCGCTTCCTCCAAGGACGAGCAGGAGGTTACCGCTTACCGCCAGCTAACGGCGCATGTTCGAACCTTTGATCCGAAAAATCGGATTTTCGTCGTGCATCGCTTGGACCGTGACACCTCGGGTGTCATGATGTTTGCCAAAACCGAGAAGGTGCAGCAATCGCTCCAAAACAACTGGCAGGAAGCCGTCAAGGAACGCTCCTATGTAGCGCTTGTCGAAGGCAAAGTACGCAAGCCCGAAGGCACGATCCAATCGTGGCTCAAGGAAAGCAGCACGCTGAAAATGTATTCCAGCTCCCATCCGAATGACGGACAGCATGCCGTAACCCACTATAAGATGATTCAGGCCAACGACAGCTTCTCCTTATTGGAAGTGCATTTGGAGACTGGCCGCAAAAATCAGATCCGCGTCCATATGGAGGACATCGGCCATCCGATTACCGGGGATAAAAAATATGGAGCAAGGCTCAAGCCTATCGGCAGACTCGGCCTCCATGCGCGCGTGCTTGCTTTCGAGCATCCGCACACCGGCAAGCTGCTCCGTTTTGATACGGGCATTCCCAAGCTGTTTCTTAATCCGTTTAAAAATGCAGCTCCAGCCCCGCAAGCTGGGCAAGCACCGAGAAAACAGCGCTAAAGCTGCATAAGCAGCTTTGCGCCTGCTATAAGAAGGGAAGGGAGCATCGGCTTATGCTCCCTTCCCTTTTTCATGATGCAATGACCAAGCAAAATATAAATATCGGCTGAATAATGGCATGCCTATGACTATTTGAGCCTTAAAGATTTTTCTTTAAATAAAACTTAGTATGGCCTTCGTTAGGGCAATCCTTCATTTCACCAAAAATTTCGTATCCTTGTTTTTGATAAAAATGCGGAGCTTGCCAACTCATTGTAGTTAACTCGCTAACCTTGCAGCCGCGTTGCCGTGCCAGGGCTTCAATTTCATTCAGAAGGGCTCCACCCAATCCATTTCCCCTGTAAGAGGGATCGACCGCCAAAAGGTGTACATTCAAGATATTCCAAACCATATCGCCGGTAACGCCGCCAATATATGTATCATTTTCATAAGCAGCGAGGGAGATAACTTCGCGTTTATAGGGAGGAATATTCATGTTAGCGGCTTCGCTGTGCAATTCCAGCAATCTCGATATTTCTTTTTGATTATTCTCATAGCTTATTTCTGAAATTTTCAACTAACTCACTCCTTACGCTTATTAACTACTCCATTTTACTTGGCGTATCCATCGCTGACAATTCCAATGCTGCGTGAAAGCCCGCGAAACGGGATAGGCTAACTCAAAAAAAGGCAGCCTGGGACTTAGCTTTCTCGTCCAAGGCTGCCTCTTTTTTTGTTTGAGGGATTAGCCTATTGCTTAATCCCCATCATAATGATCATCGTCATCGTAGTCATCATCATCGTGGTAATCTTTATCCACGGACAGCACTTTTCCCGTTGCTGCATCGACTTCTACTTCAGCTTTGCCGCCAGTGATGCGCAAATCGACCTCGTAAATGATTTTGCCATCTTCACGATCGCGTTCTACCTTGACTACCGTTCCTCCAACTTTAGCAACCGCAATGGCTCCGGCTTGCTCAGCCGTCTTTAAAGCTGCCGTTCCCGTACTTGTTGACGGGCTCGCTGCTGGCTGATTCACCGTCCCTGCGTTCGACGCTGTTCCTGCTCCAGCTGTCGCTTGAGCTGCACGGCGGTCGTCGTCATCATCGTCGCTGTCATAAATGCCTAACAGCTTGCCGCTGTAAGCATCAATATGCACATCGACTTCATTCTGATAGGCTCCGCGCTCGACTTCCACCTCATAAAAAATACCCGTTTGATTCCGCTCCAGGTCTACCCCGTCAATACGGCCTTCTACATGCTTCAAGGCGATTTTTTTCGCTTCGGCTTTGCCGATTAAGGTTTTCGTATTTGAAGCAGCTGTGGCTGCACCGCCCATTGCGCCGAGCGCCAAAGTTACCGATACAACGCCTATCCAGATTTTTTTATTCATCATCATGTTCCTCCCATTTTCAAATGCCTCTCGCTTGTCTCACCTTTACTTTACCTGCGGCAAATGAGATGACCATGACAGCAACATTAGAATTTGATGATAAAAAGCTGAGCTGGCGCTCATTTAAACTTAATCGTCTTCTCGATCGTCGTCGTCCTCATCCCATGTGATCGACATAATGGCTCCCGTTACAGCATGCACCTGTACCGTTGCCTCGCGGTCGTCTGGCGTATCGATTTCGACTAAATAATACCGGCTGCGGTCGGAGCTTTTCAGCTCGATGTCCTCCACCTTGCCTTTAATTTGCTTGAGCGCAATCGCTTCCGCTTCATCTGGAGATATGCCCTGCTTGGCAGGTGACGCCGCTGGCGTTTTTCCTCCGTTGCCGTTTCCGTCACTCGGCTTCAGACTTGGTTTTGGGCTTGAATTCGTTGCTGGACTTGAGCTTTGCCCTGGGCTTGGATTTGGTCCCGGACTTAAACTTGGCTCTGGGCTGGGATTTGGCGCTGGACTTGTGCTTGGCTCCTGGCTCGGCGTTGCCACTGGGCTCTGGCCCGGCGTCGGCTCTGCCGCTTGCTCCGAAGCTGAGGGATCAGTTGGCTGATTGGATGAGGAAACGGGAGGTGTTTCCCCGGCAGCAGGCAGCCCGCCATCTATTAGCTTTATTGAAACGATGCCTCCGCCTTTCGCATCGACAGCGACATCATATATGCCTTTATCAGCCTGCAGCTTAACTTCATAGACGTTATCGCCCAGCTTAGCGCTAACGATTTTCCCAACATATTGCTGAAGAACCTGCTCGCTCGCTTGCTCCTCCGTAATGGAAGGCCGCGCGTCAGCAGCGGATTGCCACCATAATCCTCCGGCAATACAGATAATGACCATACAAGCTATCGTTATGCCAAGCATCAGTTTCTTTCGCTGTTGTCCCATCGTTACACCCCATCTAGATCAGAAACATGCCTTTCAAGCTCATAGCTCGAAAGGCATGCTGTATTACAACCTATTATATAACCTGTGGATTAGAATTTGGTGAGAACTACAACCTGGTCCATGCTGTTTACAAATCCAGATCGGTTACCGCGCCTTTTGAAGCGGAGGATACGAGCCGGGCATATTTGCCCAGCACGCCTGTTCTTACTTTGAGCGGCGGCTGTACCCACTTCGCAAGTCTCGCCTCAAATTCCTGCGGCGAAATTTCCATGTTCATTTCCTGCGTCTCGCTGTCGATCGTGATGATATCCCCCTCTTGCAGCAAGCCGATTGGCCCGCCAACCTGAGCCTCAGGCGTGACGTGTCCGACAACAAAACCGTGCGAGCCGCCCGAGAAGCGGCCATCGGTCATAAGCGCAACTTCGCCGCCGAGCCCTTTTCCGCTAATCATCGCCGTAATGGAGAGCATTTCCGGCATGCCGGGTCCGCCCTTCGGCCCGACGTATCGAATGACGAGCACATCGCCTTTTTTGATGTCATCACGCGCAATCGCATCGGCAGCCTCTTGCTCGCTGTCGTATACTCGGGCTGGGCCGCTAAAACGCATCTTTTTAAGGCCCGACATTTTAGCTACTGCCCCTTCAGGCGCCAAATTGCCTTTCAATACAACCAAAGGTCCTGTCGGCTTTAATGGCTGCTCGAAGGAACGAATGACATCTTGTCCGCTTTCCAACGGCTCGGCTTCGGCCAAGTTTTCTGCAAGCGTCTTGCCCGTTACGGTCATGCAGTCTCCGTGCAGCAGCCCTTTTTCAAGCAGCAGCTTCATCACGCCCGGCACACCGCCGATATTGTTCAAATCCTGCATCACATATTTGCCGCTTGGCTTCAAGTCAGCCAGATGGGGAACGCGGCTGCGCACCCGTTCAAAATCATCCAGCGTCAGCTTCACGCCAGCCGAATGCGCAATCGCCAGCAGATGAAGCAGCGCATTCGTTGAACCGCCGAGCGCCATCACGACGGTAATCGCATTTTCGAAAGCTTTCAGCGTCATAATATCGCGGGGCCGAATATTTTTTCTCAGCAGCTCAATAACCGCTTTGCCCGCTTCCGTACATTCCACCGATTTATTCGGGGCAATGGCTGGCGTGGAGGAGGAGCCGGGGAGCGCCATGCCCATCGCTTCTGCCGCCGAAGCCATCGTATTCGCCGTGTACATTCCGCCGCATGCGCCAGCACCTGGACATACGCTGCATTCTACCTCATGCAGCTCCTCATCCGTCAGCTGTCCTTCCTGATATTTCCCTACTGCTTCAAAGGCAGTAACGATATCAACATCCTTGCCATGCAGCTTGCCTGGCTGAATCGTGCCGCCATATACATAAACAGACGGAAGGTTCATCCGTCCAATGGCCATCAGGCAAGCCGGAGTATTTTTGTCACAGCCGCCAATCGCCACCAGCCCGTCAAACCGCTCAGCATTAACGACCAGTTCAATGGAATCGGCAATCGTTTCCCGGCTCGGCAGCGAGAACAGCATCCCCTCATGTCCCATCGAAATGCCATCCGACACCGTAATCGTATTAAAAATAAGCGGAGCCCCGCCATGCTGCTTGACCCCCGCCTTCGCTTCCCGCGCCAGCTGGTCGATATGAATGTTGCAAGGCGTTACTTCGCTCCATGTGCTGGCGACGCCCACCATCGGTTTTTTGAAATCCTCATCCTGAAACCCTACTGCCCGCAGCATGGCCCGGTTCGGCATCCGGTTTACCCCTTCGCTTATATCCTTGCTGCGTCCACGCAAATCTTCCTTCTCGGACATGTCCATCCATCCCCTCATCGTTGGTTAAATAATGGCATAAAGCTCGCGCATAGGGCGCAATAAATTTTGCTTCATCATGGCAGACGCCCGTTCAGGGTCGCCAGCCTCCATAGCTTCAATAATTGCCTGATGTTCTTCGGCTGATACATGCGTCGCCTGAACAGGCTGTTTTAGAAACACATATTTAAAGCGGCGAATATGTACCTGAAGCGAAGCGCTGTAAGAGGCCAGGTATTCATTATCTGCGGCCTCCACGATCACATTATGAAACTGCTCGTCCAGCTCCATCGCCTGAAAGGGCAGCCCCTGTTCAATCGCCGCTGAGAATTCGGCATTCAACTGCTTCAGCTGCTCAATTTGTTCGGGCACAATGACGCTGGCAGCCGTCTCTGCCGCTAATGCGTGCAAGGAGGCCAGCGTCGAATACATTTTCAAAATATCGGATTTCTCCAAACTCTTGACCTTCGTATAGTTGCCCGGATACACCTCCACGAGCTTCTGCACTTCAAGAATTTGCAAAGCTTCGCGGACGGGCGTCCTGCTGACCCCTAAAGCTTCCGCCAGCTCTGCATCGCCAATCTTCTCTCCGGGAAGCAAGGTACCATCAATAATCCATCGCTGAATTTGGGAAAGCGCTCGTTCCTTCGCTGAAATTTTTATCGGTGTTGTAAAATGGCTCGGAATAGGCATACGCATCTTCCTTTCTTGTATGTAATATATCGCATACATATACGTATATCAATCTTTTTTTTATCCATTCCTTTGTTTACCCGTTTAGACAAGGTGAAACGGCTGGCGCCTTCCTTTGGCGGCGCAGCGCGTTTCAGTCCGAGAAATAGAGAGAAAGGATTGCATTAGAATATCCTTTCCTATATTTCAAGGTGAAACGGCTTCGCCATCCTCTGGCGGCGCGGCGCGTTTCAGTCCGAGATATATAGAGAGTATGAGAAATCATATCCTTTCCTATATAAAAAAAAGAAAGCAGCCCCTCCGGACTGCTTCGGGCTGCTTCTAGCATCGGATAGCTGTTATTTTTCAGCTTCCGTTCTTTTCACTTTAATCGTCGCCGTCGTTCCGACGCCTTCCTCGCTTGCAAGCGTTAGGCTTGCGCCAATAGCTGCGGCGATTTCCTTCGCCAACGCGAGGCCAAGACCGGCGCCGCCAACGTCCTGGCGGCTTCTTGCCTCATCGACCCGGTAAAACCGGTCGAATACTTTAGACAGCGCGGCCTGCGGAATGCCGATGCCCCGGTCTATGACCCGGATCACGCTGTAATCGCTGCTCGCGCCAACTTCCAGCGTAATCGCAGCGCTGCTGTATTTGCGCGCATTATCCAGCAGGATGAACAGCAATTGGCGCAGCTTATTCGCATCGGCATACCCGTAAATACCCGGTATCCCGCCATCCGCTCCGACCTCCGAAGATGGCGGAAACTCCGCTGCCTCTAAGCCTGCCCGATCCACCTTGCCGCCACTGCTTTCGCTGCCACTGCTGCTTGCGCTGGCGAGCCGTACCTGAATATCCCGTCCATATGCCTTCTGGAAGGCTTTGGACGACTCGCTTGCGAGCTGCGCCAGATCAACGCTCTCCATCGTTAAGTTCCACTGCTCCTTGTTGCGGGCCAGCATTAGCAGCTGTTCGGTCATCTCCTTCATTCGCACCGCCTCGGAGTGAATCGCATCGATCGATTCGACGAACAGGTCGGGGCGATCCAGCCCCCGGCGCTTCAATAAGCTCGCGTAGCTTTCAATGACCGTAAGCGGCGTTTTCAGCTCATGGGAGGCATTCGAAACAAACTGCTCCTGCTTCTCAAAATTCGTTTCCAGCAAGGCGATCATCTCATTGAAGGTCGCTCCCATTTCCGCAAGCTCATCCTGCGACTGGCCTTCCGGCTGGATTTTGATAAACGTGCCGCTGCGCTGGATCGCCCGCATCGTATGCGTCATATGGGCGATGGGACGCACGATGATGCTTCCGAGCAGGCGCCCTGAAGCCACAACAGGAATCATTGCGATGGCTGTTACCGCCAGCAAAACAATTTGCAGCACCTTCAGCTGGTCTGCCGTGTCCTGCACACTTTCCGTCACCTGAATATTGACGACCGCGCCATCCGTCCAAATGACGGGAATCGATACAAGCGCGTAGCTATTCCCCTTGAAATCAATGCTTTCAATTCGCTTCTCCGCTGCATAAACAGCTTCCCGCTCGCTAAGCTGCTGCTCGCTTGGCGCAGTGACCAGCAGCTTGTCCGCCCCTTCGGCTGTCACCATGCGCAGCATGCCATTCAGGGGCACATATGCACGCAGCAAATCTGCGATCGGAACCGTCCCGGCCGACTTCAGCATGCCTTCGGAAATTTTCAGCGCTTCTGCCTCCACCCGCTCCATTTGGCTTGTCATCGTCAATTTGCTGAATAGCGCATAAACGGACAGGTTCATAGCTACGAGCAAAACCGCGAACAAGGCAGAGGAATAAAGATGTATCCGGCTGCGCAGCTTCATTGCGCTTCCTTGAGCACGTAGCCGACTCCGCGCACCGTATGGATGAGCTCGCTGGCAAAGCCTGTATCGACCTTTTTGCGCACATAGCGAATGTACACATCAACAACGTTCGTGTCGCCGTAGTAGTCGTAGCCCCAGACTGCCTCAACTATTTGCTCGCGCCCCAGCACTTGGCGCTGATGCTTCAGCAGATAGCTGAGCAGATCAAATTCACGCGGCGTCAGCTCGATGCTTTTGCCCGAACGAATAACTTCGCGCGTCGTCTCATTCAGCTTTAAATCGCCAGCCAGCAGCCATGTCCCGTCCACTAATTGTACGCCGCCTGCCTCTGAGGGAATCAAGCGCTGTCTAAGTGCCGCCCGAATTCTCGCCAGCAGCTCCTCAATTTGAAAAGGCTTCGTCATATAATCGTTAGCGCCCAAATCAAGCCCCGACACCTTGTCCTCTACGGAGCTTTTCGCCGTCAGCAAAATAACAGGCGTCGCAGCATCGGTCGCCCGGATTCGCCGTAAAATTTCGATGCCGCTAATGCCTGGAAGCATAACGTCAAGCAATACTAGATCCCATTCGCCTGTGCGGTACAGCTCAAGCGCCTGCAAGCCGTCATTCGCCTTGGAAACGCGATAACCTTCCGCTTCCAGCTCAATTTCCAGCACCCGTGCGATTTTCTGCTCATCCTCTACAATTAATATGGACTCATTCATCGCTGTCCCTCCCTGTCTCTCCGCTCCTGCCCACATCCTTAATCCAGCATGTGTGATTACGTTTATATTAGGCTATTTGTGGCAGAGGAAGCAACAACCGAGCCAAGCAGCAGCCGCGAATGCCCAAATGACAAACTGTTATTCCAATAAATTGGAATACTTCTGTTTCAAATTTCGACAACGCGATTAATAATAGCTACAAGCTTGTATATGATTATGCGAGGGGGTCCATGTGATGAAGCTCCGCCGTTATTTGGCACAACTTGTAATCGCTATCTCCGTCCTGCCGCCTAAAGGCGACAATACCGACAAAGCACATAAACCGAGCTAATAAATCCAGCTTATACATAGGAAAGCCTGCCTTCGCGAAGCAACTCTGCTATAATGGAGGGAAAACCACATCAAAGGATGATACGATGATTGAAATTTCCAGCTACAGCGTGCAATATATTAAAGACCCTTTCGGCATTTTAACCGGTAAACGCTACGAGTTTATTATCGATATTGAAGCAGCCGAGGACGACGATATTTATTCGCCTAAAGGGCTTTATGTACGTGCTGTATTTGCCAAGGATGGCGACCAAGCCAAAATTGCCAAGCACGAAATTATCGAGCGCGAGACCGAGCGCATTTTGGATTTTGAGCTGGAAGACGAGGAAGAGCAGCTTGTGCTTGCCTTCTGCCAGGAGCATTGGCACGAAGCAGACGAATAGAAGGCTGTTGAAAAATAGGGCTGGCCCGCAAGCATATACATCTGCTTGCGAGCCAGCCCTTTATTTATTACTCTGTTTTTGCTGCCTGAGCTTGCGAGAATAGCGTATGAAGCCTATAGATAACGACCGTCGCATCCGCACGGTTGGTCGGATCAATCGCGCCGAAGCTGCCGTCCGGCTTGCCTTTCATTAATCCCGCTTGTCCCACCAGCGCTACTGTATCCTTCGCATAAGCAGCAATGGTCTGACTATCGGTGAACACTGGCACGCTGCCAGCAGGCAGCTCCGGCAGCGTCTGGCCTGTCGCTTTCCAGCCGCTCGCAAGCATTACCGCCATATCCTGCCGTGTAATCGGCTCGTTCGGCTCAAATAAGCTGCCTTCTCCGCCGCTTGCTTGCGCCAGAAGCGCTGTAATGCCCGCTTTCTCAGCTGCGGCAATATATGGCGCATACCATGCGCTTGCAGTTACATCCGCAAAGCTTGATGTGCCCTCTGGCACAAGTCCGAGCGTACCCACCAGCAGCTTGACGAACTCTGCTCTAGTTACCTGCGCACCCGGCTGGAACTCCGTATCATTTTTCCCTGTTATAACGCCCTTGCCATATAAAAAAGCAATCGCCTGCTGCGCTTCCGCATACACGCCGCTCAAATCGGTGAATTCATAGCTAATGCCATCCTTCAATTCGCCAACGACAATCCCCAGTCCATTCGTCGCCATATACACACGGCCGTAGACCCTTGGATCGCCTGTAATCGCCGTATTAGCGGAACCGAATTGATGCTGGTCATCATTGATGCGAACCCAGTTTTTGCCGAGGTCCTTCGAGCGGAAAATGCCATATGTGCCGCCGATCTTCGCGTAGGAATAAAGCGTCATATTTGTTTTTCCCGGTGCCGCTTTGCCAAAACCAATCGTTGCCGCTTCCTCCACGCCTACAACCTTCGCAAACGTCTTGCCTGCATCGGCCGAATGCCATAAGCCATAGGCGCTTTCGACTTTTTTATTGTCTTTGGCTCCAGCGATCCAAATGTCGCCTTCTTTGCCTGGCATCGCCTTGAAGTTGCTTGTAATTACTTGCGGCAAGCCTGTCGCCTTCGATGCCGTGAAAGTCGCTCCGCCATCCTTGCTGACGTAGAACGCACCCGCGGCGAAGCCGTAGAAGAGCTTCGGATTTACCCGATCTGCCGATACGCGAGCCTTTTCAGGCAAGCCCTTCGATGCCGTCCACGTTTTTCCTAAATCGGTGGAGTAGCTGACTGGCCGCGCTGTCTGTTCATCCGCGCTGCTCGGGCTCCATACGATAGCACTGCCGTCTGCGCTTACAGCAGCAAAACCGCCGCTTGTTTTGTCCTCATCCGCCGCTGTCCAGGCGTTCGCTGCCGGCGTCCACGTTTTGCCGTTATCTGTGGAAACGCCCATTCTTGCTGCTGTCCCTTCCGCATGGCCGACACGCACGACGATATCTGGCTTCAGCTCGGCAAAATCAATATCCGTGCTCGTACCGATATACGGGCTCGTAATCATCTCCGGCGCTTGGTCCAGGCTTTCATGGCGGAAGCCGCCAATATCGCCCATCGCGCTCAGCAATGGCGCCCCTGACGGCGGGCTGATGAGGCCAAGCACAGCTGTTTCTTCAATACCGTCTGCCATGACGGTAATATCGACCTTTTTGTCTTTATCAAAATCCGTTAAGTTGCTCGCGCCGAACAGCGTTGCGCCCGTGCCGTACATCATATTGTCCGAATTGAATGGATCAATTTCCAAATCGCCAATCATCCAGCCAAGCTTCGGCGCAATTTCGGGAAGCTCTTTTTTCTCGCCCCAATCCAGCCAAGGGGAATCCGCATATTCAATCGTAAAACGATTTTCCCGGTTCGGATTTTCCGAAAAATCGAGCGTCCAGAAAGGCTCCCATGTCGCGCCGCCATTCGTGCTGCGGTAAATGACATCATCCGGCCACCATTTGTTCATCGTCGCTACCATTAGCGTATTCGGCTGCCGCGCATCTACTGCCAGTCCGCCATACGGATTGTCCGTATTTCCGGTAGGGCTAATATCGGTCCATACGCCGGTTGTGGTATCCAGCTTCCACACAGCGCCTTTGCCGCCATCATAAGGGCCGACAAATTCATTATATGTAACGTATAGATGGCCTTTGCCGTCCAACACCCCATGATGCGGCACAAAACCTTGCTTCGGCTGCCCCGCTACTGCTTCCCATGTTTCCCCGCCGTCCGTGCTGCGGTATATGCTTTGCTCATTGTCAGCTACGCCTACATAAATCGTTTGCGACTTTTTGCCCTTCGAGCCCGTCGCTTGATCGAACGTAATCCAAGCCACGCCAACGATATCGTCAAAATAATCCTTTACGTTGCCGCTCGCTGTAAAGCTGTCCACCTTGCTCCAGGTCTCTCCGTAATCCGTACTGCGCCACAGACCATTGCCGCTGCGCGCCCCGAGATACAAAATCCGGTTATCATTCGGATCGATGACCAGTCGCTCGCCCATCGAGCGCCCCGGCATATTGCCGCCAAGCTTGAACGGGAGCACTGTCCGCTGCCAGCTGTTTCCTTTGTCCGTCGAGCGCAAAATCATGCCCGGCGTATCTGTCCAATCGTTCGTATACGTGCCTACCGCCGCATAAACCCGATTCGTCTCCACAGGGTCCGTCGCGATGCTTTCTACGCCCAGCATGCTCCATTCCTCGAAGCCGACAAAATCCAAGAGCTGAATCCAGCTTTGCGTCGCGGGATCGAAGCGATACGCGCCGCCAATGTCCGTCCGCGCATAAATTAAATCCTTCTCGGAAGGATTATACACAATGCCGGGCACAAAGCCGCCACCCACGACCTTCGCCCTTCCCCAATCATAAGCGGGCTGCTGTGGTGCCGTTTTGCTGCTGTTTTTGTCTGCCGCTGGAGCTGGGGCCGGAGCCGCAGCTGCTGCGCTTCCCACTAAAGAGGCCGTTAATGCCGCTGCTGTCAGCAAGCTGCCAAATATCCGAATAACCAATATAAATTCCACCCTTTCCATCATAAAGTTCCTGTTTCTGTAAGCGCAAACATTTGTGCGGTTCGAAATTTGCCTGCGCCAAGTTCGTTATCTAAACTATTTTACTCTATTTAAGGCTGGTATTTATACCCTTAAAATTGGTTTTTATATCATGGAAAAATCAGGGGGAAGAAAATTATATGTTGAACCATTTTCGGGGGTCAGGTGCGATGATCGCTGCTGCGAGAAAGGCCCCGCTTCCAGCCGCTGTTGTTTTCGGATTTCTTATATTATTCCTCGCTGAGGTAGAAATCCGAAAACAATAGTCCATGCTTACGAAGATGCTTTCCTCCAGTGCCAACCTTTCTCTCCGCTCCTTCCCCCCTCTCCCTGTTCAGCTACAATAAAGAAAAAGGAAAAACCATCCGTCAGTAACATAAACCTACTGATGGACAGTCTTTCCCTCTTAAACCTTCAAAAAGTTATGGTTAGGAACTCTAAATATTTTTTGACTCGGCGGACAAAGCAGCCGCTATTTCAACAGAATCAAGGGTTTTCGCATAGGATGCGGACTCAGGAGCCGCTATTATGCTGCCTTTAGCCATTTTGACGGCCCCAAGGAGGACCATAACGGTTTTCCTGTCCGCTTACGGCCTGAAATCGATTCAAAATCCAGAATAGCGGAAACTCAGTCCTCCAATAAAAAGGGAGCGACAAGAGCTCTATGCTCTTGGCAGCAATTGCATGCTCCGGTTTGCATATACACCCTAGAGGAGCTGTTAGCGCTTCTTCCCGTCTCTGCCCCTAGACCGTCAACTCAGCTGTAACAAGCTACATCTGAGTTGACGGGCAGTGGGCTTCGCACGATTTCGAAGCGCTTAGCCTGCTACTGGGGCAGGTGAGATCAGTGCCTTGATTTTTTCCAAATCCCAGTCCGTAACGGCGGTGTAGACGCCGTCGCTGCCGATTTCTACTACAGGAACGTGGCGGATGCCGTATTTGGCTTCAAGGACGTCGCGCAAATAATCTTTGCCTTCAATATCGATATTTTCATAGGGCTGGTTGTTTTGCTCCAAAAATTGTTTCACTGTGCCACAATACTGGCAGCCTGTTTTGCTCCATACAATTACCTTTTTTGCTGCGGACATCGTTACAGCCTCCTTTATAAATATTAACCTAATACATAGTGGCAAGCGGCATAATGCTCGCTGCCAATAAGCTGCAGTTCGGGCTCCGCCTCCCTGCAGCGCTCCGTTGCCATAGGGCAGCGCGTATGAAAGCGGCAGCCGGATGGCGGATTGGCCGGAGAGGGGATTTCTCCTTCAATCGCGCGAAATGTTCGCGTTCGCCCGGGGCCGGGCTGGGGGATGGAAGCAATTAATCCTTGCGTATACGGATGCGCTGGGCGGAGAAACAGTTCCTCGCTGGGCGCAATTTCGACCAGCTTGCCCAAATACATGACGCCGATCCGGTCGGAAATATGTCTGACGATATTCAGCCCATGGGCGATAAACAAATAGGTCAGATTCATTTTTTGCTGCAAATGCTGCATGAGATTGACGATTTGCGCCTGCACCGACACATCAAGCGCCGATACCGCTTCATCCGCGAGAATAAAGCTTGGATTAAGCGCGATGGCACGGGCAATTCCAATACGCTGGCGCTGCCCGCCGGAAAATTCATGCGGATAGCGGCTGTACCAGTCTGCTTTCAGCCCGACTAGCTCCATGAGCTCCTCTACGCGCGCTTTTCTTTCCTTGCTGGCAGCATTGTCATGGACGCGCAGCGGCTCGCCGATAATGTCGCCGATGCGCCAGCGCGGATTAACCGAGCCATACGGGTCCTGAAAAACAATTTGCATATCGCGCCGCGCCTGCCGCAGCTCCGAGCTGCTTTGCCCGGTCAGCTCCCTGCCCTGAAACTTAACGCTGCCAGCCGTCGCCTGCTCCAATTGCAAAATGACCCGCCCAAGCGTCGATTTGCCGCTGCCAGACTCCCCGACGAGGCCAAAGGTTTCCCCTTTTTTTATAGAAAACGAAACGTTGTCCACCGCTCTGACCTGCGGGCCTGAACGATGCAGCAAGCCTCTCTGGATCGGATAAAATTTACTTAGCCCGCTTACCTCGAACAGATTTTCGCCTTGCTGGCCAGCCTCTTGGAGAGCCACAATCGGAGACTCAGCGGTTATTGCATTGGTTAGCCCGGCACTAGCTGCCCATTCTGCGGATTGAACGAGCTGCTCGGCATGCCAGCATGCGCTCAGACGTTCGCCTATCGCAAGCAGCGGCGGGCTTTCGCTGCGGCATCTATCCGTCGCGTAGGAGCAGCGCGGGTGAAAACGGCAGCCGGACGGCAGCTCCGATAAGCTCGGGATAGAGCCCTCGATGGAATGAAGCTTGACGCTGCGGTCGCTGTCCATCGTCGTAATCGATTGCAGCAGCCCTCTCGTATACGGATGATGCGGCTGCCCGAATAGCTCGGCTGCGGTCGCTTGCTCGACAACCTGCCCAGCATACATGACGATAATGCGATCCGCCATCTCGGCGGCAATGCCCATATCATGCGTGACTAGCAAAATCCCCATATTAAATTCTTCTTTAAGCTCTTGCAGCAAATGAAGAATTTGTGCCTGTATCGTCACATCCAGAGCCGTCGTAGGCTCATCCGCAATCAGCAGCTCTGGCCCGCAAGCGAGCGCCATGGCGATCATAGCCCGCTGCAGCATGCCTCCCGACAGCTCGCCCGGATACTGCTTCATCCGCGCCTCCGGCTCAGGAATGCCGACCCGGCGCAGCAAATGGACAGCGCGTTCCCACGCCTCGCGCTTTTTGCCACGCTGATGGCGTTCAATAACCTCGGTAATTTGGCTCCCAATTGTAAAAATCGGATCAAACGCCGCCATCGGCTCTTGAAAAACCATCGCCATCCGCTTGCCCCGCAGCGCGCGCAGCTCCTTCTCCGGCATCGCGACGAGATCCGCATCACCGAGCCTCATGCTGCCTCCGGCAATAACGCCGTTCTCATAGTCGATCAGGCGCATGATGGCTTTGGACGTAATCGTTTTGCCGCTGCCGGATTCGCCAACGAGACATACCGTTTCCCCAGGCGCAATATGAAGCGAAACGTCTGTAATGGCTCTAAGCAAGCCCCGTTTCGTCTTAAAATCAACCGTCAGATGCTCCATCGTAAGCAATTGGCTCATTTACGCTGCCTCCTTCCGCCTTCCTTCTATCAAGCCCGGCGTCTCTGCTGTCTCATCCTGTCTTATGCTCTGCTTTGCTTTGGATCTAATTGATCGCGAACCTTGTCACCCAATATGTTAATGGAGAGAACAAACAGCGTGATGGCAAGGCCCGGGAAGGTGCAAATCCACCAAGCTACGGTCAAATAGCCGCGGCCCTGAGAGAGCAGCGCCCCCCAGTCTGGAATTTCTTTTATCGTGCCAAGTCCTAGAAAGTTAAGGCCTGCTCCGGTCAAAATCGCCGTGCCAATGCCGATTGCCGCCATGACAAACATCGGCGATAAAGAATTCGGCAGCACATGCCTTACAAAGATCGATAGGCTGGACGTTCCAATTGAGCGGGAGGCGGTAATGAAGGGCCGGCCTTTAATGCTCATGATTTGCCCGCGCATCACACGCGCGTAACCGGGTATCGATGCCGCCGCAACAGCCAGCACGACATTCATCAGGCTTGGCCCCAGCGCCGCTGCAATCGCAAGCGCCAGCAGCACGCCCGGAATCGTCATCAGCACGTCGATCATCCGCATAAATACAGCATCGACTACGCCGCCAATGTATCCCGCTATCGCTCCAATCGCTCCGCCCGTCACACAGCCGACAAGCACCGATACGAAACCGATCAGCAAGGAATCCCGGCTGCCATGCACGACAACGCTGAATACGTCACGTCCAAAATAGTCGGTCCCGAACACATGCTGAAGGCTTGGCGGTTGCATGATTTGATCCGTATCCATCAACGTAGGCGAATAGGGAGCAATCAAGCTCGGAAATAAAGCACAGCTGATAATAAACAATACGATAAGCGCTGCGGCATAAATCAGCAGGTCCGCAGGCGCCAGCCTTATTAATTTGCGGGTTTTCGCAGCACCTTCTGCCCTGCTCTCTTGCCATATCTGTTTGCCAATGACGGCTTGCTTCATATGAATCTTTTGCCCCTTTCTACCTGCGCTACTGGGTACGCCTTACGCGCGGATCGATCAACGTATAGGAAATGTCCACAAGCAAATTCACAACAATATACACGATCGCCGAGAAAAAAATAACGCCCTGCACGACTGGCAAATCCTTTGCCATAATCGCATCGGCAATAATTCGCCCAATGCCTTGGCGCGAGAACACCGTTTCAATAACGACCGTTCCGGCCATCAAATCGCCAATAATAACGCCAACCATCGTCAATGCCGGAATTAGCGCATTTCGCAGCGCATGTTTATACATGATGAAGCGCCCTGGCAGCCCCTTCGCCCGCAGCGTGACGATAAACGGCTCATTTATGACTTCAAGCATGCTATTGCGAACCATCCGCACGATAAAGCCTGAACCAACGAAGCCCAGCGTAATGGCGGGGAGCACCAGCGTGCTGAAGCCATCCGAGCCCATAGCCGGAAACCAGCCCAGCTGCACCGAAAAAATAAGAATAAGTAAAATGCCCGACCAAAATGTCGGCATCGAAATGCCGAATAAACCAACGATTCGCGCGACGATGTCAATCCAGCGATTGCGATGAATGGCCGACAGCACGCCTAGCGTGACGCCGATGATGACCGCAAGAAGCGAGCTTAACGCCGTCAAAGCAAGCGTGGCGGGAAAGTGCTCGACGATCTTCGGCAGTACCGGCTCCGAATTTACGATTGATTTTCCAAAATCGCCCTGGAGCACATGCAGAAAATATTCGCCAAACCGCTCATAGAACGGCTGGTTTAGCCCAAGCTGCTCCCGCAGGTTAGCAATCATCTCCGGTGTGGCCGAAGACGGATCAAGAATAAGGAGCGCAGGGTCGCCGGGCAGCACATTGACGATACAAAAGACGAGCACCATCGTGCCGACCAGCACCAGCAAGGACGTATAAAGCCGAACGCTTACCGCTTTTAACATGCTGCATCTCCGCTCCTTTCCTACTTTTATTATAAAATTGCGATATGATTACTTGGTTATATACACATCATTAAAGATCGGATAGCCCAGCGAGTCAAAAGCTAATCCTTGCACCTTTTTCGAGGCGGCTACTGTATAAGGGAACACATAAATCGGAATAATGACGGCCTTATTAATAATAAGCTGCTGTGCTTCCTTATAGATTGCTTCACGTTTCGTCTGGTCCTTCTCGATTGCGCCAGCCTCAAGCAGTTTATCGAGCTCAGGATCGGCTAAATTCGGCAAGTTTTGACGGGACCCCGGCGCTGTTGTGTGATAGATGGAATAAAGCGCGTTAGGATCAGAATTCACTTGGCTGTTGCCATATAGGTCATAGTTATTGTTCCCATAAACGACGGTTGCGACATCCTTCGTAATTTCCACATCTACCTGAATGCCCAGCGGCTTAAGCTGCTGCTGCACAATAGCGGCGATATCATTGCGCTTCTCGCGGTTTGGCGAGCCATCGACATAATGGAGCGTCAGCTTCTTGCCGTCCTTTTCCCTGATGCCATCGGCCCCTGCTTTCCAGCCCAGCTCGTCAAGCAGCTGCTTCGCTTTCTCGATATCCGGCTTTACGCCGCCTTCCAGCGAAGCGTCATAGCCGAAAATGCCCGGTGACAGCGGCGACCACGCCTGTTCATAAGTTCCGAGATACAGCGTTTTGACAATTGCCTCGACATTGATGCCAAGCTGCAGCGCCTGCCGAGCCTTCAGTTCATTCCATGGCGCCTTGCTATGATTAATGAACAGCGTATAAGGCAGGCCAACGGTGTTGGCTTGATATAGCTGGCTGTTCGCATCATTTTTTAAGGAGAGAATATTTTGCGGGGGTACCGTCTCAGCGGCAAGCACTTGCCCGCTTTGTACGCTTCCAATCCGCGTAGCCTCCTCAGGCACAATTTTGAAAATGATTTTATCCAAATTCGGCGCGCCCTGCTGGCTGACCGTTTCTGGCGCCCAGTTGTAATCGGGGTTTTTCTCTACGACGATTTCCGAATTTTCATCCCATTTCACAAACTTGAAGGGCCCTGTTCCGACGGGATGCTTGGTGAATTGATCGCCGTCCTTCTTCGCCGCCGTCGGCGACACGATGCTGAGCAGCGCTTGGCTTACATTGCCCAAGAACGCCTGCGACGGCTCGGATAGGTTCAATTTGACCGTATACTCGTCAATGACCTCCGAGGATTCATAGGGCCTAACGAGTGCTAATGCATTCGCAGCTTTCGTCTCCGGATCAATGATCCGGTCAAAACTATATTTCACCGCTTCAGCGTTGAAAGGTGTGCCGTCCTGAAACTTTACATCCTGGCGAAGCTTGAACGTGTATGCTTTGCCATCCTCCGACACCGACCATTCCGTTGCCAGCCAAGGCTTGATCTCTCCGCCTGGAAGCTGGACGACCAACGTGTCGTAAAGCGTACGAATGACCCTGACCGCAACGGCAAGGCCGCTGCGATGCGGATCAAGCTGATCGGGAGAGGTCGCAAGGGCATAGCTCAGTTCTCCGCCTGGAGCAGGCGTGCTGCTCTGCTCCGCCGAAGCGGCTGGCGCCTCGCCAGTACCGCTTCCGCCAGCCGCCGCGCTGTTTTTGCCCGTCCCCCCGCTGCATCCTGCCAGCACGAGAGTAACCGCTAACGCCATGCTTGCCATTTTCATCCAAATGACTCGTTTATTTAATGCTGTGCTCATATCTCTCATCCTCCCTAAACGGTCGTCACCTTGGTTTTGGCATAACGGTTTTCCGGCACAGGCACGCCGAGATGTCCGCGCAGCGTGTCATGCTCATATTCCTCGCGGAACAGGCCGCGCTCCTGCAAAATCGGCACAACCTGGTCAATGAACTCCGTCAGACCCGTCGGGATAGATGCTCCAACAATAAAGCCGTCTACCGCGCCCTGCTCAAACCATTGCTGGATTTGATCCGCCACTTTAACGGGAGTGCCAATGAACGTCGGCCGCGGCGTCGTTTCTTGAAGCGCCACTTGGCGAAGCGTCAAGCCGCCTTCCTTCGCTTGCCGCTTAATGCGGTCCGTCGTGCTGCGGAAGCTGTTTTGACCAATGCCGCCCAGCTCAGGGAACGGCTCATCTAGCGGATATTGCGAGAAGTCATGGTGCTCGAAATAACGTCCCAAATAATCGAGCGCCTTCTCAATATTGACAAGCTGCGCCAGCTCCTGATATTTGCGTTCCGCCTCTTCATCCGTATCGCCAATGATTGGCGCAATGCCTGGCAAAATCGCAATCTCGTCCGACGAGCGTCCATGCGCAGCCGCACGGCCCTTTACATCATCATAAAACTGCTTGCCCTGCCCGATGGATTCAAAATGGGCAAATACCGCATCCGCTACTTTGGAAGCGAAGTTTTTGCCATCCTCCGACGAGCCTGCTTGAAAAATAACCGGATGGCCCTGCTTCGATCTCGAAATGTTCAGCGGTCCCTGTACCGAGAAAAACTCGCCTTTATGGTTCAAGGTGTGCAGCTTCTCCGGGTCAAAAAACTGGCCGCTTTCTTTATCGCGAACAAACGCGTCATCCTCCCACGAATCCCACAGCCCCCGGGTCACGTCCAAATATTCATTCGCAATCCGGTAACGGGTCGGATGGTCGGGATGCTCGGTCTTGCCGAAGTTTTTTGCCGAGCCTTCAAGCGGCGAAGTCACAATGTTCCAGCCTGCACGGCCGCCGCTAATATGATCAAGCGAGCCAAATTGTCTCGCTACGGTGAAAGGCTCGCTATAGGAAGTAGAGAGCGTGCCGACTAGACCAATTTTCGATGTGACGGCGCCAAGCGCAGATAAAACGGTCAATGGTTCAAAACGGTTTAGAAAATGGGGAATTGATTTTTCATTAATATATAAGCCATCGGCAATAAACACAAAATCAAACTTGCCAGCTTCCGCCTTCTGTGCCTGCTGCTTGTAAAATTCAAAATTAACACTGGCATCAGGCTGTGCGTCCGGGTGTCTCCATCCGGCAATGTTGCCGCCTACTCCGTGCAAAATGGCGCCTAGCTTCAATTGTCTCTTTTTAGTTGTTGTCAAGATTGTTCCCTCCTGTTGGTTGCCTGCTTTTAATTTTATTATTCCTAGTGGTTTTGTCGTATTTAATAATGATTGAAACGAGTTTACCATCGATTGCCGAATAAAAGCCAATAGAGCTTTTCTATTTTGGCATTAAAAAAATCGATGATCCCTTATTAAGAGGAAGCGGCGCTTGATTTTGTCCCAAGCATTTATTGCTGTTTGTCCATTGAACGTATTTGCAGCCTCCCTTATGATAAGTTGTATTCGATAATGATTCTCATTTTCTAAAGTTAAAATAAAATGGGGCTACCAAATTGAAATCAACTAGAAATGTTATCACGACTGCGGCAAGTTTTGCTCTAATGATGGGAATGCTCTTGTCCGCATGTGGAGCAAATAACTCTATTGCCGAAAGCCCTGCGGCAAGCTCCGCGGCATCCGCTCAGCCAAGTGCAGAAGCAGCCACTGATGCTGCGCCGCAAACACGCACGTACACGGACTCGAAGGGCCATACGGTTGAAATTCCGGCAGAAGCGAAGCGCATTATTTATACAGGGAGCGATGTTGGCGACATGCTGGCACTCGGCGTAACGCCTATTGGCGCAGCACTGGGCATTATTAAAGAGAGCGCCTCCGCATGCTTGGCGATATTGTAGGCAAGCAGCAGGAGGCTGAGGAGTGGATTGCTTCCTATGAGGCAAAAGTTAAAGAGGTTGTGGCCAAGCTTAACGTCCAAACGGGAGAAAGCGCATCTGTCTTCCTTTTGCTTGGCAAAGACTTCTATGTCATGGGCGATAAAAGCTTCGCGGCTACGCTGTACCATACGCTTGGCTATACGCCAGCCCCAGAAATACAGAAGAACCTGATTGACGCAAATGAACGATTCGCCAACATATCGAATGAGCTGCTGCCTGATTTTGCCGGCGACTGGCTGTTCGTCCTGACGGATGAGGACGATGCAGCGCGCGCTGCTTCCGAATCCTATGCACAAAGCGCGATTTGGAAGTCCATTCCCGCAGTGAAAAATGGTCAAGTCATCTACATGCCGACGAAATGGAATTTCTCAGACCCGATTACAATGGAGCGTCTGCTTGATCAACTGCCAGCCATTAGGAAAAAATAATTCCTGCTGCCTCAGCCATAATCACAAGCTGCGGTTTGTCAACCTTGATATGAATTGCAAAAGGCTCAGCATGAGATTAATTCCCTCATGCTGAGCCTTTTTTCCATCCACTTACGCTGTTAGTGTCTAGTTAGTAGTGTCCAGTTTGTATTGTCTAGTTAATATCTAGCAGCCTCTGCTAAGCGCCAAACTGCGCTTTATGCAGGCGGTTATATACACCTTTAATGGCCAGCAGCTCATCATGGCTGCCCTGCTCTTTAATGCCTTCCTCCGTAACGACCACGATGCGGTCAGCGTTCTTGATCGTCGCCAGGCGATGCGCAATAACGAGCGTCGTGCGCCCTTTGGACAGCTCAGCCAGCGCCTGCTGAATCGCTGCTTCCGTAGCCGTATCAAGCGCCGAGGTCGCTTCATCAAGAATAAGGATCGGCGGATTTTTCAGGAACATGCGGGCAATGGAAAGACGCTGCTTCTGTCCGCCAGACAATTTGACGCCGCGTTCGCCGATAAGCGTATCAAGGCCTTGGCCCTGCGAAAGAATAAGCTCCTCCAGCTGCGCTCTGCGAGCCGCCTCCCAAATTTCGTCCTCAGTGGCATTCAGCTTGCCGTAAGCGATATTTTCACGAATCGTGCCATCAAACAAGAACACATCCTGCTGGACGATACCGATTTGGCCGCGCAGCGAATCGAGCTTAATTTTCCGAATATCGAGGCCATCAATCTCAATCGCCCCGCCCGTCACCTCATAGAAGCGCGGCAGCAGGCTGCATATCGTCGTTTTGCCGGCTCCCGATGGTCCAACAAGAGCTACCGTCTCTCCTGTTTTCACAGTCAAATCAATATGATTCAAAATCGATTTGCCTTCCTCATAACCGAAGGAAACATCGCGGAATGTGATTTCTCCTTCCAGGCGGCTAATCGGCTTCGCATCCGGCGCATCCTCAATGTCCGGCTCCGTCTCGAGCAGCTCCAAATAACGCTTGAAGCCGGCAATTCCCTTCGGATACGTCTCAATAACCGAGTTGATTTTTTCAATTGGGCCTAGAAACACATTCGAAAGCAGGACAAATGCCATAAATTCCCCGAACGTCATTTGACCTTGAATAACGAACCATGTACCGCAAGCGAGTACAAACAAGGAAACGAATTTCATCAGTATGTAGCTGATCGATGAGTTCCAAGCCATAACGCGGTAAGCGACCAGCTTCGTTTGCAGAAAACGGCCATTGTTCACTTCAAATTGATTCACTTCATGCTTCTCGTTGGAGAAAGCTTGAACGACGCGAATGCCGCTTACTGTATTTTCAACGCGGGCATTATAGTCGGCAATATCGGAAAACATCCGACGGAACGCCTTGGACATTTTGCGGCTGAAATACAGCGACAGGTAGACCATCAGCGGAATAATAATAAAGGTCAGCACCGCCAGCTTCCAGTTAATGGTCAGCATGAGCCCGAATGCGCCAAACAGCGTCATAACTGCAATAAACATATCCTCCGGCCCGTGGTGGGCAATTTCCCCGATATCCATCAGGTCATTCGTCATACGAGAGACAAGATGCCCCGTCTTATTATTGTCGAAGAAACGGAATGATAGCTTCTGAATGTGGTTAAACAGCCTGCTGCGCATATCCGACTCAATCTGAATGCCCAGCTTATGCCCCCAATACGTCACCACATAATGGAGAAACGCACTTACAATATAAATGCCAATCAAGCCTACACAGGCCCATAAAATCCATTTCCAATTGCCCGAAGGCAGCAAATCATCTACGACCCGGTTCAAGGCAAGCGGAAACACCAGCTCCAGCAAGGCTGCAAAAACCGCGCAGGAGAAGTCCAGTATGAACAACCCTTTATAAGGTCGGTAATATTCAAAAAAACGGCGAAGCATGTCATCATTCCTCTTCTATCATAATGGCAAGACTAATTGAAAAATAATCCAACGCTGATAATGATTATAATTATCAACATTCCCAGTTTATCGCAGCCCCCTTTTTAAAGCAATGGACAAAATGGAGATTACCAAAAAAATAATACATCCCCTTTTACAATATTTAAAAAACAAAAAAAGACCTACATGAAAAGTTAGGTCTAATAATTAATTAATCGCTTACCCTTTAACCGAACCTGCCGCAATCCCTTCAACAATACGATTGCTAAGGAACAGAAACGTAATCAAAATCGGAAGAATGCTAATCATGAGAGTGGCTCCAATGGCCCCCCAATCCGTCGTATACTGACCGATAAAATTTTGCACGCCGACAGTCAACGTTTTATAAGAATCAGAGCTAATAAACGTGTTAACAAAAATAAATTCATTCCAGTTATAAATCATGTTGATGATCGCCGTTGTAGCAAGCACGGAGCTTGTCATCGGGAAAATAATCCGGAAGAACATCCGGTTGACCGAGCAGCCGTCAATGATAGCGGCTTCCTCCACCTCGCGCGGCAGCGCATAGTAGAACCCCAGCAAAATCATGATCGTTATCGGCATGTTAAAAGCAACATAAGATAAAATCAGAGACAGGGGATGGTCCGTCAGCCCCGCTTTATTAAACAGGCTGAACAGCGGAATTAGCGTGGAATGAACCGGAATCATCATGGCCACCATGAATAGGCCCAGGACTAGCGAGCTGCCCTTCCACTTCATTCTTGTGACGGCATAAGTGACTAAACTGCCCAGCATCACAGTAATAACCGTAGCTGAAATGGTGATCCAGACGCTGTTGAAAAAATAAACATCAATGTTCCCGGCGCTCCAAACCTTCTCATAGTTCTCCCATCGAGGCTTCATCGGCAGGGACAAGGGCGGGAGATTGAATACCTCCTGATTGTTTTTAAGAGAGAAAAACAACAGCCAGACAAGAGGAAATAGCTGCAGCGCGGCTACCACAATCAAAACGGCATATAGAACGCTATACCCCAGCTTGATGCCGATCCCCGGTTTTAATTCCGGCAGCTCATTCCGGATTTTTATATTTCTAGTAACCATGAAGTCTTCCTCCTTACGAGTATTGGATCGTATCCTTTGAGGCCGTTAATTTGCGAATGACCCAAGTGACAGCCAAACAAATAACGAGCAGAAAAAAGCCGATTGCGCTGCCATATCCAAAATCGTAGGCTCGAAACGCTTCATGATACATGTACGAGGCCATAACTTCGCTTGCCCCATTGGGACCGCCATCTGTCATAACAAAGATTAAATCAAAATATTTCAATGAACCCACAACAGCCAGTACAATCGTTACTTTAATTACTTCCATCACAAGCGGCAGCTTAATCATCCAAGCAATTTGCAGGGCATTCGCTCCGTCAATTTTGGCTGCTTCCTCAAGTGACGCCGGGATGTTTTTTAGAGCCGCATAATAAATCAAAATATAAAAACCCGCATACTGCCACAAAATCGGAATAAATAAGGCATACAATACGAGCGATGGCTCAGCGAGCCATGCGGGAGGATTGGCAAAACCAAGTGATTCCAGCATGCTGTTCAGCACGCCGTTAGTTGGATGATAGATTCTGAGCCAGAGCTGCGCAATCGCTACCGATGATAGAAGCATAGGGATGAGATAGATTTTGCGAAATAGATTAGCTCCGTTAATTCGCGCGGCTAACACCATTGCTACTATAAGGTAGAGCAGAAGGCTTATTCCCGAGAAAACGGCAAGCAGCAGAGAATGCCACGCGCTGTTCCAGAAAGTTGCATCCTTAAACAACGCGAGGTAATTATCCAACCCTACAAAGGTCATCGCCCCAATGCCATTCCATTTGTTCAAGCCATAATAAGCGGTTAAAACAATCGGAATGTATACAATAGCTAATATTAATAACAGAGACGGCAGCACGTATAAAGCAATTATTTTTTTGTTAGAAAGCACTTTGTCCAAATGGGCCGACTCCTTTCCTTCATAATGAATGGGCGGAAGACATAGTGGAGCCATGCCCGCAGCTATGTCTTCCACCGATCAATCTCAGGGGCGATTATTTCCCTTCGGAAATGGCTTTATCATGCTCTTCCGAGAATTTCTCAGGTGTCACTGCCTTTCCAAACAGAGCTTGAATCATATTCAGATGAGTTTCGGCTGCACTCGCCTGCATTTGAACATCTGCAAACAAGGTAATGCTGCTTGCTTGATTCATTTCGTTAAATAAATCAATGTAAAGCTGCGGCAGCTCCATGCTGGATGTATCCACTTTAGTCGCAGGAATAACGCCCGCACCCGTCACCGCTTGCTCTCCCCACTGGGTTACAAAGTATTCGATGAATGCTTTCGCTTCCTCTTTTACCGCAGAATTTTCGGATACGAATAGACCGACACCCGGACCGCCTACCCAGCTGTTAATGTCACCTTTTCCGCCCTCAACTTTCGGGAATTTAAAGAAACCAACACTATCACGGAATTCTTTCGGGATATCTTCATTTGTCGTAAAGTTTGGCAGCTCCCATGTGCCCATCATATACATAGCAGCTTTGCCATTCAGAAACTCCGACTTTGCTTCCTCATTGGACAAACCGTTGAAACCCTTCACGAATGCATGGCTGTCTACCAGTGTCTGTACTTCAGTCGCGGCTTGCAGCAACCCTTCGTCTGTAAAGGCTCCTTCGCCGTTTATCGCACCGGATAATGTCTGCTGTCCGGCGATTCGATCAGCTAGGTACATATACCAAAGCGAACCCGTCCAACGGTCCTTGTTGCCAAGCGCAATCGGCGCGATTCCATTTTCAGAAAGTGTTTTTGCAACAGCCTTTAAATCCTCGTAGGTTTGCGGGATTTCAAGCTTGTATTTCTCGAATATGGATTTATTATAGTAAACCGGAGCAATGTTGAATTCAAGTGGGAGCGCATACGTTTTACCATCAATCGCATATGCCTCTGTCGTACCGGATACGAACTTGCCGTTCAGCTCGCCGCTAAGCAAGTCGTCTACAGGTGTAAACAGCTTTCCTTCCACGTACGGCTGCAAGAACCCGGCCGCCCACGTTACACCGACATCCGGCAGTTTATTGGATGCCGAAAGCACCTTCAGCTTGTTTTTATATTGCTCGTTATCCAGCACTTCTTGCTTGATCGTCACATTCTTATGCTCATCCTGATAGGCTTTTATTATTTGATTTACGATTTTGTTTTGGCCTGCTGACACACCCTCTGGCCATAAATGCATAAAGTTAATCGTAACCTGCTCGCCGCTCTCGCCTGCGGTCTCCTTACTGCCGCCGCTGCTTTCATTACTGTTTGTGCCGCAGCCAGCTGCTACCAGAACCAGACAAAACGCCAATAAGAGCATCAATCCTTTTTTCTTGAACACGTTTACATCCCCTTTAATTCTAATGTAAGCGTATTAAATCCGCTTTATTAGATTGTAGCAACACTGTTCGCAAGCCGTAAGGACATAAGCATTGGGAGTAATACCATAATTATTGGATACTTTTTTCTGAATTAGAGACGCTTTGACGGTACTGCCCTGGACTAGTGCCCTCTATGGAACGAAACACTTTGACAAAATATTTTGCTGTTTGGTAGCCCACCTGCTCTGAAATTTCTGCTATAGAGTCTCTCGTATTGACCAGCAGCTCCTTAGCCCGCTGCACTCGTCTGCGGCTTAAATAATCGCTGAAGGTTAGACCTGTCTGCTCTTTAAATAGAACGCTGAAGTAGCTGGCATTCAAATGCAAATGATCTGCAACTGCACGCATGGTTACCTGCTTGCTCAGATGATCATCAATATGGCGCATCGCTTCACGCACTTGAATGCTGTACTGCTTCTCCTCTTGCACCGTCCCCAGTAATTTGGGGTCAAAAAGTTTCTCCATTCTTACCATCCTGCTTATCTCTTCTTCCCTCTTCAAAGCCAGCTCGACTGCTTGCACTAATTTTTCTTTAACTAATGGCTTTAGCAAATAAGAGACGACCCCAAGCTGGAGCGCTTTCTGAGCGTAATCGAATTCAGGATGCCCGGAAATAATGATAACTACAGGGGGAGGTGTCAGATTGCCTAATCGTTCGACCAGCTCCAGGCCACCCACCTCTGGCATTCTAATATCGGTTACGAGCAGATGAGCTTCATTTTGCTGCAGCCAAGCTAAAGCTTCCACTCCGCTGGATGCCATTTCGATCCGATGCCGGCCGCAGGACCACGCTTCCAGCGTTTTACGAATCCCCTGCCTTGTTCTAGGTTCATCATCCACGACTAAGATAGTCTTCATCTTTTTCATTCCCCTCCAATCTATAAGGTATATCAAACGTAACGGACGTTCCGCGGCCAAGCTCGCTCTCAATGCACAGCCCGCTTCCAGCCGCATGATAATAAAGCCTCAATCTTCGCTCCACATTTGACACGCCAACACCTGTACCTTTATTGCTGCTCACATAACCTTCTTTCATGAATGCCTGGAGAGACTCCAATGCGGCGGCATCCATGCCCGGTCCATCGTCCGTTACCGTTACTCGCATAAACCCTTCCCGACTTGAAGGCTCGGCACGGAGGACGACCGTCCCCGGCCCGACTCGCTGCTCGACTCCATGCAAGATAGCGTTCTCTACGAGCGGCTGGATTAATAGTTTGGGCACGGGTACAGTCCTGCACGCCTCTGCCGCCTCTATTCGCCACGACAGTCTGTCCACCATTCGCATCTCCATAATTCTTAAATAACGCTCCGCATGTTCCAATTCATCACCTATCGTAACCCACTCATCATCCTCGGTTCGGTTGATTACATAACGAAACAAGCCTGACATGGCGAGTACGACTTTCGCAAGGTCCTCTTCCCCTTTATCATCAAGCTCCCAATAGAATGCTTCCAATGTGTTAAACAGAAAATGAGGATTAATTTGGGCTTGCAGCGCTTTCAGTTCTGCTCGACTTTGTATTATTTCCTTTTGGTAGACGACCTCAATGAGTTCGTTCAAGGAATCTACCATTTGGTTATATGTATGATTGAGCTCATTGATCTCCATGGTTGAGGAGGTGTTCGGGTTCGCCTTCAACGTGCCAAATCTAGCACCCCGCATCGCTTTAATCAAGTTTAATATCGGTCTGGTAATCATCGTTGACAAAATAAAGCTCAATACCAGAAACAACAATCCCCCGACCGCACCAGATACAAGAATAGCAGTCCGTAGAACTGAAATGCCTGCCGTTGCATAATTTACAGGTGTCAATATCGCCAGCTTCCACCCCGTTTCCTTCGATTGCTGCTCAATCGCAATATACGATTCATCGCCCACCGTAATCGCTTCTTCGCCATGATCAAGAATATTTTCCTCACTGGCATCCACAGCTAAATCCGAAAAAATTTCTTGGCCCGCTCCATCAAATAAAGCCATATGCTCCCGTGTTTCATTCTCATTTTCAGCTACGGCATTTGTAAGCTCAAAATAGCTTTTTTCAATATAAACGACCAAATAGCCAGCATGGATGAAGGAACGGTCCACTAAGCGAATATGGCGAATAGCAATGACAACGTTTGCATCCTGTGGGTCAAAGCCAAGCCATACCAAGCGACCTTTGCCGTTATCCGCTTGGTCAATCCACTCCTTCGGTACCCGGCTTTCCAGACTAATGTCATCTAGCGGAAACAGCCTTCTATAATCGCTGCTGTACATTTCAAACGCTCGGATCCCCGTGACATACGCTTCATATTTCCGCGCTTCCTGCTGCAGCGACTGACGCTCTTCAAAGTGAATTTTATTACCAAATATTTCCTGTGTCAATAATCGCTGGATAGACGCATTCGTAGCCACCTGCGCGGTAAGCGTATCGATTTGTCCCAGAAGCACATCAAGCTTCCCCATAGCTTGAACGGCGGTCTGTTGAATATGCTTCTCCGCACTGTTTCGCAAGAGCACGGAAACCTGGCCATACGTAAAGTAGCCGACCGATGCCAGCACGATAACCATAACCAGCATAAATCCAATTAATATTTGGTTGCGCAGCGTATTTAACTGTCCTAGCTTCTTCAAGAGACACATTCCTTTCTATCGTAACTTTATCGAAACTACTTGAATAAGCCGCCACTTGACAGGGGCTTGCTGCAATTTTAGCTGATTCTCAAAATTGCTCTGGAGTTAGCTTCACGTTACGGCCTCTTTTCCATCCTATTGTTCGTTCGTATATTCTACTTTGTTTTCCATAAATTTTATATAGGGAGGGTTACCATACAGTAATTACAAAATTTAAGCTTACTGGTTGCTTTCCGAATATTGGATAGCTTCTAAAACCGGTTTCCCCTAACGTTTTCGACTAGAGAAAACATTATTTTGCAAATCGCTTTAGAATAGTACCGTTTTCGTTGTATAAAAAAAACCTCCTAAAATTCAGGAGGCTTTACAATTGCAATTATCTGAGCAGCTTGCGTATCAGCTTCTTGCCCCACTTGGACGTCGGGTAGCGGAAAGGCATATCGAAGCGCGTTGTTTGCTTTAGCAAGCTTTTCTGATGAGAGAACGTATAAAAGGTTTTCTCCCCGTGATAGCTGCCCATGCCGCTGTCCCCCACTCCGCCAATCGGCAAATGCGGCGATGCCATATGCATTAAAGTGTCATTGATGCAGCCGCCTCCAAACGACAGCTCCCTCGTAATCCGGCGCTGCACCTCCGTACTCTCTGTAAACAAATACAGCGCTAACGGATGCGAACGCGCGGCAACGGCCGACATAACCTCCTCAATCGAATGAAACGCCATAAGCGGAAGCAAGGGGCCAAAAATTTCTTCCTGCATAACTGGCGCCTGCCAATCCACATCTTCCAGTACCGTTGGCGCAATGACCCGGCGCGCAGCGTCCTTGTCTCCGCCAATTATAATGCGCCCGTCATTCATAAAGCTGGCAAGCCTCGCGAAGTGCCGATCGCTAATAATATGCGTGTAGCTGTCATTATGGAGAGGCTCGCTGCCATACAGCTCTTCAATCGCAGTCTTCAGCAGCTTGACGAAGCGTTCCTTTACTTCTTGATGAACGTATAAGTAATCCGGTGCAACACAGGTTTGTCCAGCGTTTGTAAACTTGCCAAATGCAATCCGCTTCGCTGCAAGCGCCAAATTCGCATCTTTATGCACGATGCAGGGGCTCTTGCCGCCCAGCTCCAGCGTAACCGGCGTCAAATGCTTGGCAGCTGCCGTCATTACGATTTTGCCAACGCCAACGCTCCCGGTAAAAAAGATATAATCGAGCTTCTCTGCCAGCAGCTCCGTGCTAACCTCGGCATCGCCAAGTACCGTCGCAGCCCACTCCGGCTCAAAGGCTTCTGCCAGGATCGCTGCCAGGGAGCCCGCTACATTCGGCGCCAGCTCTGAAGGCTTCAAAATGACGGTATTGCCTGCTGCAATCGCTCCAATAAGCGGAACAAGCGCCAGCTGGACCGGATAGTTCCATGGTGCAATAACGGCTGCAACGCCATAAGGCTCCGAAATGACTTTGCTCGTACTGCCAATATGCGTCATAGCCGTCTTAATGCGCTTTGGCTTCGCCCAGCCTCGTAAATGCTTAATCGTATGCCTAAACTCCGTATAGATGAGGCCAAGCTCCATTGCATACGCGTCAAACTCCGATTTATTCAAATCCGTCTTTAAAGCCGCAAGCAGCTTCTGCTCATGCTTTTGCATTACCTCGCGCAGCTTTTCAAGCTTCTGAATGCGCGCCTCAACCGAGCGTGTCTTGCCGCTCTCGAACCATTGCCGCTGCCTAGCAACGACTTCAGCCACCGTTATTGCCATCTTTGTCCAACATCCTTTCCTTGCAATGAACCCCCGCTAAATAGGAATTTCTGTTAAGATAAAGATAACTTGCTTTATAGTAGACTGCAAGTTATGCAATTTTAAATGATGAATTAGAAGGAGAACTTTCATATGCCTCACTTATTATTTCGCGGTGTGCCTGCACCTAGCTTGCGCAGTATCGCTCCTGAGCTTGTTCAAGAGCTCGCTGTCCTCTGTGATTGCGGAGTAGACAATTTCACAATAGAATGCCTCGCAACCACGTCCATTTATGGAGGACTTGCCGATGATCGTTCGTTTCCTTTTATTGAAATTGGCTGGTTTGAACGCGGACAGGAGGTTCGGGACCGCTTTGCCGCTATTGTTCACCGATACATGGAAAGGCTTGAGTTGGGGGAAGCAGAAATCGCCTTTCGCACCTACAGCGAGAATGCTTATTACATAGAGGGCAAGCCTTTCAGCTCCTGATAAATCAGTCCAGCTGCAGGAGTGGACAGGTTGTAAATGATGGTTTCATTTGGTAAGATAGACGGGTAACTATCTACAAAGCACAAATAACCCCTTACGCCAATAAGAGGTCAATAAGCTTTATATTTGTGCACCGACTACTAACCATGGGAGGTGATAGTAATGGCTAAAGACGTATTGTGCGAAGTCGACTCTTGCCGTCATTGGGTAGATGACAACAAATGCAGCGCTTCATCAATCTATATCGTCAGCAATAGCAGAGATGCTGCACACGAAGCTAGCGAAACAGATTGCCGAACTTTCGAAACGAAATAACTGATCTGATGGAAGGGATGTTGCGGTCCCTTCTTTCTTTATGTATTTTACCAATAATGATTATTATTATCAAGTGTTTTATTGAAATTTTTTTTACCCTTAGAGGAAAGGGGGTTACCGCCTTGATAAAATGCCCATTATGCGGCGGGCCCAACGGCTGCGCCATAGAAGCAGGGCAAGTGCCCCACTCCTGCTGGTGCTTCCGGGAGCGCGTTCCACAAAGTCTGCTTGAACAAATTCCGCCTGCACAGCGCAATCAGTCATGCGTCTGCCAGAAGTGTGTCCTACAAGCTAAAGCGGACCTTCAATTGGATTAAACGCTGCCGCAACCAAACTGCCGTTAATGCTTCAGGTCACCCCATATGCCATCATTTTCCTCTTGGATCGCTAAATACTTTTCCTCCAGCACCTGAGCCGGCAGCGGACGGCAATAATAGTAGCCTTGAATTTCCTTGCAGTCATGACTGGTTAGAAAATCGAGCTGCTCCTTCGTTTCAATCCCTTCCGCGATCACTTCCAGCTTTAAATGCTTGGCCATGGAAATAATCGTGGCGACAATCGCTTGATCGCTCTCATCCGTTGTAATATCTATGATGAAGGAACGGTCAATTTTCAGCTTATATATTGGATAATGCTTTAAGTAGCTAAGCGAGCTGTAGCCCGTCCCGAAATCATCGAGGCTGATTTTAACACCGCAGCTATTTAATTCATTTAATATTCCAATGGAATGCGAGGCGTCCATCATCATGCTCTCGGTAATTTCCAGCACTAGAAAGCTCGGATCAAGCCCCGTTTCTTCTAAAATAACATGAATTTGCTGAACCAGATTTGGCTGAAGAAACTGTCTTGCCGATAAATTGACGGATACCGATGCGAAAAAAACGCCCTCATCATGCCACTTCTTCATCTGCCTGCAAGCCTCGCGCATCGTCCACTCGCCAATGCTGTAAATTAAGTCGCTTTCCTCAGCTACCGGAATAAATACACCAGGCGAGATTATGCCTTTTATTGGATGCTCCCACCTAATCAGCGCTTCGACGCCAATCATCTTATTGTCAATGGAGCAAATTTGCGGCTGGTAGTACAATCGAAACTCCTCGCGCTCCATTGCCTTGCGCAGCTCGCTCTCCAGTTCCAGCCTGAGCTGCAGCTGCTCATTAAATTCATAGGAATAAAACTGATACCCGTTTTTACCGTTGCGCTTCACTTCATACATCGCGGTATCGGCATTTTTGAGCAGTTGTACCGTATCCTGTCCATTGTCTGGATAGACGGCAATTCCAATGCTGACCGTCGTATAAAAATCGCTGTCCTTCAGTCGGTAGGGCTGCTGAATAGCAGCGGTAATCCTTCCTGCGAGCAGACCAAGCTGCTGCTCATCCTGAAAGCGACTAATTAATAACGTAAATTCATCTCCTCCCATTCGGGCTACTAAAGTTTCACTGTCTCTTACACAAGATTGAATACGACTGCCCATCTCCTTCAGGAACACATCCCCGTAGGCATGTCCAAGTGAATCGTTAATATTTTTGAAACGGTCAAGGTCAAGTACCATAACGGCAAAACGGGAAACCTGCTTGCTCCCGTCGCTAAGACTTTCACTGCTTCGCTCAATCATTTTCGACAGCTGCTGGTTGAAATGGGTGCGATTTGGCAAACCGCTTAAAGAATCATGAAAAGCCTGGTGAATCATATCACGCTCCGCTTTTTTACGGGCGCTATTATCACGGATGATCGTCAGTACGGCTGGACGGCCGTTATGGTCAATCATTTTGCTCATCGTTTCAACCTCAAAAACCTCATCGCGAAAGCTAACAAGCTGAATTTCTTTAATATTGGTACGCTGCTTCGTCTTATACATCATTTTTATGCGCTCCGCTACATTGTCCCAATCGCTCGGATGGATAAACCGAAAAATATCCTGGCCAAGCAGCTGTTCACTGCTCCCGCCAATCGTCTGCTCAGCCACATGGTTGATGAAAACAATTTTTGAGTCCTGATGAATGACAATCGGATCTAAGTATATATCCAGCAGCTCGTTGTAACGCGCCCTAATAGCCTCGCTTTCCATCTGCTGCCTAATGGATTCCGAACGATCCCGAATGAGAAGATGGCTGCCTAAGCTGCTGTTGCTGGCATCATAAGGGAGCTTGTACAGCTCCCAACTGATAACTCCCCCTTCCGAATCGTCAAAATATAAAAAATGACGCTCGGAACAGGTGCCATCTGGCCGGTTCAAATATTGCTCAAGCCTTGCGCCCTCCTCCTTCGTTATTCGTCTCAGCTCTGACAATCTGGCTCCCGGAAGCAAATCGCGGATAGTCCCCCGCTGATATTGTTTAGCAGCCTCATTCATATGAAGAATGACGCCATTTTCTCCGATTGTAATAATCGGCTCAGGAAACTGCTTGTACATATTCGGCAAAGATTTCTTCCAATAGTCCACCTTATCACCTCCGCTGTCTGTTGAATCAGGAATGAAATGCTGTTTTCTCTTGGCGACCAGGTATGAAAAATTCCTCTTCTACATCAATAGCGGACAAAGGACGGCTGAAATAATAGCCTTGTATTTTCTCGCAGTCCTTGTCAGTTAAAATGTCCAGCTGGGCTTTCGTTTCAATGCCTTCGGCAATAACCTCCATATTTAAATGCTGGGCCATGGAAATAATGGTGGATACAATCGCCTTATCGTTGTCATTTTCCGTAATATCGCGAATAAAGGAACGATCGATTTTCACCTTGTGAATCGGGAACATCTTCAAATAGCTAAGCGAGCTGTAGCCCGTTCCAAAATCATCGAGACTAATTCGCACGCCAAAATCATTGAGCTGGTTCAAAATGGCTGTCGATACCGAGGCGTCCATCATCATGCTTTCGGTAATTTCCAGCTCCAGAAAATGCGGCTCAAGCCCCGTCTCCCGCAAAATATCCTTCACGTATTCGGCCAAATAAGGCTGATGGAATTGCTGCGAGGATAAATTGACCGACACAGGGATGAGCGGCCCGCCCGCTAAATGCCATTTGCGCATTTGGCGGCAGGCTTCCCGGAGCACCCAAGTCCCCAGCTCGTAAATAATGCCCGTCTCCTCCGCAATCGGAATAAATATGCCTGGAGAGAGCACGCCTTTCGTTGGATGGTTCCAGCGGACGAGTGCCTCGACTCCAATCATGCGCTCATCCTCGGCTCTTATCTGGGGCTGGTAATACAGCTCAAGCTCACCCAGCTCCACCGCTTTTCGCAAGTCGCCTTCCAGCTCGATTTTATTGCGCAGCTTGTCGTTGAGTTCGGCTGAATAATACTGAAAACCATTTTTCCCTTTTTTCTTCACTTCGTACATCGCCGTATCTGCATTTTTTAGCAATTGGCTCGTATCCGTCCCATGCTGCGGATATAAGGCGATGCCGATGCTGGCCGAGACATAAAAGTCGCTTTCCTTGAGACGATAGGGAAGCTGGATCGCATGAATAATTTTCCCGGCAATTTCCGTCACAATGCCTGAATCAGAATGAGGCACCAGCAGGGTGAATTCATCACCGCCCATTCGGGCAAGCAGCACATTATAACCTTCCACGCTTCTGCTGATTCGGTCGCCCATTTCTTGAAGAAACAGGTCGCCATAAGAATGGCCGAGCGAGTCATTAATCATTTTGAATCGATCGATATCGAGCACCATTACAGCGAAAATAGAATCGTCTTCCCTTGCTCCCTCGCTTGCCCGCTTCGGTCTCTCAATTTCTTCATCGAGCACTTGATTGAACATTCTGCGATTCGGCAAGCCTGTCAGCTCATCGTGAAACGCCAAATACCTTACCTTTTCCTCCGCCTGCTTCTCCTCTGAAATATCTTTGGCGATGACATAAATACCTACAACTGCACCGCCTACAACAACCGGAGCACTTACAACGCTAATATCTACGCGCTCCTTCCCATTTCGCAAAATGGCAGAGGTATAACGCTGGGCCTCGCCCTGAAAAGCTTTCGTAAACATCGCTACTGTATGGTCAAGCTGGTCTGGCGTAATATAGGGCAAAAACAAATTTATAGGCTGATTGAGCAGCTGCTCGCTTTTCAGACCTGAGATTTCCAGTGCCATGGGGTTAAAGCCAATAATTTGGCCTTGAATATTAACTGAAAGAATGCCATCTAGATTGTTGTCAAACAATGACTTGTACCACTTCTCATGCTCATCGAGCTGCGTTTCCTTGCTCTCCAGCCGTTTGGAGATAAACAGAACCACTAGCGACATCATGCATGTAATCAGCGTTCCAGCAATAATGACATAAGCAAGCAGCTTGGTAGCCAGCACCATCTCAAAAAAGATCGCCGTTTTGATTTCCGAGCTGAACGTTGCCGCCATCATCCCTGTGTAATGCATGCCCGCAATGGCCGCTCCCATGATCATCCCAGCGAGAAGCTTTTTCCAAAGCATGGCCTGCTTGCTCGTTTTGCGGAAATAAAATACGAGCCATAAAGCGGTAACAGATGCGGCAAACGCAATAAAAATAGAAAGCAGAAACAACAGCGGATCATAATGAATCTCAATCAGCATAGCCTCCATGCCTACAAAATGCATAACCGACACGCCGGTGGCCAGCAGCAAACCTCCTGCCAGCAGCCTGCCGATTTTCAATTCATCCCTTCCAATGACATACAGCGCAGTGAATGCGGCCACAATGACAGCGAGAAGGGAAAGCAGTACAACGATCAGGTCATAGGCTACGACGATTGGCAGGGAGAAGGCCATCATGCCGACGAAATGCATCGACCAAATGCCCATTCCCAAAATAACGGCGCCAATCGTAATGCCCAGCCAGCGCTTGCGGCCACCGGAAATGCCGACCTTCTCGGCCAGATCCAAAGCTGCAAACGACGCTAGTGCTGCAATAATGTAGGAGAAAATAATCAGTGAGCTATCATAGGTGCCATGGAGATGCCCCATTTCTTTCCCTCTTTTCAGTTGGTAAATATTTGAATTTTCAGTAAATTTAGACCAGAATACTGCACGATTAAAAATCCTTCGCATAGACGGAGCAGCTATGCAATGGCCTTTCGCTTATTGCGCCGACAATCGCTGGCTATGCTTGTATTGCCATTGATCGTACCATTGCTGCACCGATGTCAGCGGTTCGGCATCAAACTCCTGCCTTAGCATCTTCAGCAGCTGTTCGTATTGCCGCTGTACAGCAAACCGCTCATTCATTCGGTCATACAAGCGCATCAGATCAAAATAAATCTGCTCCTCGGAGGGCAGCTGTTTTTGAATAAGCAAATACTGCTGGGCCGCCTTGGCCTCATTGCCAATGGAATCATAATGCTGGGCAATGTGCTGGGCATGGCGCAGCCATACGGTGCGAAGCCGACGACGCTCCCTTTCAGCCCATTCATACGAATATTCCAGCAAGTAGTCGCCAGGATACATTTCCAGCATCTGCTGATGCTGTTCCAATGTTTCATCTGTTAACGGAGGGATTCTCTTGATTTTCCGTTCCCACTCCTCCGTATCCAGCAGTACGCCATTCAAATCGAGCGTGTAGCCCTCATCACGGTTAACGATCCGGATGCCGACACCCTCTTCGCGCATGATTCGCCGAATTTGATAAATTGCTGTATACAGCTGGGAGGTGCCTTTTCGCCATTCGATTTCCGGCCACAGCTGATCCAACAAATCTTGCTTGCGAATCAGCTTCCCGCGATGCTCCAGCAAATAGGCGAAAAGCTCCTGCGCCTTCAAGGTTTTCCATTTGAGCGTAGCGCTCTCATCGCCCTTCGGCCCAATACGCAGCGATCTAAAGCAGTGAATCATTTTAGCTGGTCCAGCAGCCGGCAATACAGCTGGAGGAGCAATCCGGGCCCGCTTTAATAGCCGTTCAACCGTCATGCACAACCGCTCATGGCTGAATGGCTTCATTATATAATCATGAGCGCTAAGCTCGAATGCTTTCACCGCATATTTCTCTTGCTCAGTCAGGAAAATAAGCATAACTTCCGGAAATTGCTGCACCACTTGCTCCGCAAGCTGCATCCCGCCATACTCCTGCATATCGATATCTAAAAATAAAGCGATCGGAGGATCGGCTAAAATATGCTGAAGCGCCAGCTCAGGATTGGAAAAACTTCCCACAACATCGATGCCCCCAATTTTGCCTAACTCCTCTTCCAGGAGCTTGAGCGTAAGAGGCTCGTTATCTACCAATATAGTCTTCATGTATTTGTCACCTTCTTAACTGGTAGTTTAAGCCGCAAGTCCTATACCTATATAACGGTTTACTAAGCCTTATTATCAATACCAAATAAAAATATGCCGTAAAAAAAAACGCTGAATCACCTTTATTTGGTGGATTCAGCGTTTTTCAGCCCAATGGCTGGCTTCTATGCATGCATTTCTCCAAAAAATGAGCAATTAACTCGCTTTCGTATCTTTGCCTCGCTTGCAATCGCCGGTGTTGCAGCCTTGGAACATGCCGGTAAAATCCAATCGGTGGTCGGTAACCGTGAAGCCGAATTCGCGCTGTACGCGCTGCTCCAGCTCAAGCAGCCAATCCTCCTGAATTTCCTTCAGCACGCCGCACTTGGCGCAGATCAGATGGTGATGCATATGTTCTTGGCTGGCGTCGCGCAAGTCGAAGCGGGCAACGCCATCGCCAAAGTTCATTTTTTCTACAATATGCAGCTCGGTCAGCAGCTCAAGCGTCCGATAAACGGTCGCCAGCCCGATTTCCGGGTATGACTTCTTGACCAGCATATATACGTCCTCTGCGCTGAGATGGTCCTGCTCGTTCTCCAGCAGCACTCTTAAAGTCATTGCGCGCTGATGCGTCAGCTTGTAGCCCTTCGCTTTCAGCTGCTGGTTAATTTTATCCATTTGAATGTCCAGTTCGCTCATCGCTCATGAGCCTCCTTTGCATCGTTCTGCGGCTTGTCATTTCTCAATTTGTAATCATTATCATCTTAATTTTATTATAGATATATCAAAAAAGCAAGCATACTAGCTTTGGACAGCAAAAACACTGCCCTACCGGCTTCCAAAAGCGATGCTGGGCAGCCAACAGGTCGTTGCAGCAGGCATTGTTTTCTTTAGCACTGCTACTGTTTGAAACACAGCCCACGCTGTATAATATAAATCACCAGCCTAGCTTGTCCACAACGGTACGAGCTATTTTCTCCTGCTTCACTTCCATTCAGAATTTATTCACAACATGCTCCCATTTCATTAATATGTTTTCAAATTAGTGCATTTAGCAGCATCAGCTAGTCATTTCACAAATCCAATTTTAGCACAAAACCGATAATAACAATAGAAGCGGCATTTCATAGCTACAACGCTATTAAATTTTCCTCTTTCATTATCCCTGATATTACATATAATTACTTTTATAGGAAGTTAGAAAGCTTTCAGGCGATAGAACGAATTCGCTACTTCACTTTATACAACGTTTTCCTTTGACATACTTCAGCGAAACGAAAGGAAGTCATTACGATGAAAGCCCCTCTCTCGGCGTACAAAAAGCGTAAAATCAGCTTGGCAACCGTACTTAGCGGCCTCGTTTTTTTATGCGTCTTGGTCACGATTATCCTCGTGCTGCTTTCGTCCTTCCGGTCCAGCAAGCTTTTAATGGAACGTACGGCCTTATCCACCAATTTCTCCAAAGCGAGCAAAATGAGCGATACGCTTGACGCGCTAACCAAAACGATACGGCTAAGCTTGAAATACAGTGTGCAAATCGAACAGGAGGGCATGTGGGACGAGCCCGATCAAGTTCAGCGGATGAATGAGGATTTAAATTTAATGAAGCATAGCAGCAATTTTTTCAATTCTATCGTAGTCGTGGATAAACACGGAATTATAAGAGGAGCTACAGAGGAAATAAGCAGCTTAATCAATGAGCCGATTACGTCAGCCTCCTTGAAGCAAGCGCTGGCATCCAGGCGATCGAGCATATCGGACCCTTTTTTTGATGAACGGACGGGCAATTTATTTATTATGGTGAGCGAGCCGCTGTATGACAAAAACCAGCAATACGAGGGTTTTATTGGCGGCAGCATTTATTTGAAGAAAAATAATGTTATGAATACGATTTTCGAGAAAAATACGAATGATTTTTTGGAGTCTTATTTTTATATTGTAGATCAGCAGGGCAATCTGCTCTTTCACCCTGATCCCATGCTCATTGGCAAAAACATAAGCAAAAATATGGTTGTGAAAAAGCTGATGGCTGGGCAAAGCGGCAGCGAAATGATTACCAGCATAAACGGCAGCGAGCTGCTCGTTGGATATGCTAGTGTTAAGGAAAATGGCTGGGGCATCGTAGCAGCCACTCCTATGCAAAGCATTAAGGACCAGCTCGTTTACCATTTCAAAAATGCTGCCGTCACAATTGCGATCCCGCTGCTGCTGCTTATATTCGCGGTCATTATATTGGCGCGGCGCATTGCCAATCCGTTTCTAAAGCTCTCGCAGTTCGTCAGCCAGCTTGGGGATGCAGGCGAGCTTAGCACCTGGCGCAAAAACCACTGGATTCGGGAAACGGATTTGCTTATTAAATCAACGATCAATGTTGGATCGCTTATTCAGGCTCAGCATCATCAATTAACGAAGGATGCGGAAACGGACCCTTTAACGGGGCTCATGAATAGGCGCACCTTAATCAAATTTTTGACGTTGTGGATGGAAGAGAAGCTGCCCTTCTCCATTATTATTATCGATATTGACCGCTTCAAGCGGGTCAACGATAAATTTGGGCATCAAGCAGGCGATGCGGTACTCAGGCAGCTGGCGCAAACGGTCATTCATGCCATTCGGCCAGAGGATATCGGCTACCGCTACGGCGGGGAGGAGCTTGTTATCTTGCTTCAACAGACGGCGCTGCCCGAAGCTTATTTAGTCGCCGAGCAGCTGCGGATTGCGGTCGAGGAAGGCGTAGATCCGGTCGTTGGGCGCGTAACGATTTCACAGGGGGTTGCCCAGTATCCGCTGCATGGCACCAGCCCCGAGGAGCTGCTCCAGAAAGCGGACCAAGCACTGTACCAAGCAAAAAATGCGGGCCGCAACCAGACGATTGCCGCAGCAGCAGAAGTATAGAGGCGCCAGCTGCGACAAAACAAGTCGCAGCTGGCGCCTCTGCTTGCATGCATAAAGGAAAGAAAATGGCGGATGCCGGGTTTATTTTTCAAATGAAGCTACAGCACCGCTGCCTTGCCGCCGTCAATATTGACGGAAGTTCCCGTGACGAAGGAAGCCGCTTCCGAGACGAGAAAAGCGATGACATTCGCAGCTTCCTCTGGATTGCCGATCCGTCTAAGCGGAATATCATGTTTCGGGCTCGCCGCAAACTCCTCCCACGATAGTTCGGGAGCGGTTCGTTTCCACATGCGTTCAATTTGATCGCTGCGAATGAGGCCGATACAGACAGCATTTACACGGATGCCATCACCCGCCAAATCCTTGCTCATCGCTTTCGTCAGCGCAAGGCCAGCCGCCCGGCTTACGGAAGTAGGCAGCGAGGAGCCTGCTGGCGTCTTGCCGCCGATAGCCGTCACATTTACGATGGAGCCGCCTCCTGCCTCGCGGAGATAAGGAAGTGCCGCTCGCGCGAAATGAATGGCCGCATACAGCTTAAGGTCAAGATCGGCTGCCCACGCATCCGGCTCAACCTTATCGAACGGAAGCGCTGCCGACGTTCCAGCATTGTTAACGAGAATATCAATACCGCCAAGCTGCATGACCACCTCGGCAACTGCCCGCTGTACGTCAGCCTCGACCGATACATCGGCGGAGATGATCAATGGCTTTTTGCCTGTTGCTTGCTCAATCCGTTCTGCTGCTTCTTGCAGCGATCCCTCCTGTCTGGCAACTATCGCTACTTCCGCTCCCTCAGCCGCCAGCCGCAGCGCGGTGGCAAGCCCAATTCCCTTGCTTCCCCCCGTCACAATAGCGCGTTTCCCTTGCATACCCAAATCCATCTTAATTCCTCCTATCCATGAAGTAATCAAACTCAACTCTTATTGCCGCAATCCATTTCGTCTAAACCTGCTGTCTCTTATGCTCCAGTATACTATATTGGAAGAGCCATACAAAAAAAGCTGCCATCCAGCAGAACACGAGCTCCACGGATGCCAGCTTTTATTTCTTTAATAATCGTATTTTGCTTACATGAAACGACTCATATCCGGATAGCCGCTCGTGCCCCAAGCTCCATCCACCAGCAAGCTTGCGCCTGATACGTAAGCAGCATCCTCGCTGGCAAGGAATAAGGAGGGTCCAGCCATCTCTTCAGGCTGTGCTGCTTTTTTAAATGGGATTCGCTCCATATATGCGGCATGAATATCGCTGTTTTCAAGCAGCGAGGCGGTAAGAGGCGAATCCACCAGCCCTGGCAAAATGGCATTGACGCGGATGTGGTCGCGTGCCATCTCAAGAGCGCCATTGCGGGTAAGCATCTCAACGCCAGCCTTCGCAGAAGTGTACGCCGCACCTGCAAACATAGGCACATGCGAATTGAGCGAAGCAATGTTTACGATTGCCCCGCCGCCAAATTTTTTCATTTGGCGCGCTTCATGCTTCATGGAAAGAAATACGCCCTTCAAACATAGGTCAACGGTAAAGTCCCAATCTGCTTCTGACAGCTCGGTAATAACGCCAGCTTTGGCCGCCCCAGCTACATTAAATGCAAGATTCAAGCTGCCAAAACGCTCCACGGCCGTTGCCGCTAGCGCCTCTACCTGGGATTCATTGGTCACATCTGTTTTCAAGCCAACAAAACGCTCGCCGAGCTGCGCCTCAAGCTCCTTCAGACGCTGTTCATTGACATCTGCTGCAACGACGTATGCTCCCTCAGCAAGCAATCTCGCCACAATGCCATATCCGATGCCGGAAGCTCCGCCCGTTACGACCGCCACTTTGTCTTTAAACCGATTCGTATATACCATGTTCATTCCTCCATAATAAATAATTAAAATAATGCGCTTTCTTTCATTATTGTACACGCCTTTTCCCATCATTTATAATGAATTAAATTACAGGTATCTTTAACAAAATTAATATAAAACAACCGCCTAATGAAAGCCGGACAGGAGATCCTATGAACATCGACCAGCTTATTTATGTCGCAGAGGTTGCGAAATACAAATCGATAACTGTGGCCGCCGAGCATTTGATGGTGACGCAATCCACGATTAGCCAAGCCGTTACAAGGCTGGAGGAGGAGCTGGATATTAAGCTTTTCAGCCGCTCCCGTCTCGGCGCTTTCCCTACAGCTGAAGCTGCAACCATTCTTGATAAATGCCTGCAAATTGTAAATACCGTCCATGCCATGAAGGAAGACGCTCGCAACCAGCAATTGAAGCTGAGCGGGGAGCTGCTCTTGACCGTCATCCCTGGCGGCATGCCTCTGCTCATCCATACTTTATCCAGTATAAAAAAAGACTACCCGCTAATTAAATTTGAGCTGTCAGAAAAAAACTCAGGCGACATTCTAAAAGATGTCCGCAATCACAAAACTCATGCCGGGCTCATCGTTAAATCAAAAGATGATCTGGATTTCAACGGCAATGGCCTAGAGTTCCACCCTCTGCGGGAGGGGAAGATCGTTATTTGCGCAAGCAAGCACAGCCCCTTGGCAGCGAAAAAGAAAGTTGCAGCGCGTGAACTGCTGCACTATAACTTCGTTTTGTACAGTGATGAATTTATTGATCAATTTATCGTTGATTTGGGAGAGCTATGCGGGCCCATTCCGATCTTGTTCCGCACGGACCAATCGAATGCCATCGCCTCCGCCTTGAGCCAAAATCTCGCCATTACCGTCGGGCATGACTACTCCTTTCTTCAAGATGATCAAATTCATAATGGAAACCTTGTGCTCATTGAAGTGGAGGATTTGCAGCAGCGCCCATTTGAAATTGGCTGGCTCAAGGTGCATTCTAAGCAGCCAAACCGCCTAATTGAGCTTTTTATGGAGCGCTTTAA
Organism: Paenibacillus sp. BIHB 4019; assembly: GCF_002741035.1. Classification (NCBI taxonomy): domain Bacteria; kingdom Bacillati; phylum Bacillota; class Bacilli; order Caryophanales; family Paenibacillaceae; genus Paenibacillus; species Paenibacillus sp. BIHB 4019. The sequence continues at coordinate 3,969,769 of NZ_CP016808.1, read as the reverse complement.
TCGCGAAGCATCTCCTTTGCTTTCCCTCGATTCTGAGCTGTAAATCCAATAAAAAAACATGCCGGGTCTATTAAGCCCCGGCATGTTTCATCTATGAATTATAATCCTGCGCTATATCCAGGCACCGCATAGGCGGATGGTGCTACACCAACCTCCTGCTTGAAGCGGCGGCTGAAATAATAAGGGTCCTCATAGCCGACCTGGCGAGCGATGCTGCGCACCGTCGCATTCGTCTCCTTCAATAGCCCTTTAGCCCGGTCAATGCGAATGGCGATTAAATAATCGATCGGGCTGATGCCCATATGCTTCTTGAAGGCGCGGGAGTAATGCTCCGGCGTAATGCCGACCATGCTGGCGAGCATGTCCCGTGTAATTGGTTTGTGATAATGGCGTTTCATATATTCAACCGTCTGCCCAAGCTTGCTTCTTCCTCCTGCAACAGATTCGGTGTTATGCCTAAAGTGTGTATCCTCTTCTTGAAAGCCCATCCGTATCGAGTTTCTCATATGCTTTATCATTTCCCACCTTCCCGGCCTATTGGCACTGCTGAATGATCGCTCATCCATATATAATGATTATCATTATCAATTATAATTCAAGGCTGCATTTTTTTCAACACTTCGCCATAATAATTCATCACTTCTGAAAATATTTGTTTCCTTACATAGGAAAGGAACGTGCTGGAAACGCTAAGGGTACGGACTTGTTCTATCTTCTGGAAGCGGGGTACTGCCATGCGCGGATTCAAACGCAGCAATTGGAATCACAAAACAGCGAGGGCCGATTGGCAGCAATCGGACAAGCACCAGCCCGACGAGCAGCAGCCGCTCTCACAGCGATTAGATGAAAATATAACAGAGCTGCGGCGTGTGTATGCAGACTGCGCTGACCTCTCCTTCCATTCCTTGCGGATCGGGGAGCTTGCTGAAGCCATGCTCATATTTCATATCAGTATGTGCGATGATGAGCAGCTGAATATGTTCATTTTGCGACCGCTTGCGAGCAATGCCGGCCGCTTGACGGCTGCGACCCCTGCACAGCTGCTAAACCTTCTGCCCATCGCCGCTGCCAATACAGTGCGCACGCTGGAGGACGCTATCGATATCATTAGCAATGGCATGCCGTTGCTCTTCATCGATGGCAGCGAGGAGGCGCTGTCGTTCGGCTTGCAAAAAATCGAGCATCGCAGCATTGAGGAGCCTTCAGCGGAATCTACCGTTCGCGGCCCTCGCGAATCGTTTAATGAAGTGCTGTCCATTAATCTGTCACTGCTGCGCCGCAAAATGAAAAGTCCGAAAATGAAGCTGCTCACGATGACGATCGGCGAGTATACACGAACCGATATCGCAATTCTCTACTTGGAGGGAGCCGCAAATCCCGCCACCGTCGATGAGGCGTTGAAGCGGCTTGCCGCAATTGACACCGATGGCATTTTGGAAAGCGAATATATTGAGGAATGGATTGCCGACTCGCCTTATTCGCCGTTTCCACAAATGATTGCGACCGAAAGGCCGGACGTCGTCTGCGCCAATTTGCTGGAAGGGCGCTTCGCTATTCTAATTGATGGGACGCCATTTGCCCTCATTGCTCCCGTGACCTTATTTTCCATGCTGCAGTCTGTCGAGGACTACTATCAGCATTTTATTATGAGCACCTTTGTACGCTGGCTGCGTTATGTTTTTTTTCTGCTGTCCCTGCTCCTTCCATCAGCTTATGTGGCGATTACAACGTACCATCAGGAAATGATTCCGACGGTGCTGCTGCTCAGCATCGCCAAGGCAAGGGAAGAAATCCCTTTTCCGGCGCTAATTGAAGCACTGATTATGGAAATCGCCTTCGAAGCGCTGCGGGAGGCTGGGGTGAGGCTCCCGAGACAGGTGGGCGCTGCCGTCAGCATCGTAGGCGCGCTCATCATCGGACAGGCTGCCACATCGGCAGGCATCGTCTCTGCGCCAATGGTTATTGTCGTGGCTACAACCGGTATCGCATCGTTTATGATTCCGCGTTATGCCGCCGGCATTTCCTCCCGATTGCTGCGGTTTCCAATTATGCTGCTGGCAGGAACGCTGGGGCTGATCGGCATGATGCTTGGACTGATTTTGATCGTCATCCATTTATCAAGTTTGCGCTCCTTCGGCGTTCCCTACTTGTCACCTGTTACGCCAGCTTCAATGGGGACCATTCGCGACGTTATCTGGCGTGCTCCCGCTTGGATGAACGAAGCCCGAAAAGAACGGCATTCCGGGCGCAGCAGCCCAAGCGGAAACAAAAAATAACCGGCAGTGGCCAATACCTGCCCTACATTATAACGGAGGAGGCTGAAGCTCCCATGCTTGAAACTGGAAAAATATCATCTTCACAGCTGGCAATCTTGCTCTATCCGTCGATTCTCGCCACATCCATTTTGTCTGTTCCCAGCATTACGATGACCCATGCCCATCAGGATATGTGGATCTCCCCGATTTGGGCGGGCTTGTTTGGCATGCTGACCGTATGGGTGGCGGTCAAGCTCAATCGGCTGAAACCAGACAGCACCCTGATTCGAACAAGCTTCAGCCTGCTAGGAGCGATTCCGGGCTTCCTGGTTGGCTTGTTTTATATTTTATTTTGGCCTCATCTAACGGGCATCATCATTCGCCAATATGGCGAGTTTATTATTAGCAATGCGCTGCCGATGACGCCGCAGTTCATTGTAACCGGCTCGATGGTGCTCGTCTGTGCAATCAATGCCCGCCTCGGCATTGAGGTTATTGGGAGAAGCGCGCAGGTTTTCACAGCCGTTTTTATTTTTCTCGCAGCCTTTGTGTTTGTTTTGCTGATCGGCCAGCTCCATCCTTCCGAGCTGCTGCCCATTGCGGAGAATGGAATTGGCCCTTCTATTAAAGGCGCGCTCGCGCCGGCTGCTTGGTTCAGCGAATATATTTTGATAGCGTTTCTGCTTCCCTACGTTAGCGACCGTGAGAAAGCGATGAGAAAAAGCATGTTATCGGTACTGTTCGTCACCATCACGATGGTGGTCACCAATCTGGTGTGCTTATTCCTAATGGGCGATTTGACCTCCAGCTTTATTTATCCGGTGATGATTGCCGCCCGCTACATAACAATTGCCGATTTTATGCAGCATTTGGAATCGCTCGTCATCGCGATTTGGATTTCAGGCATTTTTATAAAAATCTCTGTCTTTCTGTACGTTTATTCGATTACCGTTGCCGACTGGCTTAAATTGAAGCACTATCGCTCCGTCGTTATGCCGCTTGCCTTTCTTTGCACCGTTTTAGCTTACTGGTCGGCCAGAAGCCAAGCGGATATCGCCAACTTGATCAGCGTATCCGGCAATACGTATACGATTGTGAGCCTGTTCATCCTGCCCTTACTGCTGCTGCTGGCTAGTCTCATCAAAAACAAGCTGACCCGCAAAAAGAAGGCCGCCTCATGAAAAGCAGCAAGCTGCACAATCTGCGGCGCAAAATCGCACTTCTGCTTCTGGCGGCATGCAGTGTGACGCTTTTGCAAGGCTGCTGGGATCGCGTGGAAATTAATGACTTGGCAATGGTGCTGGCAACCGGCATTGACCGAACCAAAGATGGCAAAGTCCATCTTTCGATTCAAATATTTATTCCACGCCAAAGCGGCAGCAGCGCGACCGGAGGGACCGGTGGCAGTGAAGGGTCTCCGAGCGGCGTTACGATGGTGCAAACCGCAGAAGGGATTAATATTGCAGATGCGATGAGCCGGCTGCAGCGCAAAATTTCCCGCCACGTTTTCTGGGGACATTGCGAGGCCATAGTCATAGGAGAAAAGACAGCAAAGCTCGGCATTCGCGAGTACTTGGATTTTCTGCTGCGCTTCTCCCAATTTCGCGAACATGCCTATGTTTATATTAGCGAGACTAAAGCAGAGGATATCCTCTCCCTGCTGCCTCCTCTTGAGCGAAGCTCGGCGGAAGCTTTGCGTGAAATGGGCAATATGAAGCTGGGTACCAAAATGACGGTGCTTGATTTAGCCCAAACGCTGGAAGGTCTAAACAAATCAGCCGTACTATCCAGGCTGAAAATTGCTCCACCCGCGCCTGGACAAAATAAGAAAGCTACGATGCCCTTTGTATTTGGACTGGCCTTGATTAAGGATGACCGGGAAATTCGCGTCGTAACCGAGCCGATGAGCCTTGGCGTGCTTATGATGCTGAATCAACTGGACAATATCGTTTTGACAGTTAACCCGGACAAAACCAACAAGCAGGCGGCTGTCACTATCAAACCGCAATTCATTCGTACGGAGTTTGTTCCGGGCTTTGCTGACGGAAACTGGACGATGAAGGTCAACATTAAAACAAAAGGCGACGTCATCTTGAATACAACTGATCTGTCGCTGCTGCCACCGCCGAATGTAGAAAAAATTCAGGCTTTGTTTGAAGAACAGTTTAAGCAGCGGGCGGAAGCCGCACTGCAATTAACCCAGCAAAAGCTGAAAACCGATTTTTTCGGCTATGCGAATGCGTACCGCAATCATTTCCCGCACAAATGGAAAGCAAAAAGGGCCCAGTGGGAAAGCGACCTGCCCAAAATAAAAACGACAATCCATGTAGAGGCTCGTATTTTGCGCACAGGAAAATCCGGTGATCCGCAAGGGATACCGGGCCAATCCAATGAATAATTGCAACAAAACATACAGGAGGGCTCTCGATGAAGGTGCTGTTTATAACAGGTATTCTGTTCGTCTCCGTCCTTATTATATATGGAGAAAATCGCGGGCAGGACAACGGGCGCCGGGAAAAAACGACGGCAATCGCCATAACGGCAATAACGGCAGCTTTGGCAATTTTGCTCGTTTTTTTCCCCGACATGCCTGGCCCCACCGAGCTCATTGCCTTCCTGTTCAGCAGCATGGGCATGAAATAACCCCCTGCTTGCTGCTCAAGTTGCAATCCGTTAATTGACGCTGCGAATGTCGCCAATTACGTTTGTGCTGATTTTTAAATAATCAAATGTTGCGGTACTGCCTTCGCCAATCGGCGATTGGGCAACGACGCCAACTTTAATCGTTGCGGGAACGTCCATTCCAAAATAACGGACCATTTTCCATTTGACGCCATCCATCGAATAATGGAATGCAAAGCTATTGCCAGCCCGGGCAATACGCAAAAAAGGCCGAACGATCTGGGCATCGCTGGAAACACAATCATCGGATGCGCCGCGTGTCACAACGCTGAGAATGGACGGCATATCGTCGAAAAACTCCGAGCAAAGCTTGGCCCAGTGATCTTCGCCTGCCATAATCATCAAGCAGCCGGAATCGTACGTCTGCTTCATATCAACCGCAACACGAGTGACGGCATAGAAATCGCCTTCAACTAATGTGTAAAGAAAAGGAGCGGAGTTTTTCGTATTGCCTCCTGCCGGATCGATGAAAAAATCGCCCATCGGCGGCGCTTGCACGACCAACTGCTGGTGCTCATTCACCTCCCAGCTCTTCGGCTCATTAATCCAGGACAGCTCCTTGCTTAAGCTTTGCCTGCTGCATCCTTCAAATACGTTCATCATGTTCGCCCCTTCTTTATGCGCCGAAGCGCTTCTCATAACACATGCTCAGCTCATAATCGACATATTCGCCAAATTTCCCGATAAATACGTAGCCATGCTTTTCGTAAAACTTCAACGACTCGGGCTGCTCTGGCCCCGTCTCCAGCCTAATGCCGGCAAAGCCGCGCAGCTGCGCCTCATTTTCCAAAAAGGAAAGCATGGCGGCAGCAATGCCGCGCTTCCGGCTTCCTTTATGCACGAAAAAGCGTTTCAGCTCCGTATATTGGGCATCCAGCGGCCGAATGGCTCCGCAACCGACTGGCTCGTCCCCGGAAAAAGCGACAATAAATACAGTGTCTGTAATGCCCGGATCGGTAAAATCCAGCCCATGCACCTCTTCCGACGGATATCGCTCCAGCAGCTCCTCGTCTAGCAATTGAATCAGTTGGTGCAAGGTTTCATCCAGTGGCTCTACTATACGAATGCTAATGTCTTTCATCTGTTATGCCTCCATAGCTGCTTCTAGCAAGTTAGTAAATGAATGGAATATTTGCCATATGGCTATAGTACCTGTTTGCTCTCTACTTCGCAATCCATTATTGCATCAGCTGCTTTACCATTCGAAGGTAGCGGTGCCCTGCGAGCTCCAGCTCCCCATCCTCGGCATAGCCCATCCGACTATAGAGCGCTGTCGCCTTCTCGTTATCATCCAGCGCAATGAGCGATAGACGCGGCCAGCCCTCATCCTTCGCCTTATTTTCCAGCGCTCCGATCAAAGCCCGCGCAATCCCCTTTCCTTGATAGGCGGGATTTACCGCCACGGAATCCAAATAATATTCGCCGGGCCTTGCCTCCGTCATAATTTGATAGCCGGCATGAGCGGGGTTCTGAAGTATGCGCGAAAGCAGCGGAGCATCCAGCTTCGCAGCAGCATCACCGCCATAGCCGAGCGCCATGCCCGTGATGGCCTCCCCCTCCCAAGCGACAAGCACATGCTCGTAGCTGATCCTGTTTCCTTTTTCCACATAAAAATCCGCTAATATATTCATCGCTTCCTGCTCGTCTTTAACGCCCGTCAGCGTACAGGCGATATCGCCAATTGCTGCATGCAGAAGCGGCATAATTTGCTGTACATCTTCTTTTCTCGCTGGCACAATCATCTAGCTCAACTCCTATTGTTATTCTTTAATTAGTTTATCCTAATCCATTAAGCCATGCTATAATCAAGCACAGGTGATTATACATATGGAACAAACACGTACAAAATATTATCCCAGACCTTACGGCGTAACAACAAACATAATGCCACGGGCAAAACAGGCGGCAGCGGATACGAGCAAGCAGCTTGTCGGACGCGGCGAAAGCGATGCTGTTTTTTTTCGCTCGCTGGAGCAGCACGGCATTCAGCTCAATGAGGCGCAAATTGCCGCTGTCCGCCATACCGATGGGCCGCTGCTCACGCTCGCTGGAGCCGGCTCCGGCAAAACCTCCGTTCTCGTCTGCCGAACGGCTTATTTGCTGTCTGTCCGCAGCGTGATGGCTTCCCAGCTGCTGCTCATGACATTTTCCAAAAAAGCGGCAGAGGAAATGAAGTCCCGCATCGCCACACTGCCCGGCATTTCTGAAAGTGCTGCTGCTGCGGTAGAAGCCAGAACGTTCCATTCGTTCTGCTTGCAGCTGCTCCGCAGGAGGGGCATGAGGCAGGCGATTTTAGGCGACAGCGGCCGCAAGCAAATTTTTTTCAAACGGCTGCTTCGAGAACGGAATTTGCATGAGACGTACCAGCCGGAGACGCTCATTACGTTATTTTCGGCCTACAAGCTGGAAATGCTGGAGCTTCATGAGCTGCCAGCCAAAACAGAAGAGGACAAACAACTGAAAATTTTGTTTGAATGCTACGAGCAGTGGAAGTCGGAGCAGCAGCTGATCGACTATGATGATATGCTGCTTGCCGCATATCGGCTGCTAACGACCGATCAGAATCTGCTCGAAATGCTCCAGCGCCGCTTCCGCTACGTCATGATCGATGAGTTTCAGGATACGAATAAGGTGCAGTATGAGCTGATTAAGCTGCTCGTTAAGCAGCATGGCAATTTGATGGTCGTTGGCGATGATGACCAGACGATCTATTCATTTAACGGGGCGCGCAACGATTATATATTAAATTTCGAGCAGCAATATCCGGCCAGCAAAAATGTCGTGCTCGATATTAACTATCGCTCTGGGGCTGCCATTGTCGGGCTGGGCAATGCGATTATTAGCAGCAACAAGCAGCGCCGCCCCAAATCGCTCAAAGTGGCCAAGACGCAAAGCCTCTCCCCAACATTTGCACGGCCAGGCAACACCGACGATGAAGCGCAGCTGATTGTTAATAAAATTACGGAAGCGCAGAGCCAAGGAAAACGCAGCTATGAGGATTTTGCGATTCTGTTTCGTACGGCGAGCAGCAGCCGCGCCATCTTCGATCAGCTGGTCATACGCCAAATTCCGTTTATTGATTACGGCGGGGGCGAGTCCTTTTATGAACAATGGGTCGTGAAGCCAATCATTGCCCATTTGCGGCTGGCGATCGATCGGCGCCATTTTGACGCAATGCAAAACATTCTGGCCACGCTTTATGTCAAGCCGGAGCAGGCGATGGCATTCATCTGGAACGAAGAGAAGCAGCAAGCCAAAAAATGGCCGCTCATCCATCTCGTCCGCTTCCCTGGCATTAAGGAGTTTCACCAGGAAAAAATCAAAGAGCGGCTGCGGCTCATTCGCTCCTTGCCTAAGCTAAAGCCCGAGCAGGCGATTCGCCTGCTGCGCGAAGGCTTTTATGACCATTATATTCAAGCCGATAAAAGCCAGACGCTTACCGAGCATAAGGACGCTTTGAAGGAAACGCTCGACGAGCTTGAAACCGCCGCCAAACGATTTGCGACGATCACCGAGTTTTTGGCATTCGTGGACGAGATCGCACTGAAGCTCCAGGAGATGAGGCAGCTCAAGCTGGCGAGCCGCGGCGCTGACGCCGTCCATTTTATGACGATCCACAAATCAAAGGGGCTGGAATTTCCCGTCGTGTTCGTCAGCGGAGCATCCGATGGCATTTTGCCGCACAGCTCCGCGCTGTCCGCGAGCAAAAATAGCGACCGGAGCGCCATCCAGACCGGGGATGACGTCGCCGAGGCTGCGCTGGAGGAAGAGCGGCGGCTCGCTTATGTCGCCGTCACGCGGGCCAAGGAAGAGCTGTACATCAGCTCGCCCGGCTATTATCGCGGCAAACCGGCGCCCGTATCTTCTTTTTTGCTCAATGCTTTTAAATAAATACCTTAGATAAATATTTTAAATAAATATATGCCTATAAATGGGGTGGCCACCGGATGAACGATCAGCTTAGAACCTTTTTGCAATTAGGTGATGCCGTTATTATTACGGATGATCAGCATCAGATATTAGAAATCAATACGAGTTATGAAGCGATAACCGGCTACAACCGCAGAGAAATTTTAGGTAAAACAGCCGGTATTGTTCGCACCAGCCTTACCCCCGTGCATATTCATGAAAGCATGAAGGAAGCTTTAAAGGCAAAGCGGCCATGGTCTGGCGTGTTCATTAACCGCCGCAAGGATGGACAGCTATGGCATTCCTCCATTACGATTACACCTTTATGTGTTGATGAGAGCTGGTATTATATCGGTATTTTCCGTGAATTGGAGCAGCTTCCTAGCGGCTTCTATATGCCTCAGGAACGGATTGGGCATATTCAAAGCTCGCTGCTTAAGGTGCTCGCCATTTCCTGTGAAATTCGCGATCCCGGCATCGAGTCGCATCTTGTGCGGGTGAGGGCTCTTACGGAGGAGCTTGTACGTTATCATAATGAGCGGATGCAGCTAGGCTGGAACGAAGAACGGCTCAGCCGCATCGCCTCGGCGAGCATTTTGCATGATATCGGAAAATCGGGCATTCCCGAGGGGATTTTATATAAGCCCGGTCCGCTCGCTGACTATGAACGCACCATTATTGAGATGCACACGTTTATTGGCGTCGACATTATTGAGAAGATTTTCAACGAGTTTAATGACGAGCTGTTTACTAGCGAGCTGACGGCGAGCAAGCATATTATTTTGCACCATCATGAACGGTGGGATGGCAAGGGCTACCCGCATAAGCTTGCGGGAGAAGCTATTCCCATTGAAGCGCGCATCGTAAGCATCGTTGATGTGTTCGACGCCCTTACCAGCAAACGCCCCTACAAGGAAAAATGGTCAGAGGAGCAAGCGCTCGCTTACATTAAAGAAATGCGCGGTACCCAGTTTGACCCGGACTTAGTCGATTCATTTATTCAGCTGTATGGGCAAGGTGAAACGGCTGTCGCCGCCTTTTAACGGCGCTGCGCGTTTCATTTCGAGAAATATAGAGAATGGATGAAATCATCATATTCTTTCCTATAGTTAAGCAAAAAGAGGGATTGGCGTAAGTGCCAATCCCTCTTCTTCATGTGCAGTACGTTATAAACAGTGTGCAGCGGACAATGCTAGAAACCATTAACCGTGCAGCATGCTTCGCTTATTCCGCAGGAGGCGTGAACGTGCGCTGCGCAAATTCAGCATCCAGCATATAAAACGCGTTGCTGTCTTTATCAATGCGCTTCAGCTTCGAAATGATGCCATCGAACAAGGACTCCTCTTCTACCTGCTCATCGATGAACCATTTCAGGAAGTAGATCGTCGCATGCTCGCGCTCGCTGAGCGCAAGGTCAGCAAGGTTGTAGAATTTGCGTGTGTTTTGTTGTTCATGCGCATAAGCACGCTCGAAAGCATCGAGCATCGACGTATATTCGTTCTTAGGCTCATGCAGAGCAGACAAAGTAGCACGACGGTTGCGGTCGTTTAGGAATTTATATATTTTCATGCCATGGAAACGCTCTTCCTCAGCCTGGATAATAAAGAAATTCGCAAACCCGTCCAGACTTTCGCCAGAACAGTAGGCTGCCATTGCAAGATACACATGCGCCGAATAAAATTCAAAGTTCATTTGTTCGTTTAAAGCTTCAGCTAATTGATCATTCATCACTTATGCACCTCTTCTTTTTCGGAGTTGCCTCTATCTTAACACAAAAAAGGAGGGCGGCAAAAGCCGCCCACCCTATATTTATCCAATTAATTTTTTCAATTCCTTATAAAGCTTCTCGGCTGACGGAGCGCTGACCACCTTAGACTTCACCACGGCAAAACATTCATGCCTGCATGTTTTGCAATTTCCGAGACAATCGGACTTCTTCATCTTGATGTCGGGAAACTTATCCTTCATCGCCTTGTATACCGGCTTCGTCCCGTTTTTGAAATTTTTGGTGCAATATTTGATCTTCAATAGGTGTGTCACCCCGCTGCCGCAATGGCCGTCTGATTACGGTTGGCACTTTTGTGTACACACGCAATCGTCTGCTCGATCCAAAAGGCTCCCTATCAAATGATAGTAATAATCATTACCGTTGTCAATAGCCGCGGGGCAGCGGCCAAGCTTATTTTTTCAATAATTCTACGCCTCGCTGCAGTTGGGTATCTTCCTTCTCCAGCTTTCCCTTGAGCAGCTCGACGATTTGATACGCCGTCTTGTCATTAAGCGAGCCGGTAACGTCCAGTTTCTCTGCCTTCTGAAAAGCGCGCATCGCCGCCTCCGTCTCATCATCGAACAGGCCGTCTTTGCCAACGGGCGCATAGCCGAGCTCCTTCAGCATCGATTGCAGCGTCTTGACGTCTTCGCCGTAGCTGCCGTTTTTCAGCTCGCTGCCGACCGGAAGCGGACGCAAGCTTGCAAATGCAGGCAGGCCGACAACCTCATTTGGCATGACGCCAACTTTGTGAATCCACGTGCCAGCAGGCGTTTTCCACTGCGCCTCGGTCAAGCTGAGCACCGAGCCGTCTCTAAACTGCTCAAATGCTTGTACGACGCCTTTGCCATACGTTTTCTCGCCAACGACCGTTGCTCCCGCCGACTCCTTAAGCGCGGCGGTCAACACCTCGCTGGCGCTTGCCGACTGGCCGTTCACCAGCACAACGATAGGGATCGTCCATTCTTCCTTTTGCGTCGATTTATATACAATCGGGTTGCTTTCTTCCTTATAAACGACTTCCAGAATCACTTTCCCCTTCGGAATGAGCTTGCTGCCAATGGCAATCGTCGGCTGCAGCAGGCCGCCCGGATTAGAACGAAGATCCAGCAGCAGCTTGGTCATGCCCTGCTCCTTCAGCTTCGTTACCGCTTCATCAAATTCCGTAGCCGTCTTCTGGGCGAAGCGGCTAATCGTAATATGGCCGATACCAGCCTCCAACATTTCCGAGGTTACGGTGTAAACCGGAATCGCCTCACGCTTAAGCGTAATCTCGATAGGCTCCGTCTGGCCCGGGCGTTGCAGCGTCAGCGTCACCTCGGTACCCGACTTGCCGCGCATAAGCCCGATAAGATCCTGAAATTTAGAATCCTTCGATTCCTTGCCGTCAACCGCCATAATGATATCTCCAGACTTGACGCCTCCGCGCTCTGCTGGCGCTCCCGGTGTCAGCCCAGAAATAACGAATTGGCCATCCTGCTCGCGCACCTCGGCCCCTATTCCGGAAAATTCGCCTTCATACCCTTGCGTATAGGCATCGCCCTGCTCCTCGATCAAATAGCGGGAGTATGGATCTTCCAGCGATGCTACCATTCCCTCAGAGGCGCCATTGATCAAATCCTCGCCATCCGCTCCATTTAAATATTTATCCATAATGGTATTGTAGGATACCGCAAAGTTCTGAAATGCCGGCTCCTTCAGCATCGGATAACGATGCCCCATCCAGAGCCATCCCACTGCGAACCCGGCAACCATAAATAAAATAGCCCCAACTAAGCCAATTAACAGCACTCTGCGCCGTGCAGCAGCATGTGTAAAATACCTCAACTCGTCATCTCCCCAAGTTTAACTCTCATCCGCTTTCTTTACTGTATCTTATTGAAGGGGGATGGAGCAAATTTTCACAAAAGAACCCGCCGCTTCTCTCGTGCCGAGGTCAAACAGGCTTCAATAACCGCCGTCCCCGCTATCGCATCCTCAGGACCAAATAGCGGCTGCGCCTCGCCTGCGGCAATCTGTGCGATTCTGTTGATTTGCATCACATAAGTGTTCAGGTTGAAAGGCCCTTCCCTTCGCTGGCCTTCCTCCGTATGTACGATAAAATAATCCTCGTCCCCCGGCCCAAAAGCGTTCGGCAGCTCAATCCGCCCTTTCGTTCCGAGAATTTCCAAGCGGTTGCGGTAAGCCGCCCACATGCCGCAGTCAAACACGAGGCTTACGTCATTGGCGAACTCCAAAATGCCGGAAGCCATCATATCTACCCCGCCATGCTCCTTTGAAAATAAACCATGGACGCTGGCTGCTACCGGCTCGCCGTCCAAAATAAGCCGCGCTGCACTTATGAGGTAGCAGCCGATGTCATACAAGGAGCCTCCGCCCCATTCCGCGTTGTAGCGAACATTGCCTGTGTCCGCTGCATTATTGAAGGTGAACGAGCCTGTTATAACGCGCAAATCGCCAATTTCGCCAGAAGCAATAATCGCTTTAATCTGCTCATAGCGCGGGTGATGGCGATACATAAAAGCTTCCGCCATGACGATGCCCGCCGTCTGTGCTTCCTCCGCCATTTCCCGCGCATCCGCTGCCGTGACTGCAAATGGCTTCTCGCAAAGCACATGCTTGCCAGCTCTAGCCGCTTTAATGGCCCATTCCTTATGTAAATGGTTCGGCAGCGGAATGTAGACCGCATCGATATTTGGATCAGCGAGCAGCTCCTCGTAGGAGCCGTACGCTTTTTCAATGCCCAACCGCTCTGCTGCTTCAACGGCCCGTTCCAAGCTGCGGCTTGCAATTGCCACTGCCTCGCCTCGCTCCGCCTGCTGAATGGCTGGAATCATCGTATGTATAGCAATGCTCGCACCGCTTAAAATCCCCCATCTTAGCTTCATCCTTGCCCATCCTCTCCCTATCCATTCTTTAACAACCCCCTCTATTATACAAGAAAAGCGGTTGATCGCTTGTACGAATGGCGATTTTTCGCTACAATCAACCTAGCTTATGTACACGATAAAGAGGCTTGGAGAGGGGAACATATTGCCATTATGTATAAATTAATTGCAATTGATGTAGATGATACGCTGTTGAACGATGAACTCGTTGTAACTGAAGGAACGAAACGCGCCATGGAGGAAGCTATCGCGAAAGGCGTAACGGTGACGCTGGCTACTGGAAGAATGTACGCTTCCGCCAGACAGATCGCTGAGCAAATCCAGCTCAATGTGCCCATCATTACGTATCAGGGGTCGCTGGTAAAAACGCTGCTGGACGGCAAGGTGCTGTATGAGCGCAGCGTGCCTACCGATGCGGCCAAGGAGCTGTATGCTTTTACAGAAAAACATGGCCTGCATTTGCAGCTTTATGTCGATGACCAGCTGTTTGTGAAGGAAGCAAATGAGAAGGCGCTCATGTATTCGCGGCTTTCCAAAATCCCTTATACAGTAGCACCGGATTTCGAGGAGCTGCTGGAGCAGCCAAATACGAAAATGCTGATTATTGATGAGCCGGACTATCTCGATGAAATTGCTGAGCAGCTCAAGGCGCTTATCGGCGACCGCGTGCATATTACGAAATCCAAAGCTCATTATTTAGAGTTTATGCATAAAGAAGGAACAAAAGGACATGCGCTGCGTTTTATGGCTGAGCATCTTGGCTGCACGATGGATCAAACGATTGCAATCGGCGATGCGTGGAATGATCACGAGATGATCGAAGCGGCTGGACTTGGCGTAGCGATGGCTAATGCGATTCCGGCGCTGAAAGAGGTTGCGAATTATGTGACGCTTAGTAACAATGATGAGGGTGTTCGTCACGTATTTGAAAAATTCGTTTTAAACTCGTAAGGGATAGATATAGGTGAAATGGGATTCTTCGCTCACCTATACAACCTTAAAGCGTTTACCGATTTTTTGGGGGCAATCAAACAAACCGTGGACCTGGCTCATTCAATAGCCAAATCCACGGTTTGTTTGTTGTTACAAGATTTGTTACAAGATTTATTACAATGTCTAATTTCATTGTTACGTGCAACTGAGCTTTTGATTGGAATTAAATACCCGCGAGCACTTGGTACCAGATGCCCTTTTTGGAATAGAGCGTCTTCTTTACCTCGGGCCAGCCGCCGAGGTAGCTGATGTCGAACAGCTGCTCAGGAACTACGTATTTGTTCGCCGTCTCCTTGGCAACCGTTTCATTAACGGGACGGAAACCGTAATCGACAAGAACACGCTGGGCTTCATCGCTGTGCAAATAATGGATGAATGCTTCGGCCACCTCGCGGGTGCCATGCTTGTCTACATTTGTGTCTACAACCGTTGCCGGGTTTTCAATCAAGATGGTGCTTTTCGGCACGACGATATGATAGTCCTTGCCCTGCTTAATACGGGCCAGCAGCTCATTCTCATACGTCACGATAACGTCGCCTACACCGTATTCAAACGCCGCCATAGAAGCACGGCCGCTTTTATCGAGCGATTCCACGTTGGCATGGACGGCCTTAAGGAAGTTTTTGGCATAGGCCGGGTCCTTGGTGCCTGTCTCTACCTCCGACTGCTTCAATCCCGCGCCATAAATCGCATTAATATCCCATTGGGCGCCGCCTGAGGTTTTCGGGTTCGGATAAACAACCTTGACTCCGCTGCGAGTGAGATCGGACCAATCCTGAATGTTCAGCGGATTGCCCTCACGCGTGCCAAGCACCACAATCGACTTGGTCACGAATTCGCCGTCCGCTTGCTCCTTCCAATTCGGGTTGATAAGTCCCGCATCGGCGATTTTGTTCACGTCGCCTTCCATCGCCAGCACGGCAACGTCAGCATTAAATCCGCCTATAATGGCCCGCGCTTGCGTCCCAGAGGCTTCATAGGATTCCTGAAATACAACCTTTTGTCCCGTTTGCTGCAGCCAGTAAGCCTGGAACTGCGGCAAAATTTCGGCGAAAGCATCCTTCACTATGGAGTATGCACCAATGACAAGCGTGACATCGCCGTTTGGAACGGAAGATTCCACCGCCGGATCACTCTCCTGCGCGTCGCCACAGCCCGCTGCTACAAGCAGCAGGGTGATGGCAAGCAGCAGGGCGAGCAAACGGCGGCTTGTTGTCTGAATAGCATTCATAATGGCATACAACTCTTTCTGCTCGATGTTTTCTAACCCAAGCTATTAGATATGAATTGGCATTGGATCTTCCTTCAGGCTGTTTTCCTGAATCCAGCTCTCTTGATCATTGAACAAATATGCCCGATGTACCAGCACATGTACGCGGTCGCCCGGCTGCAGCACATCCTTCTCCAGCGAACGGTAAGTGACGAGCTTAACCGAGCCTACCTCTAGCTCGACCAGCCACTCGCTGCCGCGGAAATGAATATGCTTGACGCTTGCTTCCAGCGCGGCAGATGCAAGGCGAATTTCGCCTGGCTTGCCGATTTCAATATATTCGGGACGGATAAGTGCCTTCGTACCAGGTTTGCCAGCGGCAGAGTCAAAGCCCTTCAGTGCGCCAACATCCTCGACAATCGTTGACTCCCCGATGAAGCTCGCTACGAATGGCGTCTGCGGATCTTTATAAATCGCCCAAGGAGAGCCCTTCTGCTCCAGCTTTCCCTTGCTGATAATCATAATTTCATCGGCAACCTCAATCGCCTCATCCTGGTCATGCGTGACAAAAATCGATGTAATGCCGACGCGCTCTATCATTTCCTTGAGCCAAGTGCGCAGCTCTGTACGGATTTTCGCATCAATCGCTGCGAATGGCTCGTCGAGCAGCAGCAGCTGCGGCTCAGGCGCAAGCGCTCTAGCAAAGGCAACACGCTGACGCTGGCCTCCCGATAGCTGATGCGCATAACGGTGCTCAAAGCCCTTCAGCCCTGTAAGCTCAACAAGCGTCATAACACGCTCGCGGATTTGTTCTTTCGTTTGCTTTTTGACCTTGAGCCCGAAAGCGATATTATCATAAACGGTCATATGCTTGAACAACGCATAATTCTGGAATACAAAACCGATTCCGCGCTCCTGCGGCGGCAAATCATTGACGCGCTTGCCATGGAACACAATGTCGCCAGAGGAAGGCGACTCAAGCCCTGCCAGCATGCGGAGAATCGACGTTTTGCCGCCGCCGCTCGGCCCGAGCAGGCCAATGAGCTGGCCCTTCTTAATATCGAAGCTGACATCCTGCACCGCATGAAAATCCCCGAAGCTTTTGTTTAAATTACGGACTTCAATATGCATGGCTTAATGCACTTCCTTTCGTTTCTTGGCCCATTCCATTAATAGCAGCAATCCAACCGAGAACGCCGCAAGCACGAGCGCAACCCCGTTCGCAGCTACAACATTAAAATTTTCCACATCCTGATACACCAGCGTCGTTGCCGTCTGCGTCTTATTCATAATATTGCCGGATACGACGAGCACGGCTCCGAATTCGCCAAGCGAGCGGGCTACCGTAAGCACAACACCGTAAATGACGCCCCAACGAATCGACGGCCATGTCACCTGCCAAAACGTATACCACGAGTATGCGCCAAGCGTAGACGCCGCCTCTTCCTGCTGGGCACCGATTTCCTGCAATACGGGCAGCACCTCGCGCACCATAAGCGGGAAGGTGACGAACAGCGTTGCGAGCACCATGCCTGGCAAGGCATAGACGATTTTAAAACCCGACGCTTCAAAAAAAGTTCCGATAACTGTACTTGGCCCAAGTATAAGGACGATCATCAAACCGCCGATAACAGGCGATACCGCAAACGGCAGATCGACCAAGCTGTTCAGCAGGCGCTTGATACGCGGCCCAATCCATTTTGCCCGTACCAGATAAAGCGCAAGCATGACGCCAAACAGCGTATTTAATGCGGTTACAATAACGACGATTAATGCAGTCATCTTAAGGGCATGAAGCGATTGCTGCCTTAGCAGCCCTTCAGTAAAGCCGCTCCAGCCCTCTGCCCAGGACCCGCGCACGATTTCGACAAGCGGTATGATAAGTAGAAGTATAAATACGACATAAGTGAGCGTAATCCATAGTTTTCTCATTGGCCCGGCCTCCTGGATTGAATCAGGTTAACCGTCCACAAAATGACGAAGGACAAGGTGAGCAAAATAACGGAAACCGCCGCCGCTCCTTGCGGATTATCGCTTTCGATTTCCCCGAAAATATAAACCGATGCAATGAGCGTTTTGCCAGGAATGTTGCCCGCTACAAGCACAACTGCCCCAAACTCGGCTATGCCGCGCGAGAACGCCAGGATCGCTCCGCTAATGATCCCCGGAACCATCGACGGTAAAATAATGCGAAAAAACGTCAGCGCCTTCGATGCTCCCATCGTATAAGCCGCTTCTTCCTCCGAGCGATCCAGCTCCTCCAGCAAAGGCTGTACAGCGCGGATGACAAATGGGAAGGTGACGAACACCATCGCGATTATAATTGCTGGTTCATGGAATACGATATCGAAGCCCAGCTTCGTCGCCAGTCCGCCAACAAAGCTGCGAGGGCCCAGCAGCAGCAAAATCATCAGCCCAGCAACCGCCGTCGGCAAAGCAAAAGGCAAATCGACGAGCGAGTTAAGAAATCTTTTCCCGGGAAATTTGTAGCGAATAAGCACCCAGCCAATCATCGTTCCGAGAAATATGTTGATTATCGTCGCAATAACGGCAAGCCTGACGGTGAGCAGTACTGCTTTCCACGCCAGAGGATCGCTTACGCTCTCCCAGAATGGCTGCCAGCCAAGCGACAGCGATTGCGTGTAAATGCCGAATATCGGAATAATAATCAGGATAATAAAATAAAGCATAACCGTACTTCGGAAGCCGAAGCTCCACCATTTGTTTCGAAACATAGCATTCACGTTGACATTACCCTCCAGACCATCGACTCGTGTCGTAGGTGAAACCACAGACGAAAAGCGAAAAGTAAAAATTTCAAAAAAGATAATCCCTATTAACAAACTTGGTATTATCAATTTAGCAGATCATATTAGTCCAAGTCAATGCTAAATTGGCCTTTTATTTGTGGAGTTCAATGGATTGCTGGAAATGGGGTCTGCACTGCGTGAAAGGTTTGGCTTCCGATCGCTGCTGCCTTTGATTTCTTCGATTCCGATGTCTCAAAAGGATTCCTCCGAAAATAGCTCCTTCGAGTTATTGCCAATTTTGATGTCTGGACTATAGGCTGGGAGCCATTTTGCCCCTAGTCTGGCTGCTCTCCCAACCCGGGACCGAATCCGAAGCAGCCGATTCCTGATATTCTACTGTAGGAGGAAAAAACATACGATTTCATCCAAATATCGTGAAACAAAGGAGAGTAAATAATGAAAGTCGTTCTGAGAATTATCGTTTGCTTGTGCTTGTTAGTTGTACCTGTAGGAGTTGCCGGAGCTGCCGGCTATGTGTATACAATGAATGATGTCATGTCGCTTTACGATAAAAACACTCCTTCTCTGCAAAATGTTAAGGCCCTCCCTTACGATTCGGGCAAGCCTACAGTAGCTGTTCTTCTCTCTGCGGAAGTTACCGAGGTTTTTGATTTCCTAGTACCCTATGAAATGTTCGCGATGACGGAAGCCTATAATGTGTACGGAGTTGCACCCGACCGTGGTATCAAGTCATTAACAGGGGGCCTTGATGTTGTGCCGCATTATTCATTCGAAGAAATGGACCATTTGCTGAATGGAAGTCCGGATATCATAGTCATTCCATTCATGCCCATGTTGGACGAAAATAAATATGCCCCCGTTCGCGAATGGATAAAAAAGCATGCAAGCGACCAAACGATCTTGCTATCCATCTGCAATGGAGCGGAGAACTTGGCTGACACCGGCTTGCTGAGTGGCAAATCTGCTACGACACACTGGGGTGATATTGGCAGGCTGATTAAGACGTATCCCGATATTGACTGGAAGAAGAATCAGCGCTATGTCCCTGTCGATCATATCGTGTCCTCGGCAGGTCTTACATCCGGTATCGATGCAACGTTGTATGTGATCTCGCAGCAATTGGGAGAGCCCGCAGCCGCAAAGGTAGCTGACGAAATGAATTATCCATCCTACGCCTATGTGCAAAATCCGGAAATGGATCCTTTCTCAACAGGACTTAGTGATTTAACATATGTAGTGAACAATGCTTATCAGTGGCATAAAGTTAAAGCGGGCGTCCTATTATACAACGGTGTTGATGAATTGGCATTGTCAGCGGCATTCGACACTTATTCGGCATCCGGGACGACGAAGACGATAACGGTATCCCGTTTTAATGAGCCAATCATCACCAAACATCAGTTAACTCTGGTTGCCAGAAACGCAATTAATCATGCGCCGAAGCTGGATAAAATGATCGTTGTCGGATCAGAAGCCCGGACTGAAGCAGAGCAGGACATTGAACGCTGGATCTCCAGCAACAAGGACACGCCACTGCTCATGCTGCATGAAGGCAAAGCTGAACAGTTTGCTATGGAGCCTGCCTTTGAAGACTTGGCAAAGCAAGAAGATGTGCGTACAGCCCAATTCGCCACCAAACGTCTGGAATACCGCGCGACTGAGCATCTAAACCTGCAAGGGTCTTCCTTTTCGTTTGAGGCATTCGCCGTCCCTGCCTTCATTATGCTTCTTTCCTTGCTGGCAGCTTATTATATAGACAGACGATTTTTTGCAAAAAATACAAGACAGCAGAAATAAGCCCACCCTATGGATATAAATCTCATTAGCCTGATTCTTACAAAGCTTTGCGCCTTCGTTATATACTTTATTAAGTGCTAATCATTTCGGCTTTGAGCCGCGTCAAATAACGGCAAAAACGCCTTATTCATTATCCCCATCAGATGGGTTTATGAATAAGGCGCTTTTTTTAAAAAAATGGAAATCAAGGCGATTTTGTTTTATTCGCCCTCAATATAATAGACGCTATCGCCTGCTTCGATCTCGGCTTGGCCCTGCGTCAAATCCGTCATCCACGCGATAAAAGCTTCCGCCTCCGGCTCCACCGGCAAACAGCTGACGATGACGCGGTCGGTAAACGCCGTGCCGCCTACGCGTATGCCGCGGCCGTGCAGCTCGTTCTCCAGCTTGCCATACCAGGTATAGTCAACGGAAACCCGCACCTCGCGGTGCAGGACGTTGACGATCTCATCGGCTGCTTCGATTCCGGCAACTGCACCGTCCGTATAAGCGCGGACGAGCCCTCCGGCGCCCAGCATCGTCCCGCCAAAATAGCGGGTGACGACGACGGCGATATTTTTGAGCCCCTTGTGCTTAATGACCTCCAAAATCGGCTTGCCCGCCGTGCCGCTTGGCTCGCCGTCGTCAGACTGCTTCTGGAATTGGTCGCGCTCCCCCACCATATAGGCGGAACAGTTATGCGTCGCGGTTTTGTGCAGCCGCTTGATTTCGTCAATAAACTGCACCGCTTCTTCCTCGGTCTCTACCGGCTTGGCATGGCCAATAAATCGCGAGCGCTTAATGACAATTTCGGCATGGGCCTGCTGCCTAACCGTTCGGTAACGTTCAAGCTTCATCAGGAATGCTGCCTGAAACGACGCCTACAGGCGCGCTTCCAGCTCCGCTTTCTCCTTCTCGTAGCCCGGTTTGCCCAGCAGCGCGAACATGTTTTTCTTGTATGCTTCTACGCCCGGTTGGTCAAATGGATTTACGCCGAGCAGGTAGCCGCTGATGCCGCAAGCCTTCTCGAAGAAATAAACGAGGTAGCCGAAGGTATATGGCGAGAAATCCGCAATGTTGACGATAAAGTTAGGAACTTGTCCGTCTGTATGTGCAAGCAAAGTGCCTTCGAATGCTTTTTTGTTGACGAAATCCATCGTTTTGCCCGTCAGGAAGTTCAGGCCGTCCAGATCCGCATCGTCATGGCCGATGGAAATGTGCTCGGACACTTCTTTCACTTGAATAACGGTTTCGAAAATGTTCCGGTTGCCCTCTTGGATGAACTGGCCCATCGAGTGAAGGTCTGTCGAGAAATCAACGGAGGAAGGGTAAATCCCTTTGTAGTCTTTACCTTCGCTCTCGCCAAACAGCTGCTTCCACCACTCCGATACGAAGTGAAGCGAAGGCTCGTAGTTCACGAGAATTTCAGTTGTTTTGCCTTTGCGATACAGCGAGTTGCGGGCAGCCGCGTATTGGTAGGCTTCATTTTCAGCCAGATTCGGGTTGCTGTATTCTTTGGCAGCGTCGGCCGCGCCTTTCATGATTGCATCAATATCAACGCCAGCTGCTGCGATTGGCAGCAAGCCTACAGCTGTCAATACGGAATAACGGCCGCCAACGTCATCCGGAATGATGAACGACTCGTAGCCTTCTTCGGATGCGAGCTTCTTGAGCGCGCCTTGCTGTTTGTCCGTCGTTGCATAAATGCGCTTGCGGGCAGCTTCCTTGCCGTATTTTTTCTCCAGCAGTTCACGGAACAGACGGAAAGCAATTGCTGGCTCAGTCGTTGTGCCGGATTTGGAGATGACGTTGATCGACCAGTCGCGGCCTTCAAGCAGCTGCGTCAAATGCGTCACGTAAGTCGAGCTGATGTTGTTGCCGGCAAAAAGCACTTGCGGCGTATTGCGCTGCTCATGCGGCAGCAGGTTATAGAAGGAATGCGACAGCATTTCGATCGCTGCGCGCGCGCCCAGGTAAGAACCGCCGATGCCGATCACGATCAGCACTTCGGAGTCCGATTTAATTTTTTCAGCCGCTTGCTTGATGCGGGCGAATTCTTCTTTGTCATAGTTTTCAGGTAGGTCAATCCAGCCCAGGTAGTCAGAGCCTGTACCCGTGCCATTATGTAGTTGGTCATGCGCAAGGCGAACTTGCTGCGTCAAGTTGTCGATCTCATTTTGCCCAATAAAAGTTAGTGCTTTGCTGTAATCGAAATGTACCGTTTTACTCATAAACAAATAAGCCTCCTTAGGAATATAAACAGCATCTCAGCCGTTTTCAAAATATTGTACGACTAACGGCGAGGCTCAAGCTCCCCCACTGATAATCAACATCATATATAGCGTCAAAATCTACAATATCGGATTTAAACTATAAAAACAAGCTTATAACAATGAAATCTTGGTGAAGAAACCGTATAATGAAAGGAAAACGCTAGCCATGGGAGGAACCTTTTGATGAAAACAGTAGCATTTATCGGACTTGGTGTAATGGGTATGGGAATGGCGGCGAACCTGCTGCGCAAGGGCTACGGCGTCACCGTGTACAACCGCACACCCGGAAAAGCGGCAGCGCTTATCGAGCTTGGCGCCACAGAAGCCTTGACCCCGGCTGAAGCAGCCGCTGGCAATGACGTGGTCATTACGATGATCAGCAATGATCAAGCAGTGCGGGACGTTTATTATGGTGAAAATGGGATTTTCAGCGAAGTCCGTTCTGGTACTGTGCTTATCGATAGCAGCACCATCTCGCCAAGCTTGGCGCGCGAGCTTGCAGCAACCGCAGAACAGAAAGGCGCCTCGTTCCTGGATGCTCCGGTTACAGGCAGCAAGCCGGCAGCCGATGCGGGAACGCTTGTATTTATGATTGGCGGCAGCAAGGCGGTGCTCGACGCCAATGACGACATTTTGCTGGCAATGGGCGGCAAGCTCATCTATATGGGACTAAATGGCAGCGGCTCCATCGCCAAGCTGGCGCATAATACAATTGTCGGCATCAACGTTGTGGCCCTGACAGAAGGCATGGCGATTGCCGCAAGCGGCGGGCTCGACAGCAATGCGTTTCTGGAGCTGGTGCAGGCCGGCAGCGCATCGAGCAAATCCGCTGAGCTGAAAGGCCCTAAGCTGATCAATGCCAACTACGATGTGCAATTTTCACTGGAGCTGATGCTCAAGGACCTCAAACTGTCCTCCGTGCTGTCAGACAGCCTGCGTGTGCCTACCCCGCTGCTGGAGTCGGCGAAGAGCATGTTCCAGGTCGGCGAGTCGATGGGGCTGAGCGAGCTGGATATGTGCGCCGTAGCGCAAGCCTACGAGCAGTATATCGGGCGCAAGCTCGGCGGCGGCAGCCTTTAGGCTTGCGGTAAGTGCCTAAGCTAGGCTTGCCGTACGTGCTAGGCCTGCCTTGCTAAGCAATGTTTAAGCGCGAAGCGATAGGAATGGATGAGCATGAATAGCGAATGCCATTCGAGTGCCCATCTGACTATAAAACCGGGTACAGCTTGTCCTTTAATGAGACAGGCTGTACCCGGTTTTATTTTTGCATGGCAAAGCGGCCTTCCGCTCCACCTTAATAGTACGGCGAAATCATTAAGTACACGACAACGCCCGTAAAGCTGACGTAGAGCCAGATGGGCATCGTCCATCTCGCGATTTTGCGGTGGCGCTCCACCTGCATCGAAAGGCCTCTGGCTACAGAAATGAGCGCCAGCGGCACAACGACGATTGCCAGCAAAATATGCGTGATCAGCACGAAGAAATAAATGCTTTTCAACGCCCCTTCGCCGCCGTATTTCGTCGATTCCGTCAAATAGTGGTAGGTCACATAGGACACCAGAAACAAGGTCGTCGAAACGAATGCCGCTCCAATAAAACGGCGATGCAGCTTGATGTTCTTTTTGATAATCGCAACTAAAGCGACGACCAGAGCAATAAACGTAAAGCAGTTAAAAATCGCATTGAGCAGCGGCAGCAGCTTCACATTAAATCCAAGCTCCCCGTCATAAGCCGGCAGAAAAAACAGCACCGTCACCAGCCCTACGATCACAACGGTCAAAATCGCAATCAGCGGCGTATAGTTTTTGTCCGGCAGCAGTTTAAGCGACTGCTCCTGTTCCCTTTTATTCATCGCTTCTTCCTCCTACAAATATGCTTCATCTTCAAGGTGAAACGGCTATCGCCATCCTCTGGCGGCGTAGCGCGTTTCAGTCCGCGAAATATAGAGAAAGGATGAAAAATCATATACTTTCCTATATTTCAAGGTGAAACGGCTATCGCCGTCCTCTGGCGGCGTAGCGCGTTTCAGTCCGCGAAATATAGAGAAAGGATGAAAAATCATTCTTTCCTATATTTCAAGCGGAAAACAAAAGCTTCCTTCCCGATTATGCCATGCCAAAGGAAGATTTTTCAGACGTTTATGTCACAAAAAATCGAATTCTGGTTATGAATTAGAAAAGTTGACACATATGAAGCTCGAGCATGGCATGAGGGGATCTCTAAGTGCAGCCGGGCTTTTTTCTGCTGTTTTCCTCATTTTTTCCTTCCTTGATGGCGGCTCATTTAAAAAAAATTGTTGACTAGTATCCAAGTTTATTAGTATCCTAAAGCTGCAGAAATGAATGACACTCAGAAAGGGAAGATGCTCGTTGAAAATTACCGGCGTTTATGCAAGCGTTTACCGTCTTCCTCCTAGCGTCCCATGGGAAGATGCTACCAATAAGGTGCAAAGCCTGGAATTCGTGCTTGTGGATTTGCATACGGACTCGGGGCTCATTGGAACTGGCATCAGCTACAGCGTGGATATCGGAGGAACCGTCATCAAGGGGCTCATCGAGGATTATTTGGCCAATTTGGTTGTCGGTATGGACCCGCTTAATTATGAAGAAATTTGGAATAAGCTGACCAGGCAATCCCGCAGGCTCGGGCTCGGGGTCAATTCGATGGCGATTGCTGCGATTGATATTGCCGTATGGGACTTGATGGGCAAATTCTACGGACAACCGCTATACAAGCTGCTTGGCGGAGCTCGCCCTTCCATTCCTGCGTATATTAGCGAAATCAATCTCAGCCGCACCGATAAGATCGAAGACCTGCTTGCCCGTGTGGACGATTATGTGGCTCAAGGCTATCGCACGGTAAAAATTAAAATCGGCAAGGACGATATTAACGAAGATATCGAGCGAATCGTCCGGGTGCAGGAAAAGCTGGGCAAGACCGGCAAGGTGCTCGTCGATTTAAATCAAAAATGGAATGCCGCAGAAGCTATCCAGAATGGCGCCAAGCTGGACGAATTAAATCTGGGCTGGATCGAGGAGCCCCTGCTATATCAAGACATTCAAGGCCATTCGAATTTAAAGCGCTCGTTAAAAACGCCGATTGCACTCGGTGAGAGCCTCTACAGCAAAAATCAGTTTCTTGAATATTTGAAAGCAGATGCCGTCGATATCGTTCAAGCTGACGTCGCGTTTGTAGGCGGTATTACCGAGTGGCATAAAATCGCCCATCTGTCGAACGCCTTTGGCCGCTTGATGGCGCCGCATTTCATGATGGAGCTTTCCCTGCAGCTGCTGTGCGGCGTTCAAAACAGCTATATGCTTGAAAATGTTACCGGCGGCTCTTTAACCGAGCTTCGCCTGCTGGAAAATCCGATTGAAGTCGTTAATGGCGTCGGCACGCCTCCTCCCACTCCGGGACATGGCATTATTTTTGACCGCAGCGCCCTGAAAGCTTATGAATCAAATTCCTCTCTTGTCCGCAAAACATTTACGGGCGGAAGCAAATAGCTTTATACTGAGCTATCAGGTAAAGCATGCAATGAGGAGGAAATAATGATGTCAAGCCGTTTGAAGCTTCCAGAAAGACAAACACTAGCCGAGGTTATTTATCAGGAAATTAGGAGCCGGATTGTGACCCTTCAATTAAAGCCCGGCGAGATGGTATATGAAAATAATTTTGCAACAGAGTTTGGTCTAAGCCGCACGCCCGTCAGACAAGCCTTCTTCATGCTGGCGCAGGAAGAGCTGATCAGCATTTTGCCGCAGCGCGGGGCGCGTATTGCCGACTTGTCGACCCAGAAGGTCAAAGACGCACAGTTCGTTCGGGAAAGTTTGGAATATAACGCTTTTGTCAAAGTTGCCGAGCTGTGGGACAGCTCTGAGGATGTTTTCAAGCAGGCAGATAGAGCGATTTCCTCCATTATTGAGGAACAAAAGGAATCTGTCGTCGATCAGGATTATATCCGGTTCATGCAGCTGGATGAAGATTTTCATAACGCCATTATTAAGCTATCGGGCAATCAGACGCTGCTGGCTATTGTCAACGACATGAGGGCACATTTAAATCGGGTGCGTTATTTGGAGCTGCAGGAAGCTCATCATGAGAAAGCTGCCATCGAATACCACGAGAAGATTTTTGCAGCGATTAAAAGCAACGATGCCGAGTTGAGCGGACAGCTGCTTAGAGAGCATTTAAGGATGCTGGAGAAGGAACGCGAGCTCTTTTTTGAAAAGTATAAAGAGATGTTCATTTAACCGACCGCATGGAGGGATTCAGATGAAAACCATTATATGCACAAAACCGGAACAATTCGATCTTATTGATACAGAAGTGCCTGTACGCGGGCAAGGCGAAGCTTTGCTCAAGGTTCATTATATCGGGGTTTGCGGAACCGACTATCATGCTTATCGGGGCAAGCAGCCTTATTTCGAATATCCCCGCATTCTTGGCCATGAAATTGCAGCCGAAGTCGTTGAGATTGAACATAATGCCTACGGCATCCAGAAGGGCGATAATGTGACCGTTATCCCCTACTTATTCAATGAGAACAGCATCGCTTCCCGTCGTGGCAAGCCCAATGCCTGCAATGAGCTTAAGGTCATCGGCTGCCATGTGGATGGCGCCATGCGGGAATATATTTCAGTTCCCATCCATCATTTGAAAAAAGCAGATGGCCTGACGCTTGAGCAGACGGTCATCATTGAGCCGATGAGCATCGGCCTTCATGGCGTGAACCGTGCAGGCGTTAAGGCGGATGAGTGGGTGCTCGTGCTGGGCGCGGGGCCAATCGGGCTTGCGGTAATGAAGTTTGCTAAGCTGGCAGGCGCCAAAGTCATCGCTCTTGATATAAATGCCGAGAGGCTGGCGTTCTGCCGCAAATGGGCGGAGGTTGACCATGTCGTGAACGCCGGAGACGATGTGGTGCAAGAGCTTGAGCGCATAACAGGAGGCGATTTGCCGACATCGGTCATAGATGCAACCGGCAATGCCCAATCGATGATGAATGCGTTCAAATACGCGGCTCACGGCGGCAATGTTGTTTTTGTAAGCCTGGTACAAGGCGATATTACGTTTAATGATCCGGATTTTCATAAGAAGGAACTGACGCTGCTTGGCAGTCGGGCTGCAACCGCTGAGGAATTCGATCATGTTATTGATTGCTTGCGGCAAAATAAACTGGATGCCGATTCCTTTATTACACATCAAGCTGATTTCGATCAAGCCATTACTTCATTCAACGATTGGCTGGACCCTAGCAGCGGCGTCATAAAAGCCATTATCAAGGTATAAGGGGCGATCATGATGAAGTTAGCCGTTACGATAGTTCAAGAAGCGTCACAAGCAGCCCCCTTCGTGCTTCGCGGGAATTTTGAAGCCTCCATCAAAAAGGCTGCGGAAATTGGCTACGATGCGGTAGAGCTGCATATCGCCGACCCTAGTGAAGTAGATTTAGAGGCTATACAAGCTGCATGCTCGCGGCATGGCGTCTTTGTTTCTTCCATCGGCACAGGGCTAGCTTTTTTAAGGGACCGCATTACCCTGACCCACGCGGATGCTGACGTCCGCAAAGAAGCGATTAAGCGCATGCTCGCGTTTATCCACTTTGCCAGCAAGCTGGATTGCGTCGTTATTATCGGCCTTATCAAAGGCATTATCAAAGACAACGGCGATGGGCAGCATTACCATCAGCTGCTGAATGAAGCAATGCTCACTTGTATTGCTGCTGCTGAGCAGGCTGAAGTGACGCTTGTCGTAGAAGCTGTCAATCGTTATGAAAGCGATTTCTTAAACACAATTGAGGATAGCATCCTTTTCGTAGACCATTTTCATTCCGAAAAGCTAAAAATTCATATCGATACCTTTCATATGAATATGGAGGAAGATTCGATTGGCAATAATATTAAGAAGGCTGGCAAACGAATCGGCCATGTGCATATCGCCGACAGCAACAGGCAGTATCCTGGCAAAGGGCATTATGATTTTAGCGAAACGATAAGCGCCTTAAAAGAGATCGGATACAATGGCGCCCTTTCCGTCGAATGCCTTAGCTTGCCAAGCCCTTTAGAAGCGGCGACTGGCGCGCATCATTTTCTGAGGGGCCTGCTCTAAATTTGACTCATTGGAGGAATAAGCGATGGAAGAGCAACAAACGCTATTGCAAGGACGGGTAGCCGTCATTACAGGGGGCAGCGGCATTTTGTGCGGAGCGATGGCAGAGGAGCTAGCCCGTCATGGTGTCCGTGTTGCCATCTTGAACCGGACCGAGGCGAAAGGACTGGCCGTGGCCGAACGCATTCGCGAAGCAGGCGGAACCGCTATCGCGGTCGGCTGCGATGTGACTGATGCTGCCAGCGTTGAGCATGCCCGGCAGCAGGTTGAAGAGGCATTTGGCCCGTGCGACATTCTCATTAATGGTGCAGGAGGCGGACACCCGAAAGGCAATACGACCTTTGAAACGTTCCGTCAGGAGGATGTCGACAATAAGGATGTCACCAGCTTTTTCGATATCACGCCCGAAGGGTTCAGCTATGTTGTAGATTTAAACTTATTGGGCTCGTGGATCCCTTCGCAAATTTTCGGAAAATCGATGCTTCAGCGCCCGGGGGCTACTATCATTAATATTTCCTCCATGGCTGCTCCAACACCGGCAACCAAAGTTCCGGCCTATAGTGCAGCAAAGGCCGCAATCGATAATGTGACCCAGTGGCTCGCCGTTCATCTGGCCGATGCAGGCATCCGGGTAAATGCCATCGCACCTGGCTTTTTCCTGACCGATCAAAACCGCAATCTGCTGCTTCAAGCGGATGGATCGCTGACCGAGCGTTCCACCAAAATTATTGCCCATACTCCGATGCGCCGCTTCGGAAAACCAGAGGATCTCCTCGGCACCCTGCTCTGGCTTGTCGATGAGACAAAGTCCGGCTTCGTTACCGGCATTACGGTGCCA
The DNA here is from genome assembly GCF_002741035.1 of Paenibacillus sp. BIHB 4019. Lineage (NCBI taxonomy): Bacteria > Bacillati > Bacillota > Bacilli > Caryophanales > Paenibacillaceae > Paenibacillus > Paenibacillus sp. BIHB 4019. The sequence continues at coordinate 3,940,298 of NZ_CP016808.1, read as the reverse complement.
GTAGATGGCGGTTTTATGGCTTATTCCGGTGTATAAGTAATTACTTCAACCAGTTAGGGGAGAGCCACTATGTTCAAAAAGATTCGTTGGTTCGTGGTCCTTATGCTATTCCTCGCAGGAGTGATCAACTATGTTGACCGTGCTGCCTTCTCCGTAGCGGCGCCGTTCATTACAGAGGAGTATGGAATCGACAGCATCCAGCTCGGTTTTATTTTCAGCAGCTTCTCTATTGGCTACGCGCTGTTTAATTTTGTTGGCGGATACCTTTCCGATATTTATGGCCCTAGAAAAATATTCGGAGCCTCTATGACCATCTGGTCCATCTTCTGTGGACTGACCATTGCGGCATTCAACTTTGTGTCCCTCTTTATTATCCGGATGCTGTTCGGGCTGGGTGAAGGGCCTTTGGGCTCGGCAACTAATAAAACAATCAGCAACTGGGTTCCTGCCAAGCAGCGCGCTAGAGCTGTCGGCATTTCGTTCTCTGGAAATCCGCTAGGCGGAGCCATAGCCGGACCGATCGTCGGCGTCATCGCCTTGTACTGGCACTGGAAGCTTTCTTTTATCGTACTTGCGGTAATAGGTCTAGTCTGGACAGTGTTCTGGATGAAGCTGGTCACAGACAAGCCTTCCCAGCATCCAAAAGCAACCCAGGAAGAAATAGCTGAAATGCAAGAGCCCACTGCTGCTTTTACAGCTTCTAATGGCGGCAAAGCGGAGAAAGTATCGCTATCTTATTTTATAAAACAACCTACTATTCTTTTCACAGCGCTAGCCTTTTTCGGATTCAACTACATTCTCTATTTCTTTATGACCTGGTTCCCTAGCTATCTATCCATGGATAAAGGGCTGAGCATTAAGGAAATGAGTATCGCTTCCACTATTCCATGGCTGGTAGGCTTTTGTGGACTATTATTAAGCGGCGTATTATCCGACTATTTATATCGCAAAACTAATAAATTATTATTTTCTCGCAAAATCGTTCTTGTAAGCGGTTTAATTCTTTCCTCGATTTGTATCGCTTTTGCTGGACTCGTTCAAACGCCAGTCAGCGCCGTTTCTTTAATGGCTTGCGGAATCTTCTTTATGTATATGACCTCCACCTCTTACTGGTCGATTATATCCGACAATGTCAAAGGCGATAAAGTGGGTGGCGTTACAGGTTTTGTTCATGCTTTGGCAAACATTTCAGGTATTATCGCACCCACTGTTACAGGGTTCATCGTACAGTATACGGGACATTTCACCAGCGCCTTCCTGACGGCAGGAGCACTCGCGATTATCGGAGCCGTTGGCGTTATCTTTTTCGTAAAGCCGATTGCTGTGAAAGCAGACGCGTAGCCGAGATTATGTACTAGCTATAAGCAGCCAACGCGCGTCGGTACTCAACCGATGCGCGTTGGCTGCTTATACCGAATGAAGCTCCCGATAATCTTGCGGGGTCATGCCGTACACCTTCTTGAATACTTTGATAAAATAAGGCGCATTCTGGTAGCCGACTTTACTGCCGATTTCATAGATTTTCAGCTTTGAGTTGCGGAGCCAATAGGCTGATTTCTCCATGCGTATTCGCTGTATATAGTCGCTCAAGCTTTCATCGGTTGCCGCCTTATACACTTGAGAGAGATACACGGGATGCAAAAAAACATGCTCTGCGATCATCGTCAAGGAAATCGTATGAGCCAGCTGCTCGTCAATGAATCGCTGCACCTTCTTAATGAGCCTGGATTGGCTGCCCATGGCCTCGGTCTCAAGCGCGCTGCGTATGTTTTCCGCCAATCGCATCAGCTTATCCCGCAGCCGCCGCTGCTGTCTTAAAGACTCGAATACCATCATATGCTGCTCTTCTATTTCCAAAAAATCAAACAAGCCATACCCGCTTTTATGGGCAATAAAGCTAAGTGTGCCTGTAACGGCACAATAAACCTCCAATGAATGCTCCGCAGAGCCGTCAAAATCGGTCTCAAGCTCATCGAAAATCAAGCCCAGCTTCTCCATAAAGGAATCCCATCTCCCCGACTCCAGCAGATCCGGCAGCAGCGGCGGCTCATACAAATGCTTGAATGTGCGTACCGGCGCCAGCACACGCTGCTCGCCGAGCGAGAGAAACAATCCCCTCCCAGCGCCAATATGCTTGAGATAAGCTGTCAGCGCCAGATGATAGGAGGATGACAACTGATCGGGAAACGCTCCCCAAGCACTAATGACAATCGAGATTGACCCATTCAAATATCGCTGCACTTGCTCCTGTAAATATAGGCAGCGACGCATAAGCTCCTGCTCCGCCATTGCGCCAGCGATGCCGCTGTTTCCATCCAAAGCCTGAACCACAACGGCCAAATAGTCACGGGAATCGCTGCACATCCATATTTGATAAAAATCGCTGAGCACCTCCTCGGCAATATTGCCGACCGCATATTCGAGCAAAGCCCGATCATTGTGCCCATATTGGAAAAAAGGCTCCTCCAAACGGATGAGCAGCAAACTGGCAGCATGCTCCAGCGAGAAAGGAAGCGCGAGCTTCTGGAGCCTCTTTTCTAAAGCAGCTGGTGGGATCACCCGATTTTCGAGCAAATCAATCAGCAAATTCCGCTGCAGCAGCGGCAAATTTTCCCGTAATGCCCGCTGTGTGTTATCACGCGAAATGGCTGCTTCCTTTTCCTTCTGTACAGTCAACAGCGCCTTCTTAACTGCGCTAATCAAATCCTCGTCATTGACCGGCTTGAGCAAATAATTAGAGGCGCCGCTAGTCAGCGCTTGCTTGGCATATTCAAATTCGGCATAGCCGGTCAGCAAAATAACAGCGGTCGAGCCTGACGATTTGCGCACGCGCTCCATCAGTTCCAAACCGGAAATGCCCGGCATCCGTATATCCGTAATCATCAGATCAATGGCGCATTTGCGCATAATGGCCAGCGCATCCGAAGCTGAAAAAGCTTTATGAATCTCAATGCCGGCCATACCGTATTCAAGCAGTGTTGCCGCAACCCCTTCAACTACGGAACGCTCATCATCAACGATCAAAAGCTGGTACATGGCCGAATCTCCTTTTTTCTCCCGACATACTTACAGCGTCCTGTGCAGCCTTCATTCGCCCACTTACACCCTACCGCTCGCTCTCACTCGCGTTCGCTTGGAAGAGCACTCCACCGTATCGTTGCGCGAAGGCCCCCTTCAGCGGACTGCTCCAACGTGAGGCCCGACGTCCCGCCGTATTTATGAACAAGCCGCTGATGGACGTTGCGCAGGCCGCAGCTCTCGTCCAGCACCGCATTAGAGCTGATTTTCTGCCGCAGCCGCCGCAGCTCCTGCTCACTGAGACCCACACCATCATCTTCACAAATGATTTCATATCCCTGCTCGCCGCTTAAACCCATGACCCTAATCATGCCTGCCCCTTCTCTAGGCTCTATGCCATGAATAATGGCGTTCTCAATAATTGGCTGCACGATTAGCCTCGGCAGCTTGAGCTCCAGCATCGCATCCGGAATTTTTATTTGAAAGTCGATGCGGTCCATTCTCATATTTTGAATCGACAAATAGTTGTGGATCAGCTTGATTTCCTCGCGCAGCGCCGTTTCCTGCTGATCTACATGCGTTGTATAGCGGTAATAGTCGCCAAGCTTGACCGCCATTGCCATTACCGCGTCCCGCTCGCCAATGCGCGTCATATTTTTAATGAAAAATAAGCAATTGTATAGGAAATGCGGATTAATTTGCGATTGCAGCTGCTTCAGCGTAGCTTCTCTGGCATGCAGCTTCTCCGCATAGATGCTGTTGATTAAATGCTGGATTTGCTCGCTCATTAAATTGAACTGTTCAAATAAATAACCGAATTCATCATGCTTGCGGCTGCCAACACGTACGGAGTAATCGCCCCTGCGCAGTCGCTTGGCGGCCAAAAACAGCTCCCGAATCGGAACCTGCACATTACGATAAAGCAAAAATGCAGATAACACGCTAATAAGCAAGATTAAACTCAGCGATAGCCAAAACCAATTTCGGCTAGAGGTTATCGGGGTTAAAATGTTCTCCAGCGGCATGTATTCGATTAAATACCAGCCTGTAGCCTCCGACTTGGCATAAAGAATCATATACTGTTCGTTTTGCAGCGAGGCTAGAAAAGTCCCTTGCTTGACATCCTCCTTATTTTTCTCAAACAGAGGCAGCAGTTCATTAATTCGCTTCATGTCCGCTGTACGCGCAACGATGGGCGCTTCATTTTCATGATATAAAAAAGGGTCGCCGGGGCTATCCGCCTTAAACCGGGTCAGCATATCCGTAATATCTCTCGTATCGACCCGAATTTCGCCTACCAGATCGGCTTGCTCCAAATCCTCATAAACGAACAGCGGCTCCACAATTCGATAGACGAAAGCGTTCGGTATACGGCTATTATCCTCTGCGGAATAAGTCCAGATGAAAGGCTTGAGCCCGCCTTTGTGGACCATATCGACAAACTTTTGCTTGTAGGAAATAGAGTTATGCGTACTGACTACTTCTCCAGAAAGGGGCGCAAATAACGTATAAGCACGCTCCAGGATGCCTGCCTTCCCTTTAATCTCCAAATCCTCCTGCACGCTCAGCTTTGCCTCAAACAGCTCTGAATCCGTGCTGGAGGGGGTCAGCGATATAAAGGCGCGTACTAGCGGCTCAATTCCTAAATTATTGACTGAGATCATATATTGATCGAATTCGGCATCTATCTGCTGTACAAAAAAAGAAAGCTTATCCCCGCTGTTTTGCCTGATTTGCTCTTCTACAACATGAATGCTTATTTGGTTCGAATAGGAATACAAACCGACAATAGGGATGAGCAGTAGCCCCATAATGGCTAATATTTTTTTGAAAATATTTGATTTCTCCATTACGGAGCCTTCCTCCCTGAGCAAGAAAAGCGCCCTATTCCCCTCCTTAAGGGAACGGACGCTTCTGTTGTTTGCCTGATGTTAGATTGTTGGATGACTTATTTTTGAACAGCGGCATACCATTCATTAACCTCTTCGGTAATGGTGTCCCCAGCAGAAGCCTTCCACTGTGTGACGAACGTGTCAAAGGAATCGATCGGGCTGCCGCCATAAATGATTTTATTAAACGTTTCCTTCTCGCTTTTGCTCAGGAAATCCCAACGCTTCTTGTAGGTTTTGGTCGGAGAGCCAATGTACAGATTAGGCATCGCATATTCCCGCTGGCTGTAGTTGACAGCACCCGCGGTAATATTTTTATCCAGCCCTCTGGACTGCTTCTGCTCGAACGCTGTAACCGGCTCCTTGCCGCTTGCCAAATCGTTCATCGTCTCCATAACCAGAGAAGGGATGCGGGCCCCATCAAACAGAAGGGTATATTTCTCAACATTCATAAGCGGCTTATCTGCCGGAAACTTAGCTTCATCCCAGACTGGCTGCCCATCCTGAAGCATAAAATCATAGCCTTCTTTAAAGCCGTATTCAAACGGACTTCCCGACTGCGGATTGCCCTGCTGTTCATATAACAGATTGGCATACATAAAAAAAGCTTCCGGATGCTTGAAGTCCTTATTAATTAAAATAACGCCATTGCCCGTACCCGATTTGCTGCGGCCAATTTTCCCATTCGGTCCAGCAGGCAGCGGATATGCGCTGTAGTCGGCATTTTTATCCACCTCTTTAACCGCTGGCAGCGGCCAGCCTCCTGCCCAATACGGAGCAACAACGATTCCCGCCTTGCCTGATGAAAATAATTCAGCCGCCTTGCCCTCATCATGCAATCCCGCTTCCTTGTGGATGTAGCCCTTCTCCATCCACTCCTTCAGCTTCCCAAGCACCGTCTTCACTTCGGGCGCAATCGAGCCGTATGCAAGCTTGCCTGTCGCGGCGTCCAAATTCCACTGCCCCGGCATCGCACCGTATGCTCCGAACAGGAAATCCGCATCAGCGAGTCCCCATGTGTTCATGCCATTTTTCAAGCCAACAGCCAGCCCTACGGTGTCCTTCTTGCCATTGCCGTCTGGATCGGCATTCGTGAACAGCTCCATCATTTTTTCCATCTCTTCGATCGTTTGCGGCGCCTTCAAATTAAGCTTTTTCATCCAATCATCTCTGATCCATAAAACGGTATCATTATTGTTGGAGTAATCGAGAATCGGAATCGCGTACCGTTTGCCATCACGAACATAAGGATACCAGACTGTTTCGTCTTCCGCCATCGCTGATTTGTAAGCATCGCCCGCATACTTGTCAAACAGGTCGCCAACGTCAGCGAACTTGCCGGAATCAATTAAGGCGTCTATAACATCCTGGGAGCCCCGGTATTGAATAATATCTGGAAGATCCTCGTTTGCGGACAAAATCAAGCGGATTTTCGTATCAATCGCACTGCTGTCAGCCGTCCATAAATAATTGAGATCGATATTGAACGTATCCTTGGCCCACTGGACATGAGGATTATTGTTGATATCCTCCCCGGCGCGAAACTTCACATCAGTGGTCATTTGGCGAACGATATTGATTTTAAGCGGCTCCTCGTATTTGCCCGCTTTCATCGCTTCAGCTGCGGCTTCCACAGCTTGCGGCTGTGAAGCGTTATTTGACGCTTCCTCATTTACTGCCGATGAGCAGGCGGTCAAAGCAGTCATGCCCAGCATTAATGCGCTCAATAATGCGGTCGTTTTTCTCCAGCTTTTATTCATCATAGATAATCCCCCTATTTAATGGCTCTATTCCTTCACGGAACCGAGCACAATCCCTTTAACGAAAAATTTTTGCAGAAACGGATACACGATAATAATGGGCAGCGTAGCAATAAAAATTTGCGCCGTTTTCACCGTCCGGTTCGACAGCTCCTTCATTTCATCCGCATTGACGCTCATGCTGCTTAAGTCCCGCTGGACTACAATCGTCTGCAAAAGCGTAGACATAGGATACTTTTCGGCGTGCGTCATGTAAATAAGTCCATCAAACCAAGCATTCCAATGACCGACCATTGTAAAGAGGCCAATCGTTGCCAGTGATGGGAGCGATATCGGCAAATAAATTTGCCATAATGCGCGAAAGTGGCCCGCTCCATCGATAAACGCCGCTTCCTCCAGCGCTTTCGGCACCGATGTGCGAAAAAAATTCATCAATAAAATCGTATTATAAACGCTAACGGCTCCCGGAAGCACAAGTGCCCATACCGTATTGAGCAGCCCCAGCTTTTGTACGACAATATAACCGGGAATCAATCCGCCGCTAAACAGCATTGTAAATACGAAAAACCAGGCATATATATTTCTGCCCCTGAATTCAGAACTCTCTTTAGACAAGGCATAGCCAATCAGAATCGACAAGGAAAGCGCAATCGCTGTGCCAAGCACTGTCCGAATGATTGAATTTCCAAAAGAGCCGATAAAAAAAACATTCGTCAAGGTAGACTTATAGGCATCTAGGGAAAAACCGATCGGCCACAGCTTTACCAAATTGGCATCGGCTGCCGCCGCGGTACTGAACGATACCGCAAGCACATGAAGGAGCGGTGCTATACACATGAAGGACAACAGGGCTAGAAAAGCAACGTTGAATGTAGAGAAAACACGATACGAAATTGAACGATGAAACATGCCGCTCCCCCCTTAAAAAATACGATAATTGGCCAGCTTGTAGGCAAGCCTGTATGAAATAATAATCAAAATAAAGCTCACTAGCGATTTGAACACTCCTACCGCTGTGCCAAAGCCAAAATCGCCGCCTAGCAAGCCTACTCTGTAAACATAGGTGTCGATAATATCTCCTTTTTCATACACAAGCGGGTTGTATAGATTAAAAATCTGATCGAAGCCGGCATTCAAAATGTTGCCGAGCGATAAGATCCCAACCACAATCGTAATGGGCAAAATAGACGGGATCGTTATCGAAAGGGTCTGGCGCCAGCGATTCGCTCCATCTATAAGCGCCGCTTCATAATATTCAGGATTAACGCCCGCAAGCGCTGCTAGAAAGATAATGGTCGAGAAGCCGAAATCCTTCCATACGTCGCTGACAATGACCGTCAATCTAAACCAATTCCCATCTCCAAGGAAAAAAACCGGCTCGATCCCAAACACCGCAAGCAGCTGATTGACAAGTCCGCCATCTGTAGAGAGCATATCGAGCAAAATGCCCCCAAGAATGACCCAGGATAAAAAGTGGGGCAAATAGACCAGCGTTTGCACAAACCGTTTAAACAGCATTTTACGCACTTCATTGAGCAGCAGCGCAAAAACAAATGGAACAATGAGATGCGCTACAATTTTGATGCCCGCGATCAGCAGCGTATTCCATATCACTTGCCTTGCATCCGGATATTCAAACATCAGCTTGAAATTTTCCATGCCGATCCATTCGGAATCCAAAAATCCAAGCTGGGGCTTATAATCCTGAAAGGCCATAACGAGTCCGAGCATCGGCAAATATGAAAAGATCAGAACAAGGACAATTCCCGGAATGAGCATGACGTGCAACGGCCAAACAAGCTTGAAATTCCACCTCCGCATCGCTCTTTGTTTCAATAGCTTCCCCTCCATTTAACCATCTTCTTGTTTATTGTTAGCGGTTACAGAAGCTATTGTAGCTTTCTGGAGCAACGCGGAGATATAACAATGTTTTAGGATTCATGTTGCATAGTTAAGGAAACGTCCCGTTAGGATAATAATGATGAGCAAGATGGAATGAAAAGGATGGAGGAGGGTGGCGGAACGGTGATGAGTGAAAAGGAACGGTGATGGACAATTATGAACGACAATGATGAATGTCCATGTAAGATCATAAATGACTATAAATGACAATAAAGAAAAATGCACGACGAAAAGGGCTGCTCCGCATATGCGAAGCAGCCCTTTTCTTGATTTGTGATTCTTATTCGTAAATGTACGAGCAGCAGTAGTCCGCTACCGTCGCAACTTGAAGCTTGAATTTCGTGTTGGCAGGCACAGTGAACTCGCCTTTGCCTTGAATGTGCAGCCACTCCGTCTCGCCTGGAAGCAGCACTTTCAAATCACCAGCAAGAATTTCCATAATTTCTACGCAGTCCGTACCGAACTCGTAGTCGCCTGGCAGCATAATGCCGAGCGTTTTTTTCGTTCCGTCCGCGAACAATACTGCGCGGCTTGTTACTTTACCGTCAAAATAAACGTTAGCTTCTTTGACGACCGTTACATTTTCAAATTGAGACATGGCGGGTATAATCTCCTTCTATTTCGAAAATTAAAGTACGGATTTCACTTTGCTTACTACGTTCTCAACCGTAAAACCATATTCAGCAATGACGCGGTCGCCAGGAGCCGAAGCGCCGAAACGGTCGATACCGATAATCGTGCCTTGATCGCCAACATAACGCTCCCAGCCGAATGGGGAAGCCATTTCGATAGCAACACGAGCTTTAACTTCAGGAAGCAATACAGAATCTCTGTAAGCTTTGTCTTGCTTCTCGAACAGATCCCAGCTCGGAAGGCTGATAACGCGAACTTGAATGCCTTCTTCTGCAAGAGCTTTCTGAGCAGCAACAGCCAGCTGAACCTCGGAGCCTGTAGCAATGATTTGCGCTTGCGGCTTGCCGTCTTTTGCATCAGATACAACGTATCCGCCGCGGCGGATGCCATCGCGAGCATTATCTACAGAACCTTCAAGAATCGGCAGGTTTTGGCGAGTCAGAACAAGCGCTACTGGATTGCTTGTGTTCTCCAGCGCATAAGCCCATGCTGCGGAAGTTTCGTTGCCGTCAGCGGGACGGATAACGGTCAGGTCAGGAATGATGCGGATCGAAGCAAGCTGCTCGATTGGCTCATGTGTAGGACCGTCTTCGCCCACAGCAATACTGTCATGCGTAAGTACGTATACAACAGGAAGCTTCATCAGTGCTGCCAGACGAATAGCTGGACGCAAGTAGTCGGTAAATACGAAGAACGTACCGCCAAATACTTTCAGACCTGTATGAAGGGCAATACCGTTCATTGCAGCTGCCATACCAAACTCACGAACGCCGAAATAAATATTGCGGCCATCGTAGCTGCCTGGCTTGAACACTGGCAAGCCTTTCAGGTGAGTCATCGTCGAGCTTTCAAGGTCAGCGGAGCCGCCAACAAGGCTAGGAACATTTTTCGCTAGGCCGTTCAGGGCATTACCGGAAGCTACGCGAGTCGATACAGGCTTGTCTTCTGTTGTGTAAACCGGAAGATCTGCATCCCAGCCAGCTGGCAATGAACCGGAAGTTGCGATTTCGAATTGAGCCGCAAGCTCAGGATTCGCTTTTTTGTATTCAGCAAACAAAGCATCCCATTTCGCATTGGACTCTTCGCCTTGCTTCTTCACTTCTGCGAAGTGTGCGCGAACTTCGTCTGGCACGAAAAATTGATTGTCTTCTTCCCATCCGTAGAACTGCTTAGTCAGCTTCGTTTCTTCAGCACCCAGCGGCGATCCGTGAGGACCAGCATGTCCGCCTTTGCCGCCTTTGTTCGGGCTGCCGTAACCGATAACCGTCTTCACTTCGATCAAAGTCGGTTTTGCATGGTCTGTTTGCGCTTCTGCAACCGCTTTGGACAAAGCATCCAGATCGTTGCCGTCTTCTACGCGCAGCACTTGCCAGCCGTAACCTTCAAAACGCTTTTGAACGCTCTCCGAGAAGGACAGGCTCAGCTCGCCATCAAGGGAAATATCATTCGAATCATATAGGACAACCAGTTTGCCCAGCTGCATGTGACCAGCCATGGAAGCCGCTTCATGCGAAATACCTTCCATCAAATCGCCGTCGCCACAAATGGCATAAGTATAATGGTCGATTACGTTAAAGCCTTCTTTATTGTAAGTAGCGGCAAGCTGCGCTTCTGCAAGCGCCATCCCAACACCCATAGCCACGCCTTGTCCCAGTGGACCAGTCGTTGCGTCAACGCCAGCTGTGTGGCCAAACTCAGGGTGACCCGGAGTCAGGGAGCCCCATTGACGGAAGTTTTTCAGTTCCTCAATTGGAAGATCGTAGCCGGACAGGTGCAGCAGGCTGTAAAGCAGCATGGAGCCATGCCCTGCGGAAAGTACGAAACGGTCGCGGTTTACCCAACTCGGGTTAGCCGGATTGTGAACCATGTTTTTAGCGAAAAGCTGATAACCCATTGGAGCTGCACCCATAGGCATGCCTGGGTGTCCAGATTTTGCTTTCTCAATCGCATCGATCGCAAGCGTACGGATCGTATCAATCGAAAGCTGGTCAACTGATTTTTGAGTAACTGTCATTAGCTTGTTTCCTCCTAAAATCCATTCTGGTCTTCTTGTTTTAAGTGTTGCTCTCTCTCTTTAGAAGCATGGCAAGGTGAAACGGCTTTCGCCGTCCTCTGGCGGCGCGGCGCGTTTCATTCCGAGAAATATAGAGAATGGATGAGAACATATCCTTTCCTATATTTCAAGGTGAAACGGCTCTCGCCGTCCTCTGGTGGCGCGGCGCGTTTCGTTCCGCGGGTGCAATATAAGCCCATTTATAAGTGTAAAACTTATAAATTCTTATATTTTGAAAAAGAACTTTCCTGCGGAAAGCCCGCATTTTTCAACATGCTTATAGGTGGTGCGCAATTGAACACAATGGCTTTGAACATTGTAACACCCGCCAGAGCAGTTTGCCTATTAAAAAATATTGATAAATAACCGCGAAAATCCTAATTAAATACGACAGTCTTGTTATGATGAACGATAATCCGGTCCTCAATATGCCATTTAACTGCACGGGCAAGAACGACACGCTCAATCGTGCGTCCAATCCGCTTCAAGTCGTCCACATTGTCCCTGTGGCTGACCCGCTGCACATCCTGCTCGATAATCGGACCGCCATCCAGCTCCTCTGTTACATAATGCGCCGTAGCGCCGATAATTTTCACGCCGCGCTGGTAAGCTTGCGCATACGGCTTGCCGCCAACAAAAGCAGGCAAAAAGGAATGATGGATATTAATAATGCGATTCGGAAATTGCTCGATAAATTTCGGCGAAATAATTTGCATATAACGGGCAAGCACAATAATGTCTGCTTTATCCGCAACGACCTCCATCTGCTTGCGCTCCGCTTCTGCTTTCGTATCGGCAGTGACCGGGATGTGGTGGTAAGGAATGCCGAAGCCTTCAACCATTTCGCGCATATCCGGATGATTGCTGACAACCATGGCAATATCGGCGTCAAGATCGCCGGCTTTCCACTGCCACAGCAGTTCCATCAGGCAATGATCTTCTTTGGAAACGAAAATCGCCAGGCGTTTTTTGCGGCTTGCACGGAACGTATGCCATTTCATATCGAAACGGTCGGCAACGCGGGCAAAATCCTCTACTAATACGGGGAGTTCCTTGTCGAGGTCCGCCAAATCGAACTCAAAGCGGATAAAAAACATTCCGCCCTCCGGGTTCATGGTGTACTGGTCGGACTGCACAATATTCGCCCCATGCTCATATAGAAAATGGGAAACGGCTGCCACGATGCCCGAACGGTCTGGGCAGGAAATGAGCATGCGAGCCCGTCCGCTCTTGGCGGACGGCTGCTGCGATATAGATGGTGATGACATGTATTTCAAACTTCCTTCCTTCAACTATTATCTTCATTCTATTCATCAATTATAAATCATTATTTTTAGAGCACAGCATTGCCTGCAAACCATGCTGTAATCCGTTGATTAATTTGCTCTTCTGTCAGTGCTGGCGACAATACGCCGCCTTCAATAATGAGGTCGTAAATCCGCTCCATTGGTTCGCGCGGATCAGCTTTTCTTGCTTTGGCATCCGCCTTAAGCAGCTCCCATGTCGATAGCACGAATGCACGGTCAATGCCTTGCGGAGCAAAAAACTGCTGGAGCTTCGCAACATCCTCCAGAAAGCTGTCGCCAAACCGCTGCTGGACTTCTCCGCGAAGCAAGGCGATTTCTACTTCGTACATCGGACGCTCCGTTTTCGCATCCTTGCCAATCCATGGCGTCTCCAATACGAATGGACGCCCTTTAAGTGCCTCATGATGGACAATGGATTGGATGGCATCATAGCCCAAATATCCCGAGCCTATCGGCGTATGGCGGTCCTTTGCCGCTCCGCGCGGATTTTTGCTGTCATTCACGTGAACTACTGCAACTCGGTTAAGCCCTACCAGCTTGTCAAACTTGTCCAGCACGCCGTCCAAATCATCAACAAGATCGTAGCCCGCATCATGCATATGGCAAGTATCCATACAAATGGTCAAGCGATTGTTGCTTTGCACCTTATCAATAATCGCTGCCAGCTCTTCAAAGCTGCGGCCAATTTCCGTGCCTTTGCCGGCCATCGTCTCAAGCGCAATATTAACATTCGTTTCCTTCGTGCCTTCCAGCACCGCATTCAACCCTTCGGCGATCCGGCCAATGCCATATTCAGCATCCTTGTCGGTATAAGCGCCTGGGTGCAACACGATGTTCTGCACACCAATAGCAGCGGTACGGCGGATTTCCTCCTTCAAAAATTCAACAGCCAGATTATAAGTGCTGTCCTTGTAGGAGCCGAGATTGACAATATACGGTGCATGAACAACAATCTCATCAATACCTGCTGTTTGCATCAAAGCTTTGCCTTCTTCAATATATAGCGTGTCTATCGGCTTTCTTCGCGTATTCTGCGGTGCGCCGGTATAAATCATGAATGTGCTGGAGCCATAAGAAATGGCCTCCGTTGCTGCGGTCTGCAGCCCTTTGTCCGAAAATGAAACATGGGAACCGATTTTCAACATCGTTATATAACGCCCCTTTCGGTTTATCACACCTATTTTACAAGGAATGTCGAAATAAATCTAGTAAGGAGCAAACTACGCAAACAAGTTGTCCAATTCGCCTAGATCCTTGCTAATAAAGGGTTTACCATAAACCCCCACTTTAGGGTGGACGCAAACTCATGCATCAACATGCACTGAATTGGGGCTAAATTGGGGCTGCATTTTTTAAAAATACGGGTAGACGCTGACGGAAATTGACAAGAATACGAGTAATTATCTTAGCAGGGTTGTCAGGGATTTTTCGCAATTGATTCAAGAACATATGTTTGCATATAATATAACCAACAAGGAGGCGTTGGTTATGAGCAAGAAGCTTGAAGATAACGGATTGTGGGAAAGCAGCTGAATGATTTTGCCTGAGCACAAAGCCGGATATTTACAATTGGTGAAGGAACGCCACCGAAGAGAACGCATCGAATTGGATGATCAGGAAAAAGAATTGATATCTATAACCCTGAGAACGTCATTTAAGCATCGCGTAATACAAAAAGTACGATCCCTGGGATGAAAGGCGTGTCGAAGGTATTGTGAACGCCATAGCTGAGCTGAAAGGCGCGTTTAGGGTAGAGGATGACTGGTTTGAAATTAAGGACATCGAACGTGTAGAACAATACGAGGACTGGTAACAAAAAAAGAGCCGCAGGGACGCTTTCTCCCACGGCTCTTTTTCAATTTATAACATCACACTAAAAATAATTGAACTATCCTAAACTAGATTATTAGAATTTTATCGTGGATATAGCATGTTTATATATCATACAATTAATACCTTTATGATTCTGAAGTACAATGCAGTATCGATCATAAAATAAGATTATCCCCTTCATTTGTACTCCGTTAACGGTAATAATGACACACTCGATTAATTTCTCGGCTAAATTCCTCAACTGATAGTCTTGCACCAATTCAAAATTATTGCTTTTTTTATTCATTTTTATCCCTCTCTCTGGTATAAGGATTATGGTAACCAAGTTTAATATAGCATAATTTTTAAACCAGAGGGAACGAGAAGAGCCGCAGGGATGCTTTCCCATACGGCTCTTTTCTACCTTATATCTTTAAATTTTGTATTATTTCTGGAAGCATATATAATCCTGCGAAAACAATCATAAAACATACAGTCGTTATAAAAGTAAATCTCAAATCCTCTTTATCTAAAGAAACACTCTGTTGGATAAAGGGTATCTTGGAGTACGCCAATATAAAAGCAAGTATGGCTAGACACACTAAAAACATTAGGCCAGTACCTTTTGTGAAAGTTGTCTTTTTAGCTACCGTATTAGCAAGGCTAGGCAAGCCTCCATCCCCATCAGGTAGAGCTGAAACCCCTATATTAATAAGCATCTTTACGAACCTTATCCTTCCAATCTAGATACGCTCCAATTATACCCGTTATTGATAATACAATACCAGCAATTGAGCTCAACGGACCGAGTAATCCAGAAATGGCAGATGTTGAAAAAACCGCTAAGGCAGCTGTGCAAAGTATCCAAATAAATGTGTAGTACCTATAGAGGAGATGTTTTTTATCCATCACACTAATCACCCTCCTAATTTCTTCTTCGACATTTATTAGTGATATACTAATTGTACCATATGCAGTATCAATCATAATAGAACTAATACCCATTTCCTGAACTTCTAAAAACAGGTTAGGTAGATTATACTCTTCATGTCGAGTGAGTCCTTTTGTGAACCTTCCAGTATTCATGTTTAGCTCGTTAACAACTGTTCCCGATTCTGTGTACTTATATACAGAGGGGTTAGTCTGTCTCATTAGTGATGAAGTCACATTCAAACCTCCCATATTAAAGGTACGTATTTCGGCAGACGGTCACAGCAGTATTTCAACACTCCATTAATTTGATGATGTTCCTTGGGGACTGAAGTAAATATGTCTAAATCAACTAATGGAGAAGTCGATTGAATTTCCAACTCAACTTTTCCCGAATTGGCCATTTTTCCAGTGCCAATTTGGTGATGAGCAATTGATACATTCAAGAAAAACTCGGAGTTATCCTCAATCATAAATCCAAGATTAGGCTGCAACAATGGAGTATCAGTATTTCGTTTAAGAAACCCGACATCTTTAAAGAACTTATTCAGAACTTTAAGAGATGACTGCTTAGCATCCTTAATCGATTCATCAACAAAATGCGCCCTAACCCCTATGTGGTCGGTTTTCTCGACTTCAAACTTCCTAATAACATTAGGAATTACTTTACTTGCTACAGAATTGAAATGAGAAAAGTCTTTAGGTGTGTCACAATCAATAACTACCCTGTTGTTATGAACGAAACATTGTATGTGTCTTGACGGTTAATAAAATGCAATTATCCCCTCATTCATATGGCTATCATCCGATATCGAGAAAATATTTTTCAGCTCTTTTATGAGGGAATTTATCGTTCTTGCATCTTTAAATAAAATCGCATTTTCGAAACGCACTTCTGTAAAAACTTTGACTAGTTTCATAGAGCCCTCTTTTAGTAATGTATTAGCCTCCAGACCTATAACCAGGCTTTTATCGAATGTAATATCACTTGTACAATTCTGTCAATTATTTCGATGGGATTATCTTCCTGAATTACATCATTACTATATAGTCTATTTTAACTCCTTTCGTAACTTAATCGGACAATGAACGGACATTGAACGGACACGTTACGGACAAAAAAAAGGCCCTACCAACATTAATAGTCGGTAGGGCCTCTTAGAAAGGTGCGAAATATTTTATTGCTCTTTCTGACCGCTGGCTTTCCGCAATTCATTAGCTACCCGGTGCGTTTCCTCTTTACCTGCTGCATCACCCTTTTTATGCGCTGCTGCCCAGTCAGGCTGTAAATACTTCTTGATAATCGCGTTCGCGTTCTCTGCTTTCATTTCTGGCTCAACCTCCTGTAGCTTAACTGCCACTCTATTTTTAAACGTTGTCCAGCCTGTCCATTTTCCGCCATCATACATCAGGTGCGGGCATATCTTGCCTGACCAGTCGTAGTGGCGCCGCAGCCGCTCTACGCCCCAGCCGCGCTGCTTAAGCATGTCGGCTACCAGCTCGACGGCGTTATCTAACACCTTGCTGTAATTGCCGCTTTCGCAAATCTCGATACCGATGCTTGCCCTATTGCCGCTTGTCGCTTTGCTGCCGTCTCCGCTGTGCCATGCGTTTTCGGTCAGCGGCAGATACTCTATCGCCCCCAGCTAATCCACGACGATATGGTATGATGCTGTTCGGTCATTGCTGGCGTTTGTGAGCCAAGCACGCTCATTTGCTGCCGTGCTGCTGACATTGCCGGTGTTATGGATAGTTATTGTCGTCGCAGTCATTGGTAGAGCAGGACGGCGATTACAGGCAGTCCCTTTTGGTATGTGGTAAATTTTATAGGGTATCGTCATCAGACTTGCCTCCCACAACGCCGCCGCGTTCGGCAGCTCTGTTTATTTTTTTGTCCAGCACCGACCCTACCCACTTGAGAAGTGTCTCAAAGACATTGAGTGGCAGCTATTGTCCCCAGCCAGCTCGCAATGAGTTAGCTACCATAGACTGGATTACATGATACAGGAGCCCAGCTGTGAGCGCCCCGAACAGGATACCAGGCAGACCAAACATGCTATCCAACAAATGGCCGCCAGCTGGTAGCAGCAGCATAAACAAAGTCCTAAAAATGCCGTCAATCCCATATTTGCTGCTATAGCTGTAATCCTGTTTTGCAGCTCGGATGCCGCTAATCCAATCCATTACAATAAAAAACGTGAGTGCAACCATTGCCGATACCACTGCATCCCCTGCCCCATACATATATTTAAAGGCTGGCACCACTACGGCACCTATTACCCCAAAGATCGTTTTACCTGTCATCATCCCGTTTACCTCCTAAAATAGTAAAAGCCGTAGGGCTGAAATCCCATACGGCTTAAAGTTATATGATTCTATTAATACATTTGTAAAAATATGGAATAATAATTCGGTACGATTTACTTGGGTGGGTAGTATCGCCTCCAGATCGGGGGTGATGCTTATGAATTTTTCGTTGACGGAAGTGATTATGCTTGGCATGTTCTTGCTGGCATTACTTACTTATCTGCATAAACGAAAATAACCCGCCCAAGTTCTCGCAAGGGTAACGGGTTATTTTTCGCTAGGCTGGAGGATTCCCACCCAAGTATCGTGCATGAGGGGGCGACCGCGAATCGTCCCCTTTTTTTCATTTTACGCTTAACTTGTCTGTATTATAACACATAGTTGTAAATCTTGTCATACAGTTGTCATACAAAATACGTATTAAAAACTCGCTATAAAGTACGACATTAAGTACATCGTAAATCATGATTTACATTCTTGTAGTTTATTCCGGCCGCTTGACCGCAATCTCCATTAATACCAGCTCCGCATCCGCTGACGGCAGCCCATAACTGTCCACGATATCAGCTATGCCTCGCTCTCCCTTGTCATAGCGAGTGATACATGCATTAGTCATCACCCTAACTTTATAATCCGGCATCGGCATTACAGCCCACCTCCTGCGATAAGATCAGCCATGGTAAGTTCCAAATCGATTAGCCGCTGCTGCTCTGGCGTAATTGTTGTTGCCGGCTCTGGCGCATCCGTTGCCAGCTCCTCGACCGTTCGCTCGACTATTTTGCTCTGCCATCCCATTTATAAGTGTAGAGTCCCTGACCGTTTGTCAGCGGCTGAGAAAACACCTCTTGGAAATGCCGCGGCCCATCCTCCAACAGTAGAATGTCATTTTCCTTTGGCTGCTCAAAGGCAGAAGAAAAGCCGCATATGATCATCCAGAATTCGTTGGTCCTGATATAGTGTTAGTGTTCTCACATGGTAACCTCCTCAGTAGATAAAAAAAGAGTCTATCAAGGATAGACTCTTTTTGCCTTAATATTTATCGAAAAACTTGACTACATCTTTTGGTCTGTAATGAGATAGATCGCCATGTTCACCAGTTACTTCGATTACTTCTACATTACCACCAATCGCATTTATTTTATCACTAAATGCTTGTGTATGGTGCTGATGCTCGATGATCGTATCATCTTTTGAACTCCAGATTTTAAACGGAATATCTTTAAACAAGTTTCCATCATTATCACTTAATGGATCATATCCATCCAATTTGTTACCTGGACTATCGCCGTATTTAATTCCATACGCAAGGTCTATTTGATCAACGAATTTGTTCTGCTGCAAATATCTCAAGTTAATTGCAGGGAATAAACCAATCACTGCTTTCGGTTTAATAACACCTTGTGTTATAGAATTCAGACCAGTAAGCCCACCCATGCTACTCAAGTAAACATATGGCTGATCTTCCAGATTATATTTAGCTTGGTAAAAGTCAATCAATTCCTTTGTTTCTTTTACAGACTGAGGATTGCCCCAATTTTGTACAAGAGAATAATCAGATCCAATCACCACATAACCCGCTTTAAGTAATTCAACATTGATTGATCTCACATATTCATGATCCCAAAGCATCTTCGATGGTCCAGAATTACCGTGAAAAAAGATCACAAACTTATTTTCAATCTTCGGATCATAAGAGTCTGGTAAACTGGCAATAGCCCCCACTCCATTAATTGTATCATATGAGACTGTATACTCTGGATTATATGTGGGTAATTGATTAAAGTTTTGGCAAAACAATGTCATAAACGCTATGATGATTGATGCTATCACAAGACCCCCCCTATTTGTGAATATGTTATCACAACTAAGTTTTGTTGAACAATGATGTCTTTTAAAGTTCGGCATCCGCCACAAGATCAAAGTCATAATACTGACCAACAGTAAATGGCGTCCCCGCTACGCTTAATAGTAAAAATCCTTTGTTGGACGTCAATGTAGTATAGGAGCTTATTGCAATTGCCGCTCCATCCGATGTCTTACGCACTTGGTTTAGTACATTATTGTTTGTAACCGTTACGGTAGGTGCAATCCGCATCTGCGTAGGGTATCTCAGGTTAACAAGCAACGCATTGGCAGTAAGTGCAAGACCAGCAATAGAGCCTACACTTGGAGATACAATTGCATCCGTCCAAGACTGCCAACGATAACGCAAACAGTCGGTTGTTTCAGAACCTATGCTTTTAGGATGAAAATGAAAAAGAAAGAAGAAAAAGAAGTACAGAAATACACATTAAAAAACGGCGAAGCACGATACCGTTATCGCTATAAATATCATGATGTTAATGGAAAAGAAGCCGAAAGAGCATTATTGCAAGCAAAGGTTGATGTTGCTAACGGTAATCTAAAAAAAGTCCAATATAGCCAAATAACAGTAGGGCAATGGCTAGATATCTGGTATGAAATGTATAGCGATAGCTGGGCAATTTCCACTTGTGTTGTAAGGAAACAGACTATAAAAAAACACATGAAGCCCTTACTTGGTCGATTCAAATTAGAGGAGCTTGATCGATCAACTTACATACGCTTCCGGTTGACAAAATTGTAATAGACCAATTGACTGCTTATAAAAAATGGTGTATTGAGACAAAATTCAGGTTCGGTTTAAGATTGGAGCAATCAGATCACATTTTTATAACCCATGCAGGGGCAACTAAAATATACACAGAGGTCATGAAACATACCCTGCAATATACGTATAAAAAGATGAAAGTTGAAAAGATTAGTATCACTCGTATCTCGCCGCACGGTTTTAGGCATACTCACGCCACGGTTTTGATTAACAATGGTGTTCCACCTAAGACCATAGCAGACCGATTAGGCAATACTGTAGAAATGGTTTATAAGGTATACGGTCACTCTTACAAAGAGCTTGAAAATAGAGCTGTGGTTATTTTTACGGAGACTCTAACTGGGGCTGTTGGGGCTAGTGCTGGGGCTGAATGAGAAATCAGCCCCTTAAACCCCTTATAAATCAAGGATTTTACAAGGAATGTCGAAATAAATCTAGGAATACGCTATAATTCATCCATGAGGTGAAAATTGGATATGAAATCAGCTCCTGATTGGTTTATGTATTTCATCATTTTCTGGGCAATCGTCATGGTCGTATTCATGGCAATCGGCGGTTTCTTTATGTTCCGCAAGTTTTTGAAGGTGCTCCCTCAGCGGGATGGCAAGTCAAAGCTCGATTGGCAAAATTATTGGGTGGACAGAAGCCGCAGCATGTGGACCCAGGAGTCGAAGCTTTTTCTTGATGAGCTGGTCGCGCCTGTCCCATCTGCGTTCCGAGATATAGCGAAACACTCCATAGCTGCCAAGATCGGTCAAGTGGCTATTGAATATGAAGCCAAAGAGGTCACAAGGGCACATTGTGTAGAAGGATACATACGGGCTACCCCCAAAAGAGACTACAAAGTACTCGTTACCTTTCTCGAGAAGCAAGGCATTGATTACAGCCCATTCAAGCATTTGCTCAACAAATAGCGTTTCTTAGTTCTATCCATTAACGATTAGCCTGGCGCTGGCTGTTTAACGAGTCTTTCGTCCGTGTAAGAACATGTACGAGCACGGCGAGGGCTCGCTCTGATCTCTTTTTTTGGAACCTATTGCGATCAGATTTCGTTTATATTGCCAGGAGGTGCTTCACAATGACAAAAAATAATAAAACCAAAAAAAGCAGCTTGATGGTGACGAGCTCCCTATTAGTAGCAATTATGCTCGCAACCGCCGCTTGCTCAAGCAATAGCAATAACGCTCCCGCTGCATCCAGCAGCCCGGTTGCCACGGATGAGCAGCCAGCTACCGTATCGCCGACACCAGAGGAAAGCGCGGCACCATCACCGAGTGATGGCGGAAGCGTAACAGAGCCTGGCGAAGCGTCGCCAGAAAGCAGCACAGACACACCGACCGCCAACCCAGATTTGAAAACTGGTGAAGGTGTATTCAATGGCCTTATCGATACCCACTCCATTGAAGTAGATACGCCAAGCGGCACCATCGTTTTGCAAATTAATGATGAACTGCTTGATGTCATTAATTCGCTGCCAGAGAAAAGTAAAATTAAATACCAATATGTTGAAAAAGATTTAGACGGCTTCACACAAATGTGGGCGGAGAAAATCGAGAAACAATAATCGAAAGCTGGTGGATGCATGCGGATCGCGGTAGCTGGTGGTACTGGTTTTGTCGGACAAGCATTGGTCAAGGCTCTTCTGGAGCGGCGTGATGAAGTATGGATTATTTCGCGCTCTGGACGTAGCCCAAACTCGCCTGTAGGAAAAGGCCTCCATTATGTAACATGGAGCGAGCTTGCCGAGCATCCTCAAAAGCTGGAGGGCATTGACGCCATCATTAACCTTGCTGGCGAATCCATCAATCAACGATGGACCGCCCAGGCCAAGCAGCGGATTCTAAGCTCCAGACTAACTGCTACCGCACGCATCGCCCAAATCGTCCAAGCTCTAAAAGGCAAACCGAAGGTTGTCGTTAATGCTTCAGGCATTTCAGCCTATGGGCTGTCAACTACCGAAACCTTTGATGAGTACAGCCCGACTGCCGTAACAGACTTTTTGTCTGAAGTGGTCAAGCAATGGGAAAAAGCTGCTGACGCAATTAAGGTAGAACGTCTCATTAAGCTAAGAGTAGGCGTCGTCCTGAACAAAACCGGCGGTGCTTTCCCATTAATGGCACTGCCCTATAAGTTATTTGGCGGTGGACGAATGGGCAGCGGGCAGCAATGGATATCTTGGATTCATCTGGAGGACATTGTCCGTCTCATTATCTTTTGCGTGGATCAGCCAAAGGTGAACGGGCCTGTTAACGCTTCAGCTCCAGAGCCTGTTACGAATGACAGCTTTGGAAGAGCGATTGGCAAAGCGATGCATCGGCCCCACTGGTTCCCGGTTCCTGCTTTTGTCATGAAGGCTGTGGTCGGCGAGCTTGCAACACTGCTCCTTGATGGCCAGCGGGCACTTCCACGAGTCGCCTTGGACAATGGATTTGTTTTCCGTTATCCGACTGTCGAGAGCGCCATGGAGCATATGTATAAAAAGCCCTAAGCCTGCGCCTTCCATCAGCTTCCTTGCTTCAATTCATATTTAGGACCATTTACCCCAGCTAGCTGGACGATGTCCCCTACTGAAAAAGGATAGGTTTTGTAAGCAATCATTGTTTGCCCGTTCAGCATGCTTCCATTTCGAGAGCCAAGATCTTTGATGAAGCAGCCTTTATCGTCTCTATTACATTCAAGGTGAAGCCGTGATATTCCCTGCGCTTCGTCACCATAGCTGACCTGTTCACCAATACGGCCAATTGTAAATCGGCCTTTCTCCCAAATAAGCCTCTGCCCTTGCCCTTCCCACTCCCTCTGGAGTGAGAATCCGCTATCGGCAGTGGTTTTTTTGTTATGCTGCCCTAGAAGCACCGTTGCTTCCTCTCTTCTAGTTGACCCCGTTTGGGATGACACGCTCTTTTTAAACGGGGGCACAGCTACTTCCAAATCAATAGATGAGCTAGAATGTTGAACACCTTCTTCTCCATTTTCATTGGCTCTTCTAAAACGTGAGCGGCTAAACTCTTCTTTGTTTCTATCTTCCCTTAGGTTATCTTCTTCTACTAATTCTGATTCAGCTACTATGCTTTTTTTGAGCCATAGGGCTAGCAGTCCGGCAACACCAATAAGCGATAAACCTAGACATATGAACAGCAAACTGCTGGAAGGGGCCGCTAAATAAATATAGCGCCATATACATGCTACTGCTACAAAAATCATCGCGCTTATCAGCCATTTTCCTTTCCGAGCTGGCGCAGTCTCCTCCTCAGTAAAGTTATATTGAGGCAGAGGTTCGACTTCTATATCCCAATCTCCGTCGGCAAAAAAACGATCATTTAAAGACTCTTGCAGATTCGTTTCGCTTTTTTTAATATTGTCGCTATCACGGCCGAACTCGCCAGCTTCTCCATAATGATTAGAGCTGCTGTAATCGCCGACCTTGTCCGGCCTCATATTGCCAGCAATATAAGGACTGCTAGCAATATTAGCATTGATAGCATTACTAGTACTGCTAGCTGGATTTGGCCTGCTTGTGCTTGGCGCGGAGCCATGAAGGCGATATATACCCTCATACATTTTGCTAATGCGTTCCAGCAATTGAGAACGAATCGTGCTGATCGTTGCATCTTCTCTGCTTAACAAATGCAATAGATACTGAAACTCCTCGCCATTTATTTCTTCTATATAAGAAGACCATCGTATTGCCAGTGCTAGCAGGGAGTGCATACAGTTAGGAGCAGACTGGCCTGAATTTATCGATTTTAGAGGCATATAAACGAGAAAAATATCACTTAGCTGCTCGCCAACAAATAGATAGGACTCTTCCAGCAGGCAGCCTTCAGGACGAAGCATATAATGATGGCACTCATCTAGCGCTTCTATAATACCTAGCAGTACGGCATAAAACTTCTCCATCGTCAGCGATTGTATCTGCAAGCGATGAAGCAGCAATTTTTTGCCGCTTATGCGATAGCTAAACGTAATAAGCCCATTCAGCTCGAACCATTCAATGGGCAGCAGATGTGGAATAGAGCTGCCTTGCAGCATTTGCAGCTCTACTTCTTCAAGCTCTTGTCTGCGTATGCCTCCCTCGCGATCCATAATTAGCTCATGTCCACGATTCATCGCATAATCTACAATAAAGTTCCCCATCGCTTCTCCCCCTTAGCTTGCAGCTCTATTAATTTATGAACAGCTGAACTGAGTTAAACAAATACGCTGCTGGGCTTATGTAATCATGAGCCACGCTGTTATTGCCCCGGGTACGACTGCAAGCATAAATGGGAAGGTGGTTCCCCCCGCTGCCCAGCCTCCAAGCTCCTTGCGTCTCGGCCCAGTGCTTCGTTGCAATAGCAGCAGCAAGCCACTCAACATCCTCCTGCTAAATGGCCTATTAAACAAGACTAGCAGCACGCCAATTAAGCCTGCATATAAAATGGCATACATCATCATTTGCAGCACCATACTTGTGCCAACCCACACACCCAGTGCAGCAAATAGCTTAACATCCCCTGCGCCAATTCCTCTCGCCAAATGCAAAATGAACAACGGGACAAACCCTGCAACAGCTCCGAGTAGCCCCGTCCACAATCCGCTCCAGCCGCCAGAGATTGTCTGATATAAGCAGCCTGCCGCAAAAAAAGACACGGTCAAGCGGTTAGGGATAAGCATGGAACGCAAATCTGTCAGTAATGCAGCGATGAGCAGCACGGCTGCCGCTGCAAACGGTAAGGTGAGCATAAAACTCTGCCCCTTTCTATTTGCAAGCCTATAGGCTTGCACACACTACTAATTTGATTTCTTCTCAACCTGAAAATGCATGGATGCTTGCTGATCGCCCACTGCTGCTGTCAGCTCCCACATGCCTGGCGTCGTATTGCCCGATACGAGCCAGGTCCACTGGACAATTCCGTCGCTGCCCGCTGTCGCCTCGCCTAGATGCTTGGCCTGGCTTTGCCCACTTTTGTACATCACCTTTAATGAAGCAGTCACTCCCGGCTTTGTAAGCACAATAGCGGTTGCTTTGTGGCCCGGCCTTAGCGGCACAGGCGATATCGATATGATCTGAATAGGAATATGTTCAGGATCATTTTGCGTTGCTGTATCTTGCGCCGCCGCAGCGTCGCTGATCCATACCCGCTCTGAAGCCTGCTCTCTTAAAATAAGCTTCTGCTTCATGAAAGGAAGCTGCATTGGAAACTCATATTCCGCTTCAATAATCAAATAAGGCTGCTGCTTATTTTTCAAATCCGGCAGCGCCAGCCTTGAAAGCTTGATTCTAGCTGTCTCCAGCACAGCCTCGTCTGCATTTTGACGGAGCAGCGGCTCTATCGCTCCTCGTCCAATTTCCGTTGCAGCCATATCTATAAGCGGCTTCCAATCGCCGCTTAATGCAGAGGATGCTAGTGCCCCTGCCGGATCAGGCAGCCACTTAGCAGCATTAGATGCCGCCGCGCTCCAATCTGCCAGCGGCATATGTGCGGCACTAAATTCCGGTTTTGATGCGGAAGCTCTCTGATAGGCTAACTCTACAGGATATATATGCGCGGCAATTTGCCGGGCGGATTGAGAGGCTGCTGATTGAAGCGCTATTTGTAACGTACTCATGCGTATAAAAATAATGAATACCATCAGCACAAGCAGAAGCATTGGCATAACCAGCGCTGCTTCCATAACGATGCTGCCGCGCTCTCCCTCTCGGCAATCAGTATGACCAGCCAATCGTCTGCGTCGTTTCATAGCGGCCATTCGTCACCCTTCCCTGCAATAATCCGTAGCTTCCTAGCAGCTGCATAACGCCAGGCAAAAACCACAGCTGTGCAGATATTCGTACCTCTCCTGTCACAGCTGTGGAAACGCCCGATAGAGTAACCCCGCTATTTTGCTCAATGACTGCAATCATTCTGGATACGGATGCTTCTCTATTAGCTCCGCCATGCAGAAGCATAAAAAGCCGCAAATAATCCGTGTACGAAATTTCCACATTTGCATATTTAGATAATGGGGCCGATCCTCGATCAGCAAAGTCGAGCATATCTTCCATCGTCTTCTCCAAGCCGTAAATAAGCGAACACGATAAAATCAAGAGGGGATGTCCAGCAGAGCGGCAAGTAGATAAGCCTTCCATAGTACGAATAGCCATACGCACGCTAAACAGTTCGCCATAAGCTGCGGCCACATTGCCTATGCGATTATGAAAACCATAAATGACATATTCGGCTTCTTGATTATGAAAGGCCAGCGCCCGCGAAAGCTCAGCGGTATCCCCATTTTCAAGCATCATCTTCAATTGCTGCGGGGCAAAAACCGAATATCGCTGCAATACATATTCGCCCAAATATACAGTATCTCTAGCCTGCTCCAGCATATCGGCTACTCCGCCGAACAAGCCATTAGAAAGCTCCGCAGAAGCTTCAGCCTGCGCATGGGCATCCTCGCTGAATGCTTTAGTTTCAGCATTTAAACCTTGTGCTGCGACTGTATTAAATTGCAAATTTCCTTTGTAGCGCTCTTCCAGCTGATTAAATAATGCCTGCTGCTCTTCTGAACCAGCCACGCTTTGAAAGCCCCCCAGCATATTGCCGGCCTGTTTCCATAACGAACCTAGCTGCTTTTCTTGCTCTTTGCGCTGCTTCTCAAGCCCTCCATTGGCTAGCTCCTGCTGGCGCTTGGCAACGATGGAGCCTGGATGGACATACAGACCTTCATATTGTCCATATAACGCAATCATCTTCGTTGTTCCCGTACGGAGCAGTGTTGTGTAACGATCTACTGAGTCAAGCAGCAGCGTTAAAGCTGAGGTGAATCCACTCGCTTCATTATGAAATGCTGTATACAACTGTGCCTGATCGTCCAGTTCAGCACTATATTCAGTAAACCAAGCATCTGGTAAAATCAGCTGATCTGCTGTCTTTTGTATATCCTGCAATTCAGAGGCCGTTACAGACGGCAAAGTATAGGCATCAGAGCCTACTACTGGTTTGCCAGAAACGCGGTCATACCCGCTATAAGCAGGAGACTGTCTCTCCTTGCTTTCTATTAGCCGCATTTCCCCGTTCAACAGCCTTGCTTGCTCCAGCTGTTCCTTTGCCGTGCTCTGCAGCTTTATATGTTCGCTCATCACCTTGGCCGTTCGTTTCTTGAGCTCATTAATCAGTGCAATTGCTTCTGATTTATATTCCGCTCTTTCCTGCGTATATTTGGGCGCTTTGCCTGCGGCTATTAATTGCTCGTCAACGATAACCCAGCCAGCATAATCTTCATAACGCCCGGCAAGTGATGATGCTGTGTCCTCCTCTGCACTTGAGGAATCCAGCCCCCCATACGGCAGCAGCGCCTTCAAGGAGCTTGTTCCCAGTTTCTCAGCAGACTGCTTTTGCAAAGCTAATATACGATCAAGGCTGGCTTGCCGTTTGTCATACAGTTTGCGCAGCTGCTCCAGCAAGTCCACTGTCACCGCAGATTCCTTCATCGCCCCCGCCATGGGAGCAAACTTTGAAGCCACCTCCAGCGTAAAATCAATCGGTGCTTTATATTTCATCTCTTCCAGCACCTGTCTTTCAAATACCTTATGGCTGCCCAATACCGCTGCCTGATCCGTATGTGAATGAACTACTTTGGCATCAATTGGCCTTGAAAAGGCAGCGGATGTTACACTACGCTCCACATTCGCTTTTACAACCTCGCTATAAATGGTATCTGCACTTGTCCCTCCTCGCCCAAATAATCCGTATTGCTCATAAAGCTGACTGTCGAAGGCTGATAATACAGATCTTGCACCTGCTCTCGCGGCATCCTCAGTTATTTTATGGAGAGATGCTATTCTGGCGTAATCAATAAGAATCGACATGAACAGCAAAAGCGACGACAGCACCATAGCGGAAAATATAGTGACTGCACCGTCACGCCGCCACAGCCGTTTGCATAAGCAGCTTTTCCTGGCTAAATGCTGACTCAATCTAACAGATCGACTTGCTTTCATTTTTCGCCTCCATTCAACAGGCCTTTGGCTTTGCTATTGCTATTTTGTTTGCTGTAGGAGGATAGTACCTGACTAGCCTGATCCTTCCCGCTGCCCGGAGGGCTTCCAGCAAACTTAGCCGTATAATACCTAACCAAATCAACGCCGCGAATAAAATCGACAGGATCGGTAACCGGACTGGAAGCAATCGTCTTAGGCTCCCCAATGCCTAATACACGCTCAAGCGGCTCCAGCGACACAGGCTGTAAAAGCTTCGTCTCAATATGGCGCTGAATGACCGTACGATGGTAGCCAATGCTCCCCTCAAAAGGAAGCCCTCGCTCAGCATTTATCCACCCTGAGGCAGCAGCCATTTTTTGTTCAGGCAAGATATCTCCTGCCGCCCCGTGCAAAGGCAAAGCCAGCTGCACATCCGCTGATTCTTCGCCTAAGCCAAACAAAGAGCTAAGCATCCGATCCTCATTCATTCGCCAGTATAGGCTGTCGTATTCCCCTTCAGGCAGCAGGCCCGTCCGCGGATTACGGAAGCTGTTATCCCAACCAAAGGCCGTCCGCTCCGTCGTAACGGAAGCCGAATAATAAAGTACGGTCTTCTGGTACATGTACATCCCAAGCAGGAGAAACAATAAAATAACAGTGAGCAGCAGCGGGAACACAAGCGTTGATTCCAGCGTAAAGCTTCCCTGCTCCCCGAGCAGCCACTTGCGAACCAGCGGCCTAAGAGAAAATTTTATCTGCTTGGTCATCGGCCTTGCCCATTAAACGCTCAATAAGTTCTATAATCCAATCCTTGAACAGCAATGCAATAATGATAACGACGGCAATAATTAAAATAATTTCCAGCGTGCCTAAGCCGCTCTCTGATTTCCAGAATCGTTTCCATGCTTTTTTTACTGTTGTCATCATTTCAGCTTCCTCTCTATTTTCAATTGCCCCGATAACGCTTAAGACATTAACAGCATGGCAGGAGCAGCGATAAAAACCATCAACACGAGCAAAATGCCAACTAGCGGAAAAACGAGCTTGGAGGATGCCTCCTCGCCGCGCGCACGCGCAACCGCCTTTCGCTTCTCCCACAGCGTATAAGACAGCTCCCGCAGCGCCAGCACAAAATGCTCCCCGCCCCGGCGATAATTCAGCAGCAGCACCGTCGTAAAAATCGAAACCTCCTGCACCGCGCAGCTTCGATTGAATTTCTCTGCTGCCGTACTAAACGACTCGCCATTGTGCAGCGAATATACGACTTTGTTCCATTCTTTATACAGCGGATGCTGAGCAGTATCCTTGCCTTCAAGACAGCGTCCCAGCGCCTGCAAGGCGGTTTCGCCTGCCCCCACCAAAAGCATCAGCTTGCTGATCATTTCCGGCAGCTCCAAAATAATTTCCTGCTTGCGCTGCTTGATCAGCTTCCCTGCTTCCAGCAGCTGGCGCACAGGCAGCAGCAATCCAAGCAGCGCACCCATTGCCAGCAGAAGCGGTTCGCCTGCTGCACAAGCTAGCCAAGCGCAGCCTATCATCGCGGCATATCCGTAACCAGCAGCACCTCCGAGCAGCTCTTTCGTCTGCTGCAGCTGCCACCGAATTCCCCGTAAAATTACGAGCTTAGCGTGATAGCTGCTAAGTGAAAGTGCCATGTATTCATACAAGCGGCTTCTTTCCAATAGTTCGCTGAACGGCTCAATGAAAAGCAAATACTTTAAAGCATTCTGCTTGCTTTTTATTTGGCGGGATGCAGCCAGAATCATTCGGAGTCGCTTCCCACCGATAATAAATAGCCATGCCACCATGAGCACAATCGGAATTGCTGTCATTTGCGCCCGCTCCTATACTCGAATGCTCATTATTTTATGGATAAACCAAAAGCATACTAACAATGCACCAAGACCAATCGTCAGCAGCAGATAGCCCATGCCTCCATATAGAGGCGCCATATAATCTGGAGCCATTAGGTTCAAAAAACCAAGAAATATAAAGGGAATCGCCATCATAATGCGTGCCTCAAAGCGTTTTTGTGCCAGCAGCACCATAATGTCCTGCTGGATTTCCAGTTTTTCGCCAATCGTCTGCGCCGTACGCTTCATCACCTCTACCAAATCGCCACCCGAACGCTTGCAAGCTGCAAACACATCAACGAACTGTACGATATCCTCTACATGGGAGCGGACCGCTAAACTCCGCAGTGCCTGCTCCAACGGCTCCGCATGCTCAAGACGGTGCTTCACGATTTGAAACTCAAGCAGCAGCTCCGTTCTTGGATCAGGATATAACAGCTTTAAATCATCCAGCGTGGCAATAAAAGCATTTTCCACTGATCTTCCTGCTGCAAGACAGGATGTCAGCGAATAAAGCGCCTCCTTGAATTGCAGCTTCAGCCGCTCCTTGCGTCGCGAAATTAATGAAGCTTTGTAATAACGTGGTGCGCAAAATCCAAATCCAGCTGCGGAAAGGCAAACAAGAAGAGAATGATACACCGTATACAATGCTATAAAAAAAGCTGCATAACCGATAATTGCCGCCACTGCGAACTCGCGATAAGACAGCACATACCTATCATAATTTGTTAAATATCCGGTCTTGGCTGGCTGCCAGCTCGTATTACTCCCATTCCCTTCCTCACCTTTGCCGCTTTGAAGCTCAAGCCCGCACCAGAAAAGCACTCTAGTGAGCAGCGATTGCCCGACCTTCCCTGTATTCTTGGCTTTCCCTGTTTTCTCCGTTTTCTCTGTTTTCTCCGCTCTTTCCGCTCTTTCCGCTCTTTCCGCTTTTTCCGCTTTTTCCGCTTTTTCCGTTTTCTTGGCTTTCTCAGCTTTCCTCGCATTTCTGGCATTCCCCGGTATCTCCATAACGGTCCCCCTCCAGTGATAAACCTGCCATTTGCAGCTTGTCCCGGTGAAGGAGTGAATGAACGGTACGCTTTAAAGCTCCTAGCACCTTGCCATCCTTCTCGCCCTCCTCCTCAAAACGGAACAAGGGGCGAATCTCGATTTCCCCGCCATCTATGCCGGCAATTTCGCCTATTTCCGTTACACGCCGCGAACGGTCGCGAAACCGCGATAGATGAATGACAATATCCAGAGCTGAAACGATTTGCTTCCGAATGACTTGAACGGGCAAATCAGCTGCCCCTAGAGCCATCGTCTCGAGCCTTGCCATCATGTCGCGCGCACCGTTGCTGTGACCTGTTGACATACCCGAGTGCCCGGTATTCATCGCTTGCAGCATATCCAGCGTTTCCGCTCCGCGCACCTCGCCAACGATGATTCGATTCGGACGCATCCGCAGCGATGCGCGAATGAGATCGCGAACCGTAATTTCACCTTTGCCCTCGGTGTTGGCATTGCGCGTCTCCAGCGACACCAGATTGGCAACGCTGCGAATTTGCAGCTCAGCTGAATCTTCAATCGTTACAACTCGCTCATCAGCAGGAATGAACTGCGACAACGCATTCAGAAAGGTCGTCTTGCCCGTCCCTGTCCCTCCGCTAATAAAAATATTGTATTGCGCTGCGGTCAGCTGCTGCAGGAAGCTTGCTGCTTCTGCGGTTAAAGCTCCCGCCGCAACAAGCAGCTCCATTGTCATCGGGCGCTCAGGAAATTTGCGAATCGTCATCGCTGGCCCGCGCAAAGCTACTGGTGGCAGCACAACATGAACGCGAGAGCCATCCTTGAGACGGGCATCCACGATGGGCGAAGACTCGTTTACAACACGATTGACACCTGCAACGACAGCCTGAATCAAGTCCTCCAACCGCTCTTTGCTTTCAAAGGCAGCTGGCAGCTGCGTCATCGTTCCGCTTCGTTCAATAAAAATTTCGCCGTGATGGTTAATCATAATTTCAGTAACTGTCGGATCATCCATCAGCGGCTGCAATATGTCCAAGCCCCGAAAGGAATGAAACAGTCTCTGCACCAACTGGACTTTCTCCGCCGCTGTAAGCGGATGTCCGCTGCTGCAATAGTTAAATACCGTCTGTTCCACGCTTCGCGTCAGCTCTTCATCCGTTACAGCACCGCTGAAATCAAGCTGCGACCTAATCTGGTTTCTTAATACAAGCACCAGCTCATCGGTTAGCAATCCGAATACCTCCCTCGCTTGCCAATTGCTGAAACAACCGCTCCACGGCAGCTTTATACAATGGCGATGCAGCAACTGCCTCCGGCGATGAACGCCCTTCAGCAGCTTCAGGCAGCGCTGCGGCAATCGAACGGCTACCATTTCGCAGCTTAATCGTAAACATATGTGGAGGCCTCCCCTCTGCTTCATCACCTGCCACTGATGCAATACGGCGGTTAACAACAAGTCGGATGCTGCGGCTAAGCGACTGGAAATCTTCTTTCCACCTGCGTTCTGCGTAGCCAAGCGCCAGCTCTGTCTTCCGCTGAACGGATGGATCATCTGTAACCAGCCACAAAACCAAGCTGCTCTGCCTGCAAATTTGCAGCTCGATCTCCCCCATCCCATCCTGCAAATCGATTAAAATGAGATCATATTGCATTGAAGCTCGCAGCAGCTCCACCATCGCCGCTGCATCCGCCGGCAATAGGCTGTAACGATCCTCTTCGTTGTCGCAGGGCAAAATAAAATCGGCTTTCAGCGCCGGGTGGCGCTTTCGATGCTGCGCAAGCCACGCTCCTGCCTTATCTGGCTCAGCCTTCAGATGATAAAGCAGCTGTGACATGCCTTCTCCCTCGGGCAGCATGCGCTGGTCCCCCGCTCCTAGCCACACCTCAAGGGCGCTCCAGCGCTCCAGCGTCAAATAAAAGACGCGGCAGCCATGCTTGGCAGCTGTATTCGCCAGCTTGAGCGCAAGCGCAGTCTTGCCAACTCCCCCTGATGCCGAGCCGATTGCAATAACTGACGCTCCACCCTCATTGCTTGCACTACTTGCGCTCGACCGGACTGCACCATGCAAAGCCGCCAAGCTCTGCAATAATTCCGGGAGCGGCTGAAATTGCTGCAGCTCCGCATCATACTGGGCATATTGCCCCTTGGCAGCTACGAATGCCGCCACTGGCACTCCAGCGGGCAGGTGCGGAGATGCCGCAGCCAGCATGGCAGGCTGGGCCGCAATCAAATCGACGGCATAACCTCCCTTGAGAAACTGGATGAGAGAGGCTGGATTCGTAAAAGCTGTAAGCTGCCACTGCTCGCCGAAGGGACTATCCCTCACATATTCTGCAAGCCTTCTTGCATACTCCAGCTCACTTACTGCAACAGCTAGTTGATAACGCACCATTCATTCCTCCTTCCGAGGCACTGCTACAACCTGCAATCTGAGTTCAGACAACGCAAAAAAGCACCGTAAAGGCGCAGTTTACCTGCGGTCCTTTACGGTGCTTCCGTAGTTATCCGATTTAAGATTGAGAAAAATTTATCACGTTTAAGTATGTACTGTCAACTGCTTTTTTTCTAGAAATCCCCAGCAAGGTGCTGGCCATCCTTTGATCGTATATTTCATTTCATCGAGAGTAAAGAACAAGGACATAAGCGCATAACTTAAACAATCAAACCTATAAAACTCACCTTGTAATACAAAAATAATATTAGATTCGGGCAATGACCTAGGACGTTAACGCCCCAAAATTCTTATTATAAACAAAGGAGGCGAATAAACCTGTGACTACGAATAAAACACCTAATTTGAGTTTATCGGATTGCATTGGTACAGATGGCGTGGCGCGTACAGAGATGAATGTGAACTTTGAATCGATTGATGCGGAATTTGCAAAGCGCGGCACGAATCTCCTTTGGAAAGATGCTGACCCTACAGGAGCAACGGATAGCTCAGCCGCTCTTCTCAGCGCTATTGCGGAGGATTCCGATACCATCATAGTCCCAAAAGGAATATATGCGCTCCACTCCAACGTGTCGATACCCGCCACTAAAAGGCTAGTCTTCGATCAAAATGCCCGCTTTCGTCCTAAAAAAAATATAACGCTTACGGTAAATGGCCCTGTCGATGCGGACGCTTTCGATTGGATTTTCGATCTGACATTGGGCGGAAAGATTGCTGGCTATATAAAAATTGACACGATTTATCCCCAATGGTTTGGCGCGAAAGCTGATAACGTAACCAATGACTATTTGGCCATTCAAAATGCGGAGGATATAGCAAGCACCAGCACGGCTACCGTCGTTTTCGCTGGAGAGTTCGCCATCAGCGCCTCCATTGTCAAAAAATCAAACTCCCACTGGTTCGGCTATAAGGCTAAGCTTCGGAGAATGGACAATGCCAATCCCAGTGGCATGGGCTTTACTCTTGTATACGCCCCAGAAAACACGAAAACCTGGTCCATTAGAGGCATGGAATTTGAAGCCATCGACCACGGTACCAGACTCCTTAAAGATATTAAAACAGGCTTCTCCCCTTCCAAAAATAACTCCTGTATTGATGCTTATCACTCCCATGACTGGAATGTCAAAGACTGCGTATTCAGAAAATTTTCCCAGGGCATTATTTATCGCGGCTGCAGCAATTTTGTCATTAAAGACAATTCCTTTTATTCCGATACTGGAAAAACTATTGCATCCATGCTTGACGGGACTTACCAGCCTTTTGGAACGTATGCTTACACGGGAGCCATTGTTTTCGGGCACTTAGGAGCTTCGCCTGAACCCCGCAAAGCCAGCAATTTCATGATATCCGACAATTACATGGAGGTCATGGGACTCGATCTCGGCATTGATGCGCTTGCACAAACGTATGACGAGAATCCGTGTATCATTTCACGCAATATTATTTTGGGTGCGCAATGCTCCATACAGGTGTATAGGGGGAGCTATGCCGATCCGCTGACGGCGGAAACGTATAGAGGAAATATTCAAATTGACCTGAATCGCCTCTACGCATCATGGGAGCAGGCCATTTATATTCGAGGCACAAACAGCATCGTCGTATCCAACAACTATATTGAATATGCGGCGCAAAAGCCGGGAGGCAATGCAGATGGAGCGGGATCTTCAGTCGGAGCTATCGTGACGAGGGTGAATCCTTTCAAAACGGAGCCGCATTCGCCATTGCCTTCGGATCAGGTTGGCATTGATATTTTCAACAATCGCATTGTGAATCCTGGAAGAAACAATCATACGATTGACGGAGCCATTCATATCAAAATCCCGAACTGCCGTGTCGTCAACAATGATATTATCCGGGAAAAAGTAAAGTTTCCAAATCTTGCGCCCGGCCCTGCGATTATCGTCGATAATAGTGAATCCCTGCTGAATGCTGATATTCGCGGCAACCGAATCGATTATTTTCAAACGGGGATTTTGTGGGCAGGCAGCCCAAAAGAGCATACCGAGGTAGAGAAATCCTCCATTGAAGGAAATATCATTAAAAATTGCACCGGTGAAGCCATTACGCTGGATACATTCCGGGTAAGCGGCACCTTGATTCGTTCCAATCGGCTGCATAATTGTACGCTTGGCCTGTCCGTGCGCAACTCCCCTTATACGACGGTTGAAGACAACCATTTTAACCAATGCACCAAAGGCATCGAGCTTCGTCCCGGCAACCTCGCCAGCGACTATATCCCGCTTAAAAGCGGAAAAAAATATACGGGCGAGGACATGGGCCTTGCTGCAGGCGGTACCATTATTGTACGAAACAACGATTTTGTCGATGTCGGCACGCCTCATCTAACAACCGGGACGACGGGAAATGATTTTTATTTTCATGGGCGCTGCGCGGTATGGGAAGGGGATCGTATCAACAGCAGGCCGCTGCTTTCGAATCAATTTGCCGCTGCGGTTCCTTCCGCCACCTACACAGCCCGAATCTGGCATAAGCATGACCGTATTCAAAGCACGGCAATTGTCAGTGGACAGGTGTATGAAAAAATTTGCGTACAGCCTGGCATGTATGGCAAAGCGCCAACTAAACCGCTTACCTGCACGGTAACTAATGGTTCCGCCATTGCGACAAACGTTACCAGCGTCGCCAATATAGGCCGGGGTCAATATTTACTCGTAGGAGACAGCGTCAAATATGTGCTAGCCGTCGATTACAAAACCAATCGAATTACGTTTGACAGCGTATTTACCGCTTCCACATCCGGCGCTGCCATAACACTCAGTCCACCGCAGTTTGTCAATCTGATCGTATGTCCTTAATTCCACAAGCACAAATAAGCGCTATATAAGCTTTCTTTTCTACTGTCAGCCAGCCCAACAGGCTAAAAAGACAGTTAAAGAAGCTTATATAGCGCTTGTCGTTATGCGTAATATATTTACTCGGTCAGCTTCTGATGAAGGTCAACCCGGCCCGCCCGCTTGATACTCCAGCAGCTTGCTGAACGTCCCCTTGGACTCGCGATACAGCTGATTATAGCCGCCTTGCTGGATGATTCTACCCTCTTCCAAAACGATAACCTGGTCGGCGTCACGAATCGTCGACAGACGGTGGGCAATGACAATAATCGTTAATTTGCCCTTCAGCTGCTCAAGCGCCTGCTGAATTTTCAGCTCATTTTCGCTGTCGAGCGAGCTGGTCGCCTCATCCAGTACGAGGATCGATGGGTTCCTGAGCATCGCCCGCGCCAATACGATGCGCTGCCGTTCCCCGCCAGACAGCCGTACTCCGCGATCACCCACGATCGTGTCCAATCCCCGCGGCAGCGCGCGAACGAAGGCATCAGACGCCGAAAAAGCGAGCGCCTCCCACAATTGCTCCTCCGTTGCCTCCGGCAATACGAGCTTTAAATTTTCACGAATGCTGGCATTAAAAAGAAACGGGTCCTGCGAGACATAGCTGACCGCACTGCGGTAAGCAAAGCGATTGCTGTCGTCCAGCGGGGCACCGTCAAGCAGCACCGCTCCATGCTGGGGTACGATCAGCCCGATCAACGTATCGATTAGCGTGCTTTTTCCCGCCCCAGACTTGCCGACGATAGCCGTCATGCTGTTCGCTGGAATACGCAAATTAATATGCTTCAGCGCATACGTCTTATCCTGCTCCCGGTAGCGATAATACACATCTTGGCAGACCAGCTCATGCGCAAGCTTCAGCGCATCAGGCTCTGTCCGCTCTGTACGTTCTGTCCGCGCAACAGGCTCATTCAGCTGCAGCTCCTCAGCAACGCCACATTCCTCCATCAAGTCATTCAAGCTCTTGAACGCCGGGAGCGTCAGCACGATTTGCTCCATAGAGGCTTGAATGAGCGTCAGCTTTGGCCACAGCCTTGTAAAAATCAGCACAATTAATGTGAGCTGGGCTACCCCAACCTGCAGAACCTGCACCGATAAAAATACGCAGCCCGCAATCATCAATGCTGAAATACTTTTAAAGATGAGCTGGCTATTGGATTGCAGCTTCACAAACTGCACATTATTGTGCTCCATTTGCTGCGTCAGCTTGCTGAACCAGGACAAATGGCTTTCCTCCAGCCGATTGCTTTTGATCTCCTTAATGCCATTGAAATGGTCCGTTATGCCCGCCACATAGCTCTGCGACAGCTCAGTCAATCGGGTGCCAAGCGACCTTGCCCCTCGTGTATATTTACGTGAGAACAAGCTGAGCAGGCCTCCGCAAATTAAAATAAGCAGCGTTAGCTGGTACGACAAATAAAACGCCAGAGCGATTTGCACAATTGTAAAAATACCCGTCGTAACCAAACGCAGCGAGAGCTGCATCCCCTGATTAACCCGGGAAAGCTCGGAAGACAAAATATGATTGAAGTCCGACTTGCGTTTGCCGAGAAAAAAAGCCCAGTTCGATTGCAGCAGCGCCTGATAAATATCCATCCGCAATTTCGTTACAAAGCTTTGAAGCAGGGCAAAGCCCTGATTCGTCAGCTGTCTTTGCAGCAGGCCCTGCCCGACGTTTATGCCCATGAAGAGAGCCAGAACAGCTACCAGCAGCAGCTCCTGCGGCAGCTCGCCAAGCCAGTGGCTGACTTGCGGTACGACTGGCAGGTTTACGCTTTGAACATTAATTAAACCGATGATGCCCAGCAGCGGTATTAAGATGAGCAGCCCTACGCCCTCAAGCGAGCTGACGATCATAATGCCCAGCATGTTCAGGTACAGCTTTTTCCCTGCAAACTGATGCAGCTTTTTCATGTAGAGCATAATCGGTTTCATATACTCACCCTTTTGCGAGGCTGCTTGAGCCTTCGATAAAAATACAGAAACGGCCGCAGCGGAAAATAAAGAAAATGCAGTCCCTTAGGCAAAGGCAACGTCTGTGCATCCCAGGCACTCGGATATAGCTTGCCAATGAAGTGGGTCAGCTTCTCCCGGCTTGTCAGCAGCATATACGTATAACGCTTATAAAGCAGCGCCATCTTTTTCTCCTCTGGAATCGGGCTGATCGTAACGGTCTCCTGAATAAATGGAAAAATGCAGCGGACGAGCCTATGCGCAAGCGGGCTGTCGGCCAACGGCAGCAGCTCTTGGGGAGGCTTCACCCCAAACAGCTCCCGCGCCAAAATAAGCGCCTGCCCTACAGCCGCCGCCCCTCCGTTTTTACGGGTATCCTCCATCAGCGAATCGCCGCCATCCTCGCAGGCAGAAGCAAGCTGGGCAATATCATGCAGCCAGCGCAGCCGGAACCAGCCATGTCTGGCGCCATGGCTGACGAGATAATGAAACAGATGCTCCGGCCCCAAATAGGGAATCGGGCTACCTGTCTGCTCATAGATTCTGCGCTGTGCCCATAGCTGCTCGAAGGACACTTCCTTCACCGCATCAGGGCTGAGTCGCCAGTGCAGCTCAATTTGCGTCTGATTAACCGTATGCTCGAAGCAGCTATGATGCGTTTTCCACTTCAAATCATTAAACAAACGCGGAGCCGGGTCACGATCATAATAACCAAGCTCTTCGAGCACCGCCTCGGCCCGGTCAACATCCTCTATTGGAACCAAAATATCCAGGTCCTTGCTTGTGCGCTGGGAAATATCGCCGTACAGCTCATGAGCAATAACGGGCCCTTTCAATTGCAAGGAGCGGATGCCGCGATCTGCCAAAGCCGCTACCACTCGCTTCATCTCGGCGCTGAGCCTCAGCATCATCAGCGTATTGGCGTAATAATCCTGCTGGAGCGTCAGCAGCACCGACTTCGGCAGCTCCGGCTTCGCAAGCTGCTTCAGTTTTATATAGAGGCTTGGATATAAGCGGTGATGCCGCGCCAAGTCGATAATCTTCTCCCCGTTCAGCCTGCTGCCTGCCCAGCGGCGGCCAATAATTGCCGGATCGGCATCCGGCTTCAGGCAATCGAGCATAAATTGCAATTCAAGCGGAAGGTTGGCCACTTCCCATTCATACGTTTTATCCATAGCGATGCTCCTTCTTCCGCTTCATCTGATTACCGAACAATCCAACGACGGTGAAACGTCCCATTTCCTCCACGCCCGTTATGTAGTAGGGGCCGCTGCGAAGCCAAGCATGGGCAATCATTTTGCCAGATGCATCCTTGGCGGTGCCCAAATAGAGCGTGCTCGCTATGTTTCTGCGTTTCAGCAGCTTCATCGCGGCGATTCCCTTAACGAGACACTCGCTTTCCCACCAAGTGTAACGGCTCATCTGCCGTATCGCTTTCGACACCTCACCAAGCATCTGCTCATGCTCCGCAACCCGTTCATAGGGCGTCTCCTTCATCGGAACACCTAGCGTAGGGGCAACTTTAGCGAAAGGAATCAGCTTGAGAAGGCGTGCCCAGGCGAGCAGCGTATAGGCTTCGAACAGAAGCAACTTGCTGCGAGGCGGCAGCGCGATGAAATGGCTCCATTTTTTAAGCAAAACGATCGAACCGCCCTTCCCTTGAACTATTCGCTAACCCGCCGTATCTTCTGTTCCGCCATCCTGCGCGCCTGCATTCGAGACAGGCTCAAGCAGCCCTTCCGCATACAGGTCCTGTAAAAAGTCTGCCACCTGCTGGTCGCATACCGCTGGCTCTACTTCATACTCTTTGAGCAATTGGTCCACAATGTCGCGCCGTGTCACGGGCGAAACCGTCCGTTCCCAAATGATGCCGCCCAGCTTGCCCATGTTATAATATTTGCCCGAAGACAGGCTTAGCAGCACTTTGTCTCCATCCATATCGGCAGCCAAATGGCCTTCTGCCCGCTGAATCCTTTGTTCAGGCTGCAGAAACGGTTTAGTCTGTTTAGACATTTGCCTCACGTCCTTTCTGAGTCGCTGCTAGGATTAGATCAACCATTTCATAAGCGGAGAATGCACCTTCTATGGGACGCTGCAATTGATAAGCCTGCACGCTTGCCGCAAGCCGGACTGTGGCAGAAAAATGCCAATTTTGAAGCTTTAAAGGCGCGATTAGAAAATGCCGGAAGGTGTGGTTTTGCAATACAGGCAGCTTCGCTAACGAATGCAGCTGTGATAGCGATACCGCATTTGCTTCTGTGCGCGAAAGCTCAAATACGGCGGCGAGTGGAAGTGGAGAGGATAGGAAGCTGGCAGATAACGGAACAGCGAATTTGGATACGGAATAGGCAAGCGGCTTGTAAGGCTGGCCCGTTCTTCCCAGCTGCTCGACACTTTGCTGCCACAGCTTTTGCTGCGGATAGGAGGGCATGACTATGGCCGCGCCATGTGCGCCAGCCTCCGGTTCCTTTAAGGCAATTACATCATCGCTTAGCAATGGATAACCCCGGTCTATAAAAGCTGCGGCCAGTGTCGATTTTCCTGCCCCCGAGTCTCCTACGAATGCATAGGCCTTGCCGTCTATGGCTACGGCACTCCCATGCAGCGGCAGTTGCTTTCTCTGCAGGAGCAGTGCTCCTATGCATGTTCCGAGCAGGTAAAGCCGAAGCCTGCCCTCATCCATGTTTTCGCATGGCGCCACAATAATCCGTTTGCCCTCTTGAATGCAGAAGCTTGCGACCTCGTGAATATAAAAAAACAATTTTGCGCCGTGAACAGCATAATGATCCTGCGTTTGATCCCAAATCGGCCACGTAAATTCTGGCTTAGCCAGCTCTATTTCAACATCTGAAAACGCTTCCGAATTTGCCGCCGCAAGCAGCTCAGGAAGCTCGATTTCACTCCTGATTCGCAGGCCGAAAGCGTCGTAGATTGCTGTTTTCTCCGTTAATATCATCGCGTTCACCCTTATATGAATAAAATCGCGTTGCTTCAAGCCATCAATCAAAAACAAGGTGAAACCTACACTCTCCTATCCTTTGAACAAAATCAACAAAGTCCTTGTACAATGATGCTCTGCTGTATAAGGACCTTGTTGATCACTTTTACTGCATAAGTATAATGGATTTATTTCTAGGAAAAGGAAATGCCTGGATCGATAGGGTACGGAGTTGGGTCATCAGTAACGTCAAAGTCCCCCGCTTTTACAAAATCAATGTAACGTGTACCTATGCCAGCCATCGTCTCGCTTACTTGCAGCGTTTCAAGAACCGGAGCTTGCCATTGTTGTTTTTCCATGTTTATTCACCTCCTTTCAAATTGAACTGCCGGACAAATCGACAGGCTACGAGGCAATGCAATAAATAACGGCTGTTCAGATCAACCGCGTATTCCGGCTTAGGCACTAAGCCCACCTGCTCCAGCGAAGCCCTCATCTGCTCTACATTGAAAAACTGCGCAAGATACGGATCCTTGCAATATTGCATCAGTTCCTCTACAAAAGCAGGCCATACCGGCGTCATTCGATGAACCCAATCTGCCGCTTGAATGCCTCGCACCCGCTGGTTTAACCGAATTTGATCAGGCAAATAATTCGCCGTAGACTCGCGGATTAAAGCACGGTCATAGCCATCATGAACGAATTGCTCAATCGGAACAGACAAGCAAAACTTCACAACCCGCGGATCGCTGGTCGGGTCCCGTTCCCACAGCGCGTAGTTAAGCGATAGCTTCGTGCGCTGCGTACCGCTCATATTGGTCATCGCCATATCCTGAAAAGGCCCTGGCTGCGCTTTAATCGCATCCTTTTCAAAAACGCTGCCAGCTCCTGCCTGCCGCTCCTTCAATCTGGCAAAGACGTTCATCCGCTTGGCAAAAGCCGGATTGATCATGAGCGGCATCTCCTGATGCCCTTGCTCCTGCTCTTGGGGAAATAGCTTTGGAAAAGCATTTTTTCCAACATAATACATAATCCGTTTGCGCCCGACTGCCTTGCGCTTGCCGAACATCGTCACTTCCCGGTATAGCCGCAGCCATTGCAGCCGCTTAAGTAGCAAGGAATAATAATCGATGGCAGGTCCCCACGAGATCGAATGGTTCCCCATTGCTCCCGTGAGCAAAATGCCCATTCCCTGCTGATGCGACTGTTCGTAAACCCCTTTAATCCAAAATGAATTTTCTACAAATTTAAAGGGAATTTCCAGCATTTCCAGCCATTCATCCGCTTCCGACAATGGACTGCGGCCCTGCATATCCAAATATTGATCGGCAATATTGCCGACAAACCCTACGGTTTCCTGGATAAAGGGACGTTCGTCTGCCATATGCCGCCTGGACGTCCAATCCTGAAAATCCGGCTCCGGCACATAACTGAAGGTATGCAGCTGCTTTTGCTGCTTTTGCAGCGTTTTTGCCGCGAAGCTGACGACCGAGCCGGAATCGAGGCCGCCGCTAAGCGTCGCGCCTACCTTCCGAAACGTCCTCATCCGGGCACTGACCGCTTCCTGAAAAACCTCCTGGAAAGCCTCCGTATACTCCTCACGCCGCTTCAACCGCAGCTGCTCCGGGAGCTCGACCTTGCTGTGCTGCCAAAAATCGAGCCGTCCGTCCTTTAGGCGAAAAGCATGCCCCGGCGGCACTTGGCGAATATGCTCATAGGGCGTTGCGAAGAGGTCGCTCGACTCATGGACAATAGCAACTGCCAAATAATCGGCGAGCCAGCTTTCATTCAGCTTTTTCTCCACATGATGGGCGGCAAGCAGCGGAGCAATGGTCGTGCAAAAGGAGCTTTGCTGAGCATCAGAGTGGCTATACAGCGTACGGCTGCCGAAAAGATCGGTCGCACCGAACAGCTGGGATTTACGCTGATCCCAAATGATGAAGGCATAGTCGCCTATTAAATAACGCGGCGCTTCCTCTCCCCATTTGGCATAGGCCAGCATAATCAGCTCGCTATCCGGCATGCTGGCTCGCCGCTCGCGGTCGATAAGCAGCTGCTCCCACAGAAATGGACGATTATCGATCATAGCGTCAGCCGTAATCGTTAGCCCCAGCCCAGCTGAGTGAAAGGGCTGCGGCTGTTCGACCGATTCAGGCGTAATCCACTGGGCATGGCAGCCTAGGAAAACGCGGCCGTCATGCCAAGTATCGACGGCATCAGCTGGATATTTTTGCAAGGCTTGCATTAGGCGCAACCCCGCTTCTACGGAAACGGGAGCTTCGGAATCCTTCTGATAAATAGCGGCGATTGCGCTCATGCGGTACCTCTTTTCTTCTTGATACTAACTGTATTTATTATAGCATATAAAGATACATTTTGTATCATTTTTATTAAAATAATTATGCGTTTTTTTCCTATGCTTCACCATTTTTCACAGCGACAATAATGGTTTTTGTTCTTTTACTCCATGGTTCATATTGGGGCGGCCCACCGAATAATAAATGAGCTGCGTATTGGCTAGTTCATGCTCACTATAAATGTTGCGCCCATCAATGAGATTAGGCGTTCTCAGCCAGGCTTGGATAGTTAGCGGTTTAATGTCGCGAAATTCCTTCCATTCGGTCAAAATACACAGCGCATCCGCCTGAATCGCCGCTTCTTCCGGCTCAGCGCAATAAACAACGCCCGATTCGCCAAATTGTTGGCGAAAATTAGCCGTCGCTATCGGATCGTAGGCTTTGACATTTGCGCCTCGCTTTACCAGCGCATCAATAATTTCAAAGGCTGGGGCATCGCGCACATCATCCGTTTCCGGCTTGAATGCCAAGCCCCAAATCGCAACGGTGCGGCCCGCCAAATCGCCAA
The DNA here is from genome assembly GCF_002741035.1 of Paenibacillus sp. BIHB 4019. Classification (NCBI taxonomy): domain Bacteria; kingdom Bacillati; phylum Bacillota; class Bacilli; order Caryophanales; family Paenibacillaceae; genus Paenibacillus; species Paenibacillus sp. BIHB 4019. Next base: position 3,896,194 of record NZ_CP016808.1, on the reverse strand, counting down.
GCGAGGCTTCCAGCTTGCGAATGACGTTAAAGCGCTGGTCGCGATTCACATCTACGACCGATTTAAGCAGCTTAAAGTCATAATCCATTTGTCCGGCAATTTGAATAAGCGCCTGCGTATCCTTAGGGAAACAGGAACCCCCGTAGCCTATTCCGGCTTTCAAGAATGAAGAACCAATTCGCTGATCATAACCCATTCCTTCCGCTACCTCGGTCACATCGGCGCCCACCTTCTCGCAAATGTTGGCAATTTCATTAATGAAGGAAATTTTGGCAGCGAGGAAAGCATTGGAGGCATATTTAATCATTTCGGCGCTGCGAATATCGGTGCTCATAATGTGCTCGGTGAGCGGCCTATGCAGTTCTGTTAAATACTTGCGTGCCGTCTCCCCTGATGTGCCAATGACAATGCGGTCCGGGTGCAGCGTATCTTGAACCGCCGTGCCTTCCCGGAGAAATTCAGGGACGGACGCGACCTCGAACGGAAAAGCCGTCTGGCTCGCTATAATCGTTTGAATATGCTCATTCGTGCCGACTGGCACCGTGCTTTTGGTCGCAATAATTTTAAAGCCATTCATCGCCAGGCCGATTTCGCGGGCAGCCTGCTCAATGTAGTTCAAATTCGCTTTGCCGCTTGGGAGCGATGGCGTCCCTACCGCAATAATAATAATGTCGGATTTCCTCACCGCTTCTGGCAAATCCGTCGTAAATTGCAAGCGTCCCGCCGATTTATTGCTCGCTATGAGCTCTTTCAAGCCCGGCTCATAAATCGGCACCTCCCCTTTATTCAACAAGGCAACCTTCTCCTTCAGGTGGTCAACGCAGATGACATCGTTGCCCAGTTCCGAGAAGCATACGCCCGATACTAAACCTACATAACCCGTTCCAATTACAGCAAGCTTCATGCTGCCCACTCCTCTCCATTTGCAGCCTCGACGCCTGATCGGGCTGCTGCTTTATATACTAAATGCTAAACCGAGGTGCGATAGGTACGATCGGCATTCGTTTCATCGGCAATTTGCTCAATCCATTGAACAATCTGGTATTTACACCGCTCATTCATGGCGATAGAAGCGCCACGGCTCCATCCTTCCATTGTTAGCTGCGATAAGCTTTGCTGTAGGCTCAGCTCTCTTAGTGCCTGCCAAGTTACCAGCATATGCGGATGCTTGCCCTGCAATGCTAGAATCGTATTCCGATCCTCCGTCATGGATGTCCTGGCCAGCACAATCAATGGCTTCCCTAGCGAGACCGCCTCTCCGACTACACCCCAGCCTGGCTTCGAAATGATGAGATCCGCCGCCGCCGCGTAATTTTGCGATTCGGTGTAGCCTTGCGGAATTCGGAAAATATTCGGCCCATTCACCCGCATATTTTCCGATACGATAAATACATAGGACTGATCGTTCCACAGAGAAAGCGAGTCCAGCGCTTCTGTCTCTATTCCCATGCCTAGGGCAAAATAAACGATCGTTTTGCCGCCGTCCGGATTCAGCTCCCGCACGATCCGCTGCACCTCAGCCGCTTGCGGCGTTCGGCAATAAAAGCCTGCCTCCGGCCCGCCACCCGCTGCCCATTTCCGTTCCTCAGTACCCGATCCGGCAAGCGGAATAAAATAGTCCAGCTGTTCATACGCCTGGCGCAGCGGCGCCAACTGCTCCCGCTCCACAAAAGCCGCATATGCGGTATGCCAGGTGAAGTTGGATATGCCCACCGATTTCACTCCTGCAAGCGAGGCTGCAGCAATCGGAATCGGAGAAATATCCGAAATGACCATATCCAGCCGCTCACTCATCATAAAATCGGCTTCTCGCCTTACCTCAGCTGAGAACCCAGCCATATATTGCTCATAACCTAGCTTGAACCTTTCCTGATCAGGCTCAACCGAGCCTGTTCCTCCGCCAAGCACATAGCCAAGATCCGATGAACAGCTGCGGAACTCTATCCGTTCCGGGCTATATTCAGCGCTGTATTCCGCTAATGAAGCCTGAATAAAGGAAAGCGTTTTGCCCGAGCAGATTATGAGCCGGTAACGCCGCGGCGAATAAAGCAGCAGCGTTCGAATAAGCGCAATGCTGCGCGTTGCGTGGCCATAGCCATAATCCGAAATATAATAGCCAATCGTTGTTAAACGGCCGTTCGTGCCGCGAGCGCCAGGCATGGTTATACCTTAATGCAATGCTCGGACACTTCGTCCCAGGTATGATAAATTTCCACAACCTGATTGCGCTCCTCAGCCATGCCGCTTTGCACGACTATAATCTCAAGCTCCGTCAATGCACGGATGCTGTGCAGCATCTTCATCGGAATATGCAGCACATTGCCCGCACCGACGCGCATAAAATTGCCATTTTGAATAAACTCGCCGCTGCCTTTGACGATGGTCCACACTTCCTCGCGCGCCGAATGCAGGCGATAGCTGAGGTTTTTGCCGAGCTGAATGCCTACGCGCTTCGTAGATACACAGCGGCCATCCTCATAAGTGCGGTCGTCAAGCACTCTGATCCAGCCCCATTGGCGCTCGATATACATCGGCCCCTGGTCGGAGCTGATAAAATCTTTAATGCGCGGACTCGCGCTTTTATCGGTCACCAATATGCCATCGGGACTCACCGCGACTACAACATTTGACAAGCCGAGAATGGAAACGGGGATATCGATTTCATTAATCAGATGCGTGTTAATGCAATCCTCGCTGATAATGCCTCTGCCTATTTGCTTGTTCTGCATTTCTTCGGTCAGCGTATTCCACGTGCCAAGGTCTTTCCAGTAGCCCTCATAAGGCAGAACGACGATGCTCGACGCCTTCTCGACTACTTCATAATCAAAGCTGATTTTCGGCAGCAGCTGGTATTGCTTCGCAAGCTCCTCATATTGAATCGGCAGCCCTCTGCTCGCCAGCAGCTCAATCACATAACCCAGCTTGAAGGCAAAAACGCCACAATTCCAGAAGGCATTGTCGGCAATAAGCCGCTCAGCGATTTCCTCCGTCGGTTTTTCCCGGAAGTGGCTGACCGCAACATATTCACCGTCTGCCTTGCTTGGCATCGCCGTACCCGCTGCTGTTGAAGCAGCCTTTTCCGGTATAATATAGCCGTATTTGGACGACGGATACGTTGGTTTCACGCCAATGAGCGCAATCTCGGCATCCGAGCGGTTCAGAACCTCCTCCAGTTGCTTTACCGCTTCAAAAAAATGGCTTTCCACATAGGGATCAACGGGCAAAATCGCCACTGCCTCATCCAGCCCTACTCCCGCATGGGAATATAGATAGGTGGCGGCCAGCGCTATCGCCGCGAATGTATCCCGCCGATCCGGCTCGATAATGAGCGGAACGTCCAGTGAAATTTGGGTCTGCATCATTTCGATTTGGGCCTGGCTCGTCGCAATATAACTGGAATCGCCCAAGCCATTTTCATTAATTTGTCCCCATACACGCTGCACCATGGAAACCATTTCCTGGTTCTCATTTTCCAGCACCTTCAGAAATTGCTTCGATCTCGCATCATTCGATAACGGCCATAGACGCTTGCCTGAACCTCCGGACAATAATACCAGCTTCATCATGGATTCCTCCCATTCTTATATTGAAAGCAGCAGCTTGCGATACTTATTAAGCGATATTTCCTTGCGCAAATGCGCCTCCAAATAATCCCGGCCACTGAGCCCCAGCTCCTCCAGCTCCGCGCCGCCAAGCTCAATCATCGCATTCAGCTTTCGCGCAATTTCCGTGTACTGCTGCGGCTCCGCCACGATGCCGCAGCCGCTCTCTTCAATAATCCGGTGCGCCTCGCTGCCCTGCTCCAATACACCTAGAACCGGCTTGCCTGCAGCCATGACACCATAAATTTTGCTCGGAACCGACACGCCCTTGATGCCCTTCTGGTTCACGACGAGATGCACATCCGCCGCATTAAGCGAATACCTGAGCTGCTCCTTCGGCTGAAAAGGCAAAAAGGCAACGTTCGCGAGCCGCTCCCGCTGCACATAATCCTGCATCTGCTTCTTTACAGCGCCTTCGCCGATGAAGGCGAAAATAACATTCGGGTAATCCCGAAACCGGCTCGCAAGCTCAACCAAATTTTCCAAGTCATAATACAGGCCTAAATTTCCTGAATACATAATAACGAATTTATTTTGCCAATCATGCTCGCGAAGAAACGCTTGAACCTGTGGATGCTCCTTGGATAGCGGAATAATTTCCTCTTCATTCGTCCAGTTGTTAATGACCGTATTGTCCGTCACTCTCCGGCTGGCAAAACGTTTAAGAAGGGTATCCTGCATGTCATAGCCAACCGTAATGATATGATCGGCGTATTTGCAGTTCAGGGTGTCCACCCAGCGCGCCAGCCCGAGCACCGCTTTATTGTTCATATAGCCTGCGGCTGCTGCCTGCTCAGGGTTGAAATCCTGAATGTTGTAAATATGCTTGGAGCGCTTAAGCGTCTTGCCAATGGTTCCGATCAATCCGCCCAAAATCGGCGGCTGCGATATCGTATAAATAAAATGAACCTTTTTCTGCTTCAGCAGCTGAATATTGGCATGAAAAAAGTAGGATGCGATATAACGCAGCCTACTCAGCTTGTTCCTTTTATCTACCTTAGGCAGACGAATGCGAATAATTTGAATGTCCTCTAACTGGTCATAGACGACCCGCCGTTTGTCACCCGCAGCTTCCGCTTCCTTCTCGCCCTGCTCGGACTGCGCCGCGATGACCGTGATGTTGAAATCATCCTGCAAATATAAGCACAGCTCCGTCAGCAGCTGCCCCGTAGAAGCGAAATCCGGATAAAAATAATTTATTACGAATACGATATTAGGCTTCATGCCATGACCTCTTTCGCGAATCGCTCTCTTAAATATTGCGCCGGATAACCGGCATGAATTTCATTGGCCGGGATGCTTTTCAGCACCGTGCTTCTTGCTGCCGCAACGGCCATTTCATGCAGGATGACACCGGGATAAACGAATACATCGCTCGCCACCCAAGCGCCGTCTTTAATAACAATCGGCCGAACCTCCAGCGAAAAAGCTGGATCATTGATTTTATGGCTGCCTGTGCATAAATAAGCATTTTGCGAAATGACGCAGTGGCTGCCCACTACAATTTCATCCAAGCTATAAAACTGGACATGATCACCGATCCAGGAAAAATCGCCAATGCTGACCTTCCAGGGATACGTGAACTTGGCCGTTGAGCGAATTAAGACGTCCTTGCCGATATTCGCGCCAAACAGACGAAGCAGAAAGCTTCGCCACGCATACATATTGTGCAGGGAAAACCGGAACAGCGTGCCTTGAATGAGCCACCATAACAAAACATAAGCGCCGCTTCTGCCCCTTGAATAGCCAGCCTGCTCATACTGGTCCAAGCGAATGAGATTTTTCATCCGATGTTCAACAACTCCTCATAAACCGCCGTCGTTCGTTTCACATATTGCTCCCGGGTGAAGGATTGCTGGAGCAGCGAATAGCCTTCTTCCCCCATCAGCTTGTAATTTTGTTCAAAAATGCTCGTTATCGCCTTTTGAAGCGCCAGCTCATCCTGCGGCGGCACAAGCAGGCCGTTCGCCCCATTCAGCATTTCTGGCACGCCGCCAACATCGGTCGCTACGATCGGCAGCGAAGCCGCCATCGCTTCCAGCAGCACCGTCGGAAAAATATCATAGACTGACGGCAGCACGAACAAATCCGCCTGCTGCAGCAAATCGGCAACATCCCTGCGCATGCCGAGGAAATGCACATTGTCGAGCTTATATTGCAGGGCCATAGCAAGCAAGCCTTGCTTATATTCCTGATCCGTATCGAAGGCAACATCGCCTACGATGACAAAATGCAGGTTTTGCTCGACTTTCTTCCTCTTCATCAAGTGCGCAGCCTTGAGCAAATATTCAATGCCTTTCATCGGCGACAGCCTTGCCACCGTAATGACGATGCGGTCTGTCTCGGCCAAATTCAGCTCCTCGCGCAGCTGGCTGTGGGCCGTTTCACTAAGCGCGGGGGTCGCGGAGGGCGCGATCACCTCAATGCCATTATGTATTTTGATCAGCTTCTTTGACGTATGGCCGCCCCACTGAAACATGATTTTGCTGCGTTCGCATAAGACGATAATGCGGTCATTGAACAGATGGTCCAGATAGCCGACAAATTTATAGGCGATCAGCGGCTTTCTAGGCAGCTCATGAACGGTTTGCAGCGTAGGAATACCGAGCATTTTACCGACAATATTGCCGCCAATGACTTCCATTTTATGCGAATGAATAAGCTTAATTTGATACTGCTTGACGATTTTTCGCAGTGCCCGCATCGATTTTACAAGCATAACCATATTGCGAAAATAATAAAGCGCATCGGTCGGCTTGCCGAAGACGGCAAGAGCTGCGAACAGCACCGTTGCTCCGCTCGCCTCATATTTCTCCACATAAGGGCTCCATTCCGGCAGCACCACATAAGGCTTGTATTTCGCCTGATCCAGACCTTGAACCAGCTGCAGCAGCACCGTATCCACACCGCCGACATGGCTTGCATACGGCTGAATATAAAGAATATTTTCCACTTTCTATCCCTCCGTTGACAAAGCCCGGTTTACGGCAGATGATACGGCTCTGGCATAATAATTCGGGTGCATTTTGCGCCACAGCCCAAACTTCAGCTTCCAGCTCGACTGAATATACCGTTTGTTTGCGAACACCCAGTCCATCGATTCCTTTAAGTTTTGCGGATCAAGCGGATCAATAATGAGGCCATTTTGCTTATCGACGATAATGTCCTTCGTTGCTCCCGCGTATTTGGACGCCAGGACAAACGTATTCGTGCTTAACGCCTCGTTGACGACGAGCCCCCACACCTCGATTAAGGAAGGGAAAATCAGGCAATCGGCTTCCACCAAATATCCAATCAGCTCATTTTTCTGCTTATAGCCTTCGAAGCTGATCTGCCCCGTTAGCCCATATTGCTCTACACGTGCCTTGAGCTTCTGCTCATCCGGACCGGAGCCGACAATGGTCAGCTGCCAGGCCGCATCGCTATGCGTCTGCTGGATGGCATCAATAATTTGCGCGAGACCTTTGCGTTCAATCAACTGTCCAATGAAAAGCAGCTTGATCGGCCCCTCATCGCTGCGCAGCTTGCTCTGCTTATGCTCGGTATATTTTTTATGAAAAAATCGAATGTCCACCGTATTGTAGCCAATGACGATTTTATCCTTGCTGACGCCGTAATACTCCAGGCATTCTGCTGACTGTGTCCCATATGTAATAAAGGAATCCGTTAGCTTGAAAAACACTTTGCGCACCGTGTTCACCAGTTTATTCTGTACGCGGCTGCTTTCCAGCGTGCTGCCCCACCAGACGATAAATTTCTTCCGGAACAGCTTGCTGTAAAACAGCGCTGACCAATAGCCAGGCGAATCGTAGCCGGAGGTGATAACGACATCGGGATTATGCTTCATCAGCCGCCAAAAAATGCCGGGATTAATATGAACGCCCATATCCAGCTTTTGAATAAAAGCATGGACGCCCGGCAGACATTTGTACGCATATTCGATTTCGCCATAATCAATATCCCACTTGCGATTCTGCTCCTTCTCCTCCAAATACCAGACCGTCAGGCTCGTATTGTCATCACGATGCAGCTTGTTTAATACGGGTATGCGATAGGGCGCAATCGTATTGGTTAGAAGAAGTACCTTGTTCATATCAATCTCCCTTTTTCTGAAGTACAGCTGAATTTATAGCACGCAGATTTAGGCCCAAATTTTTGTTCAAGCCTAGGCTCTTGTTCAAACTATTATTCGAAATTGCTGGCTGCGTCTGGTCTGACTGTGGATCTGGGGCAGCACCTGAGCCTGCACTTTTTTTTGTAGACTTCATTATCCGGCCGTACGTAAAATACGCCGCCAAAATAACGAAAAAATATTTATTTTCCGTATAGCTCCAACTGAACTGCAAACTCCATAAATTCAGCATCAATAGCGAGACCAGAATAATTTTCGTATAATCGGCCGCTACCCAAATCGTCTTAATAAAATCAATAATAAACAGCGCGACCATCACGACCAAAATGAGGAACAGCACACCGCCATTTTCGCCAAGCACATCAATAAACATATTGTGAGAGGACACGACAGGCGTAACGCCGTTAATGCCCGCCCCCAGCAGCGGATTATCGTAAAAAGAGTCCATATACAGGTCCTGGATAAAATAACGCCTCATCCCCGACTGGTCATCATCTCCGGCTGAATTCATCAGGCGATTGTAGAAATAATCAAATTGGTTTTTAACAAACGGCAGCTGCGACAGCAGCACAACCGAAAAACCAAGCGTAACGAGCAGCTTGAGCTTTAATTTGCGCAAGATTAGCGGCAGCAGCATAACTAGCGTAAGCAGCAGCGCCACAAGCGGCCCACGTGAGGCACTAATAATGATGCACATTAAGCTCGAGGAAATAATAATAATCGCCAGCAGGCTGTTTATTTTTTGCTGCAATAGCTGAATAAAAGCAAGCAGCAGCACAACAACACCCGTCATCGCCATCGGCAGCGGATGCACATTAAAGAAGGCATAACGCCCGAGAGGCGCACCCGACAGCACAAAGTCAATGATGATATACAACTCAACTCCAAACCAGCTGTACAAAATATACGCTAGCAGCTTGTCGATATCTTCCTTCGTCTGCATCACAATTCGGGAAATGAGCATCAGCCCGACACTAAACAAAATAAATCGCGACATTTTGCCAATTGCAAACACGGTGTATTCCGAATACAGCACGCTTATAAGGACTACCGCGCTCCAGAACAACGTAATAAAGTCGCTTTTCACAAAATGGATAGGTGCATGGTGGAACAAGACCTTGAAAAAACAAATGATATACAGCGCAATGTAGCTTAACAGCGTAATATCCATAACGGGTGAGACTGTCCCCGACCCGCCTTTAATAATGTTGGTGACGGGCAGAAGAGCAATCAGGAAGATAGCGATATTGAAGCTGCCGGCGCTTTTAATCAGGCTGTTTTGCATAAGCGCACCTCTATTGTTGGAGTTAATATGGATACCCGAAAAAGAAGTAAAAGTAGAAGCTTAAGCGCCTAAAGCAAGCTGTTTTTTCTCCGGCTCAGCGCCTTTGAGACTCTTGGCGATCGTAATAACAAGCGCAACATAAATGAGCGTTGAAGCAATTAATAGGCCCATTCCCCCTGCCCATACATGCAGGGCATAAAATACAAGCAGCACAGCAATGGGAAAGATCGTTTTTTTGAAATCTTGCTTGCGCGGCGCCGCTTTCAGCGTCATAAAGGAATAAACCAGCAGCACCAGCGTCGTAACCAGCGTACCAATCAAACTCGCAGCAATTAGTCCATACACTTGAAAATAAACGACGCCAACAATCGCCAGCGGCACATAAATGGCCAGCTGTACATATGAGGTTAAGGTAACAATCCTCGGCTTGCCTACTGCGCGAAGGAGAACAACGGCAACATTCATGACGCCTGCAAGACTGGCCGTTACAAGCATAAGCCCCAGCAGCGGAGCGATATCCAGCCACTCCTTACCAAGCAGCAGCTCGACGAGCCATTCTACATTCAAATAAAAATACGCAGAGGTTACAGCCGAAAAAGATAGGATAAGCAGCAGCATTTGCATAAACTGCACCTTTAGCTGGCTATGATCCTCCCGATTAAGCTTGGAAAGCACCGGAAAAAAATATTGCCCTAGCGCATAAGACGCATCGCTGATGCTCATTTGGCTGAGCTTCTGCGACGTCTGGTATAGACCGAGCATCGTCGTTCCCAGAAAGCGGGAGGCAATAACCTTATCCAATTGGTAGAGAACAAGCGTCGAAATGCTGTTTGCCCAAATCCATTTGCCGTATTTGCGTATATCGGCGATGCTGCCCATATCGCGGCTCAGCTTCGGCATATCCTTGAACCAGACGAAGGAAGCCGTACAGCGGAACAACTGGGCGATAAGCTGGCCGGCGATGACGCCAATTGGCGAATTCAGCACAACGACGAGCATGACGGATAAGCTTAAATCCAGCATAATCGTAATCAGCTGCAAAATGCCCGTCGAGCGAAAATCCTTATGGCGCATTCGCTCATACCATTTAATGCTGACTGCATTGGTTGCGAGCGGAACGCCCGCTGCCAGCAGCAGCAAGGACGTCGCACGCCCCTCGCCGAACAACTGCGCAATATAAGGCGCGGTTATGAGCAGTACGAGGCTGATGCCTACGCCTCTTGCCAGCATCATCGTCCAAAGCGCATTTTTCTGCTGATGGTTCAAGTCTTCTTTCCTCTGAATGATCCCTTCCATGACGCCAAGCTGCGTGAGCAGCTCAATAATCGAAAGGCTCACGAGCGCAATGCTGACCAAACCCATCTCAGCCGGACCGAGCATGCGGGCAATAATGAGAAACTTGACGCCCGTCAGCACCTTCGTCACAAACTGCTGGATAATGACCCAGAACGGATGGTCCTTCGCTTGCAAGATTTGCTTTATTTTGCCCATAAGCCTACCCATTCCTACTCATCATAATGTCTTCCTTCATTTGATCGTGATAATGTGTAAAGCCGGATATTTGGCTGGAAATGATTTTGCCCAGCACCTTAATTTTCGTTTCCAAAGGCAGAAAACGGTACATATACGCCGAAATGCGATTATTCTCTTCCGTGAACAAAATATCCTGGGCGAAATTGCCCCATTTGTCCGCCGGCATTAAATTAACAACCATGCCGCCAAGCGCGGAGGGCAGCAGCATATTGGAACCGTGCACCCCGACAATGACCGCGCTGGATGCATAAATCTCGCAAGCCTTCAGCTCCGCTTCCAGATTGAATTTGCTTACACGGCAATCATCAATCCAATCCGGAAAAGCGAAGGAGCGTCCAAGGCCGACTACGCTGAACTTGACGTCCTTCTCCTGCTTTCTAATTTTGCTGAAAAGCTTGACGATCTTGTTGCGCTGCGACCAAATAATCGGCTTAAGCAGCATGCGCAGCAGCTTATAGCGCTTCGCCGCTTTAATGACATAAGGATTATCGAGCCATACCCGGTCCTCACGCCAAATAAAAGTAATTCGCGTCGGCCCAGGCTGGGGCTCCTCCATCTGAAACGGACGCATTTTCGTAAAATGCTCAATATTGAACCGGCTCGGATGCGAATACGCTCTGCTGACGAAAACCTGCTCAAAACGCTCGCATTGCGCTGAAATTTGCTCATCCAGCTGTGGATAAAACTGCTGCGCCTTGGAGAGCGGCACATTGACCGTCCACACCTCAGCTGCATAATCCGGTACCATCCATTTCATAAACGACTGCACGAGGACGATGATGCCAATGTCCGGATTTTCGATACGTTCACGTTCAGCGTTCAACAGCTTGAGCAGGGAATGACCGTAGAGAAAGTCGATGCAGTTAATGATGACCACATCACGGCAAGCCTCTCTAATCTCTACCTCAAGCCTGGCCTGTTCATCAGCAGCTGGATGCTGGAGGCTATGAAGCAGCGGATTGCCGAGCCAGCCTTTGGATTCCTCATGGCCACTGAGCGTGTACGACGCCCGGTCAATTAAATAAGGATAAGTCGTCGCATGACCCACTTTCAAATCCTCCACATATTCGCCGCCGCAGGCAGGGCAGCACGCTTCCACGCATACATGAATGCCCTGCCACAGCACTCGTTCGTTGGCAAGAACAACGCCGCAATGCCGGCAAATGCCTTCATGCTCGATTACCGGTTTAATTTTAATCATCACTCACTCCAGCTTTCTTCAAAAATAAAGAGCGGCAGATTTGCTCTGCCGCCCTGTTCTGCTTTTTATTAAACGCCTGCTCCTGCTGCGCCAATCAAGCTGTTGTTATAGGCTGTTTCTGCACGAACCCGTTTCAAATCCTCATCTACCATCATATGAATCAACTGCTGAAAACCAACCTCCAGCTCCCAGCCAAGCTGCTCTTTCGCTTTTGTGCAATCACCCAGCAGCAGATCGACTTCTGCCGGACGTACAAATTCAGGATCAATGACGACATATTTGCTGTAATCAAGCCCCACATAGGAAAACGCAACCTCCAGCAGCTCGCGAACCGTGTGCATTTCCCCCGTCGAAATAACGAAATCATCCGCTTCATCCTGCTGGAGCATCAGCCACATTGCTTTAATATAATCTCCTGCGTAGCCCCAATCGCGCAGCGCATCCAAATTGCCCATGCGCAGCTCATTTTGCACACCGAGCTTAATGCGGGCTACGGCGTCCGTTACTTTGCGCGTTACGAACTCCAGGCCGCGCCGAGGCGATTCATGGTTGAACAAAATGCCCGAGCAGGCGAACATATTAAAGCTTTCGCGGTAATTGACCGTAATCCAGTGGCCATATACTTTGGCAACGCCATAGGGACTGCGCGGATAAAAAGGAGTCGTTTCCTTTTGCGGCGTCTCTTGCACCTTGCCATACATTTCGCTGCTGGATGCTTGATAGAAACGCGCTTCCGGCTTAACGATGCGCACGGCTTCCAGCATATTGGTAACCGCAAGCGCCGTCAGCTGCGCGGTAGCGAGCGGCTGTGGCCAAGAAGCGGCTACGAACGATTGAGCCGCCAAGTTATATACCTCATCCGGATCGGAAATGCGTACCGCTTCGATCAAAGAAGCAAGATCCGTCAAATCGCCGGAAATCCATTCGATCTGATTTTTAATATGTGCGACATTTTCATAGTTTGGCGTGCTTGTTCTTCTTCTCATGCCATACACCTTGTAGCCTTTTTCCAGCAAAAATTCTGCCAAATATGATCCGTCCTGCCCGGTTACACCAGTTACTAGCGCTCTCTTCATTTTCATTCCTCCAAAGGGATTATTGTATAAATGCAGGTTTGATAGCGTGATGAAAAAGAAGCTGCGCTGCATGAAAGGATGGGCTTACGATCGTCATTACCCTTGAATTTCTTCAAATGATCCCTAAAGGGGGAATTTCAAGGGTAAAAACGAACGCTGACGCTTCTCCAGCTCCATCCTTTCATTTCGCTGCGCTTTTTTTCATGAAACTTTTTACTGCATTAGTGGTTTACTAGAGCTTCCTTCTGATACGCGGCATATACCGATCGCAGACCTTCTTCCAGTGTAATGCTGGATTTCCAGCCGAGCCTGTTCAGCTTGGATACATCGACCAGCTTGCGCGGCGTTCCGTCAGCAACGGTAGTATTGAATGTAATTTCGCCTTCATATCCCACGATAGAACCGATCAGCTCGGCGAGCTCTTTAATTGAAATATCTTCTCCTACGCCAATATTGACGATGTCATTGCCTTCATAATGGCGCATTAAGTAGATGCAGGCATCCGCCAAATCATCGGAGTGAAGAAACTCGCGTTTCGGATTGCCGGAGCCCCATACTTCCACCGATGGCTGGCCGGATTGCTTAGCTTCATGAAATTTACGAATAAGGGCGGGCAGCACATGCGAAGTTTTTAGATCGAAGTTGTCGTTGGGCCCGTAGAGGTTCGTTGGCATAGCTGAAATGTAGGTTGTACCGTATTGCCGGTTATACGATTGGCACATTTGGATGCCGGCGATTTTGGCAATCGCATAAGGCGCATTCGTTGGCTCCAGCTCGCCTGTCAGCAAATATTCCTCTTTCAGCGGCTGCGGAGCAAATTTTGGATATATGCAGGTAGATCCTAGAAACAGCAGCTTGCCAACGCGCGTTTGATAAGCGGCATCAATCACATTCGTTTGAATGAGCAAATTATCGCGAATAAAATCGGCTGGGTAATCGTTGTTTGCCACGATGCCGCCCACTTTAGCCGCAGCGAGAAACACATAGTCGAAGGCTTCTTGCTCAAAAAAAGCGAGCACCTCATCCTTTTTGCGCAAATCCAGCTCCGCGCTAGTGCGGCAGACCAGATTTTGATAGCCTTGCTCGTGAAGGGCTCTGACAATAGCCGAGCCCACAAGCCCGCGATGTCCAGCCACATAAATTTTAGCTCCTAGTTCCATCCCTTTATTCCTCTCCCTTTTAGCGGGCTGTGCTTTTAGACCTTGTATTCTTGAAATGGAGGTTGAAAAAGACGAAGCGGAATGAAAAGCCTGGACTGGAGAAGCGTTAGCGTTCGTTTTTGACCCGAAATTTCCACCGCAGATGCGGTTTTAATTGAAGAAATTGAGGGTCAATGGCGATCGGAAGCCAGGCTTTTCATGCAGCGAAGCTTCTTTTTCATGCAGCCTTTTCACAATATGGGTTTAATAGCCCCGCCCCTAATATGCATCCTTTGAGCCGAACATCACCTTAACAGTCAGCAAAATAATTTTAATATCAAAAATAATGCTTCTTTGCTTAATATATTGGAGGTCAAGCTCCACCATTTCATGAAAATTCAGTTCATTTCGGCCGCTCACCTGCCATAAACCGGTACAGCCAGGCGTAACGCGCAGCCGCAGCTTGTCATAGCTGCTGTAGCTTTCGACTTCCCGCGGCAGCGGCGGACGAGGACCGACAAGCGACATATCTCCGCGCAGCACGTTCCAAAACTGCGGCAGCTCATCAATGCTCGTTTTTCGTATAAAACGGCCAATCTTCGTAATGCGCGGGTCTTCCTTCATTTTGAACATCGCGCCTTCTACTTCATTTTGGCTAAGCAAGTCCTCCAGCATCTCTTCGGCATTGGACACCATGGAGCGGAATTTATACATCTTAAACGTGCGTTCATTACGTCCAACCCTCGTCTGGTAAAAGAAGATTTTGCCGCGCGGGTCCTCCAGCTTGATGAGAACAGCCACGAGAATCAGAATCGGCGATAATATCATAATGCCTGTAGCTGCCCCGATAATATCCACTGCCCGCTTTGCCATTAAATAGAGGCGTAGCGACTTTCTTTTTTCATAGCTTGCATTAAAACCGCCTTCCAATACGGCCCTGGCATCATTGCGCTGCGGGGATGGGGGCATTCGCAATCACCTCGATTAAATAGTAGAATAACGATTTCAATACTTGGAAAAATAGCAAGCGTGCGGCGCTAGTTTGCTTTAATCAGCTGCTCTCTGACCAAAATGTCCTCCAGAACGGATAGCAGCTGGCCGCGAAGCTCTTGATTTTGCAAGGCGAAATCAAGTGTCGTTTTAATAAAACCGAGCTTTTCGCCGACATCGTACCGAATGCCTTCGAAATCATAAGCATAAACGCCCTGATGCTCATTGAGCTTCTGAATCGCGTCTGTAAGCTGGATCTCGCCGCTGACGCCCTCTTCCTGCTTTTCCAGAAAGCCAAATATTTCAGGGGTTAATATGTATCGCCCCATAATAGCCAAGTTCGATGGCGCCTGGCCTCTCGCCGGCTTTTCCACAAAATGGTTCACCTCATAGAGGCGGTCAAATTTTTCTAAAATGTCTACGATGCCGTAACGATCCGTCTGATCATCGGCCACCGTCTGGACGCCAATTACTGATTTTTGCGTTTTTTCATATTGCTCGATGAGCTGCTTCACGCAAGGCACTTCCGCTTGGACGATGTCATCTCCGAGCAGCACCGCAAACGGCTCATTGCCGATAAAATTGCGTGCACACCATACGGCGTGGCCAAGCCCCTTTGCTTCCTTCTGCCGGATATAATGAATGTCAACATTGGAGGAGCGCCTGACTTCATCCAATAGGTCGAACTTGCCTTTGCTGAACAAGTTGTTCTCCAGTTCGAACGCATGGTCAAAATGGTCTTCAATCGCCCGCTTGCCCTTGCCCGTTACAATAATGATGTCTTCAATGCCTGACGCCACCGCCTCTTCGACGATGTACTGGATCGTTGGCTTATCCACAATTGGCAGCATTTCCTTCGGCATAGCTTTCGTTGCTGGCAGGAAACGTGTTCCGAGCCCTGCTGCAGGTATGATTGCTTTTTTGACCTTCTTCATCTTCCATCACCCTATCCCTATTTATTCTTTATCTATGAATGCCATTCTTAGAAGTTAAAAATGCTAGTTATTGCCTCTTATTTTAGAAGGCAGGTGAAGAGGGCAAGCGGAGTAAAAGGTTTGAGCTGGAGAAGCTACAGCGTTCGCTTTTGCTCTTGAATTTCTACCGCTGAAGCAGTAATTTCAAGAACATTCAAGAGCAATAGCGATCGTAAGCCAAACCTTTTACGCAGTGATGCTCCCGTTTCACCTGACTGCTATATAACAAAAGGCAATAACTATTATTTTTAACAGGGCATTTAACCCTTCCTCACATCACACCCTCGACAATCATGTCTAAGGTCGCTTGACCCACAGCGTGACCGAGTACCTACCCTGATAAAGGTGTTATAGGCATGACCTGAGCCGGGGGCTCCCTCATTCGTTTACCTTTTTGAAAAACAAGCTATGGCTTGCAGCTTAAGATTTTGCTGTTTCATAATATTGCAGCTGAATATCCTCGCTGTCCTTCGGATTGATTTTATTCATGACGACTCCGACAATTTGCGCCTGAACGCGATCAAGATTCGCCTTCATCTTTTTGACCATTTCCTTCTTCACCTTGCCTGCCAGCACAACCAGCACGACGCCATCGCAAAACGCGCTTACGATAAGGGCATCGGTTACAGCGAGCACCGGCGGAGTATCGAATAAAATCACGTCATAATGCTCTTTCCACTCCTGCACGAGTGCTTTCATCCTATTTGAGCCAAGCATCTCGGAAGGATTCGGAGGAATCGGGCCGGATGTAATGACCGATAAATGCTCGACCATCGTATCCATGACCGCCTCCTGCCACGAAAATTGATTGGAAATGGCACTGCTGAGGCCGATGCGATTCGGCTTGTCGAACACCTGATGCAGGGACGGCTTGCGCATATCGGCATCAACCAACAGCACCTTGCGTTCCTCTTGGGCAATCGTGACCGCCAGATTGGTAATCGTCGTCGTCTTTCCTTCATCCGGCTGAGAGGAGGCAATCATTAAAATTTGCTTGGGCGTGTCGATTTCGGCATATTGGATGTTGGTGCGAAGCGTTCGGTAAACTTCCGAAATGGGAGAATTGGGATTCGTTAACGCTACTAAATTCGTCTCACTGGTTAATCGTCGCATGCTGCCCTTCACCTACCCCTTGGTTATTCAATACACGTTTGCGGGAAGGACGGACATCTTCCTTCGTCATCTTCGGTACAGAGGCAATGACCGGAATACCCAGCACCGCTTCAACCTCGGACTCCATCTTAAACGTGTCATCCAAATACTCAATCAGAAACACAAGTCCAATCGCCAGCATAAGCGCTGCTACAAAGCTAACCAGAATGACGAAAATGGGATTGTTGTTAATGGGATACGCAGCGGCCGCTTCATTCGCCTTATCCAGAACTGTAACGTTGTCGACCTTCATAATGAGGGGAATTTGTTCCTTGAACACAGTGGATACCGCATTGACCATTTGCGCGGCCCGTACATACGATTGATCGCGAATCAGCAAATCCATGACCTGCGAATTTTCAGCCGAGGAGACGGATATTCGCCCAGCCAGCTGTGCAGGTGTAATGTTCAGCTCGGGATAGCGCTGCGTTACCTGACTGAGTATCGTCTCTGATTTTATGATGACCTTGTACGAGTTGATCATCATAATATTCGTTTGCAGCGTTCCTACACTTGGGGAGAATTGGCCGTCAGGCAGGGCGGTTTGATTGACGAGCAGCCTGGCATGGGCTTGATAGATAGGGGTCGTAAAAAAGAAGCTTTTTACCGCTGCTGCTGCACAGGCGATAAGAACAATGACCGCAACCAGCCCTATTTTTTTTCGGATGATTTTCATATATTGTTTCAACTCCACTTTTATCCCTCCACAGGCTATCCGAATTTCTTTGTCTATTTCGAAAAAGCTGAAACTTGTCTCTTAGAGTCGAGCCATCTCATTAGCTGACATACTGACGTCACTCATCCACCCTTTCTCTATATTTCTACAACGTCTAACGTCCGATGCATGATACATTATGTATTTTTACAACCCTAACTTTACGATACAATACGTATCATGTCAATAGCTTTTTCACATATTTTCATAAAATTGCGTCAAAACGTAACTGAAAGCGCAATCCGAACAAAGAGAGCGTTTTCACTAAAAAACTCCGTATTCTCTAGGGAAAATGGGCCTTTTTCATAAATTAAACTAACTTATATGCGGAATTTATACATTTATTCCTGAAGGGAAGATGAGGAAAAGCTTAAAATATAACGAGGTAGATTTGCAGACAAAATTCGATACAATATGTATATAAAAGTAGATAGAAGGTCCTGAGACTAATGGCTTTGGCCAAAAGTGGTAGATGGGAATAATCGTGTTGAAGCAGCGTTAACCACACCTGTATATTGATCCCTAATCTGATCGCCACGTCTCCTATTTATTAATGAAGGCTTATAATTATCCACGTCAAAAAACAGGGCATGGGAACGAATATCGTCCCATGCCCTGTTTGCCGTCCTAACTAACTATGGTAAATGCTGCGGTACTCCTCTTAAAAAAAGTCCATCAAAAACGTCTTGTGCTGTGGTATCCGGCGTTCGAGCAGCGCAGCAGCTTCCGTATCGCCCGTTATCCGTCCCGCTTCTGCAAGCCAGGAGGCTTTACGGCCACCAAGCAGCAGCGCTGACAGGGTCTGGATATCTAAGGCTAGCTGCGGAACAGCCTGCGCTTGCTTGCTGCCCGGCTGTTCTTCGCCAGTTCTCGTCAAACGTGCCGACCCGGCTGCATCAAATGTTAACCGGAATTGTCCGTTGTTCCATTCGGCGTGCGCATCTGTAAGGTCAAGCTCCAATGCTTCTTCCTGCTCGCCGGAAGCGAAGGGATACTCGCTCACGAAAGCTTCCGCATCCACAATCCGCGTCATAAAATAAGACTGCAGCTCCTGCTTGATTCTCGGGTCCGGCAGCAGAAATGGCAGTGGATCATCGCTCGCCACCGTCACAGTAACTTCATCCAGCATGGAGTCATGATTGCTAATGAAGGTCCATATCGCAGTGCGAGCTTCCTCTGTTGGTACAGCCAGCTCGTGAATCGTCATTTTACGGTTTTCGATTTGATAGCTCACATATCCTGCCACCTCATCGTCCGCATTATAATATACGGCTGTATGGCCCGGCTTGTTGAGTATCCGTTGAGCCCACCACTCGGATGTTCTAACAAGCGTCCCTGTATACCGCGATACAAACTTGGCGTACACCTGATCCAGCAGCGCACTATCCACCTCTGCCAGCCGCTGCATTCGTCCGCTTGTCGCTTTACGCAGAGGAAGCTGGCCCGCTGCAATCGTATACGCCTTGCGTTCCACCGTCATCTCCCAGCCGAATTTCCGATAGAAGGCAAACGCAAACGGATGCAGCATGCTTACCGTCTGCCCCGCGCCCTTCATTAACTCAAGCGAGCGCTTCAGCAAATCGCTTACACAGCCAAGCCTTCTCGCCTCTGGCCATGTCGCCACTCCCGCGAGCCCGCCCATAGCGAACGGCTTGCCTTGCACCCATATTTCGAGCGGCAGCAAAGTAAGCGCCGAAAGCAGCTGCCCTTGCTCATCAAATGCGCCAAGCTCCTGCTCCGGGCGGAATTTTTGCTCGTCCTGCTCCCGCTGGCTTGGTGAAAGCTTAAATTGAAAGGCATACTCGGACAGCTTCAATCTTTCCTCAAAATGTTTAGCTTCCAGTGCTCTGATCTCCATCTCCAATTGCCTCCTTGTTTTCTCCTTTTTCCCTATTCGCTTAGGCTTTCAAGCGTAGGTTCGTCCATCTGCTTCTATCATACATTAGGGAGCGGGTTAGCGGCAAAAGAAAAGCCGCCAGGCCATGAACCATGACCGGCGGCTTGCGCTAATACTAGGACAGCGAGCAGCTTATTTCGCTTGCGAGCTTCGATAGTCGGCGAGAAACTTCTCAATGCCGATATCCGTCAGCGGATGCTTCCACAGCGAAGGCAGCAGCGAGCCTGGAATCGTCGCAATATGAGCGCCAAGCGCAGCGGCGCGCTCCAAATGCCCAATGTTGCGAATGCTCGCTACGATGATTTCTGCAGGCAAGCTGTAATTTTTAATAATCGTGTTTAGATCCGAAATCAGGTTCAGGCCATCCACGCCGATATCGTCCAAGCGGCCGACGAACGGGCTAATGTAGGTAGCGCCTGCTTTGGCCGCCATCAAGCCTTGAGCCGCCGAGAAAATGAGCGTCACATTCGTCTTGATGCCTTTGGCCGCCAGCGCATTCGTGGCATACAAGCCATCCTCCGTCATGGGCAGCTTAATTACAACGTTAGGCGCCCATTCGGCAATTTGAAAAGCTTCCTCCAGCATTTCATCCGCTTTCGTGCCAATCACTTCGGCGCTGACCGGTCCGCTTACGAGGCTGGCAATTTCCTGAATAACTTCCTGATGATCGCGGCCTTCTTTGGCAATAAGCGAAGGATTCGTCGTGACGCCATCCACCAAGCCCAGCTTCGTAATCCGTTTAATTTCTTCTACATTTGCTGTATCAAGAAAAAACTTCATGCTTCACCCTCCTTATTGCCGATCTCTATTGTTGAAAAAATAACCTGATTTCGCGAGCAGCGCTTTCATCTGAGTCAGAGCCATGTATGATGTTGCTTTCTACGGTTAACGCGTAATCGCCGCGAATCGTTCCGGGCTGGGCTTCCTTCGGATTGGTTTTGCCAATGATGTTTCTTGCATTTTGCACCGCATCCGGTCCTTCCAAAATCATCGCAAACACTTTGCCGGAAGTAATGAAATCTACCAATTCGCCGAAAAATGGCTTTTCGACGTGCTCCACATAATGCTGCTTGGCAAGGGCAACATCTACATTCATCAGCTTGGCCTGCACAATCTCAAACCCTTTTCCCTCAAACTTTGCTACGATATGGCCAATTAGGCCGCGTTTAACCCCATCTGGTTTCACCATTACAAAAGTACGACTCATACGCTAACTTCCTCTCTTCTATTCTAAACTGTTATTATCCATTTCATTTCCTGTCTGATCTAATGCTAGATTACGGACGGCAAGGATCAATTATAGAATAATCTGACTTTTCAAAGATTTCGTCGAAATCCTCAATTCCTTTTTCCAAAATGATCGCTGCTTCTTTTTCGGTAATCGGGACGGCCCATAAGAGTGGAAAAACTTCGCTGCCGACCTGCAGCTCCTCCAAGCTATCGCTTTCACCGCGCAGCTCATCAAGCAACAATGCTTTCGCATGCCAGTTCTCCGGCGCTAGAGCACTTGAGCCCATAACGAGAGGTACGGACAAGTCGGTGGCGCTTTCGATATGATGAGCGATTAAATCGGCAAAATAATTAAAAATCCGTTCGGCCTTCTCTCCGCCCAAATCCGATGGAAGTGCCATCATCCATTCACAGGCTGCGGGCTGCCCGGACTTGTAAACCGTATTGGACAAGCCTATTGTCACAAATCTTGAAACCCCTCCCCTATCAGGAAAAAGGTACATTTCAATATAGACGCCGCTCTCCATCTTGGACATCATTACCCGATATTCGGGCATGCCCCACTGCTCCATATAAGCACTAAGCAAAATGCTTCTGCGAACATCAAAGGCAAACCTATCGTTCTTAGTGAAAAATTCCATTTCCATAAAAGCACCCTATCGCAAAAGTGGTTTGTTCGGTAAGTAATGAAGCGACTTCACGTAACGGATTGTACGTGTTTTGGCTCGCATGACGATGGAATGTGTTTCCGCCCGCTGATCGGGCAAATAACGAACTCCGCCCATAAATTCGCCTGGCGTAACGCCAGTAGCAGCGAAAATCACATCATCCGTGCCGACCATATCGTTGATATACAAAATTTTGCGAGGATCAGACAGCCCCATAGAAATGCAGCGCTCATACTGCTCTTCATTTTCCGGCATGAGACGGCCTTGAATTTCTCCGCCCAGACATTTGAGTGCGGCAGCTGCCAGCACACCTTCAGGCGCGCCGCCAGAGCCTACATACAAATCAATACCCGCTTCAGGAAAGGACGGTGCCATCGCGCCTGCTACGTCTCCATCTGACAGAAACTTGATTCGCACGCCTGCTTTGCGCAGCTCTTGAATGGTATCTGCATGACGCTCTCTGTCGAGAATCATGACGGTGAGGTCAGATACTGGCTTATCAAGGGCGAGGGCCGCTTTTTCAAGCGTTGTCACTATGGGATCGCGCAGCGACAGCTTCCCGGCAAGTGCAGGACCAACTGCTAGCTTCTCCATATACATGTCAGGCGCATGCAGCAACTGGCCCTTCGGCGCTACAGCAAGGACAGCCATCGCGTTATTCAATCCTTTGGCAACGATTTCAGTTCCCTCCAGCGGGTCTACTGCCACGTCAACCTCAGGACCGTTCATGCTGCCGACCTGCTCTCCGATATACAGCATCGGTGCCTCATCCATTTCACCTTCGCCGATTACAACGGTTCCACGGATCGATACGGTGTCGAACATGCTGCGCATCGCTTCCGTTGCCGCGCCGTCTGCGCTATGCTTGTCACCGCGTCCCATCCATGGAGAAGCCGCAAGTGCGGCAAGCTCCGTTACTCGTATAAGCTCCAAAGATAATTCGCGTTCCAGCATCTGTAATCTCCCTCTCCTTCGTATTGCCAACTTTTCGTCATCTATACCTCTTCAATCAGCAACCCTGGATGTGTGGTGGAAAAAGGCTGCGCTGCATGAAAAGAATGGCTTCTGATCGCCATTACCCTTGAATTTTTGTGAATAGCCTACAATGGGTAAAATTTCAAGGGTAAAAACGAACGCTAACGCTTCTCCAGCTCATTCTTTTCATTCCGCTACGCCTTTTTCACCAAGCTTCTAGCTGTTCATCATTTCTATAATAATGCCAGCAGTTTCCTCAATAGCCCGGCTCGTGACATCGATGACAGGACAGCCAAGCTCCTCCATGACGCGTGACGCATGATTAAGCTCCTCCATGATGCGTTCCATGGAAGCGTATTGGGCCGAACCCGGCAAGCCCAGCGTCTTCAGACGCTCGGAGCGAATGTGCAGCAGCTGCTCTGGCTGCATCGTCAAGCCAACAATAAGGCGGCCTGGCAGCGGATACAATTCAGCAGGCGGCTTCACCTCCGGCATCAGCGGCAAATTCGCAGCCTTAATGCCTTTGTGGGACAAGAATACGCTAAGCGGCGTCTTCGACGTCCGCGATGCCCCGATCAGCACCACTTGGGCCTGCATAAATCCTCTTGCATCTTTGCCGTCATCGTATTTGACTGCAAACTCAATCGCTTCCATACGGCGATAATATTCATCATCCATTGAATGGAGCAAGCCTGGCTTGCGCTTCGGAAAGCTGCCAAAGGTATCCACGTAGGCTTGCATCATCGGTCCCATCACATCGACTGCGCGTACACCCCAGCGTAAAGCTTCTTCCTTCATGAGCTCGCGCAGCTCCGGCTGTACGAGGGTATAGCTGATA
Organism: Paenibacillus sp. BIHB 4019; assembly: GCF_002741035.1. Taxonomy (NCBI): domain Bacteria; kingdom Bacillati; phylum Bacillota; class Bacilli; order Caryophanales; family Paenibacillaceae; genus Paenibacillus; species Paenibacillus sp. BIHB 4019. Next base: position 3,872,787 of record NZ_CP016808.1, on the reverse strand, counting down.
AAGCCGCCGGTGCGGGCTGCTTCAGCAACAACCTGAATAACCTCATCCTCCGTCTTCATATGGCCATAACGTTTAATTTTGACATGCTCCGAAGAAAACTGCCGCAGTGTAGCTTTCGCCACAGCCTCTGCTGTCTCGCCCACCGCATCGGAGCACACGTATATGATTTCTTCTGTCATAAACCTTGTTCCCCCAGTTCCTCTGCTGCTGCGATGTCCGACATCAGACGAATAATATTGGATTTGGACACCCAACCGGTAACCTCGGGACCTTGACCGGACTCGTCCACCGACGTAATAACCGGCAAACAGTCCACTTGATGTAAAATCATTTTGCGAATCGCATCCGCCACCGAATCATCGCTGGAAAGCGTCACGATATTCGGAAAACGCGTCATAACCATGCTTACAGGGATGGATGCAGCTCCCGCATTGCCTAGCGTAATTTTTAGCAAATCCTTGGGCGTTACGATGCCGACAAATTTTTTCTCTTCATTAACAATCAGCAGCGTATCCGCATTTTCGGTAAACAGAGTAATGACAGCATCATGAACGGAAAGCGTATCCGGTATGTTCACTGGTACTCCTTGTATTTCGGCAACCTTCATATGATCAAAACGCTGCCTCGTTTCCGAATTATCCACGCCGCGGTAGGCATTGCCTAGGAAATAACCGACTTTCGGCTTGGCATCAAGAAGCCCCAGCATCACGAGCAGCGAAAAATCCGAGCGCAGAGTAGGGCGGCTCACGCCTATATAATCTGCAAGTTGCTCTCCGGTAACAGGCGCATGCTTCTTTACCAGCTCAATAAGCTCTAACTGCCTGGATGATAGCTGTATAACGTTTTCTCCCCCTCTCGACCATATCTATCTATAAGATAGGCATCATATTGAATGGTCATTATCCGCAATTAATATAACACATATAAATATGATGCACAATATATAAGACGTCATATTCCTATTAGTGTTTCTGATAGCGGATGAAAGAGAACGATATAATGCTCATAAATCCCCTTTTAGTGAAAAATGACCCCTATATGACGCCCCTTGCCCCTTAGGAGCATGTGAATCCCACATTTATGGGATGGTGCATTCTCCTCCACCCTCTATAATTGAGAATGATTCTTAACAAATCCACACAAACACTTAAGGAGTTGGACAAACGAATGGGTACATTTCGTCACCAGATCAGCAGACTGCTAATGGCAGGCACACTTGCTGTATCCATGATTATTGCCGGCTGTTCCAGCAGCGAGAAGGAGCCCCAGGCTTCAAGCCCTGCTTCGAATGCAACGGCGTCAGCGGAAACATCGACAGAAACCTCTGCACAGCAGCAGGCAACAGCAGCACCAGCACAGGAAGCACAGGCTGTCACCTTTCTAACGCCAAAGGCGCCTTCGCTCATTCCAGCACTTCTTGCAGCGGACAAGCCTGCGGATACGATTGCGCTTAAAATAGAAACATGGGATACGATTGAGCAGCTGCTCGCCCGCGTCCAAAATGGCGATGCCGCTTTTATTGCAGCTCCGCTTAATGTGGGCAGCAATCTTTATGCCAAAGGCTTGCCGGTTCAGCTCATTCAAGTCAATACATGGGGCTCCATGTACCTCATATCGACGGATACGGAAAAACAAACGCTCGCCGATCTCGCAGGCGAAACCGTCTATATTCCCGGCCAAGGCGGCCCTCCCGACACCTTAACAAAATATTTGATTAGCGAAGCAGCCCTTGCTTCGGATATTGAGCTCGCCTATTCGACGATTCCGGATATGATGCAGCAGCTTGCTGCGGGTACGATCAAGCATGCCGTGCTGCCGGAGCCAGTCCTTAGCGGACTGCGCATGAAGCTGGAAGGCAAGCTGTCCGAGGTAGTCGATTATGATGCGGAATGGCACAAAGCATTTGGCGAAAGCTTGCCGCAAACCGGCGTATTCGTGAATAGCGAATGGGCCAAAACCAATAAAGAGGCCATTGCCGCCTTCCAAAGCCAGTATCAAGCAGCGCTCGAGGAAGCCATTCAGCCAGGTGCTAATTTAACTTCGGCTGCCGAAGCCTTCGGCATGCCGGAAGCTGTTTTGACGCAGGCCATGGGCAAAATTTCACTTTCCTTCAAGACAGCTGCGGAATCACGTCAAGAAACGGATCGCTACTTTGATATATTGCTGAAAATGGCGCCAGAGTCGGTCGGGGGCAAGCTGCCGGATGATGGCTTCTACTACGCGCCGTAATGGCTTGCGGCCAATAAGCGCCGCATTGCTCCTGCTGCTCGTTTGGGCGGGGGCGGCGCGTTTGTATCCGCCGGTCATTTTGCCCGGTCCCATCGAAACGCTGCAAGCATTGGCAGCACTCGTTGCCGAAGGAGCGCTGTGGGAGCCGCTCAAGCGTACCATCGCCCGTTTTGCCGCAGGCTTCGCGCTCGCCTTCCTGCTTGGAGCCGGGCTAGGCGTGGCTGCCGGATGGCGGGACAGCGTACAGGCATATATTCGCCCCGCCATTTCACTGCTTCAGGCGGTACCGCCTGTGTCTTGGATGCTGTTAGCCATCATGTGGCTGGGCACGAATGGCGGGGCACAGGTGCTAATCGTCACGATTGCGCTTGTTCCTGTTTTCTTTTTCAATACGGTCGAAGGGGTCAGGCAGGCTCCGCGCGAGCTGCTGGAAATGGCCGCTGTGTACCAAGTAGGCACAGGCAAACGAATTGCTGGCATTTATATGCCCGCATTGAAGCCCTTCTGGTCGGCCGCTGTTATGGTCAACCTCGGTATGGGCTGGAAAACCGTCGTCATGGCGGAGCTTATTAGCGGTCATACAGGGATCGGCGCGTCGATGAATACGGCGCGAATTTATTTGGAAATGCCGGACGTTATGGCATGGACGCTCGTCATTGCCCTGCTCGGCCTTTCAATGGAGCAGATCGCACGAAAGCTGCTCCATCGCAAAGAACCGGCAGCTGCCGATTAATAGGATCTAGAAGGAGAAACGCTGATGCAATTCGACAACATCAAGCTGACCTTTGGCGGCAAAACCGTTTTCCAAGATTTTTCCCTGCCATTGGGCGAGGGAAAAATCACCTGCCTGATGGGCGCCTCCGGCATTGGCAAAACATCGCTACTTCGCTGTGCAGCAGGCTTGGAGAAGCCCGAGCAAGGCCAGGTGATTCGCGATAGCAGCAGTATTAGCAATAGCAGCATTAACAAGCACCGCATTAGCTGCGTGTTCCAGGAGCCGCGTTTGCTGCCCGGCAAAACGGTGCTCGAAAATGTACTTTGGGTGCTAGCTCCAAACAGCGCCAAGCCTGCTAAAAACAGCTGCACGCGCGATAAGGTCATGGAGCTGCTTCGCGAAGCAGGACTTGCGGCTGCCATCCATCACTACCCCCACCAGCTCAGTGGCGGCATGCGGCAGCGTGTTTCGCTCGTGCGGGCATTCGCCGCCAGTCCTGATTTGCTGCTGATGGATGAGCCGTTTCAAAGTCTTGATCCGGCCGCAAGGCTAAACATGCAGCAGCTTCTGCTCAAGCTTTGGGAGAAGGACAAACCCACCGTGCTCCTCGTCACCCATGACTGCGATGAAGCTTTACGGCTTGGTTCGAGAATCGTTCTGCTAGCAGGGTCCCCCGCCTCAATAGCCTTGGACATTCATGAAGCCCAGCATCTGATCCAAGCCAGCAAAAAATACCAAACGAGCATTATGCGCCCTGCGGAGACAAGCCTCGGATCAGCTTTCAACGAAGCAGATCAAAAGCTCCTGAAGCAGCTCATTGGCGCGGAAGCCTAAATTTAAGCCTAAACCTAAGAAGCCAGCAGGCCTCGGGAAGCTTTTCCCGGCTCTGCTGGCTTCTTTTTCTTCAATAATAAGCGATCTATATTATTCCTCTGTCATCTCCAGAAACAGCTTTACATCGGCCGTCGTCAACGCGACCGCCTCCCGCCAGAAATCGGGCTCCTCCAAATTGACGCCCAAATGCTTTTGGGCCAAATCCTCAACCGTCATGCGGCCGGTATCTTGCAGCAGCGCCACATAGCGGTCGGCAAAAGCTGCCCCTTCCTTCACGGCCCGTGCGTAAATGCCCGCGCTGAACAAGTAGCCGAACGTATACGGGAAGTTGTAGAAAGGCACATCTGTGAAGTAGAAATGCAGCTTCGAGGCCCAGAACAGCGGATGCACCTGTCCGAATGCGCCGCAGAACGCTTCACGCTGTGCTTCCTCCATCAGCTTGTTGAGCTCCTCTACGGTCAGCATGCCTTCGGCACGACGCTCATAGAAACGCGTCTCGAACAAAAACCGCGCATGGATATCCATGAAAAAGGATACCGCGCTGCTCAATTTTTCTTCCAGCAGAGCGATTTTCTCATCTTTGTCCGTTGCTGCCTTAAGCGCAGAATCCGATACGATCAGCTCTGCGAACGTCGAGGCTGTTTCGGCCACATTCATCGCATATTCCTGCGAATAGGCTGGCAAATCATTCATCACATGCTGATGGTAAGCATGTCCCAGCTCATGCGCAAGTGTCGACACATTCGATGCGGTACCCGAATACGTCATAAAAATTCTTGTCTCTTTGCTTTTCGGCAATGAAGTACAGAAGCCGCCAGGACGCTTGCCCGGACGATCCTCGACCTCGATCCATTGGTCTACAAATGCTTTTTCTGAAAAAGCGGCCAGCTCCGGGCTGAACTTCGCAAACTGCTCTAAAATTTGCGCCGCGCCCTCGTCATAGCTGACGACCTTCTCTGCCGTACCGATGGACGCGTACATATCGTGCCAATCCATTTGCTCGACACCAAGCAGCTTCGCTTTGCGCTGCATATATTTAACCAGTTCCGGCTTGCCCTCGTTGATTGCCGACCACATAGCCCCGATCGTCTTCTCGCTCATCCGGTTCATTTGCAGCGGCTCCTTGAGCGCTGAGTGCCAGCCCCGCTTGCCATACAATTTCAGGCGGAAGCCGGAAATCCGGTTCAAGGCGTCTGCACACAGATCAGCCTGCTCGCCCCATTCCCGTTCCCACTCGGCAAAAGCCGCCTGCCGAACCGAACGGTCACTCGCTGACAGCTTATTGAACATCTGTCCTGCCGACAGCTCGCGCTTCTCGCCATCCGCGCCGATATCATTGAATTTCGCCCGCGATACGACGAGATTGTACAAATCTCCCCAGCCATGATAGCCGTCTACCGCCATATCTTCGATTAAAGACTCCAGCTCTGGAGACAGCTTCTCCTTCGCTTGCTCGCGGCGCTCCGTCAAGCTGAATGCAATCTCAGCCGCTGGTCCCTCGCTGACCCACGCTGTCCAGCTTGCATCATCAACGCTGCGCAGCACATTATCATAGCGCGTCAATGCGCCTTGGAAGGCCGCATTCAGCGTCTTGATGCGATCATTCAAGGCAGTTGCAGCTTTATCCTTCATATTTTGCGCGGTCAAACAAGCGACGAATGAATCCGACTGGCGCATCCGCAGCAAAACCGACTGCACAAGCTCCGTTATCTTGTTTAAATAAGCGGCTCCCTCCTGCGGTGCTGCAAGCAGCCCTTCAAGCTCCGACAGTTCCTGCTGCACCGCAGCCAGCTCCGCTGCAAAAGCCTCCGAGCCCGCTCCTCCTGCATAAATCGAGTCCAAATTCCATGTTAATGAATAATGACCAACTGACATTCGTCTATCTCCTCTCCTTGCCCAATCTTCCTTAACGGCTAAATCAACCAAGCGTAAACGGCTGAAGCGGTCCTTCGGCGGCAAAGCTGTCGTTCCGCAATGAAATATAAGCCTATTAGTGAAACTTATAAATGCTTATAGTTCATTAAAAACCGCCCGTAAGATTCGCTTTTCATTTGCGCATTCTTCGGAGGCGGTGTATAACTTAATTATATACAGATTGGAGGATTTCTACCATGTCCCAGCCTTTACAAATTTCAGCGGATACCGCAATCAAGCTGTCCAAGCAGCTCGGCATCCCGATTGAGCACTTAATGCATATGCCAAAACATATTTTGCTGCAAAAGCTCGGCGAGCTCGCCAAAGCCGAAGCTGAAGCCAACACAGCCGCTGCGACCCCGTCAAAAGATGAAGCTTCAGGAGACAAGCCTGTATGATTCCGTTTGAGAACACCTGGCCCTACGACATCATGATGAATGACATCTATGTACATGATTGCCCGTTTTGCCAGGCCAGCAATGTGCTAATCCCGATTCGTCCCAAGGAAATCCCGCTCATCCAGCAAGGCAAAAAAAAGCTGCTGGTTTTTCCCTGCTGCCACAACCGAGTAACGATCATTGATGTAGATGGCGACTATTTGCTGGCAACCGAGCGCTTGCGCAAGCTGGGCGGCTAACTTAGCGCGGACAGACCTACCAAGCCTTTATTGAAAAAGAGAGCGCCTGCCGCTTGTCCAAAGCATCTTGCTCCCGTTCAACTAAAGGAAGCCTCGGATTAATAGCCGCTTGCCTCATAGCAAAAAAAAAGAAGCTTCCACAACCGCTGCTTACAGCGGAAATGCGGAAGCTTCTTTATTCGTTCCAGACTGCTTCGTGCTTGCTTGAAGCGTATTAGGCAGATGTCAGCTCGCCATGCGGCTCTTGCTCCAGCATTCTGCTCGCTTCCTGTTCCTCGCGAATGAGCTGCCATTGCTCGCGGCTTGCCCGAATCATCGCGGCATCCATAATGCGCTTGTCATTGACGATGCGCGAGAACCAGCGTACAGCCTCTGCGCGTTCGCCGATGCGCCTGTTCAGCTCGCCAATCAAATACATCAGCTTAGCGCCATTGAGCTCCGCGCCTTCCCCTTCAAAAACTTTCACATACGCTTGCAGCGCAAATCTCAGAAAACGCTGCTCCTCGGCATGGTTGCCCTCATAGCGGTACAACCATGCAATGTGATGCAAAATGCCAGCGATCACACGCGGGGATTCGCCCACCGATTGGGCCGACAACAGCGCCAGCTTGTACGTCGCCATAGCCTGCTGCAGCGAGCGCTCACCGCTGAACTCACGAGTAACCCAGCGCGAGCCGACATTTTCATAATAGCTCAGCTTCTGTTTATCGCTCAGCCGTTCTGTGCCATTCTCTGTCGATGCATAGCCGCAAGTCGGGCATACGCGAACGACATAATAATCGGGATTTATATCCGCTTTATAATAACCGCAGAAGTCTGTGTCTGACTTCACCGCTTTCTTAAAACTAGGACGCACGCGCGAGGTTATAAAACTTGTCTCACAGCAAATGCATTGTACTTTCGTTTCATATAGCGGTTCCATACAGACCACATCTCCTATTCTGGTGTGTTTACAAAATGATGGGCAGGTCCTGATAGTCTTTCGATAACAAATTGTCTTAGCTCGTCTTCAATGCCTACTTCCTGAAGCGCTCTGTTCATGCAATCTAGCCAAGCTTCAGCACGCGCAGGCGTAATTTCGAATGGCATATGCCGTGCACGCATCATCGGATGCCCGAAAGCATCGGAGAATAACGTCGGCCCTCCAAAAAACTGGGTGAGAAACATATGCTGCTTCTCCATCACCGGATTAATATCTTCCGGAAACAATGGACCGAGTAGAGGATGCGCCTGTACCTTTGGGTAGAACGACTCTACAATAAGCCTTAAAGACCTATCTCCACCAAGTGCTTCATAGAGGCTTATATTCCTATTCATCGTCATTTTCAGCTCCAATTTGTAGGTATTTAGTATTATATCACAGAAAAATTTGGCTGTCTCAACCTTTTTTCTTCATATCACCTTGCTTCCAACCTAATAGTCCCGGTTCGTAATGGGCCATAAGACTATTATAATATAAATAAGCTTGCTTTTATTTTGTTATCCCCCTCTAAAAACGGCGAATTCGTGATCAATCACCTGATTCAATCGGCTGTTCGGACAGCCCCCGAAAGTACTCGATAACAACCTCGCGGAATTCCAGCGCAGCCCGGGAAAGGTACCGAGTCCTGTGCCGCAATAAAGCGATCTCCCGTACCAATTCGTGATTTTCTACTTGGACATAGTTGATAGCTTCCCGTGAATTCCTTGCCGTGCTTGGTATGAAGGCGATGCCAATCTCGGCTTCCACCAGTGCGCTTAGCCTTGCAGGTTCATTGCCCTCATACACATAGTGAGGGGCAAATCCAACCGATTCGCATACAGAGTCCACTAAATCGCGGGTCCCATAACCTTTTTTCACACCGACGAACGATTCATTCCTTAGCTCTGTTAAGGATATGCTGCTTCGGTCTGCCAGCCGATGCCCCACTGGAACCGCTACGAGGATGGGGTCCATGAACACGATTTCACATTCAATGTCATCTCCAGCTATAGGAGGGGATGACAAGCAAAAATCAACCTCTCCTCTATGCAGAAGCGTTGCCATTTCCTGCGTAGTCAGCATTTGCACATGGTATTGGAGATTGGGCCGCTTTTTTCGGAACTCGCGAAGGATATGGGGCAGCGTACTTGCGGCGGTCACCGCCAATTTCAAGGCGCCATGCTCCGGGCTCGATAAATCGCTAAGCTCCTGCTTGCCTTGTTCCAATTCAAATAAAGCCCTTTCTGCACGCTGAAGGAATCGGTTTCCGTACGCATTGAGCCGCAGCTTCCTTCCGACTCGATCGAATAAAGGGACTCCTAGATTTTCCTCCAAGCGTTGAATCGTTTTGCTTAATGACGATTGCGTAACGTGCAAGCTTTGGGCTGCTTCAGTCATATGTTCCAATCGAGCCACTGTGATAAAATATTGCAATTGAAGAAGTTCCATTTCCGCCCTCCATTCATTCACTCATTCCTTCAAGTGAATGAAATCATAACATAAAATGCGTTGGAATGAATAAGCAATTTCAAGTACGATGGCAATAATACATGTTGGGGGTGACCAAAAATGAATGTTCGCAACAGATGGTTGTTGATTTCCGTTGGACTGGGCGTACTTTTGAACCCGTTAAATTCCTCAATGATTGCTGTTGCTATTGCAAGGCTGCAGGATGTATACCGCCTTGCATTTACAGATGTTTCATGGATTATTTTTGTATTCTACATTGCGAGTGCTGTCGCTCAGCCTGTGATGGGAAAAGCCAGCGATTTATTCGGTCGCAAAAAAATATTTCTTACGGGGCTTGTTGTAGCCTTCGTTGCTTCTTTATTAGCTCCACTATCGCAAAGCTTTGGGCTGCTCCTTGTGTTTCGCATTGTACAAGCAATTGGAACAAGCATGATGGTTGCGGTTGGCATGGCCATTGTACGGATTCATATTACGGAGAAACCAGCGACTGCGCTGTCCGTTATGTCCATATTCCTTTCAGGAGCGGCGGCCTTTGGCCCCTTTATTGGCGGAGTTTTGATTCACTGGTGGGATTGGCATGCGATTTTCTTCGTCAATATTCCGTTCGTAGTAGCGAGCTTTCTCTTCGCTTGGAGGACGATTCCAAATGACCAGCTGCCAACAACCGTTACACGGGACATGTCCTTCCGTAAATGGTTTGCTTTGATGGATGCGCCGGGGATTGTGCTCTTCACAGCAGGTCTGGTTGCGCTGCTCGTTGGCTTGCTGTCAGCAAAATCAGTAGGGCACGTCTCCGCTTGGAATGTCATTGCCTTGCTGGCTGGACTTGCGCTGCTTGTCGCTTTCGTACGGCACGAGCTAAAGGCAGCATCCCCTTTTATTCCTTTGCGCACATTCGCCAAATATCCTGCGATGACTTGGGTCAATGTCCAATTTATGCTCGTTAACCTGCTTTTTTACTCGATCTTTTTCGGGCTTCCATCCTACTTGCAAATGGTGCGCCATATCAATGAATTCCATACAGGCATCCTCATGCTAAGCTTGGGTTTATGCTCGCTCGTCGTTTCTCCAATAGCAGGACGATGGATCGATAAATCAGGTCCTCGCCCCGCATTGCTAGTATCTGGAATCCTGATGGCACTGGGGTCCATTTGGATCGTGACCTTGAATGCTTCTTCGCCCGTTATTAGTGTGTGTTTCGCTTTAGCCGCATTCGGTGTTAGCAACGGGCTGAATAATGTCGGCATGCAAGCCGCTTTATTCCAAAGCTCTCCTAAAGAAATCATTGGTGTAGCTTCCGGGTTATTTAATACATCAAGATATTTGGGGACCATTCTCTCTTCCTTACTGATAAGCATCGTAATGGGAGGTACGTTCAACGCCGGGGGATTGCGAGTGCTTGGCCTTATCCTTACGGTAATTGCAATATCCTTGGTATTCATGAATCGGCGGCGCTTGGAGTCAGGGCAGTTGGCAAGTCCTTAAAGCAGGCTGCGCATAAAAAAGGCGGTACAGCGCTCGGGTAAGCAGCTGTACCGCCTTTTCTCTTTCCTAACTCGCCTTGCCTTGCACTGTACGACTGCTTCCAATAAGACAGGCTGCCTTACGGCTTGGCAGCGTACCATGCGGAAAATTGCTTCTGGTATTCCGCCATGTATTTGTCAAAGCCTGCGGCTTTCAGCTTCTCCAAGGCTTTCGGGAAATACGTATCGTAGTCCAGGAAGCCGCTGGCAATTGGCGACAACAGCTCCGAGAATACGCCATTGATTTTGGTTTCCTCGTTTTTGACTGGCGTATTATCAAAGTTGAAGCCTGCACCCTTCGAAATAATAGCATCATCGTCCCATGCTTTATACTGGGCAATAAAATCTTCCGGAACCGTATTGTCGAAGCGCATAAAGTTTTTATTCATCAGCAGCCAATCCGGTATAAGCGAATCAGTTGTGGTGCGTGTCAGTCTGCCGTTCTCATCAAGCGTGTAGTCCTTATCCTTGATGCCATACGCGAACAAATCGTACAGCTCCTGATTTTTCTGAAGCAAATTGAAGAACATCACATAACGTTCAGGATCAGCCGCATTAGCCGATACAAACCATGCGGTGCTATACGTGCCACGGCTAATCTTTGGCTGATCCTTGCTCAAGAAATAGTTGGCAAGCTTCGCTGTCGGAACAGCCTGCGTTATCGAAGCCGCGCCTTCAAACGGACGCGCTGCCGTTCCAGCCCAGAACATCGCCTTGCCGGAGTTCCAATCGGATTGCAATTGAGGCAGATTAGTCGCTGCATATTTAGGAATAATGCCCTTCTGGTACCAGCCCTTCATTATCGCGGCATACGCTTTGAACTCCTCGCTCTCAAACCAGCTGATCACTTTGTCATCCTTGGATGATTCATCAATAGCGAGCATATCATTTTGCCAGAACAAATTTTTGTCCGTGTATTCGTACATCAGCAATCTGCGGGCGTCCGTGCTTGCAAAGCCAATCAGCTCAGGATGCTTTGCATGGACTTTGTCATAAAATTGCTCCAGCTCCGCCAATGATGAAAGGCTGGTCATTCCAACCTCCTCCAGCAAATCCTGGCGCGCCAGCACGCTGTAGAACTCCCCCGAGTTTGGCTTATTGCCTACCGGAACCGCATACTGCTTGCCGTCAAGCTGGAAGGCCGTAAAGGAATTGCCATCAATCGATTTCATCAAATCGCCCGCCGCTTGCTCCATAAATGGCGTCAAATCGGTATACAGCCCTTTCGCTACGGACTTGACCATATAATTCGTATCCGTATAGGTTGCAAAATCCTCGCCGGTAGACAGCATCAAATCGGTTTTGCCGCCGCCGTATTCTGTCCATGGCAGAAACTGAAATTCAATGTCGGCGTTGATTTCTTTTTTGATCAGGTCCTTAAATTCTGCTTTGGAAAGCTCCTTCATGCGGTTCGACTCGTCGCCGTAAAGGACGATTTTGAGCTTGGCCGGCTTAAGCCCGCTGCCAGCGCCTTCATTATTTGTGCCAGTAGCAGGCGATGCAGATTCATTCCCGTTATTGCTTCCCGTGCCGCAGGCGGTGACAAGCAGCAGCGCTGCCAAGAGCAGAGCTGACCATACGCGTTTCTTTACCATGTGTGAACCCTCCTGTATTGTTTTTATGTTTGTATATTGTTCAATGGCAACATGGACGCTGATCTAATATAAAGGAATTCGTCCATCATACCATGTACAACCGCAAAAAGCCGTATCAGCCCTTGACGGAACCGACGATGATTCCCCTTACAAAATAACGCTGGAGGAACGGATACAAAATCGCGATCGGCAGCACGGTCAGACAGGTCATCGCCATCTTGGCCGTCTCCAGAGGAGGGGCAACGATAGCGCCGCCAATTTGCGCGCTGTTTCCAGAAGCCAAATATTGAATGTTAGCCATCATGTTGTACATCATATATTGGATCGTATACAGCCTCTCCTCCGAAACAAGCAGCAGCGGCAAGTAGAAATCATTCCAGAACTGCAGCGCATAAAATAGGGAGATCGTCACAAGGCCAACCTGTCCAAGCGGCAGCATAATACGGAAAAAGATATGAATGTGGCCCGCACCGTCGATTTGAGCGGATTCAATAATTTCATGCGGAATGCTTTTGAAATAATTGGCTTGCAAATACATAAGAAACACGTTGAGCAAGTAAGGAACGAACAGGCCAGCAAGCGTATTGTCCAGATGATAATATTTCGTAGCCAAAATATACCAAGGCAGCGTGCCGCCACTGAACAGCATCGTGAAATAAGCCATAAAGGCGAAAAAGTTGCGGTAGCGGAAGCCCTTCACCGATATAACGTAGGCGTAGGCTGTCGTAACGAGCACGGCGGACGCTGTGCCAAGCACCGTAACGACTGCGGACGTCAAATACGCTTGCAAAATTTGCTCCGCCTTCGAGCCAAACATAAAGGCATACGTGTCTAGGCTGAAGCCTCGGGGCAGAAAGGAATAACCCTCTGCCGCAAGCCTTGACTCCGTCGAAAACGAGCCTGAGACGGCTAATACGAATGGAACCAGGCAAATAAGGGCGAATAGGCTGATGCAGGCATAAAAGAATATAATAAGCGTTTTGTTTTCTTGATTAGCCATATCACATGTCTCCTAAAATAGTTTGCTTTCCTTGTCATACCATCCAGCCAGCTTGTTTGCGATCAGCACGAGCAGAAACCCGAAGACGGACTGATAAAGCGTAATAGCTGAAGCGAAGCCGAATTCGCCGGAGCGGATGGCTGTACGGTATACATACACGTCGATAATGTCGGTAGTCGGAAGCAGCAGCGGGTTCAGGAAGGTGACGCCCATAATCATGCTGAGATCGCCCTTGAGCATCCCCCCGATTCCAAGCAAAGTAAGCAGTATGATCGACGGAATCAGCAGAGGCAGCGTAATGCGCGTAATCAGCTGTATGCGCGAGGCGCCATCTATTCGCGCGGCCTCATAATAAGAAGGATCGATGCCTTGCAGCACCGCATAATAAATGATGGCGCCATAGCCCGCGCTTTTCCAAATATTTGCAAGTACGAGCACAACTACGAACAGCCACGGATTGGAGTACCAGTCAACAGGCTGCATACCCACTCCCTCGAGCAGGCGGTTCATGACCCCCTTGTCAAAGTCGAGGAAGGAAAACAATATCGCCCCAATGACGATCCAGGAAATAAAATAAGGAAAAAACATGACGCTTTGCGTAATTTTGATAAAAAGCTTGCCTCTGAGCTCATTCAGCACGATCGCGATGGCTACTGAGAAGAACGTGCCTGTAAGCATGTACAATACGTTCAGCATGACGGTATTGCGCGTGGCGCGGATCGCATTGTCCATGCTTGAGAAGAAAAATTCAAAGTTTGCGAAGCCTGCCCAAGGACTGCCGAATATGCCGCCATTGAAATTGTAGTTTTTGAATACGAGTATGAGCCCGCTCATGGGCAGATAGGCGAATAGTACAAGTACAATAACGCCAGGCAGCGCAAGCAAAAACAGCGAACTGTCATTGCGCAGCGACTTGAACCGTCGCCTTCCGCCTACTGCTTTGCTAAGCTGAATAGCTTCGTCTGACATGATGTTTCACTCCCTCTGGTTTTAGTTTCGGTCTGTGGGTCCACTATAGCCCCGCTCAAAATGAAAGCGCAATCACAAATAAATGAAAACGCTTAAACAGCGCGAAATAAGCAGGCTTAAAAAAAGTGAAATCCCTTAAAAAATAAAAAAAAGCCGCTAGAAACGCGGCTTTCCAAGGCGGACAGCAAGACTGAAATAGAAAAAGCGGCCCTTCCTCGATTGAGGAAGGACCGCTTAATATGCCCTTTTTTCCGTTTGCTCGCCCTGCCTTAATCGTCAATTTTCCTTCTGCAAAATATAATTCAGGCGCCATTTGGATGGCGTTACGCCATAGCGTTTTTTGAATAGCGTTGTAAAATAGGTGCTGCTGTTATAGCCTGATTTTTCAGCAATTTCACGGATGTCGAGTTCAAGCTCGGCAATGAGGATGCTGCGGGCATGCTCCAATCTAACCAGATTGACAAAATCGGGAAAGCTGCTGCCCGTCGCTTCTGTAATCAGGCGGCTTAAGTAAGGCGGACTAATCGTCAGCTTCTCTGCAAGACCGTTCAAGGAAAGCGTCTGGTCACCGAAATGGCTGCGAATATAAGCAATGGCTTCGCTAGCCAAATTGCGGGTTTGTACCGTATTTACTTCATTCAGCTTCTCATATGCCTCAAAGCATAACTGCTCCAGCCATGCTCGCAGCTCCGTATAGCTTCGCATACGCCAGATGCGCTGATAATGATCCAGGAAATCCGTATGCCGCGGCATGCTTTCGGCAAGGCCGGTTTCCGCTATTTTCTGAAGGTCTGAAGCCAGTCTGGACAACGCAACCGTCGCCTGCTCTACTTTGTAGCTGCATGCGACTGCAAGCAAACGCTCGACCGCTTTTGGCAGCAGCTCGCGCTCTTGGCTTCTGACCGCTTGAAGCACAAATTCAAGCGTGCTGTCAGGAACGGAGCTGCTGTTCAAATGAATGATGTCATCTGCGAAGCTGAGAGACAAATGCTCATGCAGCTTTATATATTGAAGGCTGTTGCTGGCTTCGTCGTACATTTGCTTCAGCTGCAAGGAATCGGCAGATAGACGGCTTATGCCAATGGAGCATGCAACCCCATCCCACTGCCTTATGGAGCCGCATAGCTGTTCCCATCGTTCGCGAAACGTCACATAATCTCCAAAGCTGCCGTTCTCCGTCTCGCTGACAATGAGAACGGCGGCTTCATGATGCGGGAAGAAGCCGCGGCAGGTGCCCGTCCCAGCAAACAGCTGCTCAGCCAGCTCTGGCAAGCCGCGGATATGTTCTCTCCACTTAGTCGCAGGCAGGCTGCCATCTCCGCTGGACAAACCGATATGCAGCACAGCCACGCAAAATGTCCCATTGTCGCCTGTCTGATTAATCGGCGGCAGTGCAGAAGGCACATGCTCGTCAGCACGGTAAGGCGACGTTAGCCAGCGCAGCAGCGCGCTGTCTTCATTTTCCTGCTTGAGCGCCTTGACCCGATGCCCAATTTTCTCAAGCTCCCGGTTCGCTTCATCAAAACCGCCACCATGCGGGAACGCAAGCCGATCGTCGGACAAATTGCGTATCGTCCCAAACAATGTACCGATTGGCTTATACATGCGATAGGACACAAAGGCAGCAATAGCTGAAGCAGCAGCTATCAGCACAAGGCAAAGCCCGACCATTAGATTGCGGGCGCTTGCGATGTCGCGGACGCTATTTTTATAAGAGGTTTCCGAAATAAACCACAGCCCTCCATTTTGCGACTGATGATACGTAATCAGTTTTTTGTCCCCGCCGTCTGTTTTCCATACAAGCGTGCCCTCCTTGCTTTGTACAGACACAATTTGCTGCAGCAGCCTGCTATCGAACGCTTCCTCCGAAGAGTTGCTCTGCATGAGCACGATGCGGTCTGCATTTAGAACCGCATAGCGTGTATCTCCTTCATTGCTCGTATTAAATAAGTTTTCCTGCAGCTTCCTCAGGTTGATCGTCATCGCGATGGCACCATTGTATTCGCTGCTGCTGAAAGCCCGATCATTATAAAAAATGGTCATCATCGTTTCGTTTTGCCCATTATTCAGCGTCGCATTCCACACAAACGGGGATTGCCTAATTTCGCTGTCCCGAACACGCTCGAACAGCTCCTGCTTTGCCGCCTTGCCAAGCGGATTGTTCTCGAACATCATGACGGGAGCGCCCGGCCCCAAAATATAAGCGTTTTCAATAAAATTGTTGATCGTCAGCGTGCCGCGAATTTGGCTAAGCGCACTATACAGCTGTTCGCTCCAACTGTTGTCTCCGCTCTGCATAACGGTATAGATGTTCGGATTATGGTAAAAGTCCATCGTGTAATTTTGCACCATGTCCATATATTTCATAAATACCGTCTCTGTATTGAGGAGGACGGTCTCGTTCGCTTTATTGACATTGTCTATCGTTTTTTCCCGGAACCAGAAAAACAGCACCGTGGACAGAACGAGCACCGAGCAAATCGAAATCAGCGCTAAGCTCATAAAAAAACGGACTTGCAGTTGCTTCTCTCCAGCCATCGCTATCGCCCCTTTATAGTTTCCACTATACACATTTCTTCGAGGAAAGTTAACTGCCTTATCAGCTGAAACTAGCACAAATATGACAAGAATATATAAAAAACACGAAATTGGGCATGAAAGTTTCAAGATTATGATGTTTTTTTGATCTATACTTGTATGGGCTTACATTTTATTTACTGCTAGGAGGCAAACAGCATGCGCACATTCCAAAACCCTGTTCTACCCGGCTTTTATCCCGATCCGTCAGCGATACGCGTCGGAGAAGACTATTATTTGGTTACATCAAGCTTTGAGTTTTTCCCCGGAGTTCCGATTTTTCACAGCAAGGATCTGGTCAATTGGCGGCAAATTGGACATGTGCTTGATCGTCCTTCCCAGCTCAATTTGGATGCAATTGCTCCATCAAGGGGCATTTGGGCGCCAACGCTGCGCTATCATAACGGGACCTATTATATGATTACGACCTTTGTAGACAACGACAAGGAATGCCATAACTTCTATGTCACCGCAACCGATCCCGCCGGAAGCTGGTCGGACCCCGTATGGCTGGAGGATGCGCCGGGGATAGACCCTTCCTTGTTTTTTGATGAAGACGGCAAGGTTTATTATACCGGAAACCGCTTCCCCCCAGAAGGCCAGCTTTATCCAAAGCATATGGACATTTGGCTGCAAGAGCTGGATTTGGAAAGCGGGAAGCTGGTCGGACCGAAGACGAGCATCTGGCAAGGCGCACTGAAGGTGGCCCACGCCCAAGAAGGCCCTCACTTGTACAAAATCGGCAGCTGGTACTATTTGCTGATCGCTGAGGGAGGAACTGGCCATACCCATGCGATTACGATTGCGCGCAGCGAATCGGCAGCCGGTCCCTATGAGGGGTATAAGGGCAATCCGATTCTCACTCATCGCCATCTGGGCCGCAGCTATCCGATCGTCAACGTCGGCCATGGCGAGCTGATTGAAACGCAGCATGGAGACTGGTGGATGCTTTGTCTCGCTTCCAGGCCTTATGGCGGCTACTTCCGCAATTTGGGGCGTGAAACGTTCCTTGTGCCCGTTGTTTGGGAGCGGGAATGGCCGGTCGTCAATCCCGGCAAAGGAATTTTGGAGTTGGAGGCTTTGGCTCCAAGCTTGCCGGAAACGCCATGGCCGCAGCTGCCGGCGCGCGATGACTTCGACCAGCCGGAGCTCTCGCCGATCTGGAACTTTATTCGCACCCCTCGCGGCGATTTCTGGAGTCTCACAGAAAATCCGGGCTCATTGCGCCTTAAGCTAAAGCCGGACTCCATCGCTGCTGACAGCAACCCGTCCTTCGTCGGACGCAGACAGCAGCATATGAATTTCCGTGCTCAGACCACCATGAACTTTGCGCCAGAGCAAGCTGGCGATGCCGCCGGTATCGTCCTGCTGCAAAATGCCGACTTCCAGTTCCGCGCAGAATACGGCAGCTATGAAGGAAGCTCGGAAATTCGCCTTACCGAGCGGAGACAAGGGGAAGAAACCGTGCTCGCCGCCATTCCTTACAGCGGAAACAATCTGGAATTGAAGGCCGAGGCGCATGGCCAAAGCTATAGCTTCTTCTGGCGTGAAGCCGGGTCGCCAAATTGGCAGCCGCTTGGCGAAGCAGCAGATGGTACCCTACTCAGCACCGATAAGGCCGGAGGTTTTACGGGCGCCTATATGGGGATGTATGCTGCTTCCGCCCGTGCAGATCGCACACATTATGCGGATTTCGACTGGTTCAGCTACGAACCGATTGCAGATTAGGCAGGAGGCTTGACGAATGGATACTACGGAAAAGATGCGATATCCGCTTCCGGCATTGCCGGCTATTCCAGACAAAAGCTTCCTCGTAACGGAATTTGGAGCTGTGCCGGGCAGCCTGACGCTGTGTACCGCTTCGTTCCAGCAGGCGATCGATGCCTGCTCCGCTGCGGGAGGCGGCCGCGTAATCATTCCGCCTGGCTTATGGCGGACTGGGCCTCTGCGCCTGCATAGCCGAATCGAGCTTCATGCGCAGCAAGGCGCACTGGTATTGTTCGAGCCAAAGGCTGACCTGTATCCGCTTGTGGCCTCGCATTTTGAGGGAGAATCGGCTGTTCGCTGCCAAGCGCCGCTCGATGGCGAAAATCTGGAAGACATTGCGATTACGGGCGGGGGCATTTTCGACGGGGGCGGACAAGGCTGGCGTCCCGTCAAACGCTTTAAGCTGACGAATGAGCAATGGAATGGACTGCTTCAATCCGGCGGAGCCGTTAATGATGAAGGAAATATGTGGTGGCCGTCGCTTGAGGCGATGGAAGGAGAAGCACTTGCTCATGAACTGCGCCAGCGTGGTGTAACGGCTTGCGAGGCCTATTTACCAGCAAGAGCCTATCTCCGTCCCACCCTGCTTAGTCTGCGCGGCTGCTCTAGGGTACGGCTTGATGGGCCAACGTTTCAAAATTCGCCCGCCTGGTGCTTGCACCTGTACAACTGCGAGCAGGTAACGATCCGGCGGCTGAACGTTCGCAACCCTTGGCATTCCCAAAATGGAGATGGCCTTGATCTGGAATCCTGCCGCCACTCGCTCATCGAGCATTGCACCTTCGACGTTGGCGATGACGCTATATGCTTGAAGTCGGGCAAGGGCGAGGAGGCCAGAAATCGGGCACTGCCCTGCGAATTCGTAACGATCCGGCATTGCACCGTCTACCATGGCCATGGCGGCATTGTAATTGGAAGCGAAATGTCCGGCGGCGTCAAAGCCGTGTATGCATCTGACTGCCAGTTCATCAGCACGGATATTGGCTTGCGCTTCAAAAGCGTTCGCGGCCGCGGCGGCGTAGTTGAAGATATTGTCATGGAAAGAATTCAAATGGCAGATATTGTGCGCGAGGCCATTTCGTTTCATTTCTTTTATGCCGGGGTGGAAGGCTCGGAGGGCTGCGATGAGCAGCTTGTTGAGGTGACAGAGGAAACGCCCGTCTTCCGCAATATTACACTGCGCGAGCTGACCTGCCACGGCGCTGCAACAGCTTTGCTCATTAACGGGCTTCCCGAGCTGCCGCTAAGCGGCTTAACGGTTGATGGGCTCGAGGCAACAGCGGTTAACGGGGTAATCGCCCGCTATGCCGATCATTTAAAGCTGGAGAAATTGAAGCTGCATACGTCAACGCTCCCCGAGGTTCAGCTGTATCAATGTAACCATTCGATCGTTGAGTAGCATTGGCGTATAAAAGGACGGCAATAGCAGCTCGCAAGCAAAGCACCTCCCTTAAAAAGGCTGATGCGGCGGAGCTTGTCCGTTTTTTGCCTGCTTGCGGTACTCCATAGGTGTAAGGCCGGTCGCTTTTTTAAACGTCTTATTGAAATGGGATAAATGCTCGAAGCCTACAGCTAACGCGATTTCCTGAATTTTTTGGCGGGAGCCGCCAAGCAGCTGCTGCGCTTCACGAACCCGGATGTGAATGATGTATTCCCGAAAGCGGAAGCCGGTAAGCTTATGAAAGATTCGGCTGAGATAGGAGCTGCTCAAGTAAAAATGCTTCGCCGTATCCTCCAGCGTCACGGCTTCACGATAATGCTCACGCACATAAGTCGCGATTTCAGACACTTTATTATGCAGCGAGTAACGAGAAGGATTTGACCGGCTTGCCGTATTCTCGAAGCGGCCTAGCAAAATGATCAGCTCCGCCAGCAAGGATAGGCAATAGGATTCGTAAAAAGGCTTTTCCTGCCGGCTTTCATCCAGCATTTTGTTAAGGAGGCGTTCCGTTTCCCCCTGCTCGCGCAGCGAAAGCGGGAAGACGCGAAACCCTCGTCCATGAAGCAGCAGCTCCAGCGTTTGCAATGCTCGCGGCAAAATGGCAGGGTCATAATTAATGAGGATTCGCTCAAATTCCGCTACCTCGGAGCTGGCCGTCGCATGAATTTCATGCCCGGCAATCATAATAAGCTCGCCTTTATGCACGGTAACCACCTGCCCGTCCACAAAATAGACACGCTCGCCATCCAGCAGGTAGTACAGCTCGACCGATGCATGGCTGTGTGGACGAGGCATCGCGGTGGCGCCTTTGCGCTTCATATGCTGAATGCTCAGCTTGCCGTCTTCCATATGATATTTCGGATTGAGGCTATCGGACGCAGACGCGGTCATGGGCATTCCTCCGTATGGAAACAAGGTTCACAATAATACCTCCCATTATAGATAAAACTTCGCTTATTTGAAAGGAGCGCTCGCTATGCTGATTACCGTATCCAAAGAAGACCATGCTGATTACAGCCGCTTGCAGGCGGCCATTGACTCTATTCCGGCGGATTGTGCCGAAGCGGTCACGATTCGCATCAGACCGGGAATTTATGAGGAAAAGATCACGATTCCAGCCTCTGCCCCGCCTATACTGCTGCTCGGGGAAGACAGCGAGAAAACGATTATTACTTGGTCAGACAATGCCCATACGCTGGGACCGGACGGGGAGCCGCTCGGAACGTTTCGTTCAGGCACTTTAAATGTTTGGGCAGAAGCATTCACTGCGGAAAATGTGACGATTCGCAACGCCTCGGGGCCTGGCACAGGCCAGGCTGTAGCCGCGTTCGTCGATTCGGATCAAGCTGTATTCCGCCGCGTCAGGCTGCTGGGCGATCAGGATACGCTGTATACGGGCAAAGGCAAGCAATATTACAGCGAGTGCTACATTGAAGGCGATGTCGATTATATTTTCGGGGCAGCGACGGCCGTATTTGAAAGCTGCCACTTGCATAACAAACGCTCCCGAGGCTATATTACGGCTGCCTCGACACCCGAGGATGCCGCGTTCGGCTATGTATTCCTCGATTGCAAAATTACCGGAGCCGAAGGAGTCGTGGATGTTTATTTAGGCAGGCCATGGCGGCCCTATGCCCATGTTGCATTCATCCGCACATCGATAGACGGCTCGATCACACCTGAAGGCTGGCATAACTGGGGGCAGCCGGATCGTGAAGCTACAAGCCGCTATGAAGAGTTTGGCAGCTTTGGCGAAGGAGCAGCTGCAAGAGCGCGCGTTTCTTGGTCCAGGCAGCTTGAAGCAGACGAGGCGGCCAACTATCGCATCATTGCCATCCTTGATGGCTGGCATCCCGAAGGCTACTGATCAATCGAACGATTAAAGAGGGAGGGCAACAGCATGTCCTTAAAGCTTGAGCATTATTTGCAATCGCTTGTCCAGCAGGCAGCTGCTAATAGACATTCCGCCCGTTCTGCTGCGAATCCCGAGCAGCGCCGGGAGACAGTAAAGGCTTCGTTTGGACAACTGCTAGGCCATTATGCTCTGCACGAGCATCAGCCTCTGGAGCCGCGCTTGTTGGAACGAACACAATGCGATGGCTATATACGGGAACGTGTGGAAATCGCCACTGTAGACGGACTGCGGATGGCCATGTATGTGCTGCTGCCGGATAATCCCGCGGCGCAGCCCTCTCCGGCTGTCATTGCCTGCCACGGCCACGGATACGGCAGCCGGGAAATCGTCGGGCTTGAACCAGATGGCTCGGAACGCTCCGGCGCTTCGGGCTTGCATAAAGATTTTGCCATAGCGCTTGTAAAAGAAGGGTATGTGGTCGCAGCCCCTGAGCTGCTCGGCTTCGGCGACCGCAGGCTGGATGAGGATAAGGCCGCAGACTCGCCTGCAAAAAACTCCTGCTTCATGCTAGCTGTGCATTTGCTGCTTACAGGGCGCACACTTGCAGGCTTGCGCGTCTATGAGACCTCGAGAGTCATCGATTATTTGCAGGAACGCAGCGATGTGGAATCCACTAACATCGCAATTATGGGCATTTCCGGCGGCGGTCTTGTTGCGGGTTTTACGGCCGCTATGGACGACAGAATCCGCTGCGCCGTAGTCAGCGGTTATGCAAGCCTGTTTGAAAGCAGCATTTTGGCACGCAATCACTGCCTGGACAATTATATTCCGGGCGTGCTGCTGGAAGCGGAAATGCCTGAGCTGCTCGGGCTCATTGCGCCGCGAGGCCTTTTTCTGGAAGCAGGGGCTGTTGACCACTTATTCCCGCAGCAGTCTGCACGGCAGGCATACGCTGAGCTGCGCAGCATATATAGCGCCGCCGGGGCGCCAGATGCTGTGCAAGCTGTCTTTTTTGATGGAGGACATGAAATTCACGGAGATGCTGCTTACGCCTGGCTGCGAACCCAGCTGCTGGAGCAAACGACAATTGCAGGAGGGGATCGTAACGATGATGGAGCAACAACAGGTTCATTTGACAGGATGGGCGGGTAAAGTAGCCGAAACCATCATGAGCCAATGCGGCCCAGACGGCTTTCACCATTATCCAATGGAGCGTTGGGCCTATGTTCCCGGCATGCTGCTGATGGCGATGGCCCGCGCGGGCATTCAACTGAACGAAAAACGATATTATCATTTCATGCAGCTCCATATGGATCACTATATTGCAGAAGACGGAACGATTCGCTCCTATACGCTGGAGGAATACAACCTGGATCAAATCAATCAGGGCAAAAATTTATTTTTTCAATATGAGAACACGGGTGAACAACGCTACTCGAAAGCTGCCGATACACTGGCTGCCCAATTGATTAGCCAGCCCCGCACCTCCGAGGGCGGCTTCTGGCATAAGAAAGTATACCCATTCCAAATGTGGCTCGATGGGCTGTATATGGCCTCCCCTTTTCTGGCCGAATATGCGAAAGTGTTCGACCGTCCGGAGCTGATGAATGAGGTCGCGCATCAACTGCTGCTTGTCGAACGTAAAACCCGCGACAAGCGCACGGGGCTGCTGTATCATGGTTGGGATGAATCCGGGGAGCAGGAATGGGCAGACTCGCATACCGGCCTGTCTTCGCATTTTTGGAGCCGGGCCATGGGCTGGTATGCGATGGCTTTGGTTGATTGTCTGGAGCATTTCCCGATCGATCACCCGAAACGCGGTACGATTATCGGCATTTTTCAACGGATGTGCCTTGCGCTTGTTGACGTGCAGGATAAAGACAGCGGCTTATGGTATCAGGTGCTTGATCAAGGAAAGCGTAAAGGCAATTATTTGGAGGCGACAGGTTCGATCATGTTCGTCTACGCGATGGCTAAAGGCTTGCGTCTACGTTATCTGGAGTCCGGCTTGCGCGGTGCCATGCTGAAAGGGTACGAAGGGATTATCCGCCATTTGGTCACGGAGGATAGCCAAGGCATCCACCTTCATCAAATTTGCCATGGCGCGGGGCTCAGCAAAGATCGCAATGGCTCCTTCGATTATTACATTTCTGAAGCGGTCGTATCTGACCATTATATGGGTATAGGCCCCTTGCTGCTTGCGTCGCTTGAAGTTGAGCGTTATTTGGAGTAGCCCTGCCTGGAGCAGAGTTGCACCTACGCAGCCCTTCAATGTTGAGCTGCACAATGTAGCTGTATAATTTGTTATATGAAAAAAGGCCCGCATATAGCTATGCGGGCTTTGTAAAAGGATTAGGTTTAATTTAGTGGTAGCCTTCGTAGTCCTCTTCTCCTGGTGCTGTAAGCGATTCCCTAATTACATAGACGAAAGCACAGACGAGGATGCCAGCGATTATACTCATTCTCATCACTCCAAGCATTCAAAGGTAATTCCATTGTACCATAAAATAATCCCGCGTCTACCCTTTTTGCAAGCGTTTTCTTTCCGGGACTAAAAATATTTTTATAGGCTTTTCCTCCTTTGCAAGTGATGGATGTCCTAGTTTCTGCATAAAGATGATCAAAGGACTTCTGCCAGAGCTGCGGGCTGCTTGCCTATTTTCCGGGACAAGTCCCTTTGACTGTGAAGCGTCATATTGAGGGGAGGTCTTGACCATGCTGCGCACGCTCTCGCATCCCGCTGCCCTAACAGGATTAGCTGCTGTGTTCCTCACCCTGTTAATGGCCGTATTTCCCAATGAAGCGCTGGAATCTGCCCTGCGAGGCTTATCGATATGGTGGCAGGTGCTGTTTCCTGCCCTTTTCCCCTTCTTCGTCATTTCCGAGCTGCTGCTTGGCTTTGGCATCGTCCATTTTTTCGGCAAGCTGCTGGACCCGCTCATGCGCCCGCTGTTCAAGCTTCCCGGTATTGGCAGCTTCGTGGTGGCGATGGGCTATATATCCGGCTATCCGGTTGGGGCCAGGCTGACAGCCAAGCTCTATGAGCAGCAGCTCATCAACCGCACAGAGGGAGAACGGCTTGTCGCCTTTACGACGACGTCCGATCCCATCTTCCTAATCGGCGCCGTATCAGTCGGCTTCTTCCACAATGTCGCTCTGGCACCCGTGCTCGCGGCAGCCCATTATGGCGGTGCGCTCATCATCGGCCTGCTCATGCGCTTCCACGATCCGCATGCGCCGATTACCGAAGCACGGCGCAGCAGCGGCATGTCCGATTCCGGCGCAAAGCCCGTTTCGGCACGCCATCAGCCGCTGCATACGACAACGTCTTCGAAGCACTCACAGCACTCACAGCACTCTCTACACTTGCGCACGTTGCGCCGTTCGCGCCTTGCAGACGCGCTGAAGGCGATGCACGAGGCTCGCCTGCTCGATGGACGGGGCCTCGGCCAGCTGCTGCAAGAGGCGATTCAGTCTGCGCTGCGACTAATGATCGTCGTAGGCGGCCTCGTTGTTTTTTTCTCCGTCATTATGGAAATGCTGACGTCAGCAGGCTTGATCACCATGCTTGCTGCCATGCTGCGGCAGCTGTTTGAGCTGTTCGGGCTTCCGCCAGCGCTTGCCGATGCCGCCATATTCGGCCTGTTCGAAGTAACCCTTGGCGCCCGCGCCGCCGGCGAAGCTGGCACAGGTCTGCTGCATCAAACGGCAATCGCAGCATGGGTGCTGTCATGGGGAGGTTTGTCCGTCCACGCCCAGGTGGCCAGCCTCGTCAGCAAAACCGATATGCGCTACAAGCCGCTTATGCTCGCAAGGCTGCTGCACGGTTTTATCGCATTAGGGCTCGTTTATGCGTTATGGGGCTGGCTCGGGCCCTAATACCCAGATTTATCGGATGAAATGTGCTTCTCGCATTGAATTTACGGCTGTATTCCGATATCATTTAAGGGAACGTAACCAGAAGATTTGAAAAGGGGCTGCATTCCTTGAAATATGCCGTTATCGACAGAGGCGATTCCATATCCCAGTCACTGGCGGAACAGTTCCATACACTGGCGGCGGAGCGCGGCTTCATTCGAAATGACGACGCACCTGAAATTGTCGTATCCATCGGCGGAGACGGTACGCTGCTGCAAGCTTTTCACAAATATGTTGATCGCATTATGGATGTCGCCTTCGTAGGGGTACATACCGGACATTTGGGCTTTTACGCCGATTGGCAAAAAAATGAGCTGCCTGAGCTCGTCGCTTTAATGGCCGAGAAGGAGCTTAGCATCGTCCGCTATCCGCTCGCGGAAATCGAGGTCGAGACGGCCGAGGGAAAATTTCATTATATGGCGCTGAACGAGTTCACGCTTAAAGGGGTAGACGGCACGCTCGTCGCCCAAATCAATGTCAATGATGAGCCTTTCGAAATGTTCCGTGGCGATGGTATCGTCATTTCGACGCCTTCCGGCAGTACCGCCTATAATAAAAGCGTCGGGGGCGCAATCGTCCATCCGTCCATTGCATCGATACAAATTGCCGAAATTGCTTCCATTAACAATCGCGTCTTCCGAACGCTGGGCTCTTCGCTGCTGCTGCCGCAGCATCACCACTGCGACATCATCTCGAAGAAAAACCAGCGGATGCTGCTGACCATCGACCAGCTCAGCATTTTGCGCAGCGACATTTTATCGATACGCTGCAATGTGTCGAGCCGCAAGGTCAGCTTTGCGCGCTATCGCCCATTCCCGTTCTGGAACCGGGTCCGCGACGCTTTCGTCGATATGCACGAAGTGTAAATCAGAGCAAATTCCGCCAAAAGAGCTGTCCTTATCGGTCATCGACCGAAGGACAGCTCTTTTGATACAACTGCAAAAGAAGAACCCTCATAGTAGCGAGGGTTCTTCTTTCTGTTATAGGAGCCTGCCTCGGCTTATTCTGCGGTTGGCTCGGAATGATTCGTTTTCGCTGGGCGGTTTTTGCCGCGATATGGCGATTTCTGGCGCTGCGGCTGAGATGGCGCCCCCTCATTGCTTTCAGCGGAAGCCGCGATTTCCTTGCTTGCCGCAAGTCCTCTCGGCGGCTTCTTGCCGCCGCTGCGATCAGCACGTTCTCCGCCTCCGCCACTGCCGCCATTCGGCCGGTAGCTGCGGCGCTCACGCTGCTTGCCTCCGCTGCGCTGCGAAGAATCCTCGCTGCGATTGGCAGAGCCGCCGCGCGAATTATGGCTCTGGCCTTGCTGGCTTGGCTTCTGGCCCTGATTCAGAGCGCGTGCTTCCCCAGAAGACTTGGCTGCCGGAGCAGCAGCCTGCACAACTTGGCCGTCTTCCTCCTGCCCCACCGACTGAAAAGCTTCCTCCAGCGCCGTGAACAGCTTGTCATTGAGATCAGCCGTCAGCGCATCTTCCTCGTCCACTTCCTCAAGCTCGGGAGACTGCTTCACGCTTCCGGTCTTCTCCAGCACAAAGTAAGGGCAGCCGAAGTTGCAATATTCATTAATGTAATCCGATGCATACGAGAACATCGTATCACGAGTTGACTTCATATGGTTGTCTTTAAAAAAACCTTTCAGGCGCAGCTGGCTATAGCCCCAGTCGCCCACGATATAATCATACCGCTCCAGCACCTCGCTGTAGCGGGCACGAAAGGCCTCTTGATTCCAGCCATTTCTGTTCTCATGAACAAGCTCATAGATTTTACCACCGATTTGAATCAAGACGACTTCCCACCTCTCGAAGCTTCAGTTCAAGCTTTATACGCTGCTCAGCTCGCGCTCCTCAGCGGCGACAGCAGAATCCGTCTGCTCATGCGCATGATAAGAGCTGCGAACGAGCGGGCCAGACTCGACATGCCGGAATCCGCGCTTCAATCCTTCTTCCTTCAAAGCGGCGAATTCATCTGGATGCACGTAGCGAACTAACGGCAGATGGTTTGGCGTTGGCTGCAAATATTGACCTAACGTCAAAATATTGCAATCGACAGCACGCAAATCATCCATCGTTTTCAAAATCTCTTCAAACGTTTCGCCAAGGCCTAGCATAATGCTCGACTTCGTCGGAATTTTCGGATTCATCGCCTTCGCGCGTTTGAGAAGCTCCAATGAACGGGCATATTTGGCCCGGGCACGCACACGGTCAGAAAGGCGCTCTACCGTCTCAATATTATGGTTCAAAATATCCGGCTTTGCATCCATGACCACTTGAAGCGCAGCTTCATTGCCAAGGAAGTCCGGAATAAGCACCTCGACGCGGCAAAACATAACGCGCTCGCGAATGGCTTGGATCGTTCCGGCAAAAATAGACGCGCCGCCATCCTTCAAATCATCACGGGCTACGGATGTTACGACGCAGTGGCGCAATCCCATCTGCTCAGCTGCTTCAGCAACGCGTTCCGGCTCCTGTGTATCAAGCTCCGTCGGCATACCTGTCTTCACCGCGCAGAAGCGGCAAGCCCTCGTACAAATGTCGCCTAATATCATAAAGGTTGCTGTACGATTCGCCCAGCATTCATAAATATTTGGACAGCGCGCTTCCTCGCATACGGTATGCAGCGTCTTGGTGCGCATCATGTCTTTTATTTCGGCGTAATTGCCGTCAGTCGTTAATTTAATGCGAAGCCAATCGGGCTTCGGCAGTTTTTCTGTTTGTTTGGTTGGTTTCATCCGGCATCCCTGCTTTCACTCCATTTAACAAGGTCGTATCTTCAAACGCTCTAATGGTTCCGTCTCAAGATAAGCCCTGGCCGTATCACTTTCGCTATTATAGCATGTTTCTTCCCAATGTAGCACGTTATCGCACATTAGATTCATTCGAATTTCAGATAAAAGCCATACAGATTTACGATGGATGACGAGTGTGCATGCTTCGCATAAAAACCAATGATTTGCAAAACCTAACCATTAAGCCATACAGCTACAGAAAGGATGGACAGCTTGAAACAGACCGTGCGATTTGCAGCAGCACTCACACTTTCCGCCTGCCTATTAACCGGGCACTCCGGGCAAGTCCTTGCGGCGGCCCGACCTGCAGAGCACCAGGATGAAAGCCTTTTGCCAGTGCATTCCGCGCAGACCACGCCCAAAGCTGCCGAAGTTTTCGCTACCCGGCAAACGTTGTACGACAAATTAAGCTTGATGACGGGCATATCTTGGCCCCAGCTTGCCGCTATTGATCAATATGAGCGCACGCTGTCCAGCGCACGCCCCAAAACGCGGCCGCTTCTAGGCCAAACCGTTGGCGTCTTTATTGAAGAGGATCAATGGAGCGGCCTGCTGAATCCGAATAAAGCCGACGTATCGCCGCTTTCCATTCGCTGGTTCAACGGCATTGGCCGGGACGGCGATGGCGACGGGCAAGCGGAACGCAACAATGATTTTGATTTGCTGTATGCGATCGCTAGCAAAATTTTGCAGCATGGAACGACGGAGGACGATTTGGCTATCGGACTATGGGAATATTATCATAACAGCCGATCTGTCCAGCGCATCCAGCAGTTTACACGCATTTATGAAACGTTTGGGCGACTAGATCTATTTGAGCATGCTTTTCCGCTCCCAGTCGGGAATAACTATTCTTATAAAAGCACTTGGGGCAACGCCCGCAGCTGGGGCGGCAGACGCAGCCATGAAGGCACCGATCTGTTCGCTGGCCACGGCCTCTCTGTCAAAAGCACCTGCTACGGCATTGTCGAGGTGAAGGGCTGGAACCCATTCGGCGGCTGGCGCATTGGCATCCGTGATCTCAACAATTATTACCATTATTACGCGCACCTATCCGGGTTCGATAAATCGCTCGCCGCCGGAACCGTCGTCAAGCCGGGGCAAGTGATCGGCTGGGTTGGAAGCTCCGGCTATGGCAAACCGGGAACCCAAGGCAAATTCCCTCCCCATCTGCATTACGGCATTTACCGTGACCGCGGCCTGATCGAATGGTCCTTCGACCCGTATCCGCTGCTGAAAGCATGGGAGCGCGAGGAACTGCGGCGCATGAAGAAAGGGTAAATAGCAGCCCAGCTCCACTATGTACCGCTAATTGCTGGCCTCTGGCTGGCGACTAGCGGTTTTTTCATGGTCCGCAGCCTTCATTTTTCGTGAGCAGCCCGATTTAATGATGACAAACATGTTGTCACTAATGGCATGCTATACTGGGTTAAAAAGGGAGGGAGGCCACGTTTGAAAAGGAATGATCGCCTCATTGCCATTATGATGGCTTTGCAGCAGCGGCCCGAGACAGCGCAGGCTTTGGCCAGCAAGCTTGAAGTATCCAAGCGAACGATTCTTCGCGATATGCAGGCGCTAGCCGAGATGGGAATACCGCTATATGCCCTATCGGGACCTGCGGGAGGCTTCCGATTAATGGAGGGCTATAAGCTGCCGCCGCTGCATTTCGATTCACAGGAAGCGCTCGCTGTATTATTTTCGTTGAATGCCATGACCAAAATGGCCGACACCCCTTTTAACCAAGCACGATTTACAGCTACTGATAAAATTCGAGCCACGATGCCGGAGCATATTTTGCAGCATATAGAACCGATCCTGGATCGATTGGAGATTGCCATTCCCGATCGGAATTACAAAACGCCGCTGCTGGAGAAACTGCTGAAATATGCAGGAACGTCGATCTGGATTCGCGCCTTCTACCGTTCCGAGCAGCATCAAAGGTCGCTTGAGCTGCTGCCCCTTCGGCTCTACACAGCCCATGGCTTCTGGTATTGCGAAGCTTATTCCGTCGTGCATGAGGAACAGCGCACGTTCCGTGTCGACCGTTTTGTGGAATTGGAGCCCATTGAGCCGCCGCTAGCGGCTTCCGAGTACTTGGACAAGGCTGCACCTGCTGAAAATAACGCTGTGAAGCTCGTACACATCGCTGCCCAATTAACGTATAGGGGAGCTTTGCTCGCTGAGCAGGACCCTCACTTTGGACAGCTGGTCAAGCAGGTCGATAGCCAGCTTTGGAAGCTTGAGATGGATTTGCCCATGTCCGAATGGGATTGGGCCGTTCAGTTTTTCACCTATCTCGGCATGGATGCCGAAGTGACACAACCGCCGGAGCTGCGGGCAGCTATCTATCAACGAGTATGCCAGCTCGCTGCCCGCTATGAGCAGCAATAAAAAATAATCGATCAAACAAGGAGACGATATATGATGTCAGGAACATTTGCAGTTAGAGATCATTTGCTGGAGGAGCTGGAACTGTCCGTTCGGACAAGCTGCTCCTTAATTGCCCAAATCCAGCCAACCGAGTGGGACTTTCGTCCGCAAGACAATATGCGTTCGCTGATGGAGCTTGTTCATCATTTGGCAGCTATTCCCGCTACCGATCTTGCTATTTTGCAGGAAAAGACAGAGCAGGAAGTGGCAGAGGTTGAAAATGGTGCCGCTGGCATCGCCAGCCCGGACGAGCTAATTCAGCGTTTTCAAGCTAACCTGGCATTGTTCAAGCAGTATATCCTTTCCTTAAGCGAGGATGAGCTGCTGACTAAATCTTCGAAAGCTTATTACTTGGAGCATGGCATGGTGCAGATCAAATGGCTGATTGAGGTCACAACCCATACGTTCCATCACCGTTCGCAGCTTTACAACTACTTGAAGCAAAACGGACATGAATTGAATTTCTTCATGCTGTACATGTAATTCAGCTTTTAACTAAAAAATCACTAATGAGCCACTAATGCGACAGTTGCATCAGTGGCTTTCCTTTTTTCAGCTTCCGTATTTCAGGCTCCCTGCGTCTGCTTCTAATGCTCGCTCTCATTCTCTGCACTCGGCGCAGGCAGCACCGGTGCATCAAGCTGCTCCTCCAGCATGCTGCCATCCGATGGCTGCGTCACGCCGCTTCCTTTTGACAGCGGCAGAGCAATATTAGGGGCTCCAGGGGCAGAGCTGCCAACTGGATTGCCTTTGTTGTCGTAATAATACATCGGGACGTCGCCAACGACGAGCAAATAGGAAATCGGAATTTCCGTCTCCACCATTTGCGGCTCCGTTTCGAACGGAATAATGATGGCCACCTCCGCGACAATATGAATATACACCTCGATTAAAATCATATTGATGCCTGCATTTTGCTGGCGTGTGCTGAGATCTACTTTAACCGCGCCGACTGGCTCAAACTTGACCGGGACACGTGGACCATATGACGCAATAAGCGGACTGCCCAGCGCATTGCCTATAGGAATATGCTCGGGAATTTCCTTAAGATGCTCAAGCGTCGATTGCACCGTTTCAATCGTCTGTGCCCTAATTTTCGTATGCTCGTTATAGTTCAGCATAAACCCCGATACTTTGCCGTTGCTGTTCATTTTCCAATCGACCAGCTTCTCGAACTCGGACTGGCTGGCCACCTGCTCCGTCGTCGCTTTATTAATTGCCTGCGTTGCTACTTGCTTTATTCGCAGCTGGGCAACTTTAGTAAGCGGCTCGCGCAAATGCCTATCTACGTATATAAAAGACTGAATGCCGCCAATGAGCAGCGTTAGCACAATGATGACCGCCCATATTTTGAGCTTTCGCATGGGCGACTTCGGCTTTGAGCCCCAGCTTCCCCCGCCGGACGACTGTGACTGCCCAGGCTGAAAAGCATCATAAGCAGCTGGCCTGGAAGCGGCACGCCCTGACGGCGATTTTGCTACAAAACCGCTAGAGCTGCTGCCTTTGCCAAACAGCGGCTTGCCCATTCCCCAGCTTTTGGGGCGGCTCTTGCCGGAGCTAGGACGGCTTCCGCTGCCCCAGCTTTTTGGCCGGCCTATGCTTGCGCCAGTCAGCTTGCCGCTGCCCCAGCCTTTGGGGCGGCTAAGGCTTGCGCCAGTTAGTTTGCCATTTCCCCAGCTTTTGCCGCTGCGGCTGCCTGGATTTTCGCTAACGCTTCCACGGCTGCTCCAGCTCACTGTTTTCACCCGCCGCAGCGGCAAGCCAGACCAGGATAGCTTGCGATTGCGGTTCAACAGCTGAAGCAGTCCCCATTTTCGCCCCCATCTTGCCATGCTTCTATCGCCTCCCGCCATAAGGATCGTCCCACTCCGTATTCAAGCTTATGCTTGGCTTGGCAAAAAAAGAAGAAGACCCTCCCCACCCGCCTTGCCCTTACCCTTGCCCTTGCTAAAAAGCTTGATTGTTCAGGTTATAGCTTTCATCCTGACGGTGAAGCCTATATAATGGAGGAACTTATGGTGCAATTGGATTGGAGGCTGGTACCCATGTTCACCTATCGGGAGAAGCTGTATATGCTGAAGACGCTGAAGCAAAACAAAGCCAAACGTTTATTCGGCTTGCGGAAGCTGCCGCCTGAGCATCAGGCTCTCGTTGACAAGCTGGAGCAAATGGTACGCAACGAGCAGGTCAACAAGGCGCATCTGTAGCCAGCGCCCTTTACGCTAAAGTAAAATGGATTCAACGATGGAGGAAATTATGCTAACTTTTGAACAAAAGCTTGAAATCATTACGTCCTTTCCCGAGCTTGAGCGCAGCGATGTGTCGCTCGGACGCGTTAATTTTCAATATTCAGGCAGCGTATACGACCGCAAAAATGTCGTTTACCACCTTCACCCGAACGGCAACGGCTTCGTTTACGCCGCCCTGCTCGGCGGCTATGACATCGACGACAAGGGCCTTGTCAACATTCGCAGCCTGGATGAATCCGAGCTTCGCACATTGATTGCCGAAGCGATCAAATCGCTATCGTTCAAGCCTGAAGTGCCGCTTACCAGAGCACAGCGCAGAAGACAAAAGGCCAATTCCGATCAGCAATGGGCTAACGATGACGCGCAGACGCTTCAAGTGAGATTCGAGGAAGATACTTGGATGATTTACGACGGCATGAATTTGGAGATGGCCTTCGAAACTTACGAAGAGGCTGTCGAGTATTTGGAAGAGGAAGGCTTTTCGCGGGAATAGCTGCCTTCCTGTCCTGCCGTTTTCTTTTTTTAAATAAGCTACAAAAAGCACCTCCAGCAATGTTGGAGGTATTTTTTGTCTTATTCATTTAAAGAAAGATTGCTAAACATTTGAGAAATTCATTCTGAAAATCCAGCTATTTCTGATAATTCTAGAGGTGGTTTTATGCTTTTTGAAAACGAGACAGGCTACCGTATTCCAATTTACATAACTAAAATGAATATAGATGATGCATCATTACGTCAATGAATATGGCGCAGTCTCTATGGGCAGCAGTCGCATGTTTATTCCTAATGTTGCTGGGCATAACCTGATTAGGTTATACTTGAATTAAAGGTGGTGGATTTCAAATGAACAGTAACAACTATGTAAAAAGCTCTGGCAGAGGACGCACAGATGTAGCAGACACTCGTTTTAATGTTTATGAAGTCTCCCCGACTCTACCCGGACCGAAAGACGAACAACGCGATAAAGAAGTTAGCGAAGCCATTGAAAAGTGGAAAAATTTGAATCGTAATCGTGAAAAGCTCCGCCAATAGGCGGAGCTTTTTTTCAACAAAAACTATATTTTTCTAACCCATATCATCTTATTAATACGCCTCAAGCTCACGCTTTGGCAGCATTCGCACGTATTTATCAGATAGGCTCATCAGCTTCATAATATAATCATAATCGCTGCGGTATTGCTCAAAATTCGCAACCGGCTCCATCGTATCAAGCGATACGGCAGTGCCGTCCTCAAAGCCTTTGCCGGGAACGAACAAAATATCATTGTTGAAAAATGATCCGCTCGGCAAATAATAACGCATCCCCAGCACGTTCCGATCAATGTTCAGCAGATCATGGCCAAACAGCGTAGCACCCGATTCCTCCGGCCTCAGACCAAGCAAATTAGCAATCGTCGGCATCATATCCAGTTGTCCGCCGACCTGCTCGACTACTTGCCCTTTGCCGCCCTTGACACCGCCTGGAACATGGACGATAAACGGAATATTAAAGCGGCTGAGCCGCGCATCATACGTCATGCCAAGCTCCGTCTTAAATTGCTCTGGATCGATTTTGTCAGGCTGCAGTCCGAAGTGGTCGCCGTACATAACCAGCACCGTATTGTCCCACAACCCCTGTTCCTTAAGCTTGCTAATCAAAGTACCTATGGCATAATCGGTATAATGAATCGCCGTCAAATAGTCGCCTAGCTGCGTTCCTGCAAGCGAATCCGGCAGCGTTAGCGTTACGCGGTCAGCTGGCACTTTAAAGGGAAAATGGCTGGATGCTGTAACGAACTGCGCATAAAACGGCTGCTTCATCTCTGCAAGCTTTTGGACCCCGACCCGATAAAGCTCCTCGTCCGACGCGCCAAAATCATTAAAATGGTCATCCGTATAATAAGGCTTATCATAATAAGCATCAAAACCAAGTGCCGGATACAGCTTATCGCGATCCCAGAACGTCACATTATTAATATGGAAGGTAGCTGTATCATAGCCTTGCTCCTGCAATAGCTTCGGGAGGCTTGGAAACGCCCGGTCCCCGTAGCCTTTGGACATCGCTTCGCTGCCAACCGGATAAATCGACGTATTCGACATAAATTCGGCATCCGACGTATTGCCCTGGCCGATTTGCTGATACACATGAGGAAAATAATAGCCCTCATCTGCCAGCTGATTGAGAGTCGGCGTAATTTCCTGGCCGTCCACCTTAAGATGAATCGGAAAGTTTTGGAAAGCTTCCATTTGCAGCACAATGAGATTTTTGCCTGCTGCCGTACCAAATTGCACAGGCTGCTTCGCTGTTTGCTTGCCCTTCGCATCCTTATTTGCTTCAGCTTTAGCATAAGGATAGCTCGCTTGCAGCTGGTCAATCTCAGCAATCGTTTCCGGCAGGCTGCCGGTTTCGGTTTCGATGGCTTCCGTGCTGGCCTGCCAAGCGGCAGATGCCTGAAAGCCGATAAAACCAAGATTTTTAGCCCGCTCCAGTTCATTAGCAATCGTCTGATCCATATAAACCTGGCGGCTGAGAAATGATGTACTAACGATCAGCACGACAAGCAGCACCGATACTCGGCCCATACGTTTGTATTCATACACTTTGCGCGTACGAAATCGCCTCACCGCATATACCGCCAGCCAAATGGCCACATCAAGAAAATAAGTAAAATAGACAGGCTGGATTAGCGTCTGAACGCTTGCCCGTACTTGGCCGACTTGATTTATCGATTTCAACACATTATACGTCGGCACCGAGCCGTAATAGTCAAAATAAACCGTCGAGGCAAACAGCAGCAGCGACAGCACCGCATTAACGAATAAAAAAAGAGCGCCTTTGCGCTTGCCAGGGGCAATCAGCTCGAACAGCAATAATACGCCTAGCAAGCCTAGGCCATCCATCGCCACATCTCTAATCGCAATCGTATCAAAAATAAAATAGCGAAATAAAGCCAGCTTGATCAGCAGCGCTGCATAAACAAGCAAAAAAGGCGACCGCTGCTTATTTTCCCCAAATAGCTGTTGTTGCATAAGCCTCACTCACTCTCTCGCATTCCAAGTTAATATAATCAAGGTGAATATTTAAAAAAAAGAAGCCATCAACACGTGATGGCCGCTTCCTGAATGATAAATGTTAAGATTATATTAACGCATTTGCGTGATGAATGAAAGAGGAGGTTCTTTCCGATTGTTCCTCTTCATTCATTCTGCTGCTTCATTAAGCGGTAATGGCTTGTAATTTTTCATTTTTTCCAGTCTGGCGATAAAAATACAGGAAGGTCAAGGCGAGCGCAATAATCGCAAAAATGCCTAAAATCAACATTTGCTCGCGCATAACCCCATAATCTCCGCTTGCTACAATCGCCTTGAAGCCAATAATGCTGTGTGTCATTGGCAGCCAAGGGTTCACCTTCTGCATCCAGTCAGGCAGCATCTCCAGCGGAAACGTTCCTGCGCTTGAGGTCAGCTGCAAGATCATCAGCACGATGACCGCAAAGCGGCCCGGGTTGTCAAGCCATGTGACGAGCATTTGGACAATCCATGTAAAGGTCAAGCTAGTAATAATCGTGAATAGGAAAAATAATGGCTTGCTATGAACTTCGAGCTTGAGGACGTAGAGCAGAACCGTGTCGGCAATGACCG
Source organism: Paenibacillus sp. BIHB 4019 (assembly GCF_002741035.1). Classification (NCBI taxonomy): domain Bacteria; kingdom Bacillati; phylum Bacillota; class Bacilli; order Caryophanales; family Paenibacillaceae; genus Paenibacillus; species Paenibacillus sp. BIHB 4019. The sequence continues at coordinate 3,836,297 of NZ_CP016808.1, read as the reverse complement.
ACTGCACGAGGCTGACCATCGTAAACGTCAGCGTCCGGCTGGCAAAACGCTGCATTGGTGTTGCATTTGCTATGCCAGAATTTCTTAGAGAGAACACCGTCGTAAATACGAGTGCACCCATAAACAGCGCCAGTGACAGGAAATAAGGCGTAATGCCCAGCCCATAATGGCTTAGCTTATGATCGGTGTTTTCCGTCATTTTGACTGGAGCAGCAAACATGCTAACCGTGCTGTCTCCTGACTGCACTTCTGATGATTTACTAGCCGCTTCATTTAATTGGCTTGCAAGCTCGCCCGATCCGTCAACAAGCTTTACGGAGCCGTCGGCAAGCTGGCCTGCGCCATCGTCAAGCTTCTTCGAGCCGTCGGCCAATTCGCTAACGCCGCCGTTCAGCTTGCCAAGTCCTGTTTGCAGCTTGGCAGCTCCAGCCTGCAGACTTGAAGCGCCTTCTGCTGTTTTCTGGCCGCCGGCCGCAGCTTCCTTCATCTTGGTGCTGAAGGTATGCAGCCCTTGAGCCAGCTCCTGCTGCCCGCTGCTAAGCTTAGCTGCTCCATCCAGCAGCTGCTTCTGTCCTTTCGCAAGGTCCGTGCTGCCTGCCAGCAATTGCTTCTGTCCGTCGTGAAGCTGCTCGCTTCCGGTTGCCACCTGGCGGCTGGCCGCCAGCAGCTTGGCCAGCTGCTCATTGCTCTGCAGCTCCGGGCTGCTCGCCACGAGCTGCTCCAAACCATCAGCGACCTGGCTTGCGCCGGCCGCAACCTGCGCGCTGGCCTTCTCCGAAGCCGTCAAGCCATCGGACAGCTTCCCGCTTCCAACGCTTGCCGCTTGCAAGCCAGCTTCAAGCTTCGCAGCGCCATCGCCTGCGCTGCTTGCCCCAGCGTCGAGCTTGTCAGCGGCTGCTGACAGCTCGCTAAGCCCGCTCGACAAAGTCGCAGTTCCCGACTTCAGAGTGCCTGCGCCTTTGGCAAGGTCGCCCGCTCCACTCGCAAGCTGCTTCACACCTGACTGAACGTCCGCTGTGCCGCTCGCCAGCTTGTTCAAATTCGTTTTCAGCGTCGTAATGCCTTCGCCCAGCTTGCCGGCCCCATCTTGCAGCTCCGTTGCGCCGGAGCCTGCTTTTCCAAGCCCATCGGAAATTTTATCGATTTGCTCAAACATGCTGCGCGTATAGGCTTCCGTTATTTGCACGGACAGCTTCGACTTCAGCTCTTTCATTGCCGTGCTGCCGATTTGTGCGCCTACAAAGTTATAATCGCTATTCGGTTCAAAAATAATTTCCGCCTGCTTCGGCTCAGCCTCTGTCAGCGTCGCCGCATCCTGCGAAAACTGCTCAGGAATCGTTATCGTCATATAATAATGATTATTGCTCATGCCGGCCTTTGCCTGATCCTGCGTAACGAATGACCAGCTAAAGTCCGTATTTTTCCCCAGCTCATCGACGAAATCTTCGCCAATATGCAGCTGCTTGCCTTCATAGTCTGCCCCTTGGTCAAGATTAACAACCGCTACTGGCAGCTTGCTCGTCTGTCCGTAAGGGTCCCACGAGCCTTCTACTAGAAAACTGCTGTACAGCATCGGCAGCAAAGCAACCCCCGCTAACGTCAGCAGCACCATCGGCTTCTTGCCGAGCAGCTTGATTTCCTTCCAAAATACTTGAAATACACCCATCGCGAACACGTCCTTTTTCAATATGCCGATCTATGCTGCTTATATGTTGAACCAATGACCATTTCGGTATATTGGTCAGTTTTTCTCAAAAAAATAGGCATCGCCATGTTGCTTTGACTTTGCCCATTACTTTACCGGATCGGCGACAATGCCATAGGCGATAAAGGAAAGCATATTTTGCTTAATCTCATCCTTGCTTAGCGGCTCGCTCAGCTTATTCCAATCGGACGTCAATCCAATGTACAGCCGAAAAATCATAAACGCGGCAATCGCCGGATTGCAAGGCTTCACCTCGCCATTGTCAATCGCCCGTTCAAGCTGCTGCTTCAGAAAATCCAGCGCAAACTGCTCCATTCGGCGAATGCCCTCAAGCGCCTGCACCGTTCCAATGTCTCGAACCTCCTGCGAAAGCTTCACTGCCAGCTCATGGTCGGAGCGGAAATCGAGAATCGAATCAAGCACATTAAACAAATTGTCGCTAAAAGCCGCGTCCTGCTTCGTCCCCTCGCACATAATGCTTTGCAGCTCTGCAAAGGCTTTGCCGAGAATTTCCTCAAACAGCTCTTCCTTCGTCTTGAAAAAGGTGTAAATCGTCCCTTTGCCTACATTTGCGATTTTCGAAACGAGATCCATCGTCGTCGCCTTATAGCCAAACTGTGCAAACGACTGCGCCGCCGCTTCCAAAATCAATGTTTTGCGATCAATCGCCATCCCCATAACCTCCCTTGCAAAAAGCGTTTCAACCGTTTATTGCTCAACTTAACGATCAAAATTGACTAAAATTCATTTTCGGTCAATTGGTCATAAATTAATTTAACACACGGCGATGCAAAAGTACAATGTTTTTTTCATGCGTTTTTTCATGCATTAAGTATATCAACATTTCAAAAATCATTTCGCTGCCAATCGCGCGTTCTCTCGTCTGAGAAGCCGATTCCTCATGGATATTAATGCTGCGGGCCAGATCAAAGCATAGCACCTTTATAGCCCGTTTTAAAGCTTGTTCCCTTTAGACGACGATACAAAATATTTGTGTTGCTCAAATTTCAACTACGGCATACAATAATACCAAGTAAATAAATTGGAATTAGAGGTGAACGATGATGCGTGAAGTGCCGATGCGCTATGTAAAAGCGAACCAAGTTGGAATCGTTGCTTTTGTTCTTCTCTCCTTTTTCTTCAATCAACCTTTGTTATTGGGGATATTATGGATGATCCAAGTGGTCGGACTTGCTTCTGCGGGGAAGCTTAATTTATTTGTACGGATCGCGAAGCTGTTTATAAAAGAGACTGGCACGGAGACGCAAGCGGCTGAGCTGCAGCGCTTCAACAATGTGCTGGCTGTGCTTTTCCTTACGTTGGCGCTCGCAACCGCAGCGTTTGGCTGGGACATTGCAGCGTATGCATTCTCCGTTATGCTGCTGCTAGCCGCCAGCGCCGCCTTGCTAGGTTATTGCATCGGCTGCACCGTTTATTTTTGGTACAAGCAATTTCGCGCAGGCCGGAAAATAGGCGGTATTTAGTACTCGCAGCAAGCAGCAATATAGAGCAGCAAAAAAGGATCTCCATTCCAACTGCTATCCAGCAGGGAAAGGAGATCCTTTTTTTAGTTATTCGCCTTGCAAGCCCAGAAGCTTGTAGATCATTACTGCTGCCTGTGCCCGTGTAGCCGCGGCCTGTGGAGCAAATTCATTTTGGCCCATGCCGCTCACGATTCCAGCCGCTTGCATGGCAGCAACACCTTTTTTGGCGTATACCGAAATGGCATGCTGGTCTGAAAATGGTGCTGCTGCTTCCTCAGCTAACTCGAGCTCCGCATATTTCGTTGCCTGATAGGCCATGACCGCCATATCTTGTCTTGTAATTTTGTCATGCACCCCAAAGCTGCCGTCTGATTTTCCTTTAACGATCCCGAGTTTATAGGCTGTGGCAACGGCGTCATAATACCATGCGCCTTGCTGGACATCACTCAGCGGTGTTAGAGCATTCGCCTCCGTCAAATCCAGTCCATTCATCAGCATGGCGATAAATTCCGCTCTCGTCACGACAGCTTCCGGTTTAAATTGTCCTCCGCCCGTCCCGCTGATGATATCGCGGGCAGCTATCGCACCAATCGCTTGCTGCTGCCATGCTTTCGTTACATCGTTGAAGCCGGCTTTCTTGTACATGACAGCATATTTGCTGAAATGCTTGGGCTTAAACACCACGCTGCCGCTTATCGAATCATAGTTGCTATTTTTCACAGCTTCCAGCGCTCCACTATCCGTTATATAGCAAATAATGACTTGATGCGGATTTTCACCAGGCTGCAAGGAATATGGTATAGCTACAACAATATCCTCTCGCCCATCAAAATCGCTGACCTTCACCCCATTCACTTCCAGCTGGAAGTCATAGACGACTGCACCCGCCAGTTGCTGCTGCGTCGCGGCAGGCAGCTTGGAAATATCCGCTTTCGTTATGGTAAGAGTCAAGGTTTTTGGCGCTGTGCCTTTATTATTCTCAAGCCGTTTCAAGGATAACGTTACAATGGCAAAGCCTGTATCGATTTCGAGCCACTTGGCTTTCTCTGTGCTTCCAGCTTCTAATAATCGCGTAAGCGGGATTTTCACTTGCCATTCATTTGCCTCAGCATTTGAATTGATCTTAAGCTTGATTTTGCCATCAATGGCGCTTTCCTGCGCGGCCTTCACCGTTTTTTCATCCACCTCCACCAGCTGCTTGCCGCCTCCCGTCACCACAGGTGTCGCAGTTGGCTGCGATGAGCTCGAACCGCCCGACGGGCTAGATGTCGGATTCGGCGTTGCGCTTGGCGTCGGTGTCGCACTCGCGGTTGGCTGCGGCGTCTCGCCTGGCGATGGTGTCGCACTTGGCGTCGGCTGCGGCGTTGTACTTGCAGACGGCTCAGGCGACGGCGTTGGCGTTGGCTCCGGTGTCGGAGTTGGCGTCGGCGTCGGGCCCCCGTCCTCTTCCGCAACAAGAACGGTTGCCTCCGCCGTCAAGTAGGTGCCGGCCACCTCGCCTTTTACTTTGAAAAGGCCTGTTTTGCTCATTTGCTCCTCATCTATTTTTCCCCATTGCACGTTTGCATGCTGCTCGCTGCCGTCGCTCTTGCTGACGGATACGGAAGCGGGGAGCAGCGGCACCGCTCCAACAGCAGCTTTAACCTGTACAGGCTGAATCGCTGTTATGACTGCTCCAGGCACCGTTCTCAGTCTCAATACAGTGACCGAATAGGCGGGAAAATCATAAGTAAAGGATTGGCCTATTCCGGCAACCTCCTTCACCTCAGGCATTACATTTTCCGGCATGGCAAATGAATTCTCCGCCGCAGCCGATGCCGCCTTCAGCTCCAGCACGGTCGCGCTGCCGTCGATATAATCAGCATCCACATTTACGATTGAGGTTTGCTCGCTGCCGCCAATATTCACGACCTTGACGATCAGATCACCTGTTTTCTCATCCTTCGTCGTCACGCTGTAAAGCGGGCCGGGGTCCCGATCCACCTCATGCACCAACACGCCATCCAAATAACAGCGGATGAGCGAGCCCTGCAATTCGATTTTAATATCATACCAACGATTGGCTTCTACTCCGCTGTTCAAGGAATTGCTGACGTTCGACTTGGTGCCGCCAACCGCCTGCTCAATTACAGTCAACGTGTTCGACCAGCCGCCAAGATTCCACCAATAATAGTTGTCGGTATCCTTGGCGCCAAATCCGATCAGGAAGCCTTCGGAGCCCGCCGCCTTCTTCGCTTTCAATTGCAGCGTGTAATTGCTCCATTGCTGGCCATCCTTCAACAGAAGCCGCGCATCCGTTGTACTTGTGGAGGATTGCTTCAGCACGCCGCTGTCCATTGACCAAGCGCCCTTGAAGCTGCTCCACTGCGAAAGCGTCGACGGATCGCTGAAATCATTTTGCAGCAAAATCGTGCCGTCGTTAGCCGTAACCGTTACATCATCATACTCTACACTTGTGCTCCAAGCGCCCAATGCAATCGAGCCTTGAACGGTGCTGCTGCTATAGCTTTTATTTTTCTGAAGCTGGGATGGCATAAGCTGCTGGCCGACATGGCGGCTGAACAACTGCTGCACGTAATAGTTCGGCGTTCCGTACGCCTGGCTGTTGTCAAACCAAATTAAATCGGTCGTCCACTGCGTATTGCCTTGCCTTGCAAATAAAGGCGCGAACGAAGACATCGCTACAACGTCCGAATTTCGCTCAAGCCCCGTCATAAACGCCGCTTCGGCAAGGGCGCTTTCCATGTTGTTTTTTTTGCCCGTTCCGTGCGCTGCATATTCGCCTACAAAAACCTTCGGCCCGCTGCGGCTGTAGTGGTCATACCGATTGACATTATTGTAAAACCACTGCGGACTCTGATACATATGCTCATCGACCAAATCCGCTTTATTGCCATTGCTTCCAAGCCAATCATAGGCATAATGGAACATCGAATCTTCTGGAAAAGCGCCCGCGCTCAGCACCAGCTGAATATCGGGATATTTTGCTTTTATCGCATCATAAAACACTTCATACCGGTCCAAGTAATCCTGGCCCCACAATTCATTGCCCACTCCAAGATATTTCATCTGAAAAGGCTCAGGATGACCGTTTGCAGCGCGTACGGCCCCCCAAGTGGATTCAACCGGCCCATTCGCGTATTCAATGAGATCAAGCGCGTCTTGAATATATGGGTCAAGCTCGTTCATCGGCACTTTCGGCGGATTGCCGTGACAGGACACCTGACCGATGAAAATAATCGGCAAAGGCTCGGCGCCAATATCCTCAGACAGCTGGAAATATTCATGGAAGCCGAGTCCGAACGATTGATAATAATTGGCCGCCCATTGATTGCGCTGGACTTGGCGCTCTGCTACGTCGCCTATTGTATTTTTCCATCTGTAACGGTTTTCAAGAGAGCCGCCTTCCACGATGCAGCCGCCCGGAAAACGGAGAAAGCCCGGATTTAAATTGTCCAGCATTTCGGCTAGATCGTAGCGCAGCCCGTTTGTGCGATTTTGCCACGTCTTCTCCGGGAACAGCGACACCATATCCAAATCAATGACCGCCTGCTCCATTCCGATAACGACGAGCTTGGCGTTCGAGCTGGCGGCACTCGATTGAATGGCACAGCCAAGCTTCTGCCAATCAGCTGTAATGCCGGTCACCTCGCAGGAGCCATAAACCGCGTCATTTTGTCCTCTAAGCTGTGCAACTAACGGTTTTGTCAAAGGACTTGCGCTCCTTGCATACACGCTGAAATGATACGTTTCGCCGCTTGCTACAGCTAGGCCGGAATAGCCTGCATTCGCTAGCCCAGCGCCTGCCCCGGCAGCACTGCCCGCATTCGTAATCGTCAGGCGTGCGAATCGCGGATTGCTGGCGTTCAGCGCTCTATCCGTTGCGGTCGTCAGCTCGCCCGCAGCGCCGCCATAAGCGGTTTTGCTCCAAGCGTACAGAGAAGTGCCGAATTCAAAGGAGCGATTTTGCACCATTTCCCCATATAATCCGCCGTCCGCCGCATAGTTGATATCTTCATAAAAAATGCCGTATAACGTCGGGCTCACCTCATGAGCCGCCTCTCTTCCATTAATATTCAAGGTGTAGGATGCCGAATCCAGCTCCCATACTATGATGGTAAAAGATTTTGTATCCTGCTCCGCCCCTTTCGCAATCGTCGCTGTCAGGATGACCGTCTTATCGCCTTGTCCTGCTTCCGGGCGCGTTACCTTTCCCTCTGCGCTCACCGTTGCCGGATCAGAAGAAGCCCAAGTAATAGCCGTCCCCCCTGGACCTGCCGCGGGAAGGGTCAAATCCTTCGTCTGCTGTGTCGTATCGCCCAGCTCCAGCCAGTTTTTATCATAAGCAATGATTTCGATATCGCTTAACGCCTCCCCAACTAGAGAGACAAGCTCGCTTGCCGATAATGCGCGGTCATAGATGCGGAAATCGTCGATTTTCCCGTCAAAATAAGGATCTGCCGCAAATTGGGATTTGCCAATATAATTGTTCGTCGTAAAGCCAAGCTCGGAGGGGTCATTTTGCATATTGCTTACGGTGGCCACTTGAATGCCATTGATAAACATCGTATACGTGTTGCCGGAAATGACAACCGCTACATGCTGCCATGAGCTGGATGCCGGAAAAGCCGGGCCAGCCAAAGCATTTTCCCCGTTCCCTTGCGGTAATGCCGCGAAATGCGCCACACCTGCATTATTTTTTAAAGTCAGGAACATCCAATTCGTCGTGCTGGTGCCAAAATCAAACACTCGCGCCCACGTTCCCAAGCTGTCCGCCTTCACCCAAGTGGCGATAGTCATATCATGGGTGGACGAAAGCAAACCATCGGGCAGCTTAACATAACCATCCGTGCCAAATAAATCAATGGCTCCATTTATTTTGCCATCTGCCGTGAAGGCCGCTCCTCCTGCCAATAAGCCGTCATATCCGTTCAATGAGCGGTCTTTCACCGTACTGCCTGCTGTATCATCAAAGTTGTAATGAAGCAGCAGGCCATCTGGCACTGCTGCAGCTGTCGCTTCTGCATGAGCTGTTTCATCAAGAGTTATAGCTTCAGTGACCCCTTCTTCAGCTGTTGGGCCAGCCGTTTCTGATACGGCAGCTTCTGCTACAGCAGCCACCGCATTTTTATAAATGGCATTCTCATCCGCTGCAAACACCGGGGACACAACAGAGAAGCACAGCAACAGCACCATCGTGCTTGCTATGATATCTCGTAAAAGCTTATTGCGCAAAAAAACCATGAAAGTTGAACCTCCTTGTTTTTATTGGCATGCGTGTTCACGTTCTTCACAAATAATAAAGCGTTTTCATAAGTTGTTGAATACAGATTTATGGTGGAAATGTGTAAATTTATGTTTGAATTGGAATCCACGTACCAAGAGAAGAACAAAAAAATAACCTCTTGGCGATTTGCCAAGAGGTTTGTTTGTCCAAACGGGCGCTGCCTAATGATGCTGTTCGGCAACCGGCTGTGTTATGAAATTCGCCATTTTGCAAATGCTAAATAGGCTCTGCTGCTTATGGCTTAGTCGGAATTTCAAGCTTCGTATACCAGGTTTTCCCGCCGTCCACCGTGCTGTAGATTGCTGGGGAGTTCACGCTCGTGTCCGCCATAAACCCGACATAGGTGCTCGTAAACGAGATCGTATTGGCATAACCGACCGTATCGGACGGCGCAAACCAGGTTTGCCCGCCATTGGAGGAACGTCCGATACCAATGCGCTGCGCCGCTGGGGAATAAGCGCTCAAAATCGCTGTTCCACCGACAAGCTCAAGGTCGCTCGGATGTCCGCCCGGTGATGCCGGTCCTTGCGACACGAGCCCCTTTGCTTCGCCTGGCGCGTTGCCGCCGCCCGCTGTGCTTTGGCTAATGACTTTGCGCCAGCTTGCACCGTTGTTAGCCGAAGCGTATACCGAATAGGATTGCTGCGACATGCCAGCTCCGCCATTAAATTGCGCCCATACTTGAGTGCCATCAGCAACGATTTTGCCGCCGCTCAGCTCGTCCGCCTTCACATGGAGCGAGGTTGTCCACGTCACGCCTCCGTCCGTCGTTCTCGACAAGTTATAGCCGAGTCCCGGCAGGATAACCAGCGCCCAGCCTTGCTTGTCATTCACAAACTCCGCATAGCGCGTGTTTGCCGGGGTTGCGATTTTCGCCCAGCTTTTCCCGCCATCCTTCGTTTTATAGGCAAAGGCATTCGTATAACCAAAGCCGTTATTTTTATCTATAAAATGAATACGCTGCAGCTGAAGCTTGCCTGTAGGCAGCTTCGTAAATTTGCTTCCGCCATCCGTCGTATACAGTAAAGCATTCGGCCCATTGCTTGCAGATTTAGCTAGCGCCCAGCCCGTCGTATTGGAGATGAAGTCGAGCTGTGCGAACTGCCACGTTCCTTTATAAATCGACTGCCAATGGGAGCCTGAATCGGATGTCCCGATTAGAAAGCCATTTCCGGCCGCCCTTCCCGTCGTTGCATTTAAAAATTGAATATCGCTAAAATGGTACGCGCTGTCGCCTGCTGGCTTGCCGCCGAACAAATCCTGACCTGCTGACTGATCCGCAGCTTGCGCGCTCGGCAGTACCGTAGCCAAACCAATTGCAATAGCCGCTGCTGCCATCATGCTTTTCCCTCTGGAGATCGATCGTTTGGATGTTTTCATTATGAATGTCCTCCTGCTTCGTAGGTGGTGTAATACACATTATGATTCTGTCTTCTTAATACCCTTCATCCACCAAAACGAATCTTATGTCTAAATAGTTGCATGGTAAAAGATCACAATTTCAATACCTGATTTGTAACTTTTTATCCTTTGCATTTTTTTATAATCATTATGATAATAAAGGTAACAGCCCTCATTCGATTCAAATGTTGTGCAACAAAATTAGACATAGGCAGGTAAGAGGCAAAATGGACAACCGCAGGCAGTCACAAGGACATATGGCACGAAATGCAGACGAGCAAGCAGGAAACAAAACGTACAGGGCTGGGCTTGACGGAATCCGAGCAATCGCCGTAATTGCGGTTATTGTGTATCATCTTCATCCCGGATGGATGCCGGGCGGACTGCTCGGTGTAGGCATCTTTTTTGTCCTATCCGGTTATTTGATTACTAGTATATTAATGCATGAGCTAGAACGACATGGAAAAATAGATTTGAAAGCTTTTTGGACCCGCAGGGCAAAAAGACTGCTTCCCGGCATGCTGTTTATGATCGCGGTCACCGGGTCAGCGACCTTGCTGTTTGCTTATCCGCATTGGTCTCCTTTTTTAACCGATTTGCCCGGCGTACTGCTATATGTGAGCAATTGGTGGCTCATTTTACATAACGTTTCTTATTTCGAAAGCTTTGGCCCCGCCTCGCCGCTCGGCCATTTATGGTCGCTTGCTGTAGAAGAACAGTTTTATTTGGTCTGGCCGCTTATGCTTCTAGCAGGGCTGTGTTTTTTGAAAAAGCGCCGTGCGCTGCTGCTAGGCATACTTGCGATGGCTGCCCTTTCGGCTGCTGCTATGGCATGGCTCTACCAGCCTGATAGCGATCCTAGCCGTGTTTATTATGGAACCGATACGCGGATGTTCGGCCTGCTAATGGGGGCGGTGCTAGCTTTAATATGGCCATTTCATAAGCTTAAACCTCGCGTATCCAATGAAGCGCGCCTTACGCTGGATATCATTGGAGGAACGGCGCTGCTCCTAACGCTGCTAGCTTTTTGGTATACGAACGAATATCAGCCCTTCTTATATCTGGGGGGCATGCTGCTGCTGTCCGTTGTGTCCATGCTGCTCATTATGACAGCGGCGCATCCAGCCAGCCGAATTGGCCGTTTGCTTTCGATTCCGCCGCTTCGGTTTGTCGGCGTTCGCTCTTACGGGCTATATTTATGGCATTATCCGGTCGTGATTTTGACGAGCCCGGCTGTTGATACCGGTGATGTTTCGGTTATGCGCCTAAGCTTGCAGGTTGCGTTGATGCTTGTGCTTGCCACCGTATCCTACAAATATGTTGAGCAGCCCCTTCGTCAAGGAAGCATTAGCAGGCTGTTCAAGCAATTCCCCAGTTGGATGGCCGCCCATTCCTATCGAAGAGCCTTTATCGCTTTCTTCAGTGTCTGCATAGTCGTCACGATGTCGTTTGCGCTGCGAATGGATGGGTTAGCGTCGATCTGGAGCAATAAACCGATCTCACATGTCCAGGCGTCGGGGAATTATGCCGCAGGGAATGCCGATGGTTCGGAGACGGAGCCTGCTGGGCAGGGGAGCTCTTCGGCTGGTACGGGCGTTGCACCGAGCGAGCCCAGCACGGGCGCACCCGGGCAGACGCCGTCGCCAGGCAGGGAGCCAAGTACAGTGGAAAGCCCTGAAGGAAGCGGCGAAGCGATTACCCATGCAAGCACCAAGCCGAGCCCGTCTGTTAAACCGAGCGAGTCAGGTGAGGACGGAGGCAATCGGGCGCCTGAGCATGAGGTGCAGCCTTCACAGGCTGAAACGATGGTAACCGCAATTGGCGATTCCGTCATGCTCGACATTCAGAGCGCTTTGGAAAAACTCGTTCCGGGCATAGCGATAGACGGTCAAATTGGCCGACAAATGTCCCAAGCTCCGCCCATTCTTGAGCAGCTCCAGAAACACGGCAAGCTTGGCGACACCGTTATTATTGAGCTGGGAACGAATGGCGCTTTCGCAAGCAAGCAACTTGCGCGAATTTCCGAGCTGCTTAAGGAGCATAAAAAAATTATATTGGTGAACACGAGGGTTCCGAGGCCTTGGGAGCAAATCGTCAACGATGCTCTAGCCAAAGCCACTAGAGATAATAAAAATATGGTTCTCGTTGACTGGCACGCGGCCAGCTCGGGCAAGGACGACTATTTTTCACAGGATGGTGTTCATCTGACGGCAAAAGGGGCAAAGGTGCTGGCTGCGCTGATTGCCCGGGCTGTTTAAAGCTTGGATTTGCAGCATATGCAACACCTAGCAACACCTTGTAACACCTCGTAACATCTTGTAACATTAAAAAACCGCTTGTCATTGTCATAAGACATTTGACAGGCGGTTTTTTGCGGCTCAAAACTAGCCTTTAATCGTTAAAATCGGCTCTACTTCGGCTACAACTTGGGCCATGCCGTGCTCTTCATGGGATTCAATAATGGCATTGATATCCTTGTAGGCATAAGGAGCTTCTTTCTTCAATTCCTCTTCCCACTTCTTCAAAATATCCGGCCTCGACTTAATATCGTTGCGGTTCGGATCAATCGGCGTGACCACATTAAACTTGGCAATAAATTCGCGAAATAAAGCATCATCCACCTTGATCGAGTCGCCTCGGGAAAGGCTTCTGCCCGCTCCGTGGCTGGCACTGAACAGACTATCCCGATTGCCGAGTCCTGCAAGAATATAGCTTTTTGCGCCCATCGATCCCGGAATGAATACAGGCTCCCCCGTATATTGGAAAGGCGTATTCATCATTTGTTCTGCCGACTTCGCTGTGCACGCCCCTTTGCGGTGGATAAAGCCCGCGCTGCCATCGATCGTTTCTTCCCAAACAAAATTATGCGGCGCATCGTACAGCAATTTATAATCGAACGATTTCAAGCTTTGATGCAATGCTTTTTGCAGCATCAGTCCCAAAAACAAGCGATTCGCAAAAGCAAAATTAGCCGCATTATGAAGGAGGTTCCAATAACGCTTCCATTGCAGCGCATAGCGCTCAGATTGCGGCAGCACATAGATGCCATTGCTCGGATGCTTTAATGATGAGGGATAAATGCCTTTCAGCATTTCCTTTATGTTTATACCTGCATGATGTCCAATTGATACGGAGCCTGTATGAATCATCACGACCACTTGGCCATGCTTAATGTTCCACTCATTAGCCAAGGCATGATTGCGAATATTTACTACCTTTTGTATCTCGACAAAATGGTTCCCGCCGCCAATGGAGCCAATCTGGCTGTCATAGGTAAGCTCCGAGCTGCCCAGAAAGCTGTCGAGTCCGTCTACTTCGCCTGCAATGAACGAGCCGGAACGATTGACTCTGGCAAGGTCTTGCTCTTGCTGCCTTGCATCATAAAAATCCCACAGGCCCTGGCGGCTGCTCCCTTGCTGCGATGCCAAAACGCCCATTAAGCCTTCTTTGAAAATCGCTTCGCGCTGCGATCTTGTCATCGGGATGTTACGGCCGCCTTCGAAGAAAATGTGGCGAATGTCGGCTTCAATTTTTTTGAGATTAGAACGAATGTCGTCCTCCTGAAGCGAAGTCGTGTACAGCCGCATGCCGCAGTTAATATCGTTGCCTACAGCTTGGGGAATGACGAAGCCTTTTGTAAGGAGGGTTGTGCCAATCGGGATACCGCTTCCTTTATGGAAGTCCGGCGTAATCGCAACTTCTTCGATCTTGGCATCCGCATTGGAAAAATAGCCGGTCTGCTGCTGCTTCAGCATTTCAACCGATTCATTCACCGTTAGGAGCTGATCGAGCTCTGCCAACGCATTTTTCTCAAGCTTCATATCGTCATTAATGAAAAATCGTACAGGTACATTACTGCTATTTTTAATTTTCAATCAAGAACCATCCTTTTCGTTTGTTGGTATATTTTTATTATTGAGCGTTTGAATGTTTTCGACAGAAATGCATAACATGGCTGCTCACCCTTTCGTTGTTGATTGATTTAAATAGCCTCATTCAAGAGTAAAGAAATCGTCTAAGCTTCGCCTTCCAATATGAAGAGCAGTTTATATTATCCGATCTTATTTGGAGTATAGGATACAACATAATCAAAACCGTATGAGAGGTATACATTCCATTTTAACGGTTCAAAGGTGATATCGTCCATAATAACAATCAGCTTCTCTCTTTCATTCATCAAATAATAAAAAACGACGCGCTCCTTTTGCAAGGAACACGCCAATTTCACCGATTCCGTTCAATGAGCAGTTATTGGATGCCTTGCATAATTGCATTAATAATGCCTTGCTGTGTTACGGTGTTGTTGGAACGATTAAACAGCGCAAATCCGTGCTGGCCATTGTAGCCGTTATCCCAGTATACAGGGACCATTTTGTATGTCTTGGCGGTTGACGTAACGGCTTTGGCGAATGCGGCGCGGTACACATTGTTTGTAGAATCATATGCGGTTTTGTCAATCGAGCCAAATTCGCCAATTACAGCAGGGTAGCCTTGAGTCACAAACTTATTATAGACGGAATTAAACTGCGCGTTCAGATAATCCTCCTGTCCCCAAGTAGACTTTTTGGAAGGATTCGTGGCAGTCGCTCCCCATTGCGTAATATTGCCATTTTCCTCGCCTGCAAAATCCCAAGGTGAATAATAATGCACCGAAATCATAATCCTTTTCTCCGAGATCGGGATTGTGGAGGATCTGTACGTGTCCGTTGGGAGGACGAAGCCATAATTGCCAACGGTATAGTCAATATTCGTATTCCAGCCTGGAATCAGCAACCATCTGGCACTGTTATTGCCCCCAGTCTTCCGGACCGTATCCACGAAAATTTGATTGTATGCGTTAAGATTGGCGTAGTATGCGGAATTCGGATTCCCGTAAGTACCGTCAAACACTTCATTCATCGATTCGAAAATAAGCCGCTCGTCATAGTTAATAAACTTGTTGGAAATTTGCTGCCAAACACGTTCATATTTCTCCTTGATAGCTGCCTGATTTCCGCTATTTACCAGTAACCATCCACCCTGGATGGAATTAAAGCCATCGCCATGAATATTAATAACAACATATAGACCTTCATTATAGGCATAGTCCACGACCGTTTTCACTCGGTCCAGCCATGCGGTATTAATCGTATAGTTGGGAGCGCTTCCAATATGGTTCAAGTAGGAGACGGGGATGCGAATCGTCTTGAAGCCTGCTGCCTTCACCTTTTTGATCAGCTCTGTTGTAATGACAGGATTGCCCCAGGCTGTCTCGCTGGGTGTACCGTTCACCGTTGCCTCAAGCTGATTGCCCAAGTTCCATCCTGCGCCCATTTCGGAAACGATTTGCGAAGCCTGCAATGACCTGAAATCAGATGTAATGGGTGTTGCTGCCGATGCCCTAGCACTCCATCCCGTAAAAACCATTGCAGTCAGCAAAACAAAAGCTAAACTGCAAATGCTGTATTTCTTCATTTTTGCAAGCATGTCTAAACCTCCGCTAATGTTATTTGGTTGCGCAACAAGCAGAACAGTTACCATAATTACTCATAGTCAACGATATAAAAATCCCCGTCCGTCCCTCCCTTCTTCATCAGTCCAGCTTGCGTTGTAATGAAGGATCGGCTCTTGCAGGCATGACCAACCAAAGGAAACAACTGTCTCCCTCCTCAATACGTAACATATTATTGGATAATAAGGATATGTATTCCTGTTTTTATTTATATGGTTACAAGCACGTTGATCCGAAAATGAGTCTTTAAGCAACGTGCTCATAAAACAAAAAAAAGCAGAAGGCCCTGTATGACAAGGCTTCCTGCTTTTTTGGGATATATTATTTTAATTATAACTGAATATACGTTCTCCGACTTGGGCACGGCCAAAAGTTAGCAAGGCTTGTTTTTTCAATGTTATATTTTATCGCCCATTGTTTTAATTCGTTTATCAATTGTATGCTTACCTCGCCTTTACATAAGATTGCTTCATCGTTAGACGGTTTAATAACGCTTCTCCAGCGGACTTAAACACTCTATTTTTCTCCAAAAATTGTTCTACTTCAGATAACTTTGCGGGTCTATATCCTACGCCACAACCGCAGGAGTGAAACGTAAATCCATGACGATATAGTATCTCTATTTTCATCCATTGCTTACTATCATCTTTTTTAGGAGCCTGGAAGTCATGCCCCATATCCTTCATGATTTCGCTGCATTGCGGACATTTATATTCTCTATTCCCTATTTCGGCTTTGCTAAGTTCTTGATTCGACGTTTGCTTGAATACTTTTCTACAGCTAAAACAAGCATAGATATCTTTATATGGTCCATACATGGCGTATCTGCACATAATAATTACCTTCCTCTATCATTGAAATCCAGCAGTCCCAAAAGCATCATTAATGGCTTTCTCATATTTATCCCACTTGAAATAATAAGGCCCTAGTTGAATACGTT
This sequence comes from Paenibacillus sp. BIHB 4019, assembly GCF_002741035.1. Lineage (NCBI taxonomy): Bacteria > Bacillati > Bacillota > Bacilli > Caryophanales > Paenibacillaceae > Paenibacillus > Paenibacillus sp. BIHB 4019. Next base: position 3,819,989 of record NZ_CP016808.1, on the reverse strand, counting down.
GATCGTCCGGCTCTTTTCTGAAATCTTTCCATACAACAATATCATCTTCCCTTTCGATTCTAACAGAAATAAAACCACACTCTTCATCCCCGCACCAAGGGCAGACTAGTATGGGGTATCTTGAATACATATATTCATGCTCTTTTTTCAATAGAAAATAATCAATCATTTGCCTCTGGTTCTCTTCGCTTCCCCAACCAAGAGCTGGAACCATATCATGCTTTTTGAGCATTTGGTAGAGTGATCTTCCATCAATAATGATATCAGCAAATTTGGTGTTTTTATTTCCATCCTGATCAGGATCATATTCATCAAAGCGACTTGACGGTCTAGTTTGTAGGTCATTTATTGGTTTCATGTTTTCTCCTTGTTGCTTGCACAGATTTCGCCTAACGTTGTTCGATCCATATCTTTAATTGTTGATTCCGATGCTCCAAAAACTTTCTCATATACTTCTTAAGTATAAGTCTTTCAACTGCTTTTCCAAGCATCCCAAATGGGGCTTCAAAATACAGCGTATCCGTCATTATAGTCTTATCAGCTAATTGTTTGAATTCGTGCACATGCCTTAAGCTCTTAAACGCTCCCTTTTGCATGTCATCGACAAATAAAACAGGTTCTTGATATTCCGTCATTTTCGAGGTCAATCTTTGCCTTACTAAGAAATGAGTGGCTTCAAAAGTTACGGTTTGGCCTAATCCGATCGGCTCTGAGGCAGCTTCCATAATGGCTTTTTCATTTGTGTGTTTCCAGACTGTTTTTGTGTGTACGCCTATATCTCTTGCCAAGTCAAAACAAACCTGAATAGCTGAATAGGAGCAGAAATCTCAATCTGAGTCTTAACCGTAATCAAATGATTTCCGCCCTTTCTGTCCTTTGCTTGTTCAACTATCTTTTGTCGCTTCTATCCATTTGGTTGCCACTTCTATTAATTTATTTCGTTTATCTTTAAAATCACTGGCCGATGTAATATCGATGGTTGCTCTATCCCCTGTAACCCAATCCAAAAGTGCTGTTTCAGCTTTAAAAAGGAAGTCTTTATTCTCGTATATTGTTTTCTAACTCGGTGCATTCCATTTTAAAATAATTTCAGCTAATGTTGTACTTACAAAATCTGATTTAGCTTAATATTCATTCTTTTTAATAGAAGATTGGATTTGAGCTATGTGATGTTCGTTATGCCATATAAATCTTTGAAGGGCTATATCTAATGTTACTTCGCCTAGCGCTTGAGTTTTCAAGATTCGCCTGAAATCTTCAGTTGTTGAATGGTTAAGTAAGATCAGAAATCGTTTATGAAGGATTTCAATTAGTAATAAAGAGTCTTCAATAGGTATATTTTTATAGTCGCTTAATTCTGCCCATAAATCTTCCCGATAAGAGTTCGCCATCGGTCCCTCTTCAGTTAGCGCCCTCTTAAATCTTAAGTAAGCATTCATATCATTATCAGCAAGATGATGAACGATTTGCTTTACTGTCCAGCCATCTTGGCGGTATGGAATGTTAATTTGAGCAGGCTCCATATTACTCAAAATCATTCTTAACGTCTTTATGATTTCTGGTATTCGATTGATGAGGAAAACCCGTTCTTCATCTGTTGGATTAATCACTGGTTTAAACTGACCTATAGGAAACCGAATATGATCCATTTCTCCATCGACTCTCCCATCAAGATTTGCAGTAATTACGCATAATGCTCATACACTCTTCGAAAACTCCATTCATATATTTTTTATAACCCTCTTCTCTACTGTTTGTTCCCAACAGCAATCCATCTTCTATCTATATCCTCAAATACAAATTCCTTGTTGCTATAGTCCGTCGTTGACAAAGGTCGAACGATCTTAACTCCTAATGTTCTAAACTCATTCTCCATTTCCTCTTGGTTATTGGTTATAAAATAAGCATCATATCCATAACCATGAATTTCTCGATTAGGTGCGATAACTTCTTTAGTCGATTTTGTTAACACGATTTCTATTTGATCCCTATATAAACAAATATGCGCTTCCTCTGAATCAAGATAATGAACGGCTCTAAATCCAATTAATTCATAAAAGGCTGCTGTCTTGTTCATATCAGAGCTTGGAAAAATTTGAAGACAGTGCGTAAAGCCCTCAGTCAACATATATTTTCATCCTCTCCTGAAACCTTTACGGTTCAATCAGTAGCTTAATATTTGACTTTTGTTGATGCTGACCAAATCTTCTTCGCTATACATTCAATCTTTTCCTAATCATTCTGATTTGGCCCCTATGATTGATTTCATCTTCAAATACATGAAACCACATAAAATAATGGTTAGCTTGTTTGTTGTACCAAAATTGCTCCTCCATATATAGCCAGTCATCATTAACTGATTTCAAAAAGTCCAATGTTCTATTTCTTACTTGCTCCATTTTAGTAAGATAAAATAGTAAGTCATTCCCTTTTATCTTTTCTTGTCCTTCTTTACCTAAATCAAGTGCAGGGCCCCAAACTCTAATTTCTTCTTCATTTAACTCTCTATTCTCAAACGTCTCTACCTGATAGGCATATTCAACCGCAGCAAAATGTAATAATAAAGCACCAATTGAATTGCTTTCAGCATCCAGTAAAAAATCAAGCTGATCCTTCGATAAATCCTTCACTGCCTCTAGTGTAGTAAATCTTGCATAATTCATCATGGAAATCAGTCGACTGATCTGAGGAGAATACCCCGGAATATCGGTTATTAAGTATATATTGTCCATGTTCATCATTAAGTGCTCCTCCGTATTTAATATCAGGTGAAATAGAAGCCTTTACGGCTGCTTCCAATCAATCCTCTAATAATCTCCGCTATAATATCACTTTATTTTCTGATGGTTTCATAGGCTCTACACGAGCTTCAGCGAACCCAGAATCGTCCACACCCCTGAGAGGATGATGAGCCACAAGGTCAGCTTTTTAAACAGCTGGTCGTCTAACCTTTTGATTGCTATAATGCCAATAAAAACGCCGATCAACACGCTTGGAACAAATAGCGATGTGTACATCATCACTTTTGGTGTCATTAGGCCGCTATAAAAAAATGTACCTATTGTAATCATGTTTAAAATAACGCCATAAACGGTTATGTTGGCTCTAAATTCATTTTTGCTGTATCCCTGATTGGACAAAAACAGCGCAACTGGAGGGCCGCTGAGCGAGATGCTTCCATTTAATAAGCCACTTGTCATGCCGATCGGTATAAAAGCCATTTTATCATTACGAATGGGGAAGGATTTCCCTGATAACAATAAGACGGCAAAAGCAATAATTAATATTCCCGTGAAGCCCTTAAGAAGGTCTGCACTGAGATAAACGAGCAACAAGGTTCCTAGTGGCGCAGCCAATAGGCTCGATAAGATTAATATCCATATTTTTCGAATAGCGACATGCTGCCAGCTATTGAGGAGTACGATAATATTTGTGCATAGACTGAGGATGACAACGATCGGAACGACCTCTTGCAGCGGAATCATTTTCACCAAAAAAGGCATAGTCACTAACGCGAAACCGAAGCTGGTTAACCCTTGAACAAACCCCGCTATCAGCACGATAAAAATGCCTATGATGAGAAACATATTGATTTCAATTTCCATAAAAACTCCTTATGCTCCAAATATGAGCCATTAATCGAAGCGCTGGGCTTCCTTTAAATGCCTTTTATCATATCTATGCTTCTTGTTTTTATATAATATTGTACCGAACTGCTCTGTTGGCGGTATAACCCGAATGATTCGGTTCGCCTCGATTGATTTTGTTAATACAATTTGATAGTCCTCAAGTATATATGCCATGAAAGCAGCATCCGTTAACGTCTCCTTATACACTAAGGGCTGTTTTTTGATTTCTTCTTTTCCCAGCTTTAAAAAGTCGATATCGGCTCTAAACCTCTCTTCTGTATGCCATAGCGATCTCTCGCCAATTCGCCAAACAATTGTCTCTTTCATTTGTTCCCCTAGCTGTGCTAGCGTTGTTATAGGCTTCTCAAATTTCTCTCCCGTTGTAGCCCCTATAAAATGATTAAAATAGGCTGGCAAATCCTGCTCTTGCACTCTGAAAATAAAACCGTTATATCGCTTCCCATCTCTATTGAAACACCCCGTTTTGACTTTTTGTAATGCCATTTTTCAAAATATTTTTTGTGTTATTAACTGGCGACCAGTGAACGACAAGCATAGAGGCAGCTCCCTTCCATTTCATCATCATTCCCGCAAATCCACGATCCATGAAAATTCTTCGGCTATTGCATAAACGATTTCTTCGATTGCGTCTTCCATTTGCCCGGTACTTGCTTGGGGGATGTCTATTTCAATCAAATTGATTTCCTTAACATCATCTAATGTATCAAAAGCATAGCTTCCATTCTGATTGGCAAAAATGCCTTTTGCAGTAACCAACTCTCCGCAAATCATTTTAGAAAATTTTAATCGGCTGGTTCGTTCAAAATGTAATGTCTCAACAAAAAAAGCTTCAATAACTTCTGTTCTAATTGTTATACTATAATGCTGATCCGAATATACACATACATAGTCATACATATAATCACCCTGTTATCGCTTCTTTAATTTGCGCAAGAACAATCTTCCAATCCCTTTCAGTATAGCAAATATAGAAATTTATAGCATAAAAAAGAGCCCCGTCGCACTTGCGTCCAGGACAACTTTCCGTCATATAAAAAAGAAGAGCTCTCTCGCGAAGCAAATATGCTTTACGATAGCTCTTCCTTGTGCAGCTAGCTTGCTGTTCAATGTATGGAACTTGTCCATGCTCCAGCTTCTACTCAAGCGTCGTAGCTGACCAAATAAGGATGCAGCTGAGTGTTGTAAATTCCGATGCTGTATTCGATGAGGTTGCCTTCGCTATCATGAGAGCGCCGCAGCCGCTTGAGCACAGGCGTTCCCGGAGCCAGCCCGAGAATGGCGGCGCTCTCTGCCGCTGCCGCTTCTACTAGGAAGCGATCATGGAAGCTCTCCAGCGCGATTTTTTTCTCCTCCAGCCATTCATATAAGGAAGAGAATAAGGCGCCTTCAACATTTTCGGCCTGCATCAGTCCTACGCCTGGCGTAATGTAATGCTGAAAATGAATATACGGCTGCTCATCCAGCAAATACAGCCGGTCAATACGCTGACAGCTCTCGCCGAACAGCTCCAGCAGTTCAGAATCTGCCTGCGTATGAACCATCCCTGCTCCGAGCAGCCGTTTCTCCATGCGATGCCCTTGCTCCACCAGCAGCTCTGTGAAGCGCTTGCCCTTGGATAATTTGGAGGGCGACGTATTGCGCAGCACAATTGTGCCTACCCCGCTCTTTTTTTCAACATAGCCTTCGGTGGACAGCTCGCGAATCGCATTGCGCACCGTCATCTTGCTTACCTGAAACTCCTGCTCCAACTGCGGCTCCGCAGGGATGTTAGTCCCAAGCGGGTACACGCCGTGCAAGATCCGATCTTTTATAATTTTTTTAATTTGCAAATAGAGCGGACCCTTTTTTCGCGAAATGGACACCAGATGTCCCCTACCTTTCCACATCACCTGTCTCGTTATGGACAGCCTTCTCAATATCCTCGCGCGTCGACAGCGGCGTATCTCCCTGAATCGTATGGGCCAGCCTTGCAGCAGCAGCCGCAAATTCAACTACCTGCTCCAAAGGAAGCCCGCGCAGCAGGCCGTCTATAATACCGCTGGCATAAGCATCGCCCGCACCTACGCGATCATGAACAGAAAAGCTGTGCTCTCTGCCCATAATAAGACGCTCCTTGCTGAATATAAATCCCTTTAGCGAATGCGTATTGTCCCCGTTAATGCGGCGATGAGTGCCCGCTATAGTCTCAATATCATATTGTTTCGCCACGGCCGGAAGCAACTCCTTCAACTGCTGCTCCCGCTCGAGCGCAGCTGCCTGCATGCCAAGCACAAACATGGCGTCCTTTTCGTTCATCATCACCACATCCGCAAGCTCAAGCAGCTGCTCGTAATGAGGTTTTGCGCGCTCATAGCCATCCTTCCCCCACAGCGTCGGCCGATAATTGCAATCAAATACAATTTTCCGCCCCTGTCGCTTGGCTTCCCGAGCAAGACGCATCATGCTGCTGCGCACCTGATCGTTCATCGCCAGCGTAATGCCGCAAAAATGGATGACGTCCACCTCTGCAACGGCTGCCGCCAACTGCTCATCGCTAAATGAAGCCGTATTGAAGCTGCTGCCCAATCGGTCCGTATACGTTACCTTGCTTGCCCTTGCGCCAAACCCCTTCTCCAAGAAGTACATGCCCATATACTGTCCTGAACGCATAATATGGCGGGTCGATAATCCCAGCTTGCGCAAATTGGCTACGGCCGCCTCTCCCAGCGCATTGTCAGGCAAGGCCGAAATGAGATATGCCTCATGGCCAAACCGGGACATAGCCGATAACACATTGACACCGCTGCCCGAGAAGGAATATTTCAGCTGATTTTCCTGCGCAAGCGTACTGTAGCCAGGCGTTTCAAGCCGCATCATGACCTCGCCGAACGCAGCCATTTTACTCATATTTATCTACCAATTGCTTGAGAGAGTCTAGCAGCTGCCTCACCTGTTCAGGTCTTGTCTCGCCAGTAGCCGGGTCAATAATCGAAGTGTACACATGCGGGATGACTTGAGGCACACCGGCCTTCAGCGCAATTTCCAATATCGCACTAAAATTGTCCAAATCAATGCCGCCTGTAGGCTCAAGCGCAAAATTCGCCTCGGCGCAGGCCGCGGCTACTGCACGATATTCATCCTCATAGCGCAGCCCATGCATCGGATAATATTTCAATGCATTTCCGCCCATATCGCGTACCAGCGCAATGGCTGATTCTACAGGCACAATCGCCTTCTGCTCCAGTGGCGCACTATGAACGCCAGTCGAAATATTAACGTAGCCTGCCTTGCCGCATGGTGATACCAGCGCATTGATCCAGCCCGCACGCTCCCTGAGGTTAGCTCTAGTAGCCCCTACCGCTGGGAAAATCTGATTAATGTGCGCGCCCTCATATTCCCGAACGATCTCCGCTACAACCGCCGCCTGGCGGTTGTCTCCCGCTCCTAGACCAATGGATACCGCATCCTCAATGTGCGATCCATGGGTACGCATAGCCTCTACAGCCGCTTCGACCGTACGATAGCTTTTGGACAAAATCCCAACGACGACATGCCCTTCAGCCGCAGCGAAAACCTGCTTTGTATTTTCCAATGATCCAGTCAGCACATTAAGCGCCGCCCTGTTTTTATATAGACGTTTCTCCAGCTTAGACATGTGATGCCCCTCCTACAATTTGTTGTATCCGTTCAATGATTACCGCAAGATCATCTCCCTGAAGGGAGCGCGGGTCCAGATCAAAATACCCTTGGCGCACGCCATAATCCCGCGTGTATACCGCAATTTCCCCTTCACGAAGCTGATCATTGACCTCGCCTGCGCTAAGGCCCGCGACAGACGCATCCAGCCGAATTCTGCCTCGGAAGATGGAACGTCCAGCCTCATCCTGTACGATATCAACAGATACTCCCGGCAAATTCGACAGCATCATCAGCTGCTTAAGAGCCTGCTTCTCCTGCTCGCTTTTATCCTCCTTGGCCACATACTCGTCAAGTGCGGCCAGCAGTCCAAAAAAAACTTCCTTGCCCACCTTCATGCTGCGCCCGATTCCGTGAAGCTGCATTCGAACCCAGTCCACATAAGGGCTGCGGCCTGCCACAATACCCGAGGTTGGCCCTTCTATAGCCTTGGAGCCGCTGTAGATGACCAAATCCGCAAGCTTAACGTAGCTGTGCAAATCCTCCTCCGCCGCTGCATCCACAATGAGCGGTATCCCATGGCGCTTGGCGACTTGCTGTGCTTCTGCCAGGCCAATCATATTTTTTTGCACGCAATGATGGGATTTGACAAACAGAATAGCTGCGGTGCGCTCGCCAATCGCCTGCTCCAGATGGTCCGCTCGCCCTTCGTTTGCGTAGCCGGCCTCTACCAGGTGCCCGCCGCCTAAATAAACCATCGTTTCAACCGGCACTCCGTATTGGACATTATGGCCCTTGAACATTATAATTTCATTTTTCACAATGGCATCCTGATGCAGCCGAAGGGAGGCACGCTCCGATCCTCTTGTTACGACAGCCGCAACAGACAAAGCAATGCCGCTTGAAGCCGAATTAACGACGACCGCTCCCTCTGCCCCCATAACGGAAGCGATATGCTCGCCGGAACGCTTTACGAGCTCTGCGATTTCCACATAGCTCTGCCCGCCTTGCTTCATCGCCTCCATTACGCTATCCGTCGGCGCGGATACGCCAAGGATGCTCATGCGTCCGCTAGCATTCACCACCCGCTTAAGCCCATATTTAGATTGCAATGTAATTGCCATTTACTACTACCCCTTCCGGCCTAATATGCTGCGTCCCCAGACGTTTCTCACCCTCCGAGTCTGTCAGCGCCACCTTTTCTTCTTGCACTGAAAAAACCGTTAAATTGGCTAGGTCACCCTTCTGTATCCGCCCAAGCTCCGGACGCTTCAGCCAGCTTGCCGGGCTGCTTGTCACCCGGGCAATCGTTTCCTCAAGCGAATAGCCAAGGAGCAGAAATTTATCAAGCGTATGCGCCATGCTGTACACCGGTCCATGCAGCCGGTTGCCGCGATACATATCCGTACTGATCGTGTCCGGTGAAATGCCCGCCGCGCGTGCCCGTTCCGCTACCTTGAACGAAAAGCTTGCCGTGCCATGGCCTACATCCAGCAGCACTCCGCGCTCCCTTGCGGCGACAAGCTCGGGAATCGCTTGCCCCTGCTCGTCGAACAAGCCGTTGGCCTTGCCGTTGAAAGCATGCGTGATCACATCATTGCCGCGCAAATAGGGCAAAATTTCTGTAATAGCTGGCGGTCCCGAGCCGATGTGCAGCATGAGAGGCAGGTCCACGCGGTCAGCGAAGCCGCGAGCCAGACGAAGCGGTTCAATTCCCTGCTCTTTGACTACGCTGCTGCTGACCCTCGCCTTCAGGCCTACGATAAACTTGCCATACCGCTCCACCGCTTCACGCAGCAGCTGTTCATTTAACCAAGCGAGCTGCGAGAGCTCATCCGTCCGCGTCAGGCCAATATGCGATACATTCAGCAGGGCAAGCACACGGGTTTGCGCTTTCTGGCTTGCTGCATACAGACCGCCAATGCGATCGGCTCCGCAGCTTCCCGCATCCACAATGGTGGCAACGCCCTGAAGTATGCCAATTTCGTCAATGTCATCTCCGTACGGCTCCAGCGCGGCATCCGCGTGAACGTGCAAGTCAATCCAGCCGCTGGAAACGTAGGCCCCCTTGCCATCCATTCTGCAACCTGCCGCATCTGCCGGGAGCTGCGGCGCTATATCAATAATGCGCCCGCCGTTGACTACGATGGCAGCCTTCTCCCCAGACAATAGCCTGACATTATGCAAAATAAAATCCTTCACTTTATCTCTGCCCCTCTCTGGCTTATCAACCCTATGCCCGATCGAAAAGCTGCTGTCTAACTTTTTTTCAAAAACAGCTTAACACAATCTAGCATCAAAATAAATATAACGTTATAATGTTTACAAGGATGAAGAAAAAGGGGCGTTCTTGTGCGTTATTTCAAAATAAAAGCAAATACACTGACTCAGTACATCAGCAAATATTGGAGCCAATACAAGTCGCGGCTTCTGTTCAAATATGCGGCTTCATACATTGTCATGTTTTTGGTTCCGCTTACAGTGGTAACGATCTTTATTTATGAAAATGCAGCCTACAATTTGCGCTCTGAAATTGAACGGGCCAATCTCAATCAATTGACGCAGGTCAAGCTGACGATCGATGGACATATGTCCGATCTCTATGAAATCGCCAGCCGCATATCCTATGACGAGCATTTAACCCCCTACATGATGAGCGATCCTTATCACAGCCGGGAAGGCATTAATACGCTCGCCAGCTACACAGCCAACAGCAGCATTGTGGAGCAGCTCTTTCTCTATTACCATGACCGGAATGAAATCTATTCCTACGAAGGCATGACCAGTCCAGCAACCCTCTTCAACCGGGTGTACAAATATCATAATTGGAGCAGCGCGAGCTTAATGAAAGCGCTTAACGATTCTGGCGTTCCGCTCATTCGTCCCGCCGAGCCTGTCTCCATTTATTCAAGGGAGGAAGCACTGCTCACCTTGCTCATCCCGATCAAGCCCAATGACCCTTACCCCTATGGCACGGTCATGTTCCTGCTCAAGGAAGCCAAGCTTACCGGTCTGATGGACACCATACTCAATCAGTACAAGGGCAACAGCTACATTCTGTCTCCCACGGGCGAGGTGCTGACCTCCAATACGAACGGCACATCGCTCTCAAGAGAAGCGCTGATCGACATTGCAGCGTTGGAGACAGGCATACACGGCATCCGTCTGGACGGGGAAGCGCAATCCGTCGTTGTGGTCAAATCCACCGAAAACGGCTGGAGCTACGCTACCACTATGCCGACCTACCAGTTTTTTGAGAGTGTCGTTCACATCAAGACGTTAATTATGCTTGTATTCGCTATCGCAGCTCTGACCGGCATTGTGGCGGCCATTATTTTAGCGCGACGCCAGTATCATCCAATCAAAAATCTGATTGACTTTGCCCGTCTTCAAACGGGCGGCCGCGATGAAGCGCTCAAGGTGCGCAACGAATGGGAATGGATCACCCAGACCTTTCGCGACTATAAAGCGCGTATTCACTGGCAGACGCCGTTCGTCCGCAATCAGTGCCTGATGCTGCTGCTGAAGCACGGCAAACCAAACGATCCCGAGATCGAACGGATGATTAAAGAAACGGGTCTTGAGCCGCCGGATGCCGGAGGCGCTTATTTCTCGGCTGTGCTCTCATGGAACTCTCCGGCTGAAGACGAGCCGGATCAGCCGGATCATATGCTGCAGCTGGAGCTGCTCAGCCAACTGTCATTTCCGGAGCTGGGCGTTCAAGTATACGGCGTAGAATTTTCCGTCCGCGACCGCTTTGCGCTTATGGTGCTGCTGCCGGACCAAAGCTACGAGCAGCAGCAGGCTACGATTAACCGCCTTTTTGAAGCCATTCGGGCGATGCTGCAGGAGCAGACAGATACGCTGCCGCATATAGGCGTGGGCACGATATATCCAAGCTTGTCAAAGATCAACCAATCCTTTATCGAGGCTTCCACCGCCCTTGATTATCGGAAGCCGGGAGAGCCGGCCATTACCTTCTTTGACCAGCTCCAAAATGAGCAAGCCGTGTCGCAGGAAACGTTCTGGCTGTCCAAAAAAACGATTCTCAAACTGGAGCAAAGCCTGAAGCAGGGCAACGAGCCGCTAGCACAGTCCATGCTGGCCGGCATGGTGCAGGAAATTAAGCAGGAGTCGCTTTCCGTCCCCATCTTGCGTCTTATTTGCTTCGACATACTCAACACTATTTTGCGGGTCGCAGCCGATTTGGGCATGCAGGGCGTGTTCGGCCGCGTGCCTGCGCTTACTTCCTTCGACACGCTGGAGGAATTCGAGAGCAAGCTGGCTATGCTGGCTGGCGAGGTTTGCAGGCAGGTCAACCATCAGACGGAAACCAGCCAGCCCTCATTAATTGATGATCTGGTTGCCTACGTCGATCAGAACTATGCTGATTATACGCTGAGCCTGGAGCATATTGCCCTGCGTTTTGCTGTATCAACCTCTTATCTTAGCCGCAGCTTCAAAGAAAAGACGGGCATGAACTTCACCCATTATATTTGGCAGCTGCGCATGAACGAAGTGAAAAGACTGCTTATCGCTACCAACGATCCGCTTCAAATTATTATCGAGCGGGTAGGCTATTTGGACGCCCCCAACTTTATCCGCAAGTTCAAGAAGGACAGCGGGCTGACGCCGGGACAGTTCCGCAAGCAGCATTGCCAGAGCAACACCCCTTCCTATTAGACGCCCAAACAGGCCAGGGGCAAGTGAATGGCTGAAGCCGGATCACTTGCCCCTACTACCTCTGTTATTGCGCCGGCTCGTTTAGAATATATTCTACCAAGTCATCCAGCGGCACTGTGGCCAGTGCAATCGCCGTGTCGGTTACGCCATAATAAATATATAATAGCCCGTCTTTGACGACATTGCCTGTCGGGAAAATGACGTTAGGAATTTGAAAGCCAAACTTCTCATAATAAGCTTCCGGCTCCATAATAAAATGGCGGGTGCGCGCGATTACCTTCTCCGGGTTTTCCAGATCGAGCAGCACTGCGCCAACGCGGTAAACGATCTCCTCGTCCACGCCATGATACAGCACTAGCCAGCCTTTGTCGGTCTTGATTGGAGGCGTGGAGCCGCCGATTTTGCGGGATTCCCACTCCGGATTTTCCCCTTTAATGAGCAGCTTTGGCTCCTCCCAATGGATGAGATCCTCGGAATAGGTAATCCACATGGCCGCTTTTTCTGTCCCGTACTGCTCGCCTACATATTCTTCCGGGCGGCGAAGCAGCACGAACTTGCCATTAATTTTCTCCGGGAACAAAATATTGTCGCGATCGTTAATATCCAGCGGCGTCGTATCGGATACAAACTCCCAATCCAGCAAATTTTGCGATTTGAGAATGGATGAGCGAGTCAGCCAGTGGCCCTCCTGCTCTCCCCATCCGTCCGGATACTCGGGAATGGATCTGGCAGGCACGCCGGCACCGGTCGGGTAATAGCTCATCGCGCACGGGCGAAGCGCATAGTTCAGATAGAAGGTGCCGTCAATTTTGACCAGACGCGGGTCCTGTACGCTGCCATAAGGAAAACCAAGCATATCCGGCGTTACAATCGGCTCATCCTTCACATGGGTAAAGTTTACGCCATCCTCGCTCTCCAGCAAGCCCAAAAAGTTTTTGCATGGCGTAAGCGACTCCGCCGTTCTTTCGATCATATAAAATTTATCGTTATCAATAATGACAGCCGGATTAAAAACCGTTACCTTTCGCCAGTCATATCCTCCCGGCACAACGATGGGGTTGTTCGGATGCCTCGTAATTTGCATGTTCATTCTCCTCCTGCCAAGGCGCTCTCCCTTCTGGCCGTATTGATGCAATACCGCTTTCCGGGAGGACGCCAAGTCATAATGATGTTGTTATTTTAATCGTTTTGATCTCAAAAGGTTGGAAGCTGAGCTGGAGCTTGTCGCCGCTCATAGTCAAATCCGCCAGGTGATCCTCCAGAATATTGACTTCTGTGACGGCAAACCGCTCACCGGAAGCGAGCAGCCTCGCGGATAAACGAATGACCGCTTTTGAGCGCCCGCCCGCTGCTTCATACATCCGCAGCACGATGCCTGATCCGTCCTGCGCAGGCTTCACCGTATCCAGAATAACCTGATCGCTTGCCAAGTCAATCCAGGAATGCTCAAAGCCCAAGCTTTTATTGACTGCATCGGTAGCGGGATGGGAAGCGAAGGCAGTATTGCAAGTGGAATCTGCCTTAATCGCCCGCAACGGCTCATTGAGCCCTGCTGCTACACGAACCGTTTGCGCCTGCTGCCAGCTGCCTTCATGAGGATACAGCGCATAAGTGAACACATGCTCGCCCCGATCGGCTCCCGCGTCCGGCCAGCTCGGCGCACGCAGCAGCGACAGCCGCAGAACGGCGTCCTTGATGTCATAGCCGTACTTGCAATCATTCAATAAGCTTACGCCATACCCATGCTCGGACAAATCTGCCCAGCGATGTCCGCATACTTCATATTGCGCCTGCTCCCAGCTGTTGTTGTGATGGGTCGTGCGCTCCAATGCCCCAAATGGAATTTCATAAGCCGCTTTGCCGCTTACGATCCCAAGCGGGAAGGCAACCTTGAGCAGCTTATGATTTTCCTGCCAATCGACATAAGTACGGAACTCGATGCAGCGGTCATGAATTGGAATTATCATCTGCTGCCTGATACGCGACTGGCTCAGCTGCCAATTCAGCTCAATTACGATACGGTTAGTGTTATGCTCTAGTTTGCGCCAGCCCAATAACTGCTGCTCATTTGCGCGCTTGCTCTCATAATCTGGAGCAATGTCCCACGCATCCCACAGCAGCGGCGTATCATGGAATAGCTGTAATTCGTTGCCGAGCCTTCCTGCCTGCAGCAGCTCGCGATCGCAAGGCTTGTCGTACAAGCGGCTGATAAGCCCTTCCGCATCCAGTTCAATCGTATAATAATCGGTTTCAAATACGCCGATGCCAGTGCTGCCTGCTGAAGAATTATCGGATTGACCAGACCGCTCATCGTTGTGCCCAGCGATGCATGGTTCCAAATCAGACCGTACAGCCTGGGGAGCGCCCTTCACCGGGCGCAGCCAGAACGTTTTGCAGCCGAATGCAGGAATCATGCCCGTTTGCACAGCAAGCTGCCCGGCTTCTCCCGGCTCCAGCGGAGCTTCTACTCGGCAGGGCAGCTCGCCATTCGCATCATAAGCCGCCATCTGCTGCATTCCCGGCTGGAGCGGAATGTACGCCATTCCATCCCGGGCCCAGCCCAGGCTATTGAAAGCAACATAGGCCGCCCCATCGCTTTCCGTTTGCATTCGGCCGGCCAGCATCCCCATCGCTTCCTCCAGGGCTTCATTGCCGAGCCTCATAATCTCCTCATACTGCTTGGCCGACGTTTCGTACACCTCTGGGATGGAGGTGCCCGGAATAATATCATGAAATTGATTAAGCAGCAGCAGCTTCCAGCCTTCCTCCAGCCGCTTCCCAGCTTGGCTTTGGTGCTGCGGGTCCAGCATGCCAGAGAGGCTTAGCCACACTTCCGCAGCGCGATAAAGCTGCTCGGCCTGACGGTTGCTTCGCTTGTTCTTGGCATGTGTCGTGTAGGTACCCCGGTGCAGCTCCAAATACAAGTCGCCATGCCAGTCGGGCAGCTTGACACCGCTGCTGCCTATGCGGTCAAAAAACTGCCGCGCTGTCGAATATTTCGCCTGCGGCTGTCCGGGGATATAGGCGGAGCGCTCGATGTACTCCAGCATTTCATGCGTAACTCCGCCGCCACCGTCGCCGTGCCCATACAGCAGCATTAGCTCGTCGTGCCTCTCCTTCTCTTTAAAGGCCTGCCAATGCTCCTGAACCTCTTGTGGACGAGTATGCTCGTTCAAACCATGATTTTGATAGGCGACAATGCCGGTGCCGTCAATGCCAACCCAGTTGAACAGCGTATGCGGGAATTCATTCGTATCATTCCACCCCAGCTTGCTCGTCATAAAATAGTCGACTCCTGCCTGCTTAAGCAGCTGTGGAAGCGATGCGCAGTAGCCGAAGGTATCGGGAAGCCACTCAATTGCGGAGCGCTGGCCGAACTCCTCCTCATAAAACCTTTGGCCGATCAAAATTTGGCGAACCAGCGACTCGCCGCTTGGGATATTCAAATCCGGCTCCACCCACATGCCGCCAACAAGCTCCCAACGTCCTTCGGCAATCCGTGCCTTGATGTTTTCATACAGCTCCGGATAGTTCTGCTTTACGAACGCATACAGTATTGGCTGGCTTTGCGAGTAATTAAAGTCCGGATATTGATTCATTAGCGCGCAGATGGTGGAGAAGGTGCGGCTGGCCTTGCGAACGGTTTCCTTGATTGGCCATAACCAGGCAATATCGATATGCGATTGGCCGACCATATGCATTATGCCGCTATTGCCGCCCGCTTGCTGCGTCTCCTCCAAAACCTTTCTCAGCCTTGCCTCCGTCTCCCGACAAGCAGACAGATTAATGAAAGAATCGCCTCCCGGCTCATACAGACAGGCAATAGCTGCCTCCAATGCCTCGACAAGCCGTGAACGTTGCACATTCCCATCCGGCAGCAGCGCAGCTGCCTCCTGAACTATGCGCACCGTATGCAGCAGGTGATATACCGGCCAATTGATCCGTGCCAGCGTAATCGAAACCCCGCTGATCGGCGGCTTTTGTTTGGATTGCCCGTTAAGCGGATCTACGGGCTCGGGAATTGGATCATACAGCTCAATCTCCATATCCAGCTCTACGCCTGGTTGATAAGTCTTCGGCAGCGGCACAAACCAATGGTTGTTATCCAGACCGTGATAGGGCGATCCGCCCAGTCGCAGCAGGCCTTCGCCGCCTCCATCATACAGAAGGACGGCTTCTCCCGCCTCCCAGCTCTCTGGCAAGACAGCCTGTTTGCGCAGCATATAGGTTGTGCCGTGCCCCTCATTGAGCTGGGCAAGCTCAGTCAAAGCCCAGCCTTCCGAAATAGGCTCATAGACGCCAGGGGCAATATAGCGCAGCTTTTGCAACTCCCAATGGGTCAGCTGAATGCGCTCTAGCCATTGCCGCTGCTCCAGCCAGCGGACAAAACGATGGACTGGTTTCGTAATCATCTCGCCTCCGAGCTGACGCGCAGCGGCGCCTCCAGATAATGCTGGCTGCTTGACCCGATCATAATCGTAAAATCGCCAGCCTCGACTACTCGCTGCAATTGCTGGCCGACAAATTCCAGCTGTTCGCGTCCAATAACGAAGCGTACCTGCTTGCTTTCTCCCGGTTCCAGCCAAATTTTGCGGAAGCCCTTGAGCAGTTTTTGGGGGCGCGTAACCGAGGCGGCATGATCTGTAATATATAACTGCACAACCTCTTGCCCCGCCATTTGTCCGCTGTTGCGCACGTCCACTACAGCCGCGGCATAGCCTTCTTCGTCTGCACCTGCATCCTCGATCCGCAGCTGTGAATATTCAAAGCTTGTATAGCTAAGACCATAGCCAAAAGGATATTGCGCTTCAAAATCCATTTCCAAATAACGTTTGCCCCGTGTACGGCGCTTGTAATAATAGACGGGCAATTGCCCCACATGCCTAGGAATGCTCACTGTCAGCTTGCCGGACGGATTCACATCCCCAAACAAAATATCCGCGAGAGCATGCCCGCCCTCTTGTCCCGGATACCAGGCCTCAACAATGGCATCGGCATGCTCGACAATCCACGGCTCGACAATCGGACGGCCATTTATATAAACGACGATAAGCGGCTTGTCCAGCTTGCGCAATTCCTTCACCAGCTCCAGCTGTGAGCCGAGCAGGTTCAGCGTCATTCTGTCGATGCCTTCTCCGCATTCCATTTCGCTTTGAGCATTGTCAGTTACAACAGCCGCTCCCGTTACCAGATCGATGGTTCCCTCGCCAAAGTCCCTCGCGCTTGAGCCTCCAATCGCAACAATAATCGTATCAGCCTGCCGCGCACAATCAATAGCCGTTGCAAAGCCTTCCCGCGCCTCTTCCTTGATGCGGCAGCCGGGCGCATATAGAACGCGTTCCCTATCTCCACCCAGCGCAGCCCGCACACCGTCCAGAAGGGTCGCTATTTGGCCTTCCTCCTGGGGAGACGTATAATCCCCCAACTGATTATATGGAGCATTGGCATTGGGGCCAATTACCGCAACCTTGCCGATATTTTTATTCAGCGGCAACGTTTGCCGTTCATTTTTCAGCAGTACGATGCCTTCAGCCGCTATTTTGCGAGCCAGCTGCTTATGCTCCAGACTGCCAATGACCTGCGACGCCTTTACTGGATCAACCGTAGGGCGATCAAACAATCCCAGCTCAAACTTTAAGCTCAGCACTCGCAGAACCGCTTTGTCCAGCGTCTCCTCGTTCAATAGCCCCTGCTCGATGGCACTCAGCAAATGTTTATTGAACATTTCCCCAGACATCTCCATGTCCGTTCCAGACTCCAGCGCCAGCTTAACCGCTTCCTCGCCGCTTGCCGCAACATTATGTCCGTTCACAAGCATCCCCAGCGCACCGCAATCGGTAATGACGAAGCCGTCAAATCCCCACTCCTGCCGCAGCACCTCGTTCAGCAGATAAGGACTGCTGGTGCATGGAATGCCGTCAATCTCGTTGTAGGCCGTCATAATAGAGCGCGCTCCGGCTTCAACCGCCTTGCGGAAAGGCAGCAAATCCACCTCATGCAGCTCGCGCAGCCCCATATGCGCCGGCTGCGCATTGCGCCCGCCTTCAGTGCTGCCATAACCTGCAAAATGCTTGAGCGTTGCAAGCAGGCTGTTCTCGTCAGCAAGATCCTCGCCCTGCAAGCCTTCAACTGCCGCAACTGCAAACTCGGCTATCAGATAAGGGTCCTCGCCAAAGCATTCCTCTGTCCGGCCCCAACGCGGGTCGCGGACAACATCAAGCACCGGAGAGTAGGTAACGGCACCTCCCTGACTGCGGGTTTCCACAGCAACTGCACGGCACATCTCCTTGTACAGCTCTATATTCCATGAGCATCCAAGCAGAATGGGTACAGGGAATACCGTTGCTCCAATCGCCATATGTCCATGCGAGCATTCCTCGCCGAACAATACCGGAATTCCGAGGCGGGAATGCTGCATCGCATATTCCTGAATTTCATTGATTGCCCTAGCCCCCTGCTCGGGAGACAGTCCTGTGGCAAGTGTTACTTCTGTCCATGGATCTGCCCGCAGCACGCCGTACAGCGAACCAACCGCTCCTTGCCGCAGCTGCTCCTTGAACTCGTCCGTCAGACGAATGCTTCCATCCTCTTGCTTCTCATAACATTTCCAGCCAAAGGGCTGTATCAATTGGCCGATTTTTTCGGGGATCGTCATGCGAGCTAGCAGGTTCTGTGCTTTCCTCCCCGCTTCAGCCTGCCTGTTGTCTTTGTCCACCTGAAAGCACACCTCTCCTAACCATCGGATTTCATGCTATCCGCCGGCTGCGGATAAAGCCGCAGCCGGCGGGAGCAATTCCTCTTGAATGGCTTTTTATCTAGTAACCTAGTTCCCCATGGAATGGCAATTAAATGCTAGCTTTAGCTTTGCTTCCATCTGTCATAAGCGCCCTGATAGATTTGGCTCATGCGATCGCCGCCCATTTTGGTTACAGTGGCGATGTATTTGTCCCAATTGTCGAACGTATCGGCGCCCGTAATAAACTTCGCCTCCATTTGGCGTACATACGTTGTCAAATCCGAGGTCAGCGTCGTTACCTCCGCCTGTTCCTCTGCTGTCAGGAACAGCGTCGGGTATGGAATTCGCGAGCCATTGTCCAATAGCTTGGTCTTGGATTCGTTCGCTACCCACTCATCAAATTCCGTAGTCAACCCCAGCTGAATTTCTGGAATCGAAATGGTCGGCGCTGGAATGCCGTAGTTTGGCGTCAGCGTTGCCCGGTAATCTTCACGGTCTCCGCCGCCCGGAACCGGCAAATATTTCTTGATCAGCTTGTCGCGATCGGTATACTCCCACAAAACGCCCTCTGGCCCTTTATTGAACATCAATGCGCCATCATAGCTATAAATGTAGTCCACCCAGCGCATGGAAGCTTCAGGGTGAGCATTCGTTTTGGAAATGGCAAAAGCTCCTGTCGTTACACCCTTGCTCTTGGCAATGACTGCCTTGTCCACCATATCGCTCTTGACTGGCAGGAACATCGGGTCTTCCGTGCTCGGTTCGCCGCCCAAAGTCATATAGGCATGCCAATCAGAGAACAGCGCGACCTGATTATTTTGGGCTTTTGCTTTTTTCTGCTCCGCCGTCTGCGAGAACGTCTCATGATCAAGCAAATCCTCCGCCCACAGACGATTCAGGAAGATTAGATACTCCTTATAGCCATCCTCAATCGGCGTGTAATGAACGACATCGCTGTCGTCTACAAAAATTTCTTCCTCATAAATGCCATAGGCGCCAAGCAGCCAGGTGCGAATATCGCGCAGATTGACAGAGGACAATGGCACCTCGTCGGCTTTTCCGTTTTTGTTCGGGTCCTCTTCCTTTACGCGTTTGAGGAACGTATACAGCTCCTCTGTTGTTTCCGGCAATTTATCATAGCCGAGCGCTTTCAGAAAATCGCCGTTGTACCATAGCGGATTGCGGTACCATGGCTGATTGAACTCGATAACCGGCATGGAGTAAATATGACCGTCTGGAGCTGTAATGGACTTGCGCACCTCTGGATAATCCTCCAGCACTTTTTTGAAGTTGGGAGCATAGTTTTCAATCAAGTCCTCAAGCGGAACCAAAATTTCCTGCTCGCCGTAATTCATCTGCTCGGCAGGAGTAAGCCCCGCAGCATAAAACACATCTGGATATTCGCCGCTGGAGAAAATAAGGTTTTTCTTCGTATCGAAGCTTTCCTTCGGCGCATTGTTAAATTCCATCTTAATGTTCGTGAGCTTCTCCATCTCCTGAAGCACGGCCATATCCTTCCAATTCTGAATACCGACATCAGGCGCTGTCAGCGTTAGCGAAATCTGCTCGTTTACAATTGGAAATCCTTCCTTGGCTACCTCTGTTTCAACCTCTGTCTGCTGCTTCTCATTCGATGTTCCGCAGCCTGCCAGCAAGCCTGCCGCCAGAGCGGCAGATAGCAGCACCGACGCGCCTCTCTTCATCTTCTGCATCGTAAATCCTCCCTTTTTTATAATCATAACGCTATAACAAATGATTGCGAAATAGCTGGCCTCCTACACATCATGCCGCTACCCGCATGCATCTATTACCATCCTGTGATGAAATGTGACGGAGATCCTAACCTTTGACGGAGCCAATCATGACCCCTTGAACGAAATAGCGCTGCAAAAACGGATACAAAGCGACAACCGGCAAAGTCGAAACGATAATAACGGAATATTTGACCAAGGAGGCAATTTCAGCTTTGTTGTTCATTGCCTGGGCAATATCGCCGCTGATGGCTGCTCCGGTCGTTTCCGCCGACATCTCCTGCAGCACCAGTATTTGGCGCAGCACCATTTGCAGAGGATATTTCATTTCGTCATTCAGATAAATAAGCGCCGGAAAATAGCTGTTCCAGTGACCGACGCCATAGAACAAGGCCATAACGGCAATTATCGGAGCGGACAGCGGCAGCACGATTTGGAAAAACAGCCGCAGATTGGTACAGCCATCCATATGCGCAGCCTCCTGCAGCTCCTTCGGAATCGTGGAGTGGAAGAAGGTTCTGGCGACAATGATATTCCATACGGAGGCGGCAACAGGCAAAATCAACGCCCCCATTGAATTGATCAGCCCCAGATTTTTGACTGTCAGATAGAGCGGAATTAAGCCGCCATTAAAAAACATCGTAATGAGAAACATCGCCATAAAAAAGTTGCGGCCAACAAAGTCGGAGCGGCTCAGGGCATAGGCTGCCGGCAATGTAATTGCCAAGTTCAGCAATGTCCCGACTACCGTATAGACAATGGTGTTGCCATAGCCGTTCCATATTTTTGGATTCGAAAAAACAAGCTTATAGCCATCCAGCGTCAGACCTTTAGGCAGCAGCCACATTTCCCCCGAATTAACGAACTTTGGCGTACTGATGGAAGCGCTGACGATATAGATAAGCGGATACAGCACAACAATGAGCGCAAGGGCCAAATAAATATAGTTTGCTGCCAGAAACAGCCTGTCCGAGGTGGATTCCCTCATTGACTTCACCATTTTAAACCTCTCCTTTCCTTTACCATAAGCTTGTTGCACTCGTACGTTTGGCAATTTGGTTCACTGTAATCAGCATGAGGGCATTCACAATTGAATTGAACAACCCTACGGCAGTGGAGAAGCTGTATTGTGCGCTTACGAGACCTGACCGATAAACGAAGGTCGAAATGACATCCGAGCTTTCCAGATTCAATGAGTTTTGCAGCAATAAAATTTTCTCGTAGCCAACGCCCAAAATATTGCCGGTATTCAATATCAGCAAAATCGTAATGGTCGGGATAATGGTTGGCAGGTTAATGTGCAGCAGCCTTTTGAACCGGCTTGCTCCATCGACAATGGCCGCTTCATGTAGCTGCGGATCAACTGCTGACAGCGCCGCCAAATAAATGATCGTTCCCCAGCCTGTATTTTGCCAGACGCCGGAAATGACATAGACCGTCTTAAACCAAGCAGGATCATTTAGAAACTGCGGCGCATCGATGCCAAGTGCCTCAAGTCCGCGGATAAGCATGCCGCTCGTCGGGGATAGAAATGAAATAATCATCCCGGTCATGACTACGATAGATATAAAATGTGGCGCGTAAGTAATCGTTTGCACACTTTTCTTGAAATAGCCGTTGCGGATTTCATTGAACGCCAATGCCAAAATGATTGGCAGCGGAAATCCGATGGCCAGCTCATAGAAACTGATACTGAGCGTATTCCAGAGCAAATCCCAAAAATAATGCGAATTAAAGAAACGTTCAAAATGCTGAAAGCCGACCCACTCACTGCCGAAAATACCTTTGGACGGAATAAAATTTTTGAAGGCAATTTGAATTCCGTACATCGGTGCATAGTGGAATACCGCAAAATAAACAAACGCGGGAAATATAAATAAGTACAACTCCCAGTTTTGCTTCATTCGCTTGGCGATCCCGCTTGATGGTCGCAGTGAAGGCGGCCGTATAGCCTGCTGTGCTTTACCGTTCATTTACTGATGCCCCTTTCCTGTTCCTGTACCGCTCTGCTACAAATTATAGGCGGCGGCCTGGGCAGGATAATATATGTCGTATTTGAAGCAAGCGCGCAAAAAAGGCCAAACCCGCACTACTACTGGGTTTGACCACTGTACAAAAGCAAATTTAACACGCTTGCAACAAAGGGCTGTAAGCGCTTTTGTGTTGTTTTTGAACCGGATTTCTATGCTGCAAATGATACATATTGCCGTTCTGGCGGCCATATGCCATCCTGTTGGGTAAGTCGAGCTCGGACATGACCAACTTTCAGGAGGACAATAAAATGACACTGCCAAAATCGATTACAGCTTTTCTGGAGGAAGCCGACAAGCGTCTGGCCCATCATCCTAAGCTGCAGCAATTATTCCGTAATACGTTCCCTAACACCTTGGAAACGACAACCAAACTATTGGATGACGGTACGACATTCGTATTCACCGGCGACATCCCGGCCATGTGGCTGCGCGATTCTACTGAGCAGGTACGCCACTATATTCCGTTTGCCAAAAACGACGAGCAGCTGCAGCGCATCATCGGCGGGCTGATTGCCAGACAAATCTTCTATATCAATATTGATCCGTACACCAATGCTTTTAATGAAACAGCTAACGATCGCCATTATCGCGACAGCGACGACTGTAATTTAAATCCATGGATGTGGGAGCGCAAATACGAGCTGGACTCGCTTTGTTTTCCCGTTCAGTTGATGTACTCCTATTGGAAGGAAGCTGGACAAACCGACATTTTCACCAATGAATGCTATCAGGCCCTCACCTCTATCGTTGAAGTCATGATCACCGAGCAGCGCCATCATGAGCGTTCCAACTATCATTTCATCAGGCAGACCAAGCAAGAAACCGAAACGCTGCCGAACGAAGGGCGTGGAATGCCTGCTAATTACACGGGAATGACCTGGTCGGGCTTTCGCCCAAGCGATGATGCCAATGTGTTTGCCTATAACATCCCTTCGAATATGTTCGCTGTCGTTGTGCTGGGCCATATTATCGAAATTGCAACCGAGATTTATAAGGATGAGCGTCTGGCAGAGCGGGCGGAAAAACTGCGCAGAGAGATCGATTTTGGCATCCGCCATTACGGTATCGTGAACCACCCCACTCATGGTTCTATCTACGCGTATGAAACGGATGGCTTCGGCAATTATTGCCTGATGGATGACGCGGGGACACCGGGACTGATTTCCATCCCTTATATCGGTTATGTAGGCACGGACGATCCTGTTTATCAAAATACGCGCCGCTTTGCCCTCAGCTTCGACAATCCGTTTTATTTTGAAGGCAAGCATGCCAAAGGCATAGGCAGTCCCCATACTCCTGGCGGCTATGTATGGCATATGGCTCTCTCGATGCAGGCTCTGACCTCCGATAATGAAGAGGAAATTAAAGAACTGATTCAGGTGCTGATCGATACGGATGCAGATACAGGCTTTATGCACGAGGGCTTCCACCCGGATAATCCGGCAGACTTTTCCCGCGAATGGTTCGCCTGGTCGAACAGCTTGTTCGCAACCTTGATCGTCAAGGCGATGGATAAAAATATTATTTAATTTTGAAGGATGAGCGTAAGCTCTTACGGTAGATGACCTGCTGCATGCTATGACGGATTTAAGCGTCGGGCTGTGCAGCAGGTTGAAAAATAGCGTTTGTCCTTCTCTAATAAGCCTTGTTAGATATGAAGTAATTGATGAAATAATACTTTTCTATTTCCTCTTACCAGTTATTCTTATTTTCTTTCCATATATGACTTTAGAAATTTCATTTTCTATACTAAGTAATTCTTCATGCACCCAAAGCCTATTAGTCGCTACTCCCCCTCCCATACCGCCAGAAACTATATCACCGATATTAAAAAGTTCAAAATAGATACCTCTTCCATCTTCATCTTCCCAATATAATCGATCTATATCTTCTAAAAGCCTGCTAAGCGTTTGCGAGCTGCACCTTATTATTTTTACAGGGCATACTAAATATATTTCTCCTCCATAATCACCTTCCATTACTAGGTATGCATTTTCATAATTTTTAGCCGTTTCTAGTGAGTCAATAGATTGATGTGGAATTCCATGTGCTTCGCCTAATATATGCCGGAGGGGGCTATGATGATCTGGAATTTTATTTTCTTCATTAGACATAAATTATCAGCCCATCTGTTTTTAGAATGTTATATGTGCCTTTCCTTAACGCTCTTGCACTCACAAACTTTTTAGTCTTTGGTACTTCCACTCCACTCTTCCCCAATCATTCCATAAGTTACTCGATCTAAATATTTGCCGTTTAAAAATTCGAAGCATCGAACGGTTCCTTCTTCCTTAAACCCTAGACGCTCTGGAACGGCTCTGCTCCTAATATTGCTGGTAGCCATGCAAATTTCTACTTTGTTTAATTTAAGCTCTTCAAAAGCATGCTTCATAAATAACGAACACGCCTTAGTAGCTAAACCTAACCCTTCAAAATCTTGCGATAACCAATATCCGATTTCCGTCTTCTTGCTATGCCAATCAAAATATAAATAACCAATTGATCCTGCGAGTTTTCCTTTGTGCCAAATTCCAACCCAGTAGCCGTTATTAGCTGCAAATGAACTTAATGTTCGTTCAATAAATTTCCTTGTATCATTTATCTCGTGTGTATGATTGGGAAAATCAAGCCATTCGCTAATGCTGTCTCGACTATTATCAATTAACTCAAACAATTGTTCAGCATGTCGATTTTCTAAAAATGAAAGGTAGGAATCCTGATCTATAATTGATTTGAACATATTTAGCCCCCTGAAAAAATGAATTTATGGATTATATAATTTTGCATATATTAATTCGAATTTTGTTGTTGGTCGTAATATGCTTGCTCTGTTTCCTTGAAGATTCTCGCCCGTATGACTATCATACCAAGCTGAACAAGTGTTACATTCTTTAATTAGAATATTCTCTGTTAAGTTAGTATAGTAATACAGGGCTCCTTGACATCTATCACAGGATTCTTCAAATGGCTTATTAAAAACTAATAATGATTGCATGAGTCCCATATAAATCGTCATATAACTCTTAACGATTCGTTCATTTTTAAGCCTTTCATAAGCCCGTGACGTGTCCGTTAACATATCTTTCGTAATCATTATTTCCAATGCTTTTATGCAATTGAGTCTATTATTAAAAGGGTTTGTCCACGTAGGATTTATGTTTTTAATATATTTGTGAATATAAATCCATGAGCTTCTGATCGCAGTGATAATCGCATCATTATCGATCTTATTTTTCTCGGAAAATACGGGTTCTAACTCTTCTGTAGCATGTTTAATATGCCCATATATATTCACAGCTTTACCTCTCTCTCCTTTCCCCCTAACCTATAAGCTTCTTAAATAATCTGTTGTCCCCGTTAATTCTGACCATCTGGCAGAGAGAAATTTCGCATAGTTCAGAGGACTGATGCCATAACTCCCCAGCGAATGCCCATCGTTTATTTCTACCAGCTTCATATTCCCTTCTTGATCAATGCCAAAATCCATACCATATGCGGCTGGCGCATCAATAAAATCCGAAACCGCATTTTTTATAATATTTAAATCCAATTTTGAATCCCAAGCACCTTTATAATATCTAATATCAAGTATTTGTCCGTAACGTATAAAACAACGCCATTCTGTTGCAAAATCAACAACTTCCGAACACCAGATAGTCGTATCCACATTTTCTTCAACTAATCCGATAAAATCTTTATATTCTCTTACAACGGTTCCCGCAAATTTTTTTGTCATGTCTTTTGGCTTTATAAAAACATTCCAGTTCTGTTTATTTTCAAAAAGCTCCTGAGTAGTTGTCGTCCATATTTTTCGGCCAAAATAACGAGACAAGGAAGTCGGATAATCGATTTCTCCTTGATTCCTTTCTACACCTAAAAACTCAAGACGCTTTCTCACGTTACCAATTCCGCCAACTACTAAATCTTCAGGATTATTTTCTTTGATTTCTGCTATATCACTAAACTTAATGGTCTCCCATCCTAATGACGTAAAACCTTCGTTAGCAATAAAAGCATTCACATTATAGAACTCTCCGTTCTTGTTTGCCTGTATATATGCTTTCATCCAGTACACCTCTCCTTTATCCATTAAACCAAACTCCAAAATCCGCAGCTTGAATACGATACTATGCGATGCCTTTGCTTTTTTAAAATCAGCTCTCACACAAGGGTTTACTGGCAATTATTAATCCATCTTGTTCATCCAAATGTTTCAAAATCTTGTCAACGTCAATTATATCTAATTTCTTGTTAATGATTAAATGTTGTATATTAAAGCCTGGCGGATCAAGATTATCACGGCAAAAATGTTTTACTAGCTTTTGTGGAGTTGTTACAAGACACCATCGTTTGCTTCCATCAGTAAAAGTAAGCGTAACTTCCACTAAATCAAAATCATTAATCTCATCATCAAATTTCCAGCTTTCTAATAATGGAATTGAAGCCATACCTTCGATAAAATACGGTTTCGCAATCCATACTGCTCTTCCATGGTTTCCTTTTACTCTATACTTTTCCTCATCTTCATTTATAATTTTATAGGTTTTTCCTTTGCTTATTGCGTGGCCGTAATTACCTATGCTTCTGCAAGTAACATATCTATCTTCCATGCTTTCACTCACTTCTAATTTTCTTATTTAGACTTTTAAAATTCTCAATTGCACCTTCTCCATTAGCCTTTTAAAAGTAAATTCCGATTATTTTTGTTTCGTCAAATTCATCAATTTCGTAACTATGTTGCAGTAAGTAAACGTATTCCATCAGATTGTTCTCCTTGGATTGAAAAAAAGATTATATAATAATTTCACTAATAAGCTCCAGTAATTTTGCCTAATATAACTGTATACACGAAGTATCCGTCTTCTTGAACCTACTTACACAATTCTTCAAGCATCTCCTGATAAATCTGATAGTTTTCTTCATCAAAACAAACGAACTGTATTTTATCTATAGCTGAATGCAGTTCAACATAATTTTTGACTGACTTCAGCGCAATTTGAGCTGCAACGTTTTTGGGAAATCGATATATCCCAGTACTTATGTTAGGAAAAGCTATGCTTCTTATATTATGCTTACATGCAAGTTCTAAAGTATTTATGTAGCAATTCTGTAGTTTTTCTTCCTCATTATTTTTTCCGTCATTCCATACCGGCCCTACAGTATGTATGACATATTTCGCACTCAACTTACCAGCCGTCGTTATAACGGCTTCTCCTACAGCACAACCGCCTTGTCTGGCTCTTATTTGTTTGCATTGTTCAAGTATTTCACTTCCACCAGCACGGTGAATGGCACCATCTACGCCCCCACCGCCCAGCAAACTAGTGTTTGCAGCATTGACAATACAATCTACTTCAGATTTTGTAATGTCCCCATTTATCAATTCAATGATCGTCGAATTAAATTCTTTCCTCATTTATTTTCAACCTGCCTTTCGTACCTTTCAGAAAACGTTCCTGTATTTTGGGTGCTATACCACCTTAAGCTCGATGGGCTGCCGTGGATACGATTAACTACTTACAACCGTTCTTGAGATCGTACTATTTGCTCTATTAATTCATCCTGTCCTATTAATAATTTACTTGAGGTTTCTTTATAATCATGGATTGATATAGCATATTCTTTGGGATCTGATGGACAGACGCTCCATCCCTCCCTTAAAGAATAACCATAAGAAATTTCTATTTGCTGAGTACTAACTTTTCTGATTTTAAAACATCCTGTATATTGATCTGAGAAGTCAATTGGTAAGTAGCGTTCTTCTTTACTACCGAGGTTAATTATGTTTTCAATCCAGTATGATAATAGACTTTTTAACGATGCAGCTATCTTACAGGAACTATCCCTTTCAGGTTGTATCGTATCCTCTATCTCAAAATAATAGGTATCAGAAATGACTAATAAGTCCATTTCTTTAAAGCTTAAGATTAAATCCTCATGAGCTGTACCATTCTCTTTAATAAATACCTCCATTGAGTTCCTCCAAAATAAGACTTCTCGCTCTGTCATCTAACGCTTTCGTATTCATGATATCTAATCGACTTAATTCAACGGTAGAGATTAGCCGCGAAGCGATTAGTCGATGCCACGTCCGCTGATTCTGATCCCTTGCTTCTCTTCTTTTCCCAGCCACAGAACGTCAGCCCACAGAGTAATTACAGCGTTAAATGGTTCCTTCGACTTCCTCAAAATGCTTAAAATATGCAGCAGCACCCTGCTTATTAACTTTTATCATGTTGAGCTTGCGACTTGTATAAAGAGCTTTACGATAAAAAAGATTCCTATTACCACCATTATTAAAAATATGGTATTCATTCGTATCCCTGTTCTAAGCAGCTTTGTGTTGTAGATGAAGTAATCCTCATTAATTTCTTTATCTTCATAGTTCGCTTGTAATATTCTCAACTTAACGCTTGTTCTAACTAAACTAACAAGAGAAACTAAACTCCACAAAAAAATGATTATTAGTAACAAAAAATTTATATAAAAAAATGTATTATCATTTATATATCCTAAGTCAGGAGCGTATATAAACACTACAAAAATAATCACTAGAACTATTCCTGCTATTCCAATATAGGAAGATGCCTTATTATGATTTGGTTTCATTGCTATTCCCCCGTCTGAATTACACCACACGACTTGGAATAATATTACTATAAAATCACATAAAAGGGGAGGATACAGGAACTTTCATTCCCATATCCTCCCCACAAGAAGCCTTGCTATTATTCGGCATCAGTAGCGTTCAAGCCCTCTATCAGGATGAACAAGGCGAGCGCCTGTCCGTAGCCCATCGGGCTAAGTGGAATGTCCTTATAGAACTGGGCATTCTGGCCGACAGGAGTTCCGTAGGACACCTGCTGTACGATTCCTTTTTCATCAATGTGCCGCAATACAGCTTCAAGCGCCTTCAAGCCTGTCTGACGATAGGCTTCATCCACGTAGCCATACCGAATTCCCTTAAGAATGCCGTAGCCAAATGCTGCTGTAGCCGAGGTTTCTTTGTAAGAGTCAGGGTCATCCAGCACAGTATGCCACATGCCATCCGCTTCCTGAAGCTTGCTCAGAGCTCTAATTTG
The DNA here is from genome assembly GCF_002741035.1 of Paenibacillus sp. BIHB 4019. Taxonomy (NCBI): domain Bacteria; kingdom Bacillati; phylum Bacillota; class Bacilli; order Caryophanales; family Paenibacillaceae; genus Paenibacillus; species Paenibacillus sp. BIHB 4019. The sequence continues at coordinate 3,790,439 of NZ_CP016808.1, read as the reverse complement.
AGCAGTCGCCGTATCCAGCAAATAGGCTTTCAGCCCTTCTTCTAGCGGCACAATATTAAGGAAATCAATAACTCCCGCCGTGTACCACGCATTGCCTCTGCCCCAATGGACAGCACCATAATTATGATTTTCGTTAAAATCCCAACCGTGATAGAATAATCCGGTTTTCTTATTATACAAATATTTGATATGCACAAGAAACTGTCGTTTAGCTTCTTCCACAAACTCAGGCTTGTTAAAGTAAACCCCTGCCTTCGCCAAAAATAGAACCGTCATAAAAAGGGTATCTATTAAAATTTGGCCGTCATTGGCATCTCCCGTTATCATATGCTGAAACGCGCCATCTCCCGTGCGCAGCAGCCCTTCCATAATCCAGCCGCTCCATTCCTCACAGACACGTTCATATTCCTTGTTCCCGGTAATCTCACAGAGCGAAATCAGCGTAAGGAGCGGGGCGCATGTATTCACATTTTTTTCTGGCAATCCTTCCATCAGCCTGGCATTGTACCAGGACTCCAGAAATTCCAGCACCTTGGCATCCTTCGTTGCCTCATAAAGCTGAAGCAAGCCATATAGACCGACACCTTGCGGCCATTCCCATAAATGAATATCAATTAGGCCAATCGGAAATTGCTCATCCATTGCTGTATTTTCCATGGACTCCATCGCATGGGATACCTTGCTTATTTTCTCCAGCAGCATCGTTCTGTTCAGCATATTCGTATTCGCTCCTTTGCTTTGTTGCCCCAGGCTCAGTTCCCCATGTCCAGCAGCTGCAATTGTCCACTAACTCCATAACCGCCGTGCATAATTTCCTCCCCATCTATAAGGAAAGGCTTATTCATTCCCCATTGAATTTGACCATATATCGGGTCTGCTAGAGTAAACGACAAGGTTTGGCTGTCGAATTGCGGGCTTGCAGCTAACATTTGGTTTTTGAAATGGCTGAAGCTCCCGAACTGCTGCTCGCTGCCTGCCCTTATTATCCAGGCGTTGCGCAAGCCGTGCGAGATGAGCTCACGCTCTTTCGTCACTCCAGCTGTCTCCATAGCTGCCCCATTAGCCGCATATATGGCTGCATATCCTTTATCCAGACGGGCAAAATGCCAGTTCCCCTCCCTTGTCCATTCCGTAAAGGAATAGGAAGGAAAATAAGCATGTGTCCAATCTGAGCTTTGATTAGTCGGAATGTCAAAAATCATGAGCGCTATGCTCTCATGCTGAACGACGTCGGGCAATATGCCATTTCCTGCCCAAAAACAAGGCCTGCCGTCTCCATGCTTATAGATTTCTGCCGGATGATTCACCCAAATTTGCGCCTCAGGAGACAATGATAAATGATTGACATGCTCCTGATAGCCTTGTTTGCCTGGACGAAACCGAATAATGGAGGATAAGGTGTACTCCGCAGTGCGATAGTGATAGAGCTTGGCATAACCGCCCTTGCCCTGCTGATTGGTAAACACCAATTGCTGTTTGTCCCCAAGGAGCAAATGCTCTTGATACGCTGCCGGAGGCATATAATCCGATAAACACAGGGCGACATTGCTAATGGAATAATTGTTTACATTGCCGACTCCGTATCCAATCCAGCACATGGAGGTCGTTCCCGCTGCATAATGGCCCAACAATTCCTTCTCATAGCTGCGGCCGAAGGTCGTAGTCATGACTCCTTGATGCATTTGGACGGTAATATAATAGAATAAGAGGTCCATAGCCTGTTTCGCTTGCTCCCGGAGCTGGTCACTATGGGCAAATTCATAAATATGCAGCAGCCCTACCGCATCAATCGGAATATAGGCGCTGGAATTCCATTCTGCCAGTCCTTCGTCAAAAAAGCGCTCAAACCATAACGCAAGCCTCTGCTCTGCTTTTTGGCGGTGTACTGTACCGGATTCCCCGCTGTTGCCGAACGTTTCCTCCCCGAACAGCTGGCCCGCCAGCAGCTCATTGGTATGAAACAATAGGGCATGGTTTTCACTGAAAAACCACATCACATCATCGCCCGGCTCATCAATCCAATAGCGATAGCCCAAAATGCTTGCTTTCACCCGATTCCAGAACGCTTCGGTAAACAAACCGCTATTTCGCTCATCTCTCCAAAGACGGAATAGTCCGACCAGGTAGAAGTCGCTGCAATCCTTCCGTTGTTCTATCCCTTCCACGCCATCCAGCAAAATCTTCTCTACTGCCTGGAAATCGCCTCCTGTTTTCAGCATGGCGATCGCCTTGTGTATATTTGGACTCCCCTTCTCGGCCATACAACGAAGGGCTAGGGATTTGCGAGCTTCTATATCTGCAGCATTCTGCGCAGCCTCATCATAGGTTGTATCATAGGATTGACAACCGAACTTCTTCGTAAGTACAACGTTAGAGACTGAAATGGTTAGAGTGAAATAAACGTAATGATGGCCGATCTCATTCGTATGTGCCAAGGTCAGATCAGCTTCACCCTCAGCTATGCGTATCGTTTTATTTTCCGTCCCATCAAAAAAATTGCCATACTGAATCTCTGCCTCTGTAACGATGTCAGGAAAGGGGAGCGGAAGCCGCAGCTTGATTTCCTCCCCTTTAAAAATATCCGTAGGAAAATAGGCCTGTTCAAGAGCTTGCTCTGCCGATTGCACGAGCTGAACCAGATCGGGAGCGATAGGCAAGGAAATAGCCAATTCCTCGCCGCCTAGATATTCCACTGCGAAAGCATACATCGTATCCCGTTCGGCAAGATCCTCCCAGCAGGCATAAATTTCATTGATTCCGGCTGCAAGCTCTGCTTCAATGACGATTTCCTGCTCCTTGTTCCGAGTGAGCGGGGCAAAGTCTGCCGCCAGCTGTCCATTAATCCACAGCGCCAAGCTGCCGTAGGTTCTCACCCGTAGCGAGGCGGTATGGCTAGCAGGCGATACAAGCCGTGTCGCCGCATAGCTGCGAAGATGGGTCGGGACGAACCAAAAGCCTGATTTCTCCACCCTCGGATTATTCCAAGGCGAATACAGCTCCCAAGACATCTCTCCCTCTATTCCCTGCATCCTGTCCCCTGGCATTGGAAACTTGCTCCATTGATCGAAGAAGCGACCCGGGGGCTGCATTCTCCGATTGTCTACAAATTCCTTGCGGCAAGGATTTTCATGAATGGCAAAGCCCTCTATGAGCCAATCATTAATATCCCCCTCCATCGTTGTTGGAACAAATTTAACAGGCTGTGTGTAAATTCCGTTAATCAACCAATGATTAATCATTTGATTTTGCCCTAATTTCATGGGCTTATAACGCAAGGCGTCAATTCCGCCACTGATGGTGTCAGACATTCTAATCATCCTTTCATACCTGAAGTAATCATGCCGCTAACAAAATAGCGCTGGAAAACGATAAATACGACAAGCACTGGAATCATCGTAATGACGGACATGGCAAGCAAGCTTCCCCAATCTACGCTGTATTCTCCAATAAAATTAGACAGTGCCAGCTGGATCGTGTATTTTGCTGGATCACTAATTGCAATGAGCGGCCATAGGAAATCATCCCATCTCCACATGAAGGAGAAGATCGCCAGCACAGCAAGAATAGGCTTGGCGATGGGAAGAATAATGCTCCAGTAAATTTTCCACTCGCCTGCTCCATCCATCCGTGCAGCTTCCAGCAGCTCATCCGGTACCGTCAGCAAATACTGCCGCATCAGGAACACCCCTGTCGGGGTAGCCGCAGGCGGGATAATAATCGCCAGCATGCTGTTATACATGCCAAGTGCGCTCAGCACCTTGAAGATCGGAATCATAATGACCTCGATTGGAATCATCAGGGTGGAGATAAAACCGATCAAAATGATCGAGCTCCCGCGAAAGCGGTACTTGGCCAATGCAAAGCCTGCCATGGAATTAATCAGCAGCAGCAGCAGCGTTGAAGTGAGCGTCACGATCGTACTATTTTTGAAATACAAGCCAAAATCGCCTTTGCTGAACGCCTCCTTGAAATGCTCGAAGGTTACAGGCTGCGGCCATAGCTTGGGAGGATAACTGTACAAATCGCTATTCGTTTTTAGAGCGGAAATGACGACCCATAATACTGGCAGCAGCCAAAATAATGCTGCTGCACTTAACAAACTGTAGATGGCGATTTTGGTTAGTGGCCTAAGCTCCATTAGACAGCGCCTCCTTTGGACATACGGAATTGCAGGGCAGAAAACCCGCCGATAATGACAAATAACATCACAGACATCGCACTAGCCAAGCCAAGCTCCTGCTTCGTAAAGCCAATCTCATAAATATATTGAACAATATAGGTCGTTTCTTTGCCCGGCCCGCCGCCTGTAAGCGCAAACATAAGCGGGAACGCTTTGAACGCATCAATCAGCGACAGCATAAATACGAGCAAACTCGTTGGCTTCAAGAGCGGGAGTGTAATATGGCGGAACACCTTTATTCCCGTTGCCCCATCCAAGCGGGCAGCCTCGTAATAATCCGTAGGTATCGCCTGCAAGCCCGCTATGAAAATGACCATGAAAAAGCCGGCCCGTGACCATACAGTCGCAATAATAACAGCCGCATTGGCCCAAAATGGCGAGGTTAAAAAACCGACTGGCTCCACTCCGATTAGAGTAAGCATGTGGTTCAAAATGCCAAATGAATCTCCAAAAATCCACTTCCAGGTCAAACCTACTATGATAAAAGAAATCATCGTCGGCCAATAAAATATGGCTCTGAACAAGCCGCGCATTTTAATCTCGCGTGCAAGCAGCGTAGCAATACCTAGTGCCACTGCATAAATGAGCGGAACAACAATCGCTGCATAAAGCCCCGTTCGTCCTATCGTCGTCCAAAATTCCTTATCCCCAATAATCTTGATATAGTTGCCGAGCCCATTGAACTTCATTGGATTCAAGCCATCATAAACATGGAAAGAATAAAACAAGCCCAATAAAGAGGGAATTACGATAAAAACACCAAATATCAGGAGGTTGGGAAGAATGAACAGATAAGGAGCAATGGCGAGCTTTCTCGTCTGTCCTGTCTGCTTTTTACGGTTTAAACTTTGACCTCCGCTCATCTGCTTGCCCCTTCCATATGAATAAAATGAAAGGGCGGCCTGACAGAAACCGGTCCGCCACCCCTCTATGAATACGATTTGCCGCCTTAGGCTTGCCTATTGGCTTGCAATAGCCTCGTTAATCAGCTTGGCTGTCTTGTCCATTGCTTCCTGGGCAGTTGCTTTATCCGATAGCACGTCAATAATATTATTTTTCAAATCCGTCGAAATTTTGGAGATAAGCGTCTGTCTGGACCAGTCATTGGCTGCAAGCGGCGAAGTATTTTTAAGTTCATCCGAGAAGACCTCATACATTTCCTTGCCGAATTCATAATCCAGCACAGAGCTGTCCTTGCGCGGACTCATAAACAGAGACTCCTGATTGTATTTAGAATTCACTTCTTTGGACGTCAAATAGTTAATAAAGGCTGCTGCCTCCTGCTCATTGCCGCTGCCTTTGAAAGCCATGAGAAATTTACCGCCTGGCACTGAGGAACGTTGTGTTCCTTTCGGCATATAGGTAACTCCCCATTCAAAATCAGTAATGTCCTTGTAATTGCTAATCATCCAGTTGCCGGCCCAGTGGGCAGCTACCGTCCCGGAACGGAACAGATTGTTAGGATTTTCCCCGCCGAGCCATACGGATTCCGGCATGATTCCGTCTTTATGAAGCTGCTTAAAGAGCTCCATGCTGCGAATTCCGGCTTCGCTGTTAATCGCTGCTGCGCTGCCATCTTCGGTTACCATGCTTCCGCCGTTCTGATACAGAAGCGTAGACCATCTATGCGGTGTAACATCCCAGACCATGCCATATCTTGCTCCGCCTTTGTCCATTACCTCTTTCAGCGCAGCGATATACTCATCCCACGTCCACACTTCCTCTGGGGAAGTCGGTACTTTAACGCCCGCTTTATCAAACAAGGTTTTGTTATAAATCAGCCCATTCGCTGTTACATCCATCGGGGCAGCGATCAGCTTGTCATTAATCACATAATAAGGCTTAAGCGAATCAATAAATTGACCCTCGAACTGGTCGGCACTTTCCACATAAGGGGTAAGATCCACTGCCTGATTAGCGAACGATCCCGTATCCGTAATCCGGCTCAGAGCAGGCGGCTTGCCACCAGATATCATCGTTTTCAATTTTGTTTGGAGATCCTTGAAGCCGACTTCAATCAGATTGATTTTGACATTGGCATTGGACTGCTCGTATTCCTTGATGATCCCCTTGATCACTTCTCCTTCATTCCCATCAGAGAACCACAAGAAATCCAGAGTAGCCTGCTTGGCACCTCCTGTGTTACCGGTACTGCCGGTGCTCGTATCCGCATTGCCGCAAGCAGATAGCATAATGAGCGACATCATTAAAACCAGGCTAAAGCTGAGCTTGAAGTTCGTTTTTGGTTTCATACAAACATCTCCTTTGAAATGATTAATGAATTTCGCTTTAGTTAAGCACTTTATTTTTTCGAAATAGCTGTGGCGAGGAACCAACATATTGTTTAAAAGCTCTGCTGAAATATTCAGGTGTGTTGAAGCCCAGCGTTTCTGATATGGACAGAATCGGCTCATCCGTAGACAGCAGCAGCTTTTTGGCCTCGGCCACCCGTTTTCGTATCACGTAATTACTCACTGTGTATCCCGTCGTCTCTTTAAAAGAGTGGCAAATGTAATATTTGTTCAAATGGAGCATTTTGGACAGCTCATCCAAAGAAACATTTTCGGTGTAATTTTGGTTCAAAAAGTTAAGAACCCGGCTCACGCTTGTTTGCTTCTGGGAAGGAGATGAACGATCATTTACGGACTGCTCCATTTTCATTTTCCGGTAAATGCGCAGCAGCAATTGAGTCAGGCTCATTTTGACCATCATTTTATAGCCTGTATTTCTGGCTTCCATCTCCTCCTTGATTCCTTTGAAAATGCTTTTGATCTGTTCACGCTCCTCCAAGGACCAATGCACCAACAATCCATTAGGATGGCGAAAGATAGACATCAGATTTTCGAGTTGGCTAACGCTGAGCATGTCCAAAAGCAGCAATTCTGTAAAATTGACGAAGCTTCGCTTGTACACGATTTCTCTTGAAGGATTAATCCGGTGCGGCACCGCCCCTCTGAATACAAACATATCCCCAGGCGAAGGCTTATAGATTCGATCTCCGATCAAGAAGGTCGCATCCCCCTGTATAAAATAATGAATTTCATAACCGTTATGAGTATGAATAGGCCATTCATCCTGAAAATTATCCGCTTCTGACCGCACATAAACTTCATTTTCCTCCAAAGCAACATTCGTCGGGGTATGGATGGATAGCACCAATAATGATCTCCCTTCTATAAATAGAATCAGCAATATTGATCAATAATTAAAAATGATAGCGCTTTATATTGAATTGTATCATAGTAAATTAAATAGAATCAGGACTATATTGCTGTATTGTTGATCAGAATTGTTGAAAATAATAAGAACTGATTTCACAAGATCATAAATCTCTGGGGAGCCTTCCAGACATTGGTTAAATAGTGGAGTCGGCAGCGCCATTTTCCAGAATTGAACGCTAGGCTTGTCTTGATTCTTACTTGCTGACTAAGCTGGAGAAATAAAAAGAAGACCGCATGCACAGCCCTAAGGCTGATCATACGGTCTATTAGGAAATGGTCAAATGATATACGAATTTGTACTGTCCAAGTTGAAAAATGAACTTAGTTATTCTTTATCCAATACCTTTTTATTCTATTTCCATCATCTTCAATGAAATCTGTGTCCGGTATTCCGCCATTATTAATGATTGTTTTTTCCTTATGCTTACCAACATACACCTCTTTCTTTTATGTTAACCTGTAATACTTGCTGTAAAAATCAATTACTTTTTCTCTAGTCATGTAATCATCATTTGTTTCATATTGCTCTATGTATTCCATTATCTCTTTAGCTAATGTCGTATTTAATTCTTTCAAAAAATGAATAGTCTCCTTAAGTCCTGCACCCATTAGCAATTCTCCATCAATATAGCAGCCTGCATCAAAATCTTTTCTCTTAGCATTCCAAATTAGGATAGTGTCCTCGGGATAACCAAAGGTAAAAAGCAAGATACAGAGCGTTTTTAAATACTCATGTTCTTCTGTATTAGAATCATTCGTTTCTTCGATTAGTAACGACCTAATTTCTTGTAAATATTTCAGGTCCGGCTCTAACCCGAAGCGTTCTAATAAAATATCTTCCCTGTCCATCATAACCCTCCCCCGTATTTAGCCTATATCATTTTTTCTAAGTCTTTTATTTCAAGAATCACGGAATGATAGTAATTTCCAACGAATTGTATGCTATATCTCTTTGCCCTATTAAACACAGCCGAACATAACATAGTTCCTGTCCATTCCGATTCTGTTAAATCCGCTTTTGAAAAATCAAGGGCAAAACTACATTCTACAAATATGCATCCACTCAGATTATATTTTCGAAGACTTCCTTCTTCTACCTCTATCCCTGAAAAAGTCTTTTGACCAGCTTCAAGTAATTGTTTAAATTGATCGATAGTCAGCTCCATTTAAACAGTCAACACCTTTTGGAGTATATTTCTTGATACTATTTAATCAGTGTCAGCCCTTTTTCACCCAACGCACTAGTATAAACTTTGGTTGATTCAACTTCCATGCCAAAAGCTGCTGCCGGATCAAGAGCGAATACCCGCAGCGTGAATACATTGCTGATGCTGTTGACCTCTTCATAAGCTAGCATTGATTAAATCCCTATTAAAGTAATAAATTCATTGATTTCAAGCTGGGATTCGATCCACTCAAGAAAATCTTTAAGCAATGAAATTATCTCTTGCCTAATCATTTGAAACTCTTCTAATTTGCATGCCCTTAGAGTTCTTTCTTTATAGAATATTGAAATGTACTCTTCTAACTTTTCATCTTGATATTTGATTAAGAATTCCTTTTGCTTCTCAACTTCATTCATAATTATTTTCCATTGACTTCTTTCTAAAACAAAACAGTTGAACGGATCATATCCTTCGAAGCCCCTCTTTACTGCTGGAACTATAAAACTGAAAGCATCATCGGTTAAGTATACTGACTCTGGCTTCAGATAACCACCACCAGTGTATCGTCTAGGAAATAGTTCAATGTAATTTAAATTTTCTAATTCATGTAATCTAAATAGCTTCATTGTAGTTACCCTCATGAGTAAATTTTATTTGATAGTTTCTGATAGCGTTCGTGTAGTTACGACTTCAATAGATTTAAGGAACTAAATAGTATTCAAAATCATAATCTTTCTATATAATATCCATCAATTTCTACATGCTCATCAAATTCTTTATATATGGATTCAATGCTTGGAGCATCTTTTCCAAGACGAAATTCAAGTGATTCTAAAATATTGTTTCAATCCATATCACTAAATATATAATCCAAACCGAAATGATCTGGCAAATACACAATTTTTTCTTCTCTAAAATATTTTGCAAACTCGATACATATCTTTCTCAAAGTATCTCTCGTCTCTAAATGGGTTAAAAAATGATACCAGTATCGATTTGCCCTAACACAACAAACCATATCTTTATTAAATGAAAGATCTATGAATCCATAGTTTATTTGAATATATTTCTCGATGAACACATTAATTTCTCTACTAGTTTCTCTTTCCTTTGTTTCAAAGTCATTTGAAAGATTTAAGCAAAAAAAGTTATCTTGATTTTTAAGATCCTGATAAAAGGTTCTAAAATTTATGTTTTGAGGATATTGAATTAGAGCTGTAAAAATTACCCCCATGAAATTGCCTCCTTACTCGTTCATCACGATTGCATATAATGTACGCAACCTTGAAGAACTATTATAACTCTCCTGTTTTTAACTTTGTCTGATAACTTTATTAAAAAGTTTAGGTTTATCTCTTTCTACTGCTTTTATAAATTCATTGCCAAAGATACAAATAGAATTCTCCCATGGGTGGCCTAAATACCCCCATGTCATAGTCTTGTTTAGAAAAAAATAATAGTCACCATTTGGATAAAGCGGTATAGGCCATTCACCAAATTCATTTCTTGGACTCTCTAAATGCGGGTTAAATAGATAAGAATCATGTTGCCAATCAAGTACATATATATATTCATACGCATCCGTGCATTCTAGCATGGCATTGACGATACACTTTTCTAAATCTTTATAGCGAACTTCAAATCCATTACCATAGAGATGCGTAATATCATAAATAACAAATGGCTCTGGTGTAATAAATGTTGTTGAATTTTCTCTAATGCCGCTAGGAGTAAATTTGAAATCCTTAGAGAACTTATCCCAAACAACTCGATAAAGTTCCGAATCGAGTTCTATCCAATTTTCCAGTTAAATCACCCCCTTTGATAACCTTTCAACCTCTTGCATTTAACGTGATTATTTTACAAACGTAATAGTCTATGTTTTTACAAAATGTCGCCATCTTCTTTAAGTCACTTACAACATCAAGGTTTGTTTGCTTTCCATATGTAATTATAATCTCTCAATCCAAGTTTTCCGTTAATTATATTTTGTTGAATCTTCAATTCTAGTTCCTTCTGTAATTCAGGCTTTGTATAATCGGGATTGCCGGGTATTCCTGAAATAAACTTAGCAAATTCAATCTCATTAGGGAAAAAGTTAATAGCGCTATTAAACTCTTCGATTTCAATGTTTATGAATCCATTGCTGTTTAATCTGTTTTTAACTGTGTCTAATGCTCCCGAGTGAATTCCGAATATCGTACCTCCAAGAAAGAAGGATTCTACTATGATTTAATATAGAGGTTGGCCCTCTTCTGTCATAAATTAAATCAAATTGTTCATCCTTAAAGGTAAGTCAGTCTTGGTCGTAGCATATACAAACAACCAAGTAATTGAAATTACTTGGTTGTTGTAAATACCAAAGAAATATTACTATGAGAACCTTCTTTTGTAGAAGAGATTATTTTAAAGGCGAATAACGATCTTGTAAAGCTTACTATTTACTTGTACGTGATCATGCGCAACTACAAAAGTTGGTTATGCAGAATTGAATATGTTTGCAGCTTATGCAAGCGGTTTTTCCACAGCAGTTTGCTCGCGATTGGGGATCTTGTGCCACAGCATAACCACTACGGCTGCAAGCAGAACACTCAATGCGCCAATCCAGGTGATGCTGGATAGGGAGACCTTAGCGACGATGAGTCCACCAGTACTGGCGCCTACAGCCATCCCAAGATGTGAAATGGAGGTATTCAGACTGAGCAAAATGCCAGATGCACTTGGGGCGAGCGTTATTAAATTATATTGCAGAGTTGGACCGGACGACCATGTCGCGAATGACCACAGCATTAGCAACGGAAATACAATTAAAATATTGCTGGCACTGAAACTTATAAAAACAAGTGCAACGACGTGAACGAGAAGGCCTACGGTTAGCGTGCGCTGGACACCCCATCTATCCGTGCTGAAGCCTCCCAGCTTCGATCCGATGAGACTCGTTACTCCAAAAGCAAGCAAAGCGATGCTAAGCAATTTCTCACTTATAGACGTCACTTGCAGAAGGTAGGGTGCAATATACGTATATGGAATGGAGTATCCAACGACCCAAAAGAATGTAACGCTCAATGCGGTCGCAATTTTGGGGGATTTCAGCAATACAAGCTGCTCACGCAGCGGAATAGAAGCTTCTCCATCATACCTTGGGATAGCAAATGCAATAATAATTAGAGCAAACAATCCAAGCACACCAACTCCGCCAAAAACACTTTTCCAGTTATACGTTGTTGATATAAGCCGGCCAAGTGGAATCCCTATTATTAGAGCTGCCGTGAAGCCCGTTAGGACAGTAGCTAATGCGCTGGCCTGTTTGCCTGGCTCAGCTAATTTTGAAGCTATCGTTAATGAGGTTACAAATGCGACACCCGCTCCAAGTGCCATAATAATACGAGCTGCGATAAAATACCCGTAGCTAGGAAGAACCATGGAAATTAGATTACTAATTGTGAAAACGACCATGGCGTAAAGTAGCAACTTGCGGCGCTCCATGCGCCCCGTTATAGCCATTAAAATGGGTGTTCCAATGGCGTAAGCAAGTGAGAAAACTGTAATTAGTTGACCCGCGGCACTGACGGAAACCCCAACATCTTCAGATATTTTATCTAAAATTCCTGAAATGACAGACTCAGAAGTTCCTATCAAAAAGCTAATTAAAGTTAATGAATATATTTTCCATGTTTTTGACACTATGATAACCTCCACCCTTTAACAGATTGTATATTTAACGCTCAACAAGATTCGTCACTGCAAAAATTCATGAGCCAATAATCGATAACCTTTGAGACTAGCACTAAGTTCAGGGTAGAAATCCAACAACACAATTTCATCAATCATTGCTTGTTCAGCCAATTCTCTCAATCTAACTTTCACTTTGTTTATACCACCGATCACAAAACGATCTTTATTTTGTTTTCTTGCCGCTTCTTCAGCAGGAGAATATTTATGATTGCTGGCCTCCTCTAACGTTGGGAAGGTTGAAATTGTACCATTCGCGTAGAGCTTGGCCCAAAACAACTCTAACGGACCTGCTAAATACTGTGCTTCTTCATTAGTTTCAGCAGTAATAACAATAACGGACATCATACTTTTAGGTATAGAAGAGAAGATAGATGGTTTAAAGTTTTGTTTATAAGCTCGTAGTACAGGTACAGCAAGTTGGGGCGATAAGTAAGACGCGAATACAAATCCAAGACCTTTTTCAATGGCAAACTGAACGCCACCATTACTTGAGCCTAACATGAAGATTTCTGGTGTATCCGTTTTAACGGGAAACGGTCTAATCTGACTAAACGGATGATCAGGCGGAAAATTATTTGAGAAAAAAGCAAGCGTCTCATTTAATTGTTCAGGAAAATCATTCGAGTTTATAGCTTCTCGCGAACGCCGCAAAGCCAATGCAGTCAATCCATCTGTTCCTGATGCTCTGCCAATTCCAAGATCTATTCTTTTGGGGTACATGGATTCTAAGGTTAAAAAATTTTCTACTACCTTTAACGGACTATGATTAGGCAACATAATGCCTCCAGCGCCTATACGAATTTTTTTTGTATGTGCCCCAGCATAAGCAATCATGATTTCTGGAGACGTACTCACCTGATTTTCAGAATTATGATGCTCTGCAAACCAATAACGGGTATATCCTAATTGCTCAGCCAGTTGTACACGATCCAATGAGTCTTTGAATGTCTCAGTAGCAGACTTATTATTTGTAATTGTTGCAATATCCAAAATAGATAATTTTATTTTCCCTGGTACGTGCGATGTAGTCATTTTCAAAACACCTTCCCGTCATTTAATTAGCCTGCTAATCTTTATTGTAAAAAAAGAGGATTACAAAAGATTATCCTCCATTTGTTTCATAAGTCTTCTTAGTAATAGTCGTTCCTCAGGCAAGATGCTTTGCAGTAATTTTTCTTGTTGAGTGTACCAAATTTTCTTGACTGGTTCTTCTAATTGTGATCCTTTGGCAGTTAAATAAACTCTGCTTATTCTTGCATCCGTGGAATCCCGTTGTCGATATACTATTCCATTTTTTTCGAGTGTATTCAACATATTTGTGACAGTTGAAGGCTCACAGTTTAAACTTTCGCAAAGCTGTAACTGTGTTATTCCGTCACCTTTCCATAGAAGACACAACATATTATCTTGCCCTACATGTAAATGGAGTTCGCGTAACATATTGGCATAGTCTCTTCGTGTTTGAGCAGCTATTTTATCTAAAAGTTGTCGAATTTCATCATCGACCATAACGTCACACCTTTGCATTTTGTATATTTTTATTTAGCACGCTAATGATATCACATTTAAATTGATTTTACAACCGATCACTCCAGTTGAATGAAATATTAGAAAACAGTACATAAACTTACTAGCGTTGCATAGAATTATGTTGTTTAAAAGGTTAAATAATTAAAATTCGATAGCCTTTAAACATGCAGCTCTAAATAATAAAAAAAGTCCCGATCGAACAATACGATCAGGACTTTTCTTTGTTTTCATTTTTAATTTATATCATTCTAAACCATAAAAAAACGTGTTTTAGCATAAACCAACATATTGTTGTTTCAAGGGTTCCTCTTTCCACATAAATAGCGGTCAATTTAGAAAATCTCAGTAAAATCAAGGTTTTCTCACATTAAAATTTGGCAATATGCCCCTCAGTCTCTCTTCAAAGATCTGTTCCGCGGAAATTCCTTCAATGGTAAATAACGCATTGTTTTTATAACCGCCATTTCTTCTAGCGATCATGTCGTACCACTCGGTCCCCACCGCTCAACCTCCCTGAGTTACTTCAATGAAATTCCAATCCCTATTTTATAAATGTAATAACTATAAGAAGCTTCATATTTAGCTCTTCCTATTACATATTCATTGCTCTTAATCAATCCCTTTAAAAGTTCAGGCACTTCAATATCCCATTCGATTTCTAATAATTGTACCGGAAACTTACTATACGGATTTTTTGTATGCATAAATACTGCATCACTCGAACCAAATTCAGAATTAATATATATCCAAGCTTGAAAGTCGATTTCACTCCCGTTTGATTGCTCTTCAATATGATCTAAAATATTTAGGTAATATTTAAAATGACTTTTTCTATGCCCGATACTTTCATCCGTTATTCCTTTCCAGTCAAGGTGCATATGCCAGTGGTTATACCACGATTCATCATCAAAATGAAATTGATGGCTAACAATCAGTTTTTCTATCTTTCGATAATGCCGACGTATACCACGGAATTTTTTCATATAATACCCCTCTATAATAACTGATCATTATGGTGTGCATTGGTTACATATAACGTTCTTTAATTCACGAAAAGCCCCAGCCCTATATTGCATCAGCCTTCTTGAACTGTTGTTAAAATGTCTATACAGTGTTATCAGAAGTTATTGTCCTCCCCGACTACGTTAAATTTAAATCCTTTAAAACTTCTTCCAAACTGTCATCATACATATCCTTTAATCGTTCCATTTCTGCTTTGTCATTTTCACTCAGTTTTTCAAAATACTTTTGGGCAATCCCATCTAGGCTGCTAAAATCAGCTTTAAATAAGAGCTCTTCATCCGATTCTGAAGGTTTAATAAAATAAGCCAAAATGTCCTTACGCTCTTCTTGCGTATAAGCTGTTTCTACTCTCATCTTTGCGTCGATCAAATTTAATATTTCGATCGTATTTGTATAAAATTCCTTGTGAAACCCATTAGGCGTCTTTCGGGCTGGAATATACTTTTCATTCTCTGACGTACAGGCTACTAATGAAATAAGCAGCAACAGACAACATCCTTGAATTACCATTCGCACAATTTCTTTAACTCCTCGCATTATTCTCATATACCCATTTATGTACGGATCCATCTCACCAATTGAAGGCCCAAGGGGCAGGACGCGGCCACACTGAAGTGATGCAATTTTGTCTGCCTGATTCCCTTTCTTCAAGTCACTTTCAAATTCTCGTTACTGTGCCAAAAGAAATCATCATATTTGTCATATGTTAACCATGATTGACTACTAAATTCTTTAGAAAATGTTAATTCTGCTTCGTATTGTTCTTTAGCTTCATTATCGTTTAATCCTATAGTTAATAAATTGCTTATTATACTCTTTGCATCACCTGGTTCTTGCCCCAGTCCCTCTTCCTTTAATGAGTTATAAAGCACGATTTTTCTCCCGTTGACTCATTAGAATTGGCAAAAACATTCCAATGTTGCCATCCTTTCCAGAACGTTTATAATCATCCTCAAATATTTTCTGTAATGAACCTAATTGAATGAAGTTTTAAGACAAATTCATTTGAATTACTCCAAATCCGGTCCGCTTGCATATAAATCTATATCTAATGAAGCATTTAGCTTGGATAGTTTTTCAATAATTTTTGGTTTTAGATTAATTCCCCACATCTGTTCTTTGTAGCCGTAGTAAACAACCCGAACCACTTTATGAATTTCTTCTGATTCAATAATTTGAATCAAATTCGATGTTTCTAATTTATTTATTAAATTTGCTAATTTCTCTTCAACTTCACCCGTTTTCTTATCTTCTAATTGGAAAGTAAACCCGCTATCTTCATGGAATCTATTCGTATTTCTATATGAAATTTGAGTTCCTTTCTGCCATGTTTTTGAGGGTACCAGATTAATTCCCTTCAATAATTTTTCCAAATTAGCTACGTTAGCTGAAACTGATAAATATACACGGTTTCCAGCACTCATTCCCATAAATCTTACTGTTACTTCAGGTGAAGTATCTAAATAAACCACGAAATAATATGCTTCATCAGCAATCGAAAAATATACTTCAGCGGATTGTTCTCCGTCATTCATTATCACATCTGCTATTTTAGGTTTACCATTCTCATAAACCAACTTATGTACGGATAAATACTGTTTCGTTAGCTCGAAGGATTGTTTTTCTATTTCCTTGCGTGCAATTTTCTCAAATGTCTCAATCATCTTCGAACCTCCTTAATTCATATCGATTAGACGATTTCTGATCATGCCTCTGTATTCATGACTTTGATAAAATCCGATGTTTCCGATTTTCCACTGTTTTTTCCATAGCCCAACATGCATAATCTTCCAACTATTTCAGTATACCAAATATAGAAATTTACAGTTAAAAAAAAGAGACTCTTAGCCCGCTGCCAGCAGGCTTCAAATCTCCAATGCTTTCGACATATTCATTTCTGTCTTTGTCTACTGAGCTTTAAATGGTTCCGTTCATATTAAGCGATAAGAATAAAATAAGTATTCGGTGAATAACCACTAACTTGTGCCTCAACTTCAATATTGACTACGGCGCCTGGATTACACACAATGTCGTAGCGATAATAGCCATATTGTTGTACCACTGGGTTAATCAGCAGCACACCAGTTGCATTTATAGAGGCTGGAACATAGTTAAAGCCAACGGGGCTTTCCACAACTAGCGTATACGTCCTAGTATACGAAAATGTATTCGTAAACTTAAAATAATCTCTATCCCCAGGCGTTAAGGTAGGAAAAGACCAATCTCCAGCACTAAATATGTGCGGATTGCTTGCACTATCAGGCTCAAACGGTGGAACATACACAGCGGCACTTGCACTTGCTGGAAGTACAAGCACGGCAACTAGAATAAAAGTACTTAACATAGCGATTAGTTTTTTCTTCATAATTAAACGTCTCTCCCCTACATTCTCATATATTAGACTGGCCAGTCATGTATATAAAATTACCATTTTTACCATTATTATAGAATAGACGCTTGGTCTCAATTACCTTTTTTTTACACCTTATATTTCTGCTGCTTTCTCTTGTTTTCTTGCTTTACTCTATCGTTTCCCCCTATTTCTACAAGGGCTAGAAATGACAGTACTCGACAACCAGACATTTCGCGTATCATATCCTAACAATATGTTATACTAAATAATCTTTATCTTTTTTCAAATTTATACCTATTAATCTGCTGGAGGAATGAATGTTGACAAGATTGGATCAAAGACGGACACCCTTATTCGATGCGGTTAAAAAATATGTAGATGATAAGGTGGTCCCGTTTCACGTACCGGGGCATAAGCAAGGGCGCGGCTTAAAGGAATTAAGCGATTATGTAGGCGAGCGAATGCTGCAAATGGACGTTAATGGCATGGAGGATTTGGACTTTGCGAATAACCCTACAGGCGTAATTCTGGAAGCAGAAAAGCTCATGGCGAATGCTTTCGGCGCGCAAAATGCTTTTTTTCTAGTTAACGGTACCTCAGCTGGTGTGCAAGCTATGATTATGAGCGCTTGCGAACCGGGTGATAAAATCATTATTCCACGGAATGCCCATAAATCCACGATCGGTGGAATCTTTTTAAGCGGGGCCATTCCTGTATATATACAGCCTGAAATCAATGATCAGCTTGGTATAGCTATGGGCATTTCGGAAGAAAGCTTAAAAAAGACGATTAAAGAGCATCCTCATGCGAAAGCTGTTTTTGTAGTTAATCCGACTTATTATGGCGCGGTTTCGGACTTGAAGGCCATCGTTAGAATCGCGCACCGCCATGATATGGCTGTTTTGGTCGATGAGGCGCACGGTGCCCATATGTCTTTCCATGATGACTTCCCTTTGACGGCCATGGAGGTGGGAGCAGATATGAGTGCTGCCAGCATGCACAAAACGGCAGGCTCCATGACGCAAAGCTCCGTACTGCTTTTAAGAAGCGACATCATTTTGCCCGAAAGAGTGAAACAGGTGTTAAGCCTGACTTTTACAACTAGCGCCTCCTACCTGCTCATGTGCTCACTCGATCTGGCCCGCAAGCAAATGGCTACCGCCGGGAGCGATATGCTCGAAGAAACCTTATGGCTGGCAAGGTGGGCTAGAGATGAAATTAACAAAATAGAAGGCTTGTACGCCTTCGGACAAGATCTGATTGGCACGCCGGGCTGCTTTGATTTTGATGAAACGAAATTAAGCATCCATGTTGCAGGTCTTGGTTATACCGGCTATCAAGTAGAAACCCTCTTGAGAAAAGAGTATAATATCCAGCTTGAGCTGTCTGACATGCATAATCTATTAGCTATTGTCAGCATTGGGGATTCCAAAGAAAACCTTGAGACGCTGGTCCAAGCGCTTAGAGACATTTCCTCCAAGACAGAGAAGGTCGATTCTAAAAATGTGGTTGCCATTCCTAAAAGCCCAGAGATGATCGTTTCCCCGCGAAATGCTTTTTATAGCCCCAAAAAGGTTGTTGCGCTAGAAGATTCAATTGGAGAAATTGCCGGCGAGATGGTCATGGCTTATCCGCCCGGCATCCCTGTTATCTGCATGGGCGAGCGGATTTCTAAAGAAATCGTGGAGTATATTCAAATTCTAAAAAAACAGAATTGCGAATTGCAGGGTACCGCTGATCCTTATGTGAATCAATTAAGAGTTTTAGGTTCGGAATAACGCAAATCGGAAAAAGGTAAAAAGGCAGCTCATAATGAGTTGCCTTTTTACCTTTTTGCTTATTTGGCACGAATTAAATGTACCTGTCCACGATTTGAAGCAGTTTACCCGCCAAGCGTCATAATCGCTGTGTCATACGGAGCTAATTCAATCGTCTGCTGCCCATATTCCGTACCAATTGTCGTGCTTTGAAGCTGATCGCTGTTGTTAATTACAACGAGTATTTTACTTTCCGGATAATAAGCACACTCTGTATATAAGTTATCCGTCATATATTTCGGTTCATTCCGCTCATTGCCGGCATAGCGGATCAGGTTCAGCAGCAATCGGGAATTTTCTAAGCTGAATTCGAACGAAGAAAGGTAGATTCCCTTGCCTTTGCCAAAAGCATGCGTAGACAGCGTGATTTGTCCGTCCGTTTCATGCGCAACCGCAGCTGATCCGTCGGTAAGATAGATGCCCTTCTTAGCGGCTATGCTTGCCCCAACAGGCACCAGTCCGTGCTCGTCACAAGCCTCATAAGCCCATTTGCCATGAACGACTCTGGCGCCGGTATCCTCATCCACGCCGAGAATATGGGCCATTCTGAAAAAGCTGTCATGCCCTTCAACCGCCGAAGGCTGGTTAACCCCGATAAACGTACCACCCTCGTACACCCACTTGGTCAGGATGTCCACGCATTTGCTATCGTTCCAGTGCGTTCCGCCGCTCCATGCTGAACCCGCCGAACCGGCATTGATTACCACATCATAGTTTTGCAGCTCGCCCTGAAGAATATCCTCAAAATCGATGAATCCGACCTCAACCGGCAAGCCAGATAACGCCTCGTTAATATGAATCAGATCATGCATGTAGGTCTCATGGAAATGGCCGGACAGCGTCCACGATCTCAGCTTGCCCCAGCTGTGCAGAACAGCAACCTTCGTCTTGATTTGATAAGGCTTGCCTTGCTGATGCAGCTCTTTGATCTCCCTGAATTCATTGGCAATCTTCTCGATATAATCGCAGAAGTCCGGGTAAGGCTCTACCAAATGCAAGTATCCGCCCAATCCGATTCGATCAATTGGCTCTCTGAGCAGGGCGCGGCGGATATTAATCCAGTACTTCTTGGCATCCAGCGTAGGATCGCCGCCCTCCATAAAGGTAGGCAGTCCGCCTAATCCGACCGGGAACAAATAAGGATGCAGCCGGATTTCATGCGTGTCCACCTTTACCCCTGAACACATCCGTGCTTCATAACCCGAGAATACGCATTTAATCATGCCGTCAAAGCCAAACTCCGGAAAGCGGTCATTATATGGCTCCATGCCCACCCAGCTGTCATCATAGAAGACGTAGGCCAGCTTGCCGTGCTTATGCACAATATCAATCAGCTGTTTGCTGAAGCCAATGACAAAATCATTAATAAATGCCATCCAGTCGAGCTTGCGCTGCTCTGCCGGAATATGGCTGACACGGTATTTGCCGCCATTTACAAAATCCTCGGCCGTCAGCGAATAGCCATACTTTTTGGCGAACAAATCAAGCGCTTTGGCACTCACCGTAAAATCATAGGAACCCCAATCCGAGAACAGATGGCGATTGCGCTCGCTGCTGCCCCAGATCCAGGCAAAATTATAAAATAAGGAGGTGAAGCGGACTACCGTTGTTTCCTTATGCTGGGCGCACCAGTTTTCCATCCAGTCCAGCATATACTGCTGCGTTTCCAGATACATCGGATCAATCTGCATCAGATGCTCTTTGTTCCAGTTATTCGTGGTGTGATTGTACATCGAGATTTCTTCCCAGATCCGGTAGGCCATGAAGCTGACCGTATATTTATGCCAAGGCACAATTCCGGTAAGCACCACATTCCCCGATTCGCGGTCAAAATTCCACTGCTCTCTCGGAACCTCTTCCCCAGTCGTCCGGTCAATAACCTGCCAGTACTTAAACGCCTCTTTGGAATCATTGACTCTGAACTGCTCAGCGAAGAAATCCTCCATCACATAAACGGATAAATAATCCTGCACCGCTACCTTCGGATTCGTAATTAAAAAACACTGCTGCAGCTTATCCAAATTTTGCGATGCCCACTCATTATGGTCTCTAACAATACAGATCGTAGAATATATACCGTAGCCTGCGTTAATAATTTCATCAGACAGCTTCGTGCCGTCACTGTCACGGATGACATCGGCGCCCCAGCGCTCCGCTAATTCCAGAGTCAGTGCCTCATAACCTGCTTCGCCAGGCAGGGTAAAGGCCCCCTTCGTTTGTTTCGACAAATGGATTCCCTCCTATTTAAGCATATCGGATAGAAAAGCGAGTGCTAAGCCTTGTCCCCAGCCCTGAATCCAGTCTTTTGGAATATTGCGGTACCCTTCCCGGTCCTTCATGACTGCCGTTCCTCCAGATACAGACAGTACCCGTCCATCCTCGCTAATGTTTTCCATGATGCCATTGAGGGCTTTCTGCACATATTTGGTGTGCAGCGGATTGCCGTTATTGATCATCGCCGCCGCAATTCCGCAGGACGCCGAGACCTCCTCATAGGATTCCACGTCATCGAGCAAGGTCCGCCACAAGCCGTTCTCCGTCTGCACAAGCTTCAGTGCGGCCAACTGGTCCCGGAGCGAGCACTCCACATCCATACACTGCGGATACAAATACCATTCTTTTAGCAGCGGCTTAACCTGC
The DNA here is from genome assembly GCF_002741035.1 of Paenibacillus sp. BIHB 4019. Lineage (NCBI taxonomy): Bacteria > Bacillati > Bacillota > Bacilli > Caryophanales > Paenibacillaceae > Paenibacillus > Paenibacillus sp. BIHB 4019. The sequence continues at coordinate 3,768,774 of NZ_CP016808.1, read as the reverse complement.
GACATCGTATAAGCACCCCAGGCATTTGCTCTCGCCCAGTAAAACCCCGACATATGATCCTGCTTCACATTATTGTAGCCATGGTACCACAGGCCCGTGCTAGGGTTTTGCAGGTATTTAATATGCCAGTAATATTGATTCAGGGCATCCTGAATCATCGCCTGGTCTTGCAGCTTGCTGCCTACCCGCAGCAGGAAAAATGCCGCCATAAACAGCGTGTCCGCCCAAGCCTGCTCCGGAAAATCGTTGGACACGGACACCGTATGCTGCAGCACATGATCTCCGAACCTCAGTGCACTATTTTGGAGATAATCCACCTTGCTCATGACAATATCCCAATATTTCTGGTTGCCAGTCTCTTCATACAATGTAATCAGCACATGGCCCATCGCACAGGTGTTGACCGTCCAGCTCGGCAAGCCCAGCTCGATATATTCATCCGCCCAACCGATAAGCGCATCCAAATACTCTTTATTTCCTGTTGCCTGGTAAGCTCGGGATACCCCATAATAAGCGACTCCGCAAGGCCAGTCCCATGTTAAATCCATGGCTAGCGTTTTTCTCGTCACTTTGTCGATCACGCTTAAAATCTCTTCCCTGTCATAAGTAATTTGAAGCATATTAAATACCCCTCTCCTTCGCACATGTCTCCCAAAGGCGCTTGAGAGCCATCCAAGTTATTGTAAACGCTTTATAATCTCTATTGTAAGCAGTAAAATAGTCTATATCTAAGCATATTCGTAGAAAAAATGGGCAATTTCGATCATTTATTTTTGTTCGCTCATTGAATTCGGCAGTGCTTTCACCTATAATCAACTCAAATTCACATAATGGGAACGGGAGTGTGGAATATGCCTAGAAAAAAGCAGCCCGTCATCGAATACCGCCACTACAGCTTGCCGATCAACTTCCCTGTCCTGCTGTTAAGCGGGGAACGCTGGCGAATTTCGGATATCAAAAGCGAGCATCTTCATTTCCACAACCATTTGGAAATCGGGATCTGCTATTCAGATAGCGGCAGCATGGAGATTAAAGGGGAAACGGTCCCTTTCAAGGCAGGCGATGTGACCTTCCTTCCCCGATATCTCCCCCACACCACGTATAGCTCGCCTCATACAGCCAGTCTATGGTCCTATCTCTTTTTTTCACCAGAGGATCTGTTTCAGCAGTCCTTTAAAAATGCTTACAGCAGCTTTGAGCCGAACCTGTGGAGGATGCAGGGAAAGCACTGTATTTTAAATAAGGAGCAGTATCCCAACGTTTATTCCCTTGCTACGTCAATTGTAGAGGAATTGAAGCAGCAGAAGCCCTATTATCAGGAAAGTGCCTACGGCTTATTGCTATCCCTTTACATCGAGCTCATTAGAATTCATTCCACGAATGAAATGCTGGCCGAACAAGAAACAGAGCAAGGTCCGACGGGCAATTTTGTCATCTCTCCAGCGCTGGAATATATTACGACAAACTATATGACCTCCATGACTATCGATTTTTTGGCCGATCTATGCCACTTAAGCACCACCCATTTCCGCAGAAAATTCCATGAGATCATGGGCACCGCCCCTCTTGATTTCCTGAACAGCACCCGGATCGAAGAGGGCTGCAAGCTGTTGAAAAGCTCCGATTTTTCCATCCTCTCGATTTCCGAGCAGGTCGGCTTTCATTCCATTTCCAGCTTCAATCGCTGCTTCTCCAAGCTTATGGGAGCATCTCCAAAAGAATGGCGCAAAGGGGCTAAATCCGAAGCACAATCGGCCAAGGCGTCGATATTGGAATTTACGGGGTGGGTATGAGGGGATGGTAATTGGTCATCCAAAAAACTACCCGTTTCCTGTTTTGGCCAACACTTACCCTCCGCGTTCGCGCTAGCGATTTACATCCATTCAATAAGATTGCATAATGATGTATTATAAAGTATGCATATTTATACCATTTACTTACCAAAAGGAGAGTGTAACTTATGAGCGGAACCTATATTCCAACTGGCGTGAAACTAAAAGAAACTGGCTTTGGATACACGTTGTCCTTAATAGGCGGTAAATATAAAATGATTATTATGTATTGGCTGTCTGAAAATAAGGTAATGCGGTTTAATGAGCTGAAACGATCTATCGGTACCATTTCCTTTAAAACGCAAAGCATCATGTTAAAAGAGCTGGAGGCAGACGGGCTCATCATACGCAAGGAATTTCCCCAAATACCTCCAAAAGTTGAATATTCATTATCTGAAAGCGGCCTTTCTCTCATTCCATTGTTAAATATGATGTGCGAGTGGGGAGAGAAAAACAGCTCGCCAGCTCTGGAGGCTGTACAGCGGTAGGCATAGTTGTTTTGTTTATATTACAAAGAAGTATCTCCTGAACAGGGAGATACTTCTTTTTTTGCAAGCTGCTCGATCACGAGCGTACGGTCGTATTGCCAGATAAACAACTGGATCGCTTGAGCGATTTTGTGCACGTTGACTCTTGCAGTTGGTTAAGCACCAATCTTTTAGATATTCGTTTTTCTATATCTTTCTATATCTTTCTAAGTTCTGATGGAGCTTTAGAGCGGGTTACTCGTAAGTATACCCTAACGGTTATTGCAGCGATGGCAACAACCGCAGCTCCAATCCAACTAATTAAAGCTAAGGAAGCTTGTTCCACGACAACGCCTCCAATTCCTGCACCAGCACCCATAGCAAGCTGTAAAACTGAAGTATTCATACTCACCATAATGCCTGAAGCCGCCGGAGCAAGCGTCATTAAGTGATATTGCTGAGTTGGACTTGTTGACCAAGCGGAGAGAGCCCAAAATATGAGCACAAGGAAAGCGATAGCAGGCCATTGGCCTGATAATGACAGTAGAACTAAGGCTGCTGCATGCAGTACCATACTGACAAATAAAGTACGAGGGAATCCCCATTTATCTGTACTATAGCCGCCAAACTTTGAGCCGAATAAGCTGGCAATCCCGAAAGCGAATAAAGCAATGATGACTGTTTTACTGTTCATACCTGTAACTGACAGCAGGAAGGGAGAAATGTAGGTGTAGACAATAGAATAACCAGAAATCCATAAGAAAGTGATCATTAGGGCTGCCATTATTTTCGGTTGCTTAATTAAAGCAAGCTGTTTGCGCAAGGGAACCGCTTCATCGCCATTTGAGCGCGGGATGACTAGGAGTATAACGATCATCGCAAGAATACTAAGTGCACCGATTCCTCCGAAGATTAATCTCCAATCATAAACGGAAGCAATAACTCTGCCTAGCGGAACACCGATAATCAACGAGGTGCTAAAGCCCATAAGGAGCGTTGCAATTGCACTTCCTTGTTTATCAGGCGGAGTCATCTTGGTAGCGACAGTAAAGGAGGTTACAACGAATACTCCCATGCTTAGTGCAAGAATAACGCGTGAGACAATAAGAAATCCAAAGCCGGGTAAAACCACGGCGATAATATTTCCAACTACAAATACGCCAAGCGAATAAACTAAAAGCTTGCGCTGCTCCATTCGTGCTGTAAATGCGATAAGGAAAGGTGTTCCAAAAGCATAGGCGAGTGAAAAAACAGTAATGAGCTGACCAGCAGCAGCGACGGAGACATTAACGTCTGTTGCAACTGAGTCGAGAATACCTGCTATGATATACTCGGATGTTCCAACCAAAAAGCTAACAGCGGCTAATAAGTAAATTTTCCAGACATTTGACATAAAATTATCCCTCTTTCTTAAGTTTCAATATTTCTAGGTATATAGAAATTATTTATTTCATTCTCTGAGTATAAAGATTGCACTATAAATATGTAAGTACGCACTTTTAGTACAGGTACTGTAATAAAGGTGAGTGCCACCCCTGAGCATATATACTAAATTCAACTAACATCGCCCCGTCATACCGATTGCTGAATCCATACTTTATGAATCTCAAAACCAATCAAAAGCGGCCCCGGTTCAAAATTGATTTAATCGCGACAAAAAAACGTGGACACTCATGAGGTGTCCACGTTTCTCATTTTAAGGAAGACAAAAGCAGGGAGACGGCTGAGTGAGAACTGTCCCTGCTACTGGAATGGGCGAAACAAACCTACACGCATCAGAGTGACGAATATGCTGTCGTCGAAAAAAAAGCAGAAGCCGCCTGTTATGCCAGGCGACTCCTTCTGCAAGAATATAGATTTCTTCATTGAATAATTTAATCTTCTGACACTTCCAACCATACAGGCCCAATTAACCCGCTCGGTTCCTGCTGGGAGAAAGCCGACAAGTAGTCGCGCTGGTCCTTCACGAGCGTATTCGTAACTTCAATGACAAGCTTATTTTTCCCTTTTTTCAGCAGACCGCCGATTTCTAGCTGGTAGGGTGGACATATACGCACGCCAGCTTGCTCTCCGTTTACCCATACTTCTGCCGTTTCATAGACTTCCCCAAGCTTTAATAAGGCTTGATTCCCCTGCTGCGTACATTCAAACTCCGTTTCATAACGAAAGGTGCCAGAAAATCGCGGCAAATAATCTGGCTTGCTCATGTTTGTTAAAACCGTCCGTCTCCCCCATTCCTTGAACGAAGGATAATGCTCAGCATCAGCGGTGGAAATCGTCCATTCACCTGCTATATCCATTCCAGTTACGGTCCGCTGCTCTGGAAGCACGGCGAAGTCTCCAAAATCGGCTCCATGAAGAAGAACAATCGATTCATAGGGATGAAGCTCAAGCTGCACCGCTCCAGTCTCCCTATTCGCCTTGCATTGGGTCAACCGATTTAGAAAGGCATCATAGGCATATATTTCGCCTTGGACAGGCAAAACGATTTCTGTATGAATGCTTTGATGCGGGTGCTCGTTAAAAAACATGAATACAGCCAAATTTTCATGAACATAATGATAATTCCGCAGATAGGGCTCGTAACTTGCCGCTTTCATATCGTAATATCCATCAGCCATCAATTGTTGGGCTAATTGGTCTAATGCGACAAGCTTTACGTTCCGATGATGAGCAAGACTGGTTAACTCGGCAGACACGTCACTTCCTTCGCTCGAACGTGCAGGCCAGCCATCAACAAAGCGGATGGCAACACCTTGATCGGCAAGCTGGACCAAACACCGGAGCATTGCCGCTGGCAGCGCCTCTGCATAAGGAACGATAAGGCAACGATAATCTTCCTGATTAATCAGCAGCCTGCTATCCTTTACACTCGCCGCCTCCACAAGAATATCAACGGGAACAACGTCACAATCGATCTGATTTTGCATCAATTGCTTGACTGGCTTATGAAAATACATCGCCTCCCCCGACCATTCGGCTTCAGCATGATAAACGACTGCTGCGGTCGCCACATGCCGCCCGCCTGAAATCAGGTGGCTTATCCGGTTCATATAATGATTCAGATGCTTATAATAGCGGTATTGCGGATTTTTCCCGCCTGCATACAAATGCGGCGGGCAATCTGGATCCGGAAACGTTTTTTGACTGAATGCATGTGGAACAAAATAATTGACGCCGCGAACGAGCATATGGTCAGTGAGCCATTTCATCAGCTTTAGCCCTTCTGCCCATCCATAGGCTCCATACAATTCGCACATCGTCCGTCCCTTTTTTTTCGGATCGATATGCCCCAGCGACACCCCTAGCTTTGCGAGGCCATAGTGGAAAAATTCACTGTCTGTCTCCCCTGCCGGCCAACGAAAAGACATTTCATCAAAGCCTGGAACGATCTGCCACAGTACCACATCGAGACCCGACATGTCCTGCCCCCAAAGCGAGCGGAAGAAGTGGCCTGCTCCGGAGCCAAGCCTTGCATGAACGTTGTTATCTTCCAGCACATGTCCAATGTATTCGACCCCGTGGGCTCTGCACCACTCTCCGACCTGGCTGCAGAAGCTTTCCCCGTAAAGCTTGCTGACGATATTCATATAAGCATACCGAACCCTACTCGACTTTTCCCCCGCCTCATGCCAGAGGAGATGCAGCTGCTTACGGTAATCCTTCCCCAACGCTTGTTCAAGCAGGGCCGGCATTTCATTGCTCCAAGGCAGGGACACGCCTTGTTTTCCCAGTTTCGAATTAAAATCAAAGGTCGTCTTATCGTTGTAGAACCCGGGTTCGTCTGAAAAAAAGCCAGCAAATGTCTTTCCAAAATCTGCGTGATACCGATTATAAAAAGCCTCATAAACCGTATCAAGCAAAATCCGAACCGAATCCCGGACGAGCGGGTTTAGATAATCCTCCTGCGCCTTGCTGCCGCCATCCTTGTTTTCTGAAACGATAAATACCCGCCAATAGCCTTCAGGAATATCCCAATACAGAATGCCGTCATGCACTAGGTCAGTTAAGTCTATGCATTCACTGGTTAACGTTTCATTGGTTGATGCTCGACGAACAGCGACTACTGAAATAAGCTTGTTTTTGCCGGTTGCGTATTGGCTGTGCGAAATGGTGGGCCGAAGCCCGCTCATCAGTAAGGTATCCAGCAGCAGAGAGGTACCTTTGGCAGGACCGATGGTATCGATAAAACGTTCACCCAGAAACTTGCGATGAAGCTCCTCTGGAGCCTCCTTCACTTTGCCTGCCGCATGTCCGGTTGGAAAATGGTCGTCATCGAGCAGCCACACCTTCATGCCGCGCTTTCGAGCTTCATCCATAATGATGTCTATGTCCGCCCACCACTTCGGCCCAAGGAAATCCGGATGAGGCCGTGCCTCTACACAAACAGCACCGATTCCAGCCTCATGAATACGTGCCATCTCTTCGCGAATCGCTTGCTCCTTCTCGCCATGCTGCCAGAGGAAGGGAAGGATATAATTATGTTCCCGACCTTCAAGCACTTCCTTCAAAAGATTGCTCATCCTAGCCTCCCTCCTGATTCAAATCCTTTATCTTTAGTGGATTAATTTTTTACTGGATTACTTCTTTACTTTGGCATACCAGTCTCTGGCACGCTTCGTCACTTCTTCTCCACCCGATTTGTTCCACTTGTCTACGAATTCATCGAATTTGCTAATTGGGTATTGTCCAAGAATAATTTTGGCTGCATATTCCACGAACAGCGTCCGATTGTTAATATCCGGATAACCCTCGTATACACTGGCAGACATGCCATCGCCGGCTATGACCTTGGCATACTTTTGAGCTTCCTGCATATTGCTAGTCACCTGATCGACGATCCATTTACTCTCTTCCGATGCGGTGCTTTCGAAGAGATCAATGGTAAAATCAAGGGTCGACGAGCTTGAATATGGATTAAGAACTAGATTTTCCTGCGTACTCTTATCGTCCGGAAGCTTGACGGCTTTGCCGTCCTTCATTGTATAGTGCATGCCTTCTACGCCGAGGTATAGCGCTTTAAAATTATTTTTGTCATACATATTGTTCAGCAGCTTTAAGGTAGCCATTAGTTTCTCTTCATCTTTATTGTTCTTCACGACCCATTGCGGGGGAGCAAATCTCTTCGCTGTGTAAAAGCCCTCATAACCTTCCACTTTAGGTACGGGGAGCACGGAAAATTCTGCTTCCACACCCGTATTTTTTTTCAGGTTTTCCAAATTGAGATTGAGCTGCTCCACCCAGTGGAAGTAGTTCCCGGCTTTATTGGACGTAATTTTTCCATCCCACTTTGCCTTGTCGTTCAGAAGCGTCTCCTTATCCAATAAGCCGTCCTTATACAGCTTGGCGATGAACGCTAAAGCGTCTTTCATATTCGGTGTTACGGCTGAATAAGTAAGCTCGCCATCGTACAGATCCCACTCCGGGTACCCTTCAAACATGGCCACACCGTACATGGCGAACAAGTGGTCCATCCAGCGAGCATCTTGACGGCCGCCAGTTGGAATCTCATCCTTCTGGCCGTTGCCGTTAGGGTCCTGATCCCGGAACGCCTCAAGTACTTTGATGTACTCGTCTTGTGTTGTCGGCATCGGCAGGTTCAGCTTGTCGAGCCAATCCTGACGAATCATCCCCGCATATCTCCCATAGTCGACCGAGCCAGGGATGTAATAAATTTTCCCCTGACCGGTTGGATCGTTAGCCTTGACAACATCCCACATTTCAGTTGGTATCGTTTCCCAAAGATTCGGGGCATATTGCGGCAATAGCTCCGTCAGGTCGGCAATTGCGCCATTTTTAGCCAAGCTGTCTTCCATGCCCTGTTGGGGAGTAAACAAATCTGGCATTTCATTGGCGGCAATCTTCAAATTCAGCTGATTCAGGTAATTCGTTCCACCGTTCCACTCCACATAAGGATGGATGACGCCTACGCCAAGCTTTTCCTTATAAAATTCATACAGCTGGCTGCCTTTAGTGATCGGCTTGTAACCGATGTTGGTGCCCCATACTTCAATATCGACAACCCCATCTGTACTGCTCGTTTGACTCTGGGCAGCATCATTCGAAGTATTCGTGTTGCCGCCGCAGCCGTTTATAACCGTAACAGCCAAAATTCCCGCCGCTATCGTTAACCCCATTTTTTTAACGTTCATGTGTTTTCCCCCATATCTTTCCGTAATATGTTTAAGGCTGTTCGCCTAAAAACCTAAAAGGATGACTAGCCTTTCACCGAACCGATCATAGCCCCTTTAACAAAATACTTCTGTAAGAAAGGATACACCATAATGATCGGAAGGATAGCGAAGATAACGGTAGCTGCTCTTAAGGTTCGCTCGTTGTAGTTCAGATCAACCGTTGATGCAGCGCCCGCCATAATGACATTATCGTCTGTAATAAACTGCCGAATCTTGATTTGCAGCGGAAACCAGTCGGTATTTTGCAGGAAAAGGAGCGGATGCTGGAATTGATTCCACAACACCACGCCATAGAACAAAGCCAGTGTCGCAAGGACTGCTTTGGACAGTGGAAGCACCAATTGAAACAGCATCCGGAAATATCCACAGCCTTCAAGCAAGGCCGCTTCCTCCAGCTCCTTCGAAAATTGTTTAAAAAACGTTCGCATGATAATCAAATTAAAGGGATTCAGAATATGCGGGATGATTAGCACCAACGGATTATCATAAAGTCCTATGCCGCGAATCGTCAGGAAATAAGGTACGATAGGGGCTTTGAAGATCATGGCGATTACGACGCTGATCATGATTACGGGCCCCCAGCGGAACTCCGACTTCGAAAGCGGGTAAGCAAGCAGCGCGGTCATCAGCAGCGCCAAAACCGTTCCAATCAACGTCGTGACCAAGGTTAGAAAAAACGATTTCCATAGGTCAGGACGATCAATAATATAGCTCCACGAGTCGAAGGTAAACTGCTTCGGCCATAAGGTGACCAAATTCATATCTACAGCGTTTTTGGAGCTAAGCGAGGTAGATATGACAGACAACAGCGGGATGAGAGCGATGACGGACAAGAGGATGAGAACGATCGTAATGCCTGATACAAATATTTTTTCGCTTCTCGATTCGAACATGTCTACCAGAGCCCCCCATCCGATACTTTCTTCGACATTCGATTGAATATATACACCAGTATCAGTCCGATAATCGACTGGAATAAACCAACCGCCGTTGCAAAGCTGTACTGCGCTTGCTGAATGCCGGTCCGGAACACGTAAGTATCCAGAATATCTCCTACGTTGTAGGTCATCGGAGTGATTAGATTATAGACCTGATCAAAGCCAAGATCCAAAAAGTTGCCGATTTCAAGCAGGAACAGTACCAGTACGGTAGGCAGCAGCAGCGGGAAGGTGATATGGCGAATTTGCCGGAATTTGGACGCCCCATCCATCATCGCCGATTCGTACAGCTGAGGGTCAATCGCACTGATTGCCGCTATATACACAACGGTACCCCAGCCGGCATCCCTCCACATGGATGAAAGCACATAAATGGGCCGGAAATATTCGCTTTCCTGCATCGCCAGCAGAGGTTCAAAACCGAACCAGCCGATAACGATGTTAAACAATCCGCTTAATGAAAAAAAATCAAAAACGATACCGGCAACGATAACCCAAGATAAAAAATGCGGAATATACAAAGCGGTCTGTATTCCTTTCTTGAGCGCCGATTTTCGAATTTCATTGATCATCAGCGCCAGAAGAACCGGCACCGGGAAAACCAGTGTGAGCTTGAGAAAACCTAATATCAGCGTGTTTCCGAACACTCGGGCAAAGTCAGGATGCTCCAGCAAAGTCTCAAAGTGCTTGAAGCCTACCCAAGGACTATCTATCAGCCCTTGAAACACCGAATAGTCCTTGAAGGCGATTACAGCGCCGGCCAGTGGAATATATTTAAATATAATGAGAAAAACGATTCCCGGAATCGCCATCACATACAACGGCCAATACACCTTCATTCGATAAAATGCAACTTCTTTCAACTGATCACCCCCCATATCTCGTTGTTGTATTCGCTTACATGAATAATATACAACTAGGGATTGCGTCTCTCAATTGGGCATTTTTAAGGATAAACAAGGGCATTTTTAAGGAAAATAGAAAACCACTCCTGCAGGGAGTGGCTAAATAAGGCTAGCTGCTTGGCAGCCGCTTGCGATATTCACTTGGTTTGCAGCCCGTTAGTTTTTCAAAAAGCCGTGCAAAATGCTGCGTATCCGAGTAACCTACCCTTTGGCAAATTTCATACACCTTTAGATCGGTCCTTTCAAGAAGCTCCTTGGCTTTGCCAATGCGAATTCGGCTCAAAAAGCTTACATAGGTTTCTCCCGTCTTTTGTTTGAAAAACTGGCTTAAATAATAAGGGCTGATAAAAAAACGCGCAGACAAATCCGCAAGTGTAATCGGTTCATTATAATGGGCAGATACATATTCCTTCACCTCTGCAATGATATCCTTCTTCTTAGGTATGTTATGCTCCAGCTTGAACTCGATTATTTTTTTAATGGCTTGAACCATCCATTCCTCCAAGCATTCTAAGGTCCGAAATCGGGATATACCGTCCAATGACAAAATATGGCGGCCCAAAAAATCATTTTGCTGCAGCTGCTGAAAGGACATTTTCCGAATGCTCGCTAACAGGATGTTCACACAATGCATCTGTAAATCAGCGGGGGTCATGCTTGGTTCGGAATCGATCAAGCGAAAAATATCGTGTATGATGCTGACACATTCCTTTTCATCCATGTTCTCAAGGGCCGCTTCCAGCTTGGCGATGCTCTCTTCTGGAACAGATTGAATCCGTCCTGACAAATTTGTAATATCAGTGAATGGTATTACCGTGTCCGCTCCCTTGACGACTTTATAGCTTAGCGCATAGCGGGCTTCTTCAAAAGACTGGCTGATGCCAGCGGCCCTTTCCTGAATCGTTCCAACACCGATGGTCATAGAAAGCCCCAGCTTTAGGTTTATTTCCTCTTTGAGACGCTGCACCGCATGAAGCAGCTCCGTATAGCGGATAGGCCCCGCGTGAGCAACTACCACGGCAACCTGCGCACTTGTATAACGAAACCGATACACTCCATCATACTGTTCAAGAGCCTGATCTATTTGACAGAGCACTTGCTGTAGACCGGCTTCCTTTAGAGCATCGAATTTTCGATCAAATTCAAGCGCAACCCCTGCGAACCCGTTTCCCTTTGTCGGGATTTGCGCCATTTCAAGCCACTCTTCCATAAGCTCCTTATTATCGCTGCCGACATCAAGAATATCCCGCAGAGCATTCTCTTGAATAAGATGATGGACCTCCTGCTTCAAGTCAGCTACTTCCTGCCGCTTAGCCCGATCCGCACGAATCGCTTTCATGGCTTGATGAACGCAGCTTTGAAGCTCCTCTTCCTCGACCGGTTTATTGATATAGGATTGTACGCCTAAATGCATGCCCCTCCGTGCATATTCAAAGTCGGCATATCCGCTTAAGAGAATAAATGTAGTCTGGCTGCCCTTGTCTTTCAGCCCTTTAATCATGTCGAGGCCGCTAACTTGCGGCATCCGAATATCCGTAATCACAATGTCCGGCTGCAATTCCTGGATTAAGCTTCCACCTTCCAAGCCATTATAGGCTACGCCGACCACTTCACATTCCGGGATATACCGGTTTATTAAGAGTTTGATGCCATCCACAATGCCTTTCTCGTCATCAACCAAGACCAGCTTCATGCCAAAACCCCTCTCCTTCTATTTTACTGCCGAACAACATCCTACCGTTTAGGAATTAATATTTCGACGATCGTTCCCCGACCAAGCCTCTGGCGAATCGTTAAATAGTAATCCGCGCCATAATGGAGTTTAATACGCTCAGCTATATTTTTGAGGCCTATCCCGTTCCCCTCCGATTCATCAGCTCCACCTAATTTATATTTGTCCGATTCAGCATACTCCAACAAGGCACGCAGCTCTTCTTGCTTCTCCAATGAAATGCCGGCTGCATCATCCTTTAACCGAATGAGCATTTCCCCTTCGTCCGTCCAGATGCCTTCAATCTCGATATGGATTATCCGGCTGTAGTCCTCAAAACCATGATTAATGCTATTTTCAACAATGGGCTGAAAAATGAGGGGAATGATGCTGCAATTCAGCATCTCTTCGGGCATTTTGATATCCAGTCTGAACCTGTTATCGAATCGGATATTTTGCAGCTCTATATAGTTAGTGGTATATTCCAATTCATGCTTCACGCAATGGTGCTTGCCTTCTTTGCTTAAAGCCAGCCGAAACATGCGCGCCAAAATTTTTATCATATTCGAGGTTTCCTCGTCCCCTTTAACGAGCGCCTTCATACGGATAGATTCCAACGTATTATAAAGAATGTGGGGATTGATCTGATTCTGGAGCGCCATGAATTTGGCCTGCCGCTGCTTGATCTCCGCAATATATACATCATTGATTAAGGTTCGAATCGTTATAATCATTTTGTTGTAGCTGTGCACCAAGCTGCCAATCTCATCGTTAGCCTGCTCTTTCTCTATGGGCAAATATTGGCCTACCTCTGCCTGCTTCATGCTTCTGCGGAGGGCTTTAATAGGCTTCGTAATCTTATAGCTCAAACTAAACGATATAAGAGTGATGACGAGACAGCTCATCAGAATGACCGACACCGTCACTCCCTTGATTTGATTAATGTTGTGCAGCAGCTTCGAGCGGGGGATTTCGGTTCGAATAAGCAAATTCCCCTGCGTGGTGCTGCCCGTTAAAATAATGCTGTCATCGCTGCCATGATCCTGCAGAAGCTCTGTACCGGATTCAAGCACTTGCTGCCAGGATAATCGCCCGCTGGCCGCATCGGAATGATAGACGATTTCATTTTGGCTATTGTTTATGATGACGCTCATGCCATATTTGTCCCGAGCCAAAACAAATTCATGATCAAGCCGCAGCAAGGTAAACGGGTCCAAATCTATGAGAAGAAGGCCTGCATACGCTCCGTCCGAACTGAACAATACCCGTCCAACCGTTATTACAGCTCCTGCCCCCTTATCCTCGTAATAAGAACGATCATGCAGCCCGGTAATAAAAAAAGTATCCTTTGTGCTGCTGAGCTGTTTATACCATTCACGGGACAACAAAATATCCTCTACCACTCTGCTAGTTGTAGTCGTATATTGATAGACATTGGTATCCCGGCTGATCAGCATCACGGTACTAATTTCTGGTTTGAGCAAGGCCACGCGCATTAATAGCCGCTGAACCTCCATTTTTTGAACGATTAATTCATCCATTGGCAAGCTTCGCTTATCTCCAATTCTGTAGATCAATTCATTGTCGACCAATACCGACTTGGTGACCTTGTCGTATTCCTCGAGAAATTCGTTTAATGTCGTCTTGAGCTGCGACGTGTAAAGAGAAGCAAATTCTTGAGAGGAATCCTCCAGCGCCCCCGCCGATTGGCGAAATATGATAACGCTTACAAACACTAAAGGAATAACACAGGCCAGCAAGTAGCCCATTAATAATTTGTATTGAAACCTCATGTTTTTTACTTTTATCCTTGCCCTTCGCATCCATTTCATATGCTCCATCCCCTAGCCCTTCCAGGTCAAACGCTTTGTCTATCTATTATTGTACATGCCGCGGTGCATGGACGCTACCGAAGAGCACCTGGACAAAAACTGGAACAGCTTTATATCCAATTACACGAAAATATACGTTAAAAATCGCAATTAATCAAAGGGGCATTTTTAATTTTATACAGGGGCATTTTTGTGGATTGGGCTGTAAAATCGGAAGGAGGAAGGTCTCTTCGGAGAAATGCCAACTTCGTTTGAAGCAAGGCATCATTGTGTTGATGAACGGAACTTCAAGTTCAGGAAAAACTAGCATTTCTATTGAACTGATGAATCAGAAAGAGATTCTTTTTCATCATTTATCAATAGATGATTTTATCAAGGATTTTTTTCGAAATAAATTTTCAGATATTGAACCTACAAGAGAAGTAGATGAGCAAGTTATCGCAGAAATCATGTTTGCCCCCATACTCTCAATGTACTATTCGACAATTAAATTGTTTTCAGAAATGGGCTTGAATGTAATAGTAGATACTGTAATCGACAATGACAAGCGGTTTAATGAGTCTCTTGATTTATTTTTCGACCAGCCTACGTTATTTATAGGTGTAATATGCTCGAAAGAAGAACTCATAAGAAGGGAGCAAGCAAGAGGAGATAGAAATATTGGACTAGCAGCTTCACAGTTCAGCAAAGTATATTGCATTAATGAATATGACCTCGAAGTAAATACAGAAGAGATGAACCCAATAGAATGTGCCGAAAAGATATTACGTTTTATTAAGTCCAATAAGGAATACACGGCATTTAAGAAATTAAGTAAAAGAAGCTAATGGTTAGTTTAGCTCAAGGTAAATAAAAAAACAGCCCCTATATTTGAGCCTCATAATCTTCCGCTCGTGCGCAACTCGATCTTGTGCACGAGCGGGACTTTCAACTGCCGCGCGATCACAACGCAGGCTCCACCGAACACCATATGGCAGATATAGTTTAATTATCGGATTTTTTTCAATTTTAAATCAATATATTGATTTCACTAACTGTTCGTTTTAACCATAGACAAAAACTATGCCAAGGCATAGTTTTTTTGTGTTTCCCGATAGCAGCTTCCGCGCTCTATACTAAAGCCAACATTTACTCAAGGAGCTGTTACAATTGAAAACATACATTATCGGTTATCCACGTGTCGGCGCGCTCAGAGAGCTTAAATTCGCATCTGAAAAATACTTCAAAGGCGTACTTCCCGTCGAAGAACTGCAACAAACGGCGGCTCAGCTTAGATCGGCAAACTGGAAGCTTCAGCAGGAGAACGGCGTCGATTTCATTCCATCCAACGATTTTTCCTTCTACGACGGACTGCTCGACACGGCTTGCTTGCTTGGGATCGTTCCGCAAAGATACCAAGAACTTGGCCTAAGCCCGCTGGAGACGTATTTTGCAATGGCGAGAGGCTATCAAGGCGAAAAAGGCGACGTTAAAGCGCTGGCGATGAAAAAATGGTTCAACACGAACTATCACTATATGGTGCCCGAAATCGATGACACGACAAGCATCCGTTTAGCCGGATCGAAGCTGTTCGACGAATTTACGGAAGCAAAACAGCTCGGCATCGCAACCAAGCCTGTGCTAATCGGAGCATTCACCCTGCTCAAGCTCGCGAGATTCACCGGATCGAAGAAAGCAAAGGATTTCGTGCCTGCGATTATCGAAGCTTATACGGCTGTCCTTAACCAATTGAATACTCTCGGCGCAGCATGGCTTCAACTGGATGAACCTGCACTGGTATCGGATTTGACGGCGGATGATATCGCGCTGTTCACAGAGCTTTATAACGGTATCCTGTCCGCTAAAGGTAGTGTAAAAGTTGTCGCGCAAACGTATTTTGGAGACGTTCGCGACTGCTATCAGGTTCTTCAAGCGCTGCCGTTTGACGGAATCGGGATCGACTTCGTCGAGGGCAAGCAGTCTTTGGACCTCGTGCGCACGCATGGCTTCGCAAATGACAAGGTGCTGTTCGCCGGCGTAATCAACGGCAAAAACATCTGGAAAAACCAATATAAGCAGACAATTGCCCTCGTTCACGAGATCGGCAAGCATGCAAGCCAAATCGTGCTCGGCACTTCATGCTCGCTGCTTCATGTCCCATACACGATTAAGCACGAAACGAAGCTTACGGCGGCGAATAAGCAATATTTCGCGTTCGCGGAAGAAAAGCTGCGCGAGCTTGCAGAACTCAAGTCGATCCTGGAGCAAGCGAGCCATGAAGCATCTGCTTTTTATACGGAGAATGAGGAGCTGTTCCGTGCATCGCGCCTCACGAACGACAACTCGGTGCAAAAGAGAGTCGCGGAATTGACGGACGCCGACTTCACGAGACTTCCTGCTTTCGCCGAGCGGGAAACGATTCAGAAAGCGAAATTCAATCTACCGCCGTTACCTACGACGACGATTGGTTCGTTCCCTCAGACGGCTGACGTCCGCGCGAACCGTGCAGCCTTCAAGAAAGGCAACATCACCGAGCAACAGTATAAGCAATTCAACTTTGACCGAATCGCAGAATGCATCGTACAGCAGGAAGAAATCGGAATTGATGTCATTGTTCATGGCGAATACGAGCGAAACGACATGGTCGAATACTTTGGCGAATGCTTGGATGGCTTTATCTTCACTGAGAACGCTTGGGTGCAGTCTTACGGAACACGCTGCGTAAAACCCCCGGTTATATGGGGCGACATTAGCCGCAGCAAGCCGATTACTGTAGAATACTCGGCGTTCGCTAAGAGCCGTACCAACAAGCTGGTCAAAGGAATGTTGACGGGTCCGGTAACGATCCTGAATTGGTCGTTCCCTCGCGAAGATATCAGCCTGAAGGAAAGCGCTCTTCAGATCGGTCTTGCGATTCGCGACGAAGTACTCGATCTCGAAGCTAATGACATCGAAATTATCCAAATCGACGAAGCCGCATTAAGAGAGAAGCTTCCGTTACGTCATTCCGACTGGCAGAGCGAGTACTTGAGCTGGGCGATTCCTGCCTTCAGACTCGTGCATAGCGGCGTCAAAGCCGAAACGCAAATTCATACTCATATGTGCTACAGCCAGTTCAACGATATCATTCGCGATATCGATGCGATGGACGCCGACGTCATTACGTTCGAAGCGTCGCGCTCAGACTTGGCCATCATCGACGCAATCAAAGAGTGCGGCTTCCGTACAGAAGTCGGCCCAGGCGTATACGACATCCATTCGCCTCGGATCCCAAGCGTCGAAGAGCTTAAACAAGGACTCGATCGCATGCTCGGCAAGATAGAGGTCTCCAAGCTATGGGTTAACCCGGACTGCGGACTTAAAACTCGCGGTGTCACTGAAACGTGGGCCAGCTTGAAGAACCTTGTCCAAGCAGCCAAAGAAGTAAGAGCAACATTGTAATAACCTACAAGAGGATGGGCTCAAGCGAGCCCATCCTCTTGGTTTATGATCGGATAGCCGAAATCCGTAATGACCGTTTTGAGCTTCAGAACGTAGGCGGCGGCCAGCTGGCTCAAGCTCGCCTTCTGATTCACGATGTAACCTACCTGTATGCTCTCATCCGTACGAAGCCTTACGGATTTGATTTGCTCCCCGTTAAGATCCTTATTCAGTACGCCCGAGCTAATGGTATAGCCATTGAGTCCAATCAGCAGGTTGAATAGCGTGGCGCGGTCACTGACCAGTATTTTCTTCTTGTACGTTCGTGTGCTGAGTATTTCCTCCGCGTAGTAAAAGGAATTATATTCGCCTTGCTCAAAGGCCAAACACGGGAAGTCATCCAAATCTTCGATGTCCAGCAGCGCCTTGGAGGCAAGTGGATGCTCCTCACTAATGAATACGTGCGCTTCCGCTTGGAACAGCGGGTGAAATCGCAGCTCGTTGTCCTTTAATATCTTCTGAATCACCTTGCGGTTGAAGTCGCTCATATAGATGATTCCGAGCTCGCTTCTCATATTCCGTACGTCTTCGATAATCTCGTGAGTGCGTGTTTCGCGCAGTGTGCACTCGTACTCATCCACATTAAGCTCCTTCAGCAGTCCGACGAAAGCCTGCACAGAGAAGGCGTAATGCTGTGTTGAGATCGAGAACAGCTTCTTCGAAGGCTTACGATTCATGTACCGCTGCTCGAGAAGCTCGGCTTGCTCCACGACTTGCCTAGCGTAGGATAAAAACTCCGCTCCGTCGCTTGATAGCACGATTCCCTTGGACGATCGAAGGAAAATCTCAATACCGGCTTCCATCTCGATTTCTTTCACCGCGTTGGACAAGCTCGGCTGCGAAATAAACAGCCTTTTTGCCGCTTCGCTTATGGAGCCGCTTCTAACGATGGTCAGAATATATTTTAATTGCTGCAAGGTCATTAGAATACTCCTTTACTTCCGAATTATGGCCCGTTTCACCCGTTCAAGCAATTATCAAATCCGCAATTCCACTCGCTACGTGTCCTACAAGGATCTGAAGAAAGTCACGGTCACCCTGTAACCGGCTTATAAGGTAATCACGGAAGAGATGGTGCCAACGAAAACCAATAGTGTCCGGTGAACTTGATGCCAAAGATGATTTCCTTCTTCTCATGCGCTGCCCAAGAACCTTCATCCACGCTGCTAGTTTCATTAGCCTCGCTGCATCGTTGTAGAAGACACAGTCTTTCCCGAGCTCAATACCACGGAAATCCACATCACGAGCTACATGAATTTTCTTTGGTCAAATCTGCTGGAAACAATAAAAGGCGTCCTCCCTTTGAAAGATACATAGGGAAAGACGCCTTCATAACAGTGCATTATGACGGTTCATCTAACACCTCCCTATCTCCCCGTAGGTACAGCAGTGTTGTCAGAACTGGCAGGTCTCCTGGCTCCGGAATCGTCACTCGGCAGCGGCCTTCCCGATCAATCTAGACCAGTGGCTGGTTGAGCTGCCTGCTCCTCCGTTACAGTGGCGGGACCGCATCGGTATTGCACCGAACTTCCCTTTTAAGTCAGAACGACAAGCACGCTCGCCGATCAGACACCTGTTCTCACTTTTTTAATTTATACCCACTAGACAGAGTGCTTTTCATAATTTCCCTACATCGTAAACGCCTATATGAGTAAGATTGCATATTTTCATGAATATAGCATGATACAAATAATTTATGCCTGGATATAGATTTAAGCTATAACCATTAAGGTAATGTCCCTGTAATAATGGCTGGGTAAGAGCCTAGGAAATGCCTGAGTAACACCGTCTTTGCTTACCCCAAAAGACTTGAGTAGCCTGGGGGTTCTGCTTGTTTAAATATTCGGGATTTGGACGGGCAATCCCTGCTTACGTATAATATTCAAATTCGTACGAATCACGCAAAATATCTGTATTGGGACCACAAAATAAAACATAATTATTAGTACCTGAAGCAATACTGCTCTAAAATTTAATCCCATCAAAACCTAATTTTCTAATGTATTCAGATAATAATTGCGTTGCTACATATTCTATGTTTTTTTCATTCTCATTAATTGGTTTACTAATCTCTACAATGAAATTAGATATGAATTCATTAACCCAATTGTCATTATGATTATAGTCTTTTTTAAATATGCTTTTAGTTTTAATTTCTATTCTTTTTGTTAGATCTAATATGTCAAGTTCAAATATCGGTTGTAATTTTCCAATTAGAACATGATCACCTTTGTTGGCACGAATTTCTTTTAATGTGGTTTTTATAAGTGTTTCTAAAGTAGGCTTGGTTTTACCATTCTCATATTGTGAAATGGCCTGTTTTGATACGCCTGAATACTCTGCCAGCTCGGATATCGTAAAACCTGAGAAAAATACTCACAAATTCACTGATTTATAAGCCTTACTCCACAAAAAAATTTAGTCATTTCCATAATCGTAATCATAATCTGGCTCTTCTTCGACAGTCTTAGAAAAAACAGGATCTTCGATCACAATTTCCACTTCTTCATAACCAATTAACTTCAAATCACAATATCTACAATGAATTTCAGTCGTATCATAGATATAAGAGTACACCGAATGCCATGGGTTATCTTGGCTTTCTCCTTCGTATACCTTATCATTTAGTTCACCATATGCTAAAGCATCATTATTGCATGCTGGGCAAAGTATCAGTTCCTCATCATCATTTACGTCATAAGTAATATGTGGTTTGTCAAACTTATACTTTTCACTATACTTATTTCGACAAGCTTCAACCCTTGATTCAACAACAGTTTTAAGTATAGCCGAATGATCTTCAATAATTTTTGATGCTCGTATTGCTTCATCATGCCCTATCCATTCTTCTAATTTTTTTTCTTGAAAATCAAGTAGAATCACACAGATTTCCCAAAAATGAGGTAATATTAAATCTAACCTAAGACCATCAAAAGGTAACAATCCTGAATGCAGTTCTGCATTCCTTTTATTTGCCAACGACATGCAAAATTCCTTCTTTTTATGATCGAATTTTGGAATTGAAAGAGTTACATGCAGTCGTTCAAAAACTGTTTTTGCTTGAATCGTTTTGAAATCATCATGCTTCCTATAGCCACATGCGACTAATAAACCTTTGGGATCGTTTGGATCTACTACCAATGATGGATGAATAAATGCCAGTGTGGCTTTTCCTAACAGTTCCAAGGATAAACTGGCCCAAAGCAAAAATTCTGACATGTCGGATTCGTTTCTATTAGAGATGCCTTTTTTAATAAAAAGCTTAGATTTATTGTATAGATCCAAATATTCAATCCCCACTATTGTCTCTCCTTAATCGATATTCTGAGAAGTACTCTGTCGTTATCTATTACATTACTCTGTCCTCTACCATGCAGAATTCTCCAGTTATCAAAAATCAAAAGATCTCCGCAGTTCCATATCACTTCATTGAGATCCCTCGGGTAAATTATGCTATCAATTTTAGTTAGCAGTTCGTTTCCAACTGATGACGTTGCTTTCATACAATCTCTATCTAACCTAAAATAGTAATTGCTTTGATAGTAATTATAAATTGTTGTTAGAAAACTATATCTGCCATTAACGACCTTATATAACACGTTGGTTAATTCAAAACGAAGTTCTTTATCGTAATTGAAGAACTTATTTGCATCATACAAGAGGGTAGGTCTGCCTCCAGAACCTGGATTGACCGAATATAATAATATATATCTGGCTGGTATTTTAAAGTAAGCCGTGTCCGTGTGAATAGGAAAGCTATTAAGCCCGTGATTTCCACTCAGCGAATTTTTATGTGCATCTTTCTTTTCTTTAGGGGAAAGGCGGTCAATAACATTTGCCCCC
Organism: Paenibacillus sp. BIHB 4019; assembly: GCF_002741035.1. NCBI lineage: Bacteria > Bacillati > Bacillota > Bacilli > Caryophanales > Paenibacillaceae > Paenibacillus > Paenibacillus sp. BIHB 4019. Next base: position 3,747,593 of record NZ_CP016808.1, on the reverse strand, counting down.
AACCTTGTTTTAATAGGTATACCTATTTGTTCAGATATAGCTATCAGATCTTCTTCAATCATTCCAGGAATATTAAGCTTGATGTATCCTACTTCTTCAAGTTCTTTCATTGAGATTTCGACCATAATCAGCCCCCAGCGCAGTGAAAATAGGATAATAGGTAAGCTCTGCCCCTATAGTCTTATCTTATCTGTTTTACTCTGTGATAAGATTTTCCGATATTCATTGTATTTCTACAATGCGGGAAATTCGTACAGCCATAAAACTCCTCACCTTTGCTCGTCCGCCTTGCCATGTAGCCATTGCACCGACTACACATTACCTGATTATTGAGCAAACAAACATCGCTATGAGTTTGCTTGCATTGCGGATAATGACTACAACCCAAGAAATTTTTCTGAAGTTTATTTTTTCTTTCGACTAATAATCCCGTTTTACATTTGAGACATCTTGGGTTATTGGTAATCGAATTTTGGATAAAGGTTGTTTCGAATTGTGTCCCATAGTCTTTAGTCAATTCTTTTATGAAAATTGATGTATCCTTTTCAGGAGCCATAATGTACAAGTTGTTTTTTGTACGCGTTAATGCTACATAAAACAATCTTCGTTCCTCTGCAAATTCAAAAGCATCTTGATCGGTGAGCACCCAAGACAATACGGGATCATCCGAAATGCGGTTTGGAAATCCGAGTAAGTTATTTTTTGCGTTGATTAAAATGACTTGATCCGCTTCTAAGCCTTTTGATTTATGAGTGGACATAAAGTTAATTTTAACTGATTTGTGTTTTTGGTACTCCACTCTTGTCAACACCTTTTCTTTCTCAATAACTCTAAAATCTGTCTGGCCCTTTAAGAAATTGATGTCAAAGTTATTTCTCCCCAGAAGCATGATCTCCTGCTTCTGCCCACCTTTGTCAATAATCTCGTCAAGAATCGCTTTTATCACCTCAACCATATTTTGGTCGTAGCCAATAACTCGGATCGGTTGCGTATTGTATTTGCCAGAGACCAAGTTTTTTCTATACTGTTTCATATTCTTCATAACAAAGCTTCCAGCGATATTAATTAATTGTTGTGAATTTCGGTAGGTTCGCTCAATTCGAAGCAACTCGAACTTTCCAAAATTTTCACCGAATTTTGTAAAGAGCTGCACATCACTACCCGCAAAACGATAAATGGATTGCCAATCATCGCCAACACAGACCACCTTTGCATTAGTCTTATCCTTAATCGTCTTGATTAGCTGGTAGCGGCCCTGAGATATGTCCTGGTATTCATCTATTATGATGTACTTATAATGGAAAGTAGCCTTCTTGCCTTTGGCGATTTCAGTAGCGGTATTAATCATGTCATTAAAATCTATTTTATTTTGTTTCCCCAAAGTGTCCTGATAATACTCATAAATAGGTTCTACCAAAGACAAGAAAGTCTGATTACGAGTTTTCAGAAAAGTGTTGTGACCTAACAATTGCTGATTCTCATCAGTAAATTGAGAGAAATGCTCTTTTTTAAAACCGTTTGACTTGAAGAGATTAATAAAGCTACTGACAAGCTTAATAAATTCCTCAAAATAAAAATCATTTTCTTTGATACAAATTGCCTCATAAACAGCTTTTACATCAATTTTTTCAAACTGAACCCCGTGCTTCCGCAGGTTTTCTTCCAACTTTTCAAACAATACACCGTTCTTGTTGTAATACGAGTACGATTCAATCAATACAGTGTTCTTTTCTTTGTGCAAAGCCCTTTTCCACCGAACACCTTCTAAATACTTTTCTTCCTCAATATTGCTAAGCCACGGAGTTCGGAAATCCTTCGTAATTCCAAAGTGTTCGATATAGATTCCATAGTCAGGCAGATAAAAATCAGGCTTATACTGCCGATAATATGTCGAAGCCGTTGGATATTCATAATCGTTTTCGTATATGTACTCAATGCCATTAAGAAAGAGAAAGTTCGCAACAAGTGTTTCCTCCAGGCTCTTCATTGTCTCGCCCTTAAATGACTGTAAGATTTTAGTTACTTTTTGCAGTTTTCCTTTTAAGGATTCGAAATCTAGACTTTTTTGATTCTCATGAAATTCCCCTAAGCTATCAAACTGTTGAAGATCCTTTGGAATGTTTAGATATACCCCGAAGAACGTCACGATTTTTTCAAGTTCCATTGGATTCGAGTGAATAACAGAGCGAAAATAATCTTGGATAATCTGCTTGTTGTCATTCAAAACATCAGGCTTTGCATCGGAGTCCCATGCAATAATCCCCATGCCAAGTTTGTGGAACGTCTTGACATCAACCTTTACACCAAGCCTTCCAACAATTCGCTCCTGCATCTCCTCCGCCGCTTTGTTGGTGAATGAGATGAGCAAGATTTCATCAGGGGATATCCCTTTGTTTTCGGTTAGAAATTTCACTTTACCAGATATGGTTAACGTCTTACCACTACCGGCACCAGCCAGCACCAAGTTATTGTCCTCATCGGTTAAAACAGCAATCCGCTGTTGTTCATCGAGCGATTTTCCATCAATATCGTCAAAAAACTCTTTGCTGTTCATTAACTCACTTTGCACATATTCCTGATTCCACGAAACCACTTTCTTATCGAAATCCCTCATTAATGCCAAATAAGATAGGACTACAGATTCCTCGATTTCGCTTGGAACAGCATGCTCATAAAAGAATAACGGTTCCTTGTGTTGATTGACAAAATTGGTTTTGGCGGACTCAGCAATGTAATCTTGCTTTAATACAGCGAGTTCTTCAAAAAAATAATGCACTTTAACATTGATGCGCTCTACCCGCTTTGCCATTTCAGCCTTGCGAGCTTGAATACTTCTATATTGCACTTGGAATTGATTTCGAGTGGATGTATGCAACTGACAAAGCTCGTTGTATTGCGGTAATGTGGCAATTAAAGGAGTAAGCTTGTTAAATTGCTGTTCAAAGCCAGGGGCTATCCGAAAGGGAGAATCCCCTTCTAAATAAGCTCGATCCAAATCACATTTACTAAGTAGTTCTTGAAAGTAAGAATTTGGTACATATCGGTCCGCTACTTGATTTGATTCGATTGCAATTTTTTTATATTTTTCTTGCATAAGTAGCAAATACATCTCGATTTTTGGGATAAGCTTTAGTGCTTTTTGTTTTTGGAAGTATCTCTTTATCTTTATAATCCATGTAACCATTTTCATTAATCTCCTACGTCTCTTAAAGTGGTATAGTCATATTGTACCATGCCACACCCCATTGGAGACAAAATAAGACAATTCTCCGACTTAATAATACAGTATCTTTCGCTCTTCTATCTTCTTCTGTGCTTGCTTATATACAAAATAAACCATATCTGATAGATTTATAAGCCCTACTCCCCGTTCATCCTCTACACAATAGGTATTCGACCCCATATCGCAGTTCATTCTTATACCGTCAAAATAGATTCTTTCGACAGGGGTATGACCATGGATTATAGGTTTTTCGACGGTAGTAATTAAAAGCGATTCTTTTGGAAGCGAGTAGAATTCACCTTCAGTCATCCAAAGTATGTCCCGACTCTGCGAGTCCAGCGGCTCATATGAGTTCAATCCAGCATGTGTATATACAAACTCATCATCCTCAAAGTACATTGGTAAGGAAAACGCCCAATTGATGTGGGCTTGCCGCTCCTCTTCGTTGGGAAATGTCTTTTTGAAGTCCGAAATCGTATCATGACCCCCGTGACTGAGCCATAATTTGTCCCCTCGCTGAAAATACCAGCCCATCATCTCCTCATGGTTGCCAATGACGGCATGAACATTGTTCGGATACTGTTCACAAAGCAACTTGATTGACTTCATCACTTTGCCGCTATCCTTGCCTCGATTAATCATGTCGCCGCCAACCACGAGCTGATCCTTTTCAAAATCCACCTCTGCATGCTCTATCAACAACTTAAACCCCCGATAGTCGCCATGTATGTCCGTAATAAAAAACTTCCTCATTTAAGCCCTCCAGTGTTCTACCTCGAAAATCCTCGGCTTTTATGCCCTAACTATTTCGCAAAATACAAATAACTGACGGTTAATCCTTACAAAAAATGAACTAAACACCAGGTCATTTGAATTTTAGAACGTATTTCTTTGCTTTATCTTGCTGTTTTCCTCGGTTGTTTTCTTTAGAAATCCTTTCTTGTCGAATTACTTTGTAGAAAAATAAAAATTACTGTCCCAAAAACGTAGAGAAAAGGAGCGAAAAACTGAAAGAAAACTGGTTCAATTGTGAACGAAAACGACTAATAATTCGTGTCCCTGAAGGGATAGAGAAGTGCCTGAGAAAAGCAGGGATCAGCAGTTATAATGGCTGGATCAGAGCCTGGGAAATGCCTGAGTAAAACTGACCCCAATGATCCAAAAGTCTTGATTAGCCTGGGTTTCTGCTTGTTTACTTATTCAGCATTAGCACGGGGAACCCCTGCTGTGTTGCTTTAAGAGGAGAGAAAAAGACTGGAGAAATGGCCCGAGAAAATCGGCAACCAGCTTCCAGTCTTTGGTGGTTGGGGATACAATTAATTTTAGTCAGGGAAGTTTAATTTTAATTTTGATAAGAATTCTTGTTTAGTTATACCGTCTCTGCCTCATCGCCTCATGCAGCAGCACGGTCGCCGCCATCGCCACATTCAGCGATTCCGCCCGTCCGTGCATTGGAATAATGACTGTCTCATCGGCTGCATCAAGCGAGCTTGCAGACAGCCCTTCCGACTCATTGCCGAGCAGCAGCCATGTCGGTGCTGTCCAATCATACGAATAGCAAGTATGCGACGCTTCGAGGCTCGTCCCGACCAGCGCAAAGCCGCAATCCTGCGCCGCAGGCAGCAGCTCCGTCAAGTCCGCCTCTATAATCGGCAAATGAAATAGCGAGCCCATCGTGGAGCGCACCGTCTTCGGATTGTACAGATCAGCGCAGCCTTTGCCCAGCACGACGCCATTAGCTCCCACCGCATCCGCGCTGCGAATAATCGTCCCAACGTTGCCAGGGTCTCTTACGCCATCCAGTACAACGACCAATCCGTTAGCTGAAAATAAAGCATCATCCGCCGCTTCCAGCTTGCGCACAACAGCAAACACCGGTGGCGGCGTATCCGTCCCCGAGCATTTTGCCATAACCGGCCGCGCCGCCTGAATCCATTCGACGCTCGCGCCTATTCCCGCGTTCTCCGCAGCGCTGCCCGCATATCCGCTTCCGCGGCCATCCTGCTCCGCCAGCTCCCGCAGCTCCTCCGGCAAGCCGCGCTCCGCATCGTACATGACTGCTTCGATTGCCGCTCCAGCGGCGAAAGCTTCCTGCACCAAATGAACGCCTTCAATTATAAACTTGCCGAGGCGGTCGCGGTATTTTTTATCCAGCAGGGAAGCCCACTGCTTGACACGGTCATTTTGAATCGAGGTTAAAAGGCTATGATTGTTCATATTTATTAGTCAACCTTCCGAATAGGCAATTTCCAAATTGGATAAGTCTGAATTTTTCCCTACAATAACTAAAATATCGATATCACGAATGAGATCATCCGCATATGGCGCAATGTTCATATTTGAACCCGTCTTGATCGCCATGACGTTGCATTTGAACTTGGCGCGAATGTCGAGCTGCTTTAAGCTTTTGCCAATCATCGCTTCAGGCGCTTTAATCTCAATGATGCTGTAATCCTCGGAAATTTCAATGTAGTCCAAAATGTTAGGCGAGATCAAATGATGCGCCACGCGCAGCCCCATATCCCGCTCCGGATATACAACCTTGTCTGCGCCGATTTTGCTAAGCACTTTGCCGTGCAGCTCATTTTGCGCCTTGACGATAATGACGCCAACCCCCATATCCTTCAAGATGAGGGTTGTCAAAATGCTCGACTGAATATCCTGCCCAATCGCCACGACCACGACATCAAAATTGCGAAGGCCCAGCGCCCGCATCGCTTCCTCGTCGGTGGAGTCGGCAATGACGGCATGCGTCACATGATTGACCGCGTCCTGTACGCGATCCTCGCTCGTATCAATCGCCAGCACCTCAAAGCCCATTTCGGTGAGCGATGATGCGACGCTAAGACCGAAGCGGCCTATGCCAATAACGGCGTATTGTTTTTTCGGCAAACGGCAACTCTCCCTTCCTATATGTACGAAAATCTGCTATCGACCATTATAACACACGCACCCGTGCAGAATGAAAAACTGCTGCTGCGGACATATTAATCAGGCACGCCAATTAGCAGGTTTTTAGCGGCCTCGCTTACCATGCGCAGGGCCACTGCGGTTGCGCGTAATAACGACGACTTGGAGGGAATCCGGTTGGATAATCTGGATTTGCGTCAAGCCATTATAAGGCGGGTACAAGATAAGCCGCTCAATGAATTAACTGAAGTGATTGAAAGCTCGATTGGCAATGACGAGCGTGCGCTACCCGGACTCGGGGTTTTGTTCGAAATGATTTGGAAGCAAATCGAAGAACAGGAACAAGCCCGTCTGGTAACGGCGCTGCATACGCAGCTAGCACGTTTCGCCCAGCCCGCCACGAATTAGCTTGCTTTAACGGGTCAACGCGGTATACACTGTTTTGCCGCCAACGATTGTCCGTTTGACCCATGGATGGCCTTCATACCGATCAACGATAACAAGGTCTGCCGCTTTGCCCTGTTCCAGCGAGCCAACTTCACTTGCTATACCCAGCGCTTCAGCTGGAGCGAGCGTAGCTGTGCGAACTGCTGCGGGCAATGCGGCTATTCCTTCATCCGCCAGCTTGAAAATCGCATGCAGCAGCGCCGACGGATGATAATCTGAGCAAATGATGTCTGCCGCGCCCATCCCAATCGCCTCAGCTGCCGATAGGTTTTTGTCATGCGAGCCGCCGCGCACAATATTAGGCGCCCCTACACATACATGCAAGCCCTGCTGCACCGCATATAGAGCCGTTTCCAGCGTAATCGGAAATTCCGAAATACTGACGCCACAGCCCTTCAATTGATCGACCCGCTCGCTCGAATCATCATCATGCGAAGCGACCGAAATGCCCCGCTGCACGGCCAGCTTGCCAAGCTCCTCTAATCCGGACCAGTCAATTTGGCGCCTATTTTCCATCAGCTCTGCTACGATGGCGTTTACTTCATCGATGCTGACCGATTGATTTTTCATCACATAACGCTCAAACGAGCCTGGCTGCCTGTACTGCCCTTGGCCTGGCGAATGGTCCATGAAAGACAAATAATCAATCGCACCTTCATCCACATAGCGCTTCACGATGGGCAAACCCGGCAAATACGAAATCTCGTATCTCAAATGAATTAGATTGCGCACGACAGAGCGTTGCTCGCGGTAGCTGCGAATGAGCTCCACCATCTGCGTCAGCAAATGCTCGCCCCTCAGACTAAGCCCAACGCCAAGCGATAGCGAATGGTACATCGTCGTTATGCCATGCAGCGGAAGCTTGCGTTCAAACTCCAGCAGGGACATGCTTAGCGGGAACAGCGTATTAGGTCTCGGCTGCACCTCTTTTTCAATCGCATCACAGTGTATATCAATGAGTCCGGGCAGCACATAACAGCTATCCTCTTCAATGATTTCAAGCGCTGCGGAGCCGCTATTTCCTACACCTCGTCCATCATGTTCGCGCTCACCAACATTTTCAGCAACGCCGCCTTGCTGCGCAAGCCAGCTCTGTACCTGCTCTGCGCCAAGCAGCACTTCCTCCATGATGCCGTTCCTAACGATAACTGCCCCTTCCGCTACTGCATCCGGCAGCACGAGCTTCCCTTTAACCATTACAACCGATTGCCGCATCTCTGTCTTCATCTTGCACGCTCCCCTTTATAATTTTGCCAAAAATATAAAGTGATTATGTAGAAGCTACTAAGCTGTCAGACAAGCTTTATTAAAGCTTAACATACCATTTTTGCGAGCAATAACAAAGGGGTTGTCCCGTCCATGTGCAAGTTCAATTGCAAGAGCAATTGCCAGTTCAATCCCCCGGTGAAAAATAACAAAAAACCTCCTGCCATTCAACATGGCAAGAGGCTCGTATAAACCAGTTCATACTCCGGCTTTAACGCAGACTATAATTGCTGCAGCTCCTTCGGAAAGCTCGTCAGCACCTGCGGCTTGCCATCGTCACCGATATAAATATCGTCCTCGATGCGGACGCCGCCAAGCCCCGGCACATAAATGCCCGGCTCTACGGTGAACAGCAGCCCCGTCTCAATCAGCGATTCATTGCTCCCGTGAACGGAAGGCAGCTCATGAATATCAATGCCGAAGCCATGCCCCACGCGGTGGGTGAAATATTCGCCATAGCCTCGCGAAGTAATGGCTTCGCGGGCAGCGCGATCGACTGCGGCAAGCGCCTTGCCAGCTTCTGCTGCCGCGATCCCTTGACGGTTCGCCGCCAGCACCGCGTCATAAATACGCGCCTGCTCGGCTGTACCTTCACCGATCACAAAGGTGCGCGTAATGTCCGAGCAATAACCTCCCTTGTACACGCCCATATCAATGAGCAGAAAATCATTTTCCTTCAGCCGGTATTCGCCCGACCGCCCATGCGGCAATGCGGAGCGAGCGCCGCCGAGCACACTCGTCTCAAATGCAGGCTTATCGCCGCCCAGCACCCGAAGCCGATATTCTATCTCGGCGTTCAGCTCAAGCTCCGACACGCCAACAGCCGCCTTGGCTGCCGCTTCCTTTAGCACCTTCTCCGCAATTACGACTGCGGCGCTGACAAGCTCGATTTCCTCCGCCGACTTGCGAAGGCGCAAGCGCATCAGCAGCGGCTCCACATCCCGGAATGCGGCCTTAGGGAATACTCCTGCCAGCTGTTCATAGGTTGCCACATTCAAGTGCCGCTTTTCTATGCCGATTGCAGCCGCACTGTTATCTGCTTCTTTGCCCAGCAGCTCGTAGGCATTGTCCGTATCCGATATCGCGACCAGCTTTGATACCATCGCCGCCTCGCTCGCACTCTCCTGATCCAAAGCCGGGACAAACAGCGTATACGTCGACTCCTTCGGGTTAATGAGCAGTCCCATAAAACGCTCATGCGGGTCACTATGAAAGCCTGTCAAATAAAAAATACTGCCCGGCGACGTAACGAGCGCAGCCTCGATTCCAGCAGCCGAAAGCTCGGCGATCAAGCTTGCTTTTCTAAGCTCATAAGGGTTATACACGTTTCACTCTCCTCCTCCATCTAGTGCACCAATTGCTAAATCCAATAGCTCTATCATACCTCAAATGAGCCGGAAACTGGAAGCGGATGGTGCAAGACAAACGAGAGCTACTTGTAAAAAATAGCGCGTTAACCCCGGGCAGCACCTCCCCTTGCTAATCCAACGGCTTGCATCTATAAAAAAAAGCCCGCCAACCCGCGATTTACGCGGATTAACGAGCCTGCTCCAACTATCTATTGCCAGCCTATTTGTCCAGTGTATATTCCGCCAAACCGAGCGGAAATACCGTTGGCTTCTCGCAGCTGCTTTGCATCACATAATGCTTGCCTTGCTCCGCCGCATCATGGAAGCCATGCATCGCTTCCAGCACATGGTAAGCAAGCTCGCCGTTTGCCCGGTGCTTGCGGCCCGTCAAAATGGCTTGCGCCATGTCAGCTGCGCCAATGCCTCTGCCATTTTCCGAATGGCCGTAAGCAAGTGGAATCGTCGACCATTCCGAAGCCCCGCCGCGGCGCAGCTTGATTTCCCCGCCGAAATTGTTCGGGTTCGTAACCTGCAGCGTGCCTTGGCTGCCGTACACCTCAATGAATGGCAGCGTGGAGCCGCCCTTCACATCAAAGCTGGTCAGCAAAGTCGCAATTGGCCCAGCGGCAAATTCCATAATGCCGGCCACATGCGTCGGCACTTCAACTTCGATTTTTTGCCCATGCTTCGGAGCGCTCGTAATCGTTCTCTCCGGGAAGGTAATGCGAGTCGAGCCCGTTACTCGGGCAATCGGTCCCAGCATGGCAATTAGCGCCGTCAAATAATAAGGTCCCATATCGAACATTGGGCCGCCGCCTTGCTGGTAATAAAACTCGGGAGCCGGATGCCAGCTCTCATGTCCGCCGGACATCATAAAAGCGGTAGCGCCGATGGGCGTGCCAATCCAGCCGTCTTCAATGATTTTAATGCACGTCTGGAGTCCCCCGCCAAGGAACGTATCAGGCGCGCTGCCTACGAGCAGCCCTTTCGCTGCTGCCAGCTCCAGCACCTGCTTGCCCTCCTCGCGCGTAACGGCGAGCGGCTTCTCCACATACACATGCTTGCCAGCTTCCAGCGCCTGCAAGCACACTGGGGCATGTGCGGCTGGAATCGTTAGATTGATGACCAGCTGCACTTCGGGGTCCGCAAGCAGCTCATCGACCGAGCAGCCGCGAATGCCATACTCCGCGCCTTTCTCCTTGGCGCGTTCTACATCGAGATCCGCACAGGCGACAATTTCCATGGAGCTGAATTTTGAACCATTTTCCAAATAAATACGGCTAATATTTCCTGTCCCGATGATCCCAACCTTGACTTTACTCATGTTTGCCTCCGTCTCTGCCTGCCGCAGCTGCTTTGCCTTCCGCACACCAGTTAAACCCGCGTCTCATCATTTCTTTAACAACTGGAATGTCCACAATATTAGCTTGGTGCCCAAGCGAATTATAGTAGACGCGGCCTACGCCCCAGCGCTTCGTCCAAGCAACCGGCATATCAACCGCTTTATTTAGCGCATGAGGACCGTCGGCAACAGGGAAGCGCGTCGTCGCCAGCACTTCAACCGCTGGGTCCACATGCATATAATACTGCTCGCTGCTTACTGTAAAATCCTCAATGCCATCGGTCAGCAGGCTGGACGTGTTGGTCACATTGACCACATATTCCACGCCGTCATTGCCGGGATGCGATACCCACTGCCCGCCCGTCATGAACTGCCATTCTACGCTTTCGCGGAAGGAATCGCACATGCCGCCGTGGCAGCCGGCAAGGCCGACGCCGCTTTGAACCGCTTCGGACACATTTTTCAGCTGATCGCCTGTAATCGCTCCCATCGTCCATACCGGAACGATCAGGTCCAGCGCCTTCAGCTTCTCGCCATCCTCAAAAGCCTCCAGCGTATCTGAAACCTCAACCTCGAAACCTTCTCCTGCAAGCACTGCTTCAAAAATAGCCGCTACCTCTTTAGGCTGATGTCCGTCCCAGCCGCCCCATACGATTAATGCCTTCGGTTTGCTCATCGTCTTATCGCATCTCCTCTATTTGTACTCCGCCAGCTTGACCCAGCGGCGCTCTGTAATGGACTGCTCAACTGCCTCAAGCACCTCTTGGCACCGAAGGCCATCGTGGAAATTCGGCACCGGTTGACGATCCTCGTGAATCGCCAGCATCAGCTCCTGCATTTCATGTGTGAATGTATGCTCATAGCCAATCGTATGTCCCGCCGGCCACCAGGCATCCATATAAGCATGAGCCGGATCGGTCGCAAGCACGCGGCGGAAGCCCTGAACGTCCTCAGCATCGTCGGTAAAATAAACCTCCAGCTCATTCAGACGCTCGAAATCGAATTTGACGCTGCCCTTGCTTCCGTTAATTTCGAAAGCATTCGTAGAACGGTGACCTGCCGCGAAGCGCGTCGCTTCGAAGCTGCCGAGCGCACCATTTTCAAAACGGGTCATAAACAGCGTCGCATCATCCACCGTTACTTTGCCGCGGGCACCGGAAGCGTCCCCTTTGGCGCTTAGCCCGGTCATTTCTGATGGCAGCGGGCGCTCTTTGATGAACGTTTCGCTCATGCCGATTACCTCGTCAAACTCGCCAACAAGAAAGCGCGCCAAGTCGATTAGATGAGCGCCAAGGTCGCCATGCGAGCCTGAGCCGGCAACTTCCTTCTGCAAGCGCCAGACGAGCGGGAATGACGGATCAATGATCCAATCCTGAAGAAATACCGCACGGAAATGGTAGATTTCGCCCAATCGGCCATCGCTGACGAGCTTCTTCGCCAGCTGCACCGCTGGTGCGAACCGATAGTTAAAGCCGACCATATGCTTGATGCCAGCCTCTTCTGCCGCATCGAGCATTTCCTTCGCATCTGCTACATTGAGTGCCAGCGGCTTTTCGCAGAACAGATGCTTCCCAGCTGCGGCAGCCGCCAGCGCAATTTCCTTATGCGCATCGCTTGGCGCATTAATATCAATCACATCGATGTCGCTGCGCTCTATCAGCTTGCGCCAATCCGTCTCGGCGCTTTCCCAGCCGAACTGGCTTCTAGCTTGCTCCAGCGCCTCGGCGTTGCGCCCGCAGATCGCTTTCATCTCTGGCAGCGCTGGCGTCTTCGGAAAAAACATCGGCAAAGCCCGATACGCATTGCTGTGCGCTTTTCCCATAAACTTATAGCCGACCATTCCCACACGTACTTTCCCCATATCAATCTCCGCCTCCCGATTTATGAAGATGTTTCCCGCTTAATCAAATGCACAGGCAGCAGCCCTTCCTCCGCCTGCTCCAGCAATTCCTTCTCTGGCGCGAGCAGCCGCTGAGCTGCCCTTCTTCCCATTTCGTAAAAAGGTACCGCTACCGTCGTCAGCTTCGGGCTCACAATAACCGAGCCTTCCGAATCGTCATAGCCGACGAGCTTCACATCAATCCCAGCCTCGATACCATACGCGCGCAAGCCATCCATCAGGCCAATAGCCATCCGGTCATTAGCGGCAAAAACCGCATCCGCCTGGCCGCTGCGGATGAGCGCTGCGACAGCTTCCGCAGCTTCAACTCCGCTCTTGCGGCTGTAATTGCCCAGCAGCGTCAATGACGGATCGTAAGCAAGTCCCGCATATGCAAGCGCCTGTTTGTAGCCGGTCATTCGGTCCATACTGCTTGAAAACACATCTGGCCCATTGAGAAAAGCAATTCTGCGGCTCCCGCCGTCGATCAAATGCTTGACGGCCTCGTAGCTCCCCGCATGATGATCCGCATCGATGGACAAATATCCTTCCTCCGCGAATCGCTGGTTAACGAGGCAGAACGGATAACCCTTCTCCTGAAGCTCCGCAAGCGCTTTCTTCTCTTCCGGCACATTTTGAGCGCCTAGCACAATGCAGGCATCAATCTTCTGTGCCAGAAACAGCCTGGCATAATCACGCGAGCCGCTAGGCTCCCGAAAGATTAACAGCACATCATACCCATATTGCTTAGCCGCCTCGCCAATGCCGCTCAAAATTTCTGCAAAATAATACGTAGAAAACAAATGAACTTTTGGCACAAATGGCAGGATAACGCCCAAATTGCCGCTGCGGCTTCTAGCAAACTGCTGCGCCAGCGCACTTGGCACATAACCAAGCTGCTTTGCCGCGTCCTCTACTCGAAGCCGGGTTTCTTCCCTGATAGGCCCTACCTTATTAAGCACTCTGGATACTGTGGCTTCGGATACGCCCGCAAGTGACGCAACTTCTTTTCTACTAACCAAAGCGAGCATCCTCCTGATTCTCAAGCAAATTCAATCAATGTACACGCGTACATTATTTCATGAAAGTGGAAGCTCGTCAATACTAAAAATAAAAACATAAACAGCAAAGAGCAGTACTGAACCTCGGAAGGTCTGCACTGCTCTTTGCTGTTTACATACGCTGTTTATAAAAACTTCCTTAGAAACTCGAAGGTGGCGGCGGCGGAGAATACGATTGATTTTGGTCTGCTCTCGATGCGCTCACAAGCAGCAAAACGCCTGTAATTAGATGCATGATCATGCCCACAATCGGAATAACCGCAATAACGGACGTCACAATACCCAAAATGCTGCCATGTTTATCAGCATTATGCTGCGAGGCCAGCACCAAGGTCACAATATGCAGAGCCAGCATTACAACCAACGGAATATAAGAAAGCCCTATTACAATTAGCCCGCCCATAACTGGGACTCCAATAATAATTTCAAAAATTCCTGTAATCAACAATAACGTTTTTACATTGCTCATTTTCCTTCAACCCCCCACTTCGATGCAATTGTCACCATGCAAGGAAAACAAATACAAGCATCCTTCATATATACTCTCCTATTGTATTCCAATTCGACTACGTTTGACAATGCTTTTCCACAAGGTGAAACGGCTGTCGCCGTCCTTTAGCAGTGCAGCGCGTTTCAGGCCGAGAAATATAAGCCATTAATAAGGGAGAAACATATAAATGCTTATCTTTCAAAAAAAACGCCAGAGCTGCTTGCCTGCTCTGGCGTTTCCAGCGCGATTAAGGCGCTGTCTCAAGAAATTTCGACGTAGGATTTTTGTCCATCGCCGTTCTCATCGCATATTCATTCTCGAATAAGACGACATAATTGCCCTTCTTATCTTGAACGAGCGTGGAGTTAATCCGGAATTTCGCCGGGTCAATCTTGTCATCTACAATCCAGCGTGCGAACTGGAATGTCATGCGGTGCAATTGGATTTCGACGCCATATTCCGCACGCATCCGATATTCGAACACCTCAAACTGCAAATGCCCAACGACGCCCAAAATCGTTTCATCAAAGCCGCCAACCGAACGGAACACCTGAATCGTGCCTTCCTCCGTCAGCTGGTCAACACCTTTTTGATACTGCTTATGCTTCAAGGCATTTTTAACCGTTACTTTAGCAAAAATCTCTGGCGAAAACGTCGGCAGCTCGTCAAATACGACTTCCGAGTTTTGCGACAGCGAATCGCCAATCCGGAAAATGCCCGGATCGAACAAGCCGATAATATCGCCCGGATAAGCCGTCTCCACTATGTCGCGATCCTGCGCCAAAAACTGCTGCGGCTGCGCCAGCTTGATATCTTTGCCCGCACGGACATGGCGAACGCTCATCCCGCGCTCAAAGCGCCCGGAGCAAATGCGCAAAAAAGCAATCCGGTCGCGGTGGGCCGGGTTCATATTCGCTTGAATTTTAAAGACATAGCCCGAAAACTTCTCATTCGTCGGTTCAACCGGGCCCGATGTACTCATGCGCTCAGTCGGTTTTGGCGCCAGCTCAAGGAAGTTATCCAGAAACGTTTGGACGCCGAAATTGTTAACCGCACTGCCGAAGAAAATCGGTGTCAGCTCGCCTGCGCGAACTTTCTCGATATCGAACTGATCGCCAGCTACATCAAGCAGCTCAAGATCCTGCACGAGCTGATCATGCAAATAGTCGCCTGCCATCTCGCGAATAATCGGATCGTTGTAATCATCTGTTTTCCGAACTTCGATCGTGCTGTGGTCATTGCCTTGGAACAGCTCGACCTGGTTTTTCATCCGGTCATAAACCCCGCAAAGCTCGCGGCCCATGCCAATCGGCCAGTTCATTGGAACCGAACGGATGCCAAGCACACGCTCCAGCTCCTCCATCAGCTCAAACGGACTTTGTCCTTCACGGTCCAGCTTGTTGATGAAGGTGAAAATCGGAATGCCGCGTTTACGGCAAACTTGGAACAGCTTGATCGTCTGTGCCTCGACACCTTTGGCAACGTCAATCAGCATGACCGCGCTATCCGCTGCTGTCAGCGTCCGGTACGTATCCTCACTGAAATCCTGGTGGCCCGGCGTATCCAAAATGTTGACCCGATGGCCGTCGTAATCGAATTGCATGACGCTGGAAGTAACGGAGATCCCCCGCTGCTTCTCAATTTCCATCCAGTCGGAGGTCGCATGGCGGCTTGCTTTCCGCGCCTTAACGGAGCCTGCCAGACGAATAGCTCCTCCGAACAGGAGGAGCTTCTCGGTCAGCGTCGTTTTTCCCGCATCCGGGTGAGAGATAATCGCAAAGGTGCGGCGCTTATCGACTTCCAGCTGCAATTCATTGCTTAGCGTTTTGCTCATTGCTTGCCTTCCCTTCATTCATACAGCGCACGGCCTAAAGGCGGTGCGCTGTGGAATATCTTCATTTGAAATTATGCGAAATTGACGATCAGCTTGCCGCTTAGAAACTGCGACGAAATAAAACACCGCTAATTTCCTCGCAGCTCCTTACTTGCCGCTGTTCGTAATCCAGATCACTTTGTCTTCGTCCTGTCCATTGACTGGCCACCAGTGGAAGCCATCCTCAGCAAGCAGCTTATCTGCCGCTTCCGGACCCCATGAGCCAGCAGGATAAGCTTGCAGATCCTTCTTGTCCTCGCCCCATGCTTGAGCGATTTTGTCAACAAACTCCCATGCTTGTGCTACTTCGTCCCAGCGGGTGAAGTACGTAGAATCGCCGCGTACCGCATCGTGGATCAGGCGCTCATACGCTTCAGGCGTGTTCAGGCCGATTTGGCAGCTTTGGCAAAATTCCATTGCCACAGGCTGTACCGAATTGTCGGCACCAGGTGTCTTGGCGTTGACTTTAATGTAGATGCCCTCCATCGGGTTAACCCGGATGACGAGCAAATTCGGCGCAAGATCATGACGCTGCGCGAACAGAACGTTTTGCGGCATCGACTTGAATTCAATAACAACCTCAGTCGTCTTCACCGGCAGGCGTTTGCCTGTACGGATATAGAACGGAACGCCAGCCCAACGGAAGTTATCCACCGCTACTTTAGCTGCGAAATACGTTTCCGTCGTCGATTCCGGATTAACGGAATCCTCTTGGCGATAGCCGGCCAATTCCTTGCCGCGAGCCGAGCCTTCGCTGTATTGGGCGCGAACGACGTTCTCGCGAACCTCATCGCTGGTTTTGTAATTGCGCAGCGAGCGCAGCACTTTCACCTTCTCATCGCGAATATCTTCGCCATGCAGACGGCTAGGCGGCTCCATTGCAATCATCGTGAGCATTTGGAGCATATGGTTTTGGCCCATGTCTCTTAATGCACCGGATTTGTCATAATAGCCGCCGCGATCCTCTACGCCAACCGTTTCCGACAGCGTAATTTGCACATTGGCGATATGATTATTATTCCACAACGGCTCAAAAAATGCATTAGCAAAACGGATAACCTGAATATTTTGCACCATTTCTTTACCCAAGTAGTGGTCAATGCGGAAAATTTCCTCTTCCTTGAACACTTGGCTCAGCTGGTCATTCAGCTTTTGTGCGGATGGAAGATCGTAGCCGAAAGGCTTCTCAATAACGACACGGCTCCAGCCCTTGCACTCCAGCAGCCCGCCGTCTCGCAGGTTGAAGGACACCGGTCCGAACAGCGCAGGCGCAAGTGCCAAGTAGAATAAGCGGTTGCCTGGAATATCAAATTTAGCTTCCAGCTGCTCCGAGAGCTTGCTCAGCTCGCGGAAGCCGTCCACCGTATTAATATCCAGCGACATATATTCGAAATGCTCGGCAAAACGATTCCATAGCTCGGCATCATCCGCCTTGTAACGGCAAAATTCCACAATGGAATCATAAACGTCCGAACGGAACTGCTCATTCGTGCGAGGTCTGCGGGCAAGGCCTACGACCGCAAATTTTTCAGACAATTTTCCTTCTTTATATAAGCTGAACAGGGCAGGGAACAATTTGCGCTTAGCTAAATCGCCTGTTGCTCCAAACAAATAATATACGGCGCCTTGCGGCGATAGCGTTTCGGGATTCGTATTTTGCTCCATATTCCTCATTCTTTCCTATGAATTTTTATACGTCTTTGCATGGTATGTAGTTTAACATATTAATCCTGAAACTGCTACGCAATCCACCATAAAAAAAACTAATAACGATCGTTATTTCTCCTGATTCCATCACAATATTTCATCTATTGCGAGGCGCTGTAATCTCCCGAAATCAGCGGGATTCCAATGACGACCTCCAGCTGTCCCGTATCCGTTCCTTTATGCACCGCAACCTGCATATTCGCCTCCTTGCCGCCAGTCTTTACAGAAGCTTTAAGCCCGCCAGTAAAAAAGCTTTCGCTCACCGTCCCGGCATCATCGTACCGGTCCACCTGTTCGGCGGCTGCAAGCTGCGCAAGCCTCTCTGCCACATTATTATATTCTGTCAAGCCTCTGATGGTTATTCCTCCATCATAAGAAATATTTGTCCTTCTCATAGCAGACTCGATATGGTCTATAGCTGAAAGCAGCTTATGCTGATCTGCTTGTTTGCTTGATTCGGTGGAAAAAAGCAGCAGCATCTGCTGTTTCCCTTGCCCGGCTGACGCCGTCACGCTCATAGACAGCTTGCCGCCTGCTTCCGGCAGCAGCGTGCTCAGTTCCCCTTCCGCATCGCCCTCGTAGCGTGGAAACAGCTGCTCCCGCAGTTTAGCTGCCTCTCCGCTCGCATACCAGCGCAGCGTCCAGCCTGCCCCGGGCGCTCCGGTCTCCAGCAGCCCATCGCTCCAGCTCCACATTTGCTTAACATCATGCTGAAGCAAGCTGCCCTCCGCTTTCCCCTCTGTTGTCAGCTTGTCCTGATTAACGAGCGCCCATACCGCGCCAAAAAGCAATACCATTGCTGCTGCCAGCACGCCGATTCGGCTGCGCCGCTTTATTTTATCCGGTTCCGTGTACCTGTTCAGCTTTGCCATCGAACACATCAGCCTCCTTGGTCTACATAGCCTTCCAAATCATGGATAACGCTTCCATTTTACATGAAATTCCATAAAAGAACAGGAGCGATATATTTATTTTTGCCTGTGATCCTTTGAGCCTCTAGCCTTACATTTAAGCTTGCCGCTTATTTAAAAACGCGATTGCTGTTTGAATTAGGCAGAAAAAGGGGAATTTACAGTAGATAGGCTGCTTTCTTCGCTCATCTGGGTAAACATCCATACACAACCGCCTGTAGGTGAATATACTGCTTGCAAAAGCATAAAGCCCAATAGGAGGTAACTCGTACATGGAACAAATTTATCCGCTTGAAGAAGGCGTCATATCGCGATTTTGCGGAATGCCTGTTTGTATTGTGACCCATGACGGCGCAAGGCATTTCGGGGTGTTAAGCCACTGCCGAGGCGGCAAGCTTACGCTGAATGAACAACCGGGCGCACAGATGCTGGCCGAAGCCGAATCCCCTAAAGCCGATAAGGCCAAAGGCAAAAAGAAAGGCAAAGCAAGCAAAACAGCCAAAGAAAAAGTCGCTCAAACCCAAGCTTATCCTTATGATCCCTACTACTATAATTATAACCCGGGGTACAACTGGCCGTATGGCGGCGCGTTCGCCATTGACCTGGCCCTAATTGCCTTTTTGTTCCTGCTTATTTAATAAGCCAGCTTTCGACAGCGATTTTCAGCAGTATTTGCAGCTGTCATCCTTTATGCTAACTACAGAAAACCGATTGAAGGAGGTTATTGAAATGTCCATCCGCCCTATCGAACGTACGAACCGGAGAGCCATCTTCGAGCCTATACAGCGCATCACGCCTTACGCCAGTTATCCCTACAGGGACATGGAGTTTCAACGGCCTCCCGAGCATGATTTTGACTGGAATGATCCTTATCGCGAAGCTGCCGGCCATGCGGCCGTCTGGCTCGAACAATATAGACAAGCCCACAAAGAGGTGCAGGTCATTGCTCTCAAAATCCGCAATGATTTCAACGAGCGCTGCCTTGTCGAACAGCTGACGAAGCTGACGGGCGTCATGAATCGCCTGCAGCAAGCTTTTGTACAGGTAGCCCGCTACATTAAGCCATCGCTGTGGGATCGTGCGCAGCAGGCCATGAACCATCATGCGGCGGAGCTGGTCGGCTTTATTCGGGACGACATCACAAGCCGCTGGATGCTGCGTCCTGCCATTGCCGCTTCTATCTACCGCGAGTACCCGCTGTCAGGCCAGCATTTGTATCGCCAGCTTCTAGGCCCCTACGGACTAATGACGACGCTGCTGCAGGCGTTGTCGCTCGGCGGCGACGAAATCCGGACAACCGATCTCTTGAAAAATAGTGCCGAGCGTACGCAGCCATACGCCACTTACTACAGCTCAATGAAAATGCATTATCCGCTTCCCCCAAGCGGCCTGCTGCTGAACGATGAAGGCTAACCAATACCTTTCCAAATAAATTCAAAAAAATAAGCAAGGAAATTGCCTCCTATTCGGCAATTCCTTGCTTATGTGCGTATATGGCAGCCTGTGTCCGGTCATCTACGTTAAGCTTATTGAAAATGTTCGTAATATGAAACTTTACGGTTTTCACCCCAATGAACAGCTCATCCGCGATTTCCTGATTCGACATCCCCTGTGCGACCCGCTTCAGCACATCCATCTCGCGGTCGGTCAAATCATCATGCAGCGGAGCTACGACGGGCTGCTTAGGCTGGCGCATGCGGCTCATCATCTTCGCCGCTACTTGCGATTCCAGCACCGATTGCCCGCGTGCGGCCGCTCGGATCGCATCCGCGATTTCGTTCGCTCTCGATGTTTTCAATAAATAACTGAACGCACCGGCTTCAATGACCGGATACAACTTGCTGTCATCGAGATAGCTCGTCAGAACGATGACCTTGCAATCCGGGTACAATTCCAGCAGCTTCGCTGTTGTCTCCACGCCATCCATGCCATCCATCACCAAATCCATCAGCACAACATCCGGCTTATACGATTGGGCCATACGAATACCGTCATACCCGTTGCTTGCTTCTCCGACTACTTCTATGCCTTCTTCCGTATCCAATACGGCAGCAAGGCCGATTCTCACCATCTCGTGATCATCTACCAGCAGCACTTTTACGGGTGCAGCTAATTGTTCCATCGACTCCACACGGCTCCCCCACTTTCGTCCTTTTCAGTGTTTACCCATTTATGTCCAGCGGCACCGTAATATGAATCAGCGTGCCCTCCCCAGGGCGTGATGACATATACAGCTTGCCGCGCAGCTCATTAACCCGCTCCTCCATCGTGAGCAAGCCATAGGAGGTTTTCTTCTTCTGCTCCAAATCAAAGCCTACACCGCTATCCTGAAGCAGCATGCATACCGCTCCATCCTCCCGATAAAGCTTTATGTCCATTGTATCCGCTTTGGCATGTCTAAGTGTATTGGACAATGCCTCCTGCGCAATGCGGAACAAATGATCCTCCGCCGCCGGCTTCATCGTTATGGAATCATCCAACGACAAATCAATTGTCATCGGCACTTTTTCCTTAAGCTCTCCAACGAGCAGCGTCAGTGCTTGAGCGAGGTTTTTGCCATCGAGGTGTACGGGCCGCAAATGGAGCAGCAGCGCTCTCATCTCCGACTGGGCCACGGAGGCCATCTCTTCAATCAGCTGCACCTGCCGGCGCGCTCGTTCCCAATCGCGCTCAATCGTCCGGCTGACCGCCGTCGCCGTCATCGAAATTGCGAATAGCTGCTGGCTGACCGCATCGTGAAGCTCGCGCGCAAGCCGCTGGCGTTCTTCAATAACCGCAGAAAATTTAACCTTCTCCGTCCATACATCATCCTGCTCTTCCCGTTGTATGCTTTCGGAGTGCTCATCATGCTCAGCTGAATCAATCGTCACCGGATAGCTGCGTTTGCGCTGCTGCTCGGTCAACCGCTTAATGACCTCACGCAGCTTCGAATTTTGCAAATAATTGTTCAAAGCAACAATTGCCATTGCTGCTCCAGTAATCGCAAGCCCAATAACCGCCCATTTCGCCTGCAGCGTAAATAAATTCACATAACCGATGCCTTGCAGCATAATGACTGCGAGGCTAAGTATAATAAGAAGCCATAGGAGCGACTCCGTTAAGTTTTTGCGCCGATTGGCTGCGTCCCGCCCATTGCGCTGGCCGCCCAGTTTCTGCTGATGATGGCTTGGGCCTGATAACGGCGGCCTTTGATCCTGTTGCTGCTGCGTAATAGGCTGATCTCCTTGCAAGGGCTTCTCTTCGGCCAACCTGCTCACTCCTTAAACGACAAGCAAGAAGGAGCAGACCGGTTGCCCGGTCCGCTCTCTTCTCATCCTGCGGGTTGTATTATTCCTGCGGTGCTTTATCCAGCTTCAGCTTGTTTTTGAGCGCATCCAGCTGCTCATCCACTTTAAGCTGTTTTTCGGCTTCTACTGCATTAAATGGTGCAGCCGTACCGCTGTAGGAATACGGTGTGCGCAATACATCCGCTTCCGCTTCCATTTGCAAAATTTTCTCTTCCATACGGTTGAAGCCTCTGGAAGCTGTGCCTTTATCAATGGTATTCGTAGTCGTCAATTGAGCAATATGCTTTTGCGCTTTCGCGACTTGAGCACGGGAAGCCAGCTCATTGCGTTTGTTGCGAAGCTGATAAAACTCGTCTTTCAGCGCGTGCAGCTGCTGAGTCAGCTCCTCTGCTTGCGATTTGGATTGAGCATACAGATCCGTGTACTCAATTACTTTTTGATCGAAGAACAATTTCTCTTCCAGCAATTTGCGGGCAAGCTGCTCCTGGTCATTGCGGATAGCCGCTTCTGCTTTCGACTCACGGTCAGCCGTGCTGCGAACAGCTTCCTCCAAACGCTGCTTCATGCGGCGCTCGTTGGCGATTTGCTTCGCTACTGTAACCTCTGCCGAATGAATTTCCGCTTCCATGTCACGCAGGTACTGATTGAGCATCACAACCGGATCCTCCATTTTGTCCAATACCTCATTCACCGATGCTTTCGTCATATCTTTCATTCTTTTGAAGATTCCCATAATTATAACTCTCCCTTCTCGTGTTTGGCTAATTTTGCGCGTAATTCATCGATTTCTTTACGTAGTGCCTTTTTCTCCAAATCCTCAAACATGCTGTCAAATTGCGACGAGGATGGGTTTGGCGGCGTCTGACCAGTTTGACCGTTCCATTGCTGCTGTGGCCCTTTCGTGAACGAGCCTTGGAATTGCGAACCGAAGTTTTGGTTTCCACCAGCACCGCCGCTGCCATAGCCGTAGCCATTGCCTTGCGATCCTTGACCGCCATTGCCGTAACCGTTGCCGAATCCATTTCCAAATCCGCCATTGTTGTAATAAGGCGGCTCCTTCGGAACGACCAGACCAGCCAGTAAGTAGATAAAAATAACGATTCCGCTCGAGAATATGGTCACTACGATGAGTAAAATTCTGAGCAGAGTTGCATCTATATTGTAGGCTTCGGCAATCCCGCCGCATAAGCCGAATAGTTTGCTGTCTCGTGACGAACGGTATAGTTTCTTCAAATCAATCAGCCCTCCTTCTGCAGCTTCCTTTTGAGCTGCTCCAACTCTTGCTCGATTGCCGATTGAATCGAATGGCCTGCTTCGGTAGCGAATTCTCTGCCCATCCGGCGCAAATCATGCAGGCTCTTCGCTTCCAGCTCCATGTTGCTGATGCTGTCTTCGAGCCTTCTGAACATGCTGCCCGGCTGTGCGCCTTGCTCGCCAATTCCGCTAAACCGTGCATTCATTCGCTGCTGCAACCTTAGCGATTCCATTCTTGCTGCATAATATTCACGTCTATCATAAACCGATTGGTATTCACTGCGCATTTCACGAAGCTGCTCTTCAAGGCCGAGCGTATTCAACCTGCTTTGCTCGTACAAATCGCGGTATTGCGCTGCGCGCTCCTCGCTGCTTGCCTTCTCGTGAAGCGCCAGCCTTGCCAGCTGCTCCTCGCCTGCCTTCAAAGCAGTCATCGCTTGCTGCTCACGCTTCTCCTTCTGCTGCTCAGCTTGCAGCCATTGGATCTTCAAGTGGTTGGTGTGCCCTGTATATTGCTCATATAAGCGTTCCGCCTGCAAAATGTCTTCCCTTGTCGACCAGAGAAACTGGTCAATCAGCTTAACGGGGTCCTCTGCTTTTTCCAATCGTTCATTTAGTGTGGCGACCGTGATGTCGCGAACTCTACGCATAATGCTCATTGGCTTCCCTCCTTAATCTCCATCTATATTTGATTAGTAACCGCGATAGCTGCTTTTTTTCAGAAGCGAAACGCCGTAAACGACGAGTCCAACGGCCAAGACCAGCAGGATCAAGCCTGAAAATTTTGAGAAAACACCGAGTGCACCGATCGTTATGAGAATGCCGCCGATCCATTTCTTATTGTTGCTCCAGCCAAGAACACCTAGGCCGATCAGAATGAAAGGGAACAGGAAGCCGATTAATCCACCAAGATGTACGCCGAGAAATTTAAGAACGATGAAGCTTCCTACTATCGCCAGGATAACACCAAGCAGTTTTTGATTTGCCATTTGTTTGTCACCGCCTTCCGTGTTGTGAATTGTGAAATGCCGCAAACCCAATCGTTTGTTAGTTCCTTGTGCTTCTTGCTTTGTTTCGCTTGTTTCATTTGCTTCGTTTGCTTCGTTTGTTGCGGTGTTGCTTATGTACTTATTGTAGGTTGTTTTGCATGTTTCTAAAATGGACCTGCGGCTGTTTTTGCACTGGACCTTGGTCGGGGAGGCATGCCGTACCGCAGTCTTAGTGCGGTTTTTTATGTGAAAACAAGCGGGCAGCCCCCTCTACCTGAGGAGGCTGCCCGCTCGCTTGAATTACGTTGTCTACCGGTATTTTTTAATATATAGAACAGGATATCGTAATGCTATCCTTTCTCTATATGTCTCGAACTGAAACGCGCCGCGCCGCCAGAGGACGGCTTTCGGCCGTTTCGCCTTTATTTGCTAGCTAAAAACTTGTCAAACTGGCTTTGCTTCTCAGCAATGATTTTCTCGATGCCTGCGGATTTCAGCTTCGCTGTATATTCCGGCAGTACTTTATCCACATCGACCGAGCCTGTTTCAAGTGCCGTCAAATATTGTTTGTCGACGTTGACAACTGCGCCGATCTCCGCTTTCAGAGACTCGCCGTCGAAGACGAAGCCAAGGCCAGGAGAAACTTTGGCATTTTGGTTAAACTCTCTGAATTTTTCCCACTTGTTCGGGTCCTCAGTTTCCCATACATAGTTCAGGAACTGGCTGCCGAACATCCAAGCTGCGCCTGGGTTGTAGTTTTTCGTATTATCAGTGGACTTAATCACTTCATCGCTAACCTTCGTATAATGGTCATTCTCGATACCAAAGTTAAGCAGATTGTTGACATATTTGTCCGAGTGAAGCAGATTGATGAACATCATAGCGCGGGCAGGATCCTCCGAAGTGGAGGAAATACCTAGCATCGAGCCAGCTGTTTCCGAAGTCGCAATCGTCTTCGTGTTCAGTTCCAGCTGAGCAAGCTTGCCAGTCATTCCTGTCTGGTTCTCAAGCTCTTTATCTTTGCCTGGCTTCAGCGACGAAGTCATCGAGAATACATTGCCTGCTTTCATAGCATCGTAGTTCATCGTTTGGTTCGTTGCTGCGTCGCTGTTAATGTAGCCTTTTTTGAAATAGTCGCGAGTCAGCTTAAGCGTATCGACATAACGCGCTACATCATAGTTCGCTTTAACCGTCGTGCCATCTTCATCTTTCAAAATAATGCCCGGGATCGACGTATCGCCCAGCGCGTCATAATTGCCGAAATAATGCGAGTTGAACGTCTCGCCGTCTTTCAAATAAAGCGGAGTCAATTCCGGATGCTTCTCTTTTACAACTTTGTATACGTTGTCAAGATCAGCAATCGTTTTTACGGCCGTCATATCGATGCCAAGCTCATCGGCAATGTCTTTGCGGTAAATGATGCCGCCTTGCGCTGCAAGCTCTTTATTCGTTGGAACGCCGTAGTTTTTGCCGTTGATTTTCGCGCCTTCCAAAAATACAGGATCAAGCGTTTTCAAAATATCTTGGCCATTTTCCTTGAGCAGATCGCCCAAATCGAGGAATGCGCCTTTTGCAACGTTAACGGCATGCTTATTCCATTGTGCGGTGAAAATAATATCAACCTTTTGGCGCGAAGCGATCATGAGATTGATTTTATCATCCCACGGACCCCAATCGATGGGCATTAAATCAATGGAAGCATTGATTTTATCCTTCAAATATTCATTAAGCTTCGCTTCCACTTTCGCTTCATCTGCCTGTGGTGCTCCTGTGTACACGAGTTTAATCGTATACGGCTCCAAGCCCGCAGCTCCATTGTCAGCTGGTGTTGCCGCCTCGGATGCAGCTGGGCTTGCCGCTGCTTCTCCTGCATTGCTTGGTGAAGCATTTCCATTCGCCGCACCACTGCCGCCAGAACAAGCATTCAGCAATAAAGCAAAAGTGAGCATCGTGGTGGTAACGCCAAGCACTCCCTTATTTGTTCTAATCATATCCCCATTGACCTCCCCAAAAATGATAAATCTATGCTTGCACCGGCATTGATCCGGTTAAAGCCCTTAGCAGGCAGAGCCCGCCGTCAGCCTTTTACAGCGCCGACGGTCAAACCCTTTACAAAATACTTCTGGAAGAACGGATAAGCGAACACGATCGGCCCAATACCCATAATCGCCATAGCCATACGCACTGTTTCATTCGGGAAGGAGACTTGGCCTCCCGCTGCGGCAATGGCCGATGCCGCGTTGCTGTTGCTCGCCAGAAACTGAATGTTGAGCAGCATTTTGTACATAAGATATTGGATGCTCAGCGTCTTGTCATCGGTAATAAAGACGAGGCTGAGGAACCAATCGTTCCAGTAGTTGACGGTGCTGAAAAGCGCAACGGTTGCCAGCACCGGCAGTGAAAGCGGCGTGACGATACGGAAGAAAATCAGCATCTCGCTCGCTCCGTCGATTTTGGCTGCTTCGAGAATGGCTACGGGAATCGTCGACTGGAAAAACGTGCGAATGACGAGCACGAAAAACGCAGAGACGAGCAGCGGCAGCACAAGCGCCCAAATGTTGTCCCTCAAATTCAGCATGTTCACGTAGACAAGATACCAAGGCACCAGCCCGCCGTTGAACAGCATCGTGAAGAAAATAAAGAAGGTGAAAAACTTGCGGTGCGGAAAGTCCGTCCGCGAAATCGGATACGCATACAGCGCCATAATAATGAGGCTGAGAATGGTACCGGCAATCGTTACGAAAATCGTAACGCCGTAAGAGCGCAAAATTTGCTGCCAATCGGTAAAGAGAAACTTATAAGCGGTAAAATCGATTTGACTTGGAATGAAGCTGTAGCCTTTCGTCAGCACATCCTGCTCATTCGATAGCGATACCATGACGATTAGAAGAATCGGCAGCAGGCAAGCGATTGTATACAGCATAAAGCCAATGTTGATGATCGTGTTCGCTGTAGGCGAAATCGCGTTGAACGGGTTCGAGCCCGATTTGCTCATTTCAGTTTGCATAAGGTTTGTTTCCTCCCATTTTTATCCATACTCTAAAACAATGCGCTGTCCTTGTCGATTCGGCGAACGAACCAGTTCGACAGGAATACGAGTATGAAGCCGACCAATGATTGATACAGCCCCGCTGCTGACGATAAGCCAATATCGCCCATTGCAATAAAGGTGCGGTAAACGTACGTGTCGATAACGTTCGTTACCGGGAACAAAGGACCCGACTCGCGCGGCACTTGGAAGAACAAACCGAAATCCGCATAAAATACCCGTCCAATTTGCAGCAGCGTCAGTACGATAATAGTTGGCATAAGCAGCGGAATCGTCACACTTTTGATTTGCTGCCATTTGCTGGCGCCGTCTATCGTTGCCGCTTCGTAATATTCGTCGTCAATGCCAATAATAGCCGCCAAATAAAGCACGGTGTAATAGCCGACATTTTTCCACGTATTAATAATTGGCAGCAGGAACGGCCATATTTTCGTCTCGAAATACCATTGGAGCGGCTCTAGTCCCAGCCATTTCATAATGGAGGTATTGACGAAGCCATGCGTATCATGCAGGAATCCGTATACCAAATAGCTGACTACGACCATCGATAAAAAATAAGCAAGGAAAATGACGGCTTGATGAAACTTAGCCATCAGCTTGTTTTTCATCTCATTGAGCATAATCGCAAATGCGACCGGCACAATCATATTCAGAATAATGAACGAAATGTTGTAAAGCAGCGTGTTTCTCGTAATAATCCAGGCGTCTGATGTTTTAAACAAATACTTGAAATTGTCGAACCAGACCCAAGGACTATTAATGATCCCATCGGCATAATTGACGTTTTTGAATGCGATGACGGTTCCTAGCATCGGAATATAGTTGTTGAAAATCAAAAACAATACTCCGGGAGCCATCATGACATAGAAGATCCAATATCTTCTCATGTTGGTAGCGAGCGTCATATTTTCATCCTTTCTCCATCCCTCTCTATGTTTAAATTGTAATGAAAAACGGAGCCTCTCATCTATCGGCTCCGTGACTGTATTAACGCTATAATGACTTATTTTAGAAGCGTGGTGAAAAAGAGGCTCCACTGCATGAAAAGATAGGCTTACGATGATGCTTTCCTGCGGAAAGCTTTAAGCGAACGCTGCCGCTTCTCCAGCTCAACCTTTTCATTCCGCTTCGCTTTTTCACCACGCTTCTAAATGTGCTGCACCTTTTTGCGGTATTCCTGCGGGGTGAGACCCGTCTCTTTCTTAAACAGCTTGGAAAAATGGGAAAAGTTCGAATAGCCGATCATGACCGCGATATCGCTGATTTTCGTATTCGTCTTCTCCAGCTCTTCCCGGGCGCGGGCGATGCGCATTCTGACGAGATAATCTGTCAGCGAATGCCCCGTTTCCCGTCGAAACAACCGGGACAAATACGCCGGATTCAAATAGACGGCTTCCGCCGCATGCTCGCGGCTGAACTGCTCATCCAAATGCTCCTCCATATAACGCTGCACCTTGGCTACGACCTGCGATACGTCCTTGCCCGCCGTTCCGGCATAGTCCGTTAGCTGCATGCATACTTGATGCGTCCAGCTGCGCATGCGCGGCAGCGACTTCATCACTTGCTCGCCTGCCTCCCATTCGCGCTTTGCGAATACGTCGGTTATGGCGACCCCCTGCTTGCTTAGCCACTGGAATACCATATTCATAAAGCCGAAATAAAACGAAGCCAGCTGCGTATAATCGCCGTTGTTGTGCTGCAAATGATCAAAATGCTCGTCAATGCGCAGCAGCAGTTCTGCCCGCTTGCCCGGTGCAAGCAGCATCGCCCAATCGGTGAAGGGCAGCGGCTGTGAAGCTGTCGATACGCTCGATGTCTGAATACTGTGGCTGCTTTCGTGTATAACGGCGCAGGCCGCATTTACGTTGCTGCGCTCCAGATCAAACAGCCGCTGCACGCTGCCGCGAAGCTGCTGGGCCACCGTCGCGGCGCCGATATAGCAAGACAGCTGGCAATGCAGCAAGCCCCGTGCCTGCTGGATGAAATTTTTGCAGCGAGCGGCAATCGCCTGCTCGTCCTCCTCATTACTATAGAAGAGAGCGTACAAAATGCCGTTTCCGTCGTGCACAATATGCCCGGGCTTGCCGCCCAGCACGAGCTCGGCCGCGGCATTTTTCACCCCGTAGGTCATAATTTCCTCATCGCGCGCCGACCATTCCTCCCGCCAATGCTCAATGCTGATCAGCACCGCACGTATTTCACTATCCGCACGCAGCGGTATGCCGTACGTTTCCATCGAAGAATCCAGATGCACAGGGGCAGCCGAAACCCGGTAATGCAGCATATCCTGCCAAAAACGCTCAATAAGCGCAGGCCGCTGCTTGTTCCACTGCTCATAATAATGGCTGTAGGTGCTGCGGATTTCTTCAAGCTCCTCCAGCTCCACAACCTTCTCAATCGCGTTATGGATGCAGGTCTTCAGCACCTCATGATCGACCGGCTTCAGCAAATAATCGAAGCAATCCAGCTGCACCGCCTGCTGCGCATATTTAAAATCCGCATGGCCTGTCAAAAACACGGTGACCGAGGAAGGAGAATGCTCATTGACCCACTCCAATAGCTGAATGCCATTCAAATCAGGCATATCAATATCCGACAGCACAATGTGCACCTTTTCCTGCAGCAGCACTTCTTTGGCTTCCTCCGCATCGCAGGCGGTAAACAGCTGGCCTATCGGCACATCCGACCAATTAATGCCCTGCACAATGCCGCGAACGGCAATATCCTCATCATCTACTACTAGCAAATTATACATTCGAAATTAGCTCCTCTTCCCCTACCGGGAATCGAATGGTAACGGCAGCGCCGCCTTCTTCTACATTTTTAAACGTAATAGCTGCCCGTTCGCCATAAATTAATTGCAGCCGATGGATGACATTCATAATGCCGAGCCTGCTCGTCTCGCCTTCGATAAGCGGAATTTTGCGCTGCAGCTTGTCCAGCATCGGTTCCGAGAAGCCCGTTCCGTTATCGGTAATCGTCAAATAAAATCCGCCATCCTTTTGCGCCTCTACCCCAATATGTATGATGAATGGCTTGCGGCGGTTTTTGAACCCATGAATAATGGCATTTTCCACAAAAGGCTGCACCGTCAGCGCCGCGACCTTATAGTTTCTTACAAATTCCGGCACGTCATATGTAAATTGCAGCTTGTCCGGGAAGCGCATTTTCTGAATCGTAATATAGTTGTCGATATGATCCAGCTCCTCGCTGAGCATGATCATGTCGCGGTTCGACCGCATAATAAAGCGGAAATAATCGGCAAGATGCAGGGACATTTTTTTCACCGATTCCGTATCGCCAAGCGCCGCTAAATTATAAACAATGTTCAGGCTGTTCATATAAAAATGCGGGTTGATTTGCGCTTGAAGCTGCCGCAGCTCCCCCTGCTTGACGCGCAGCTGCTCCTCGTAAACGTCGATTTTGAGCGTCGTAATTTGCTCCGCCATTTTGTTGAAGGTGTTGCCGAGAAAAGCGAATTCCAGCGATTGCCCCGACTGCTTCGCCGCAAGGCGGACATCGAGCTGGCCGATGGCGATTTTTTTCATTCCGAGCATGAGCTCGCGCAGCGGCTTAAACAGCATATTGCGCATAAACAGCAAATAAATGCCCAATAGCAGCAGAAAACCAAACGGCGCCAGCAAAGCTGCATTTTGGAAAAAAATGAGGCTTTTCAGCAGCGTCTGCTCTGGAACCAGCACCCTGTAGGAGATATTCGCCAAGCTGCTGTTGCGGTTCAGCACCAAATACGATTGCTTCGTATCGGGATCGACGACCGAATTGGGCGACTCCGCCCTAGGAGCCAGCTGCCCATTCAGAAGCCGCGGCGCTTGCTCCGTCAGCGCCTGGGCGGACTGATCGCCTTCACGCAAATAAATGCCGTTGTTCCCGATGTCGCCATCGCTCCATTGAATCGCCAGCAGCCGCTCCAAATCCATCACTCGAATGATGCCGCCAACGTAAAGCCCATCTCTGACTTCAATAAAGTTAATGAGAAAATAATGCCCGGGAATACGTTCGTCGTATTTGACCTCCCACGTTTCGGGGTCATTGAGCAGCGCTTGTCCTCCCTTCGTCATCTGCACCATATTTTGCTTAATGATTTGCCGCGCATCCTCATAAACCGCATTGTCTGTGCCAAATATGATGTCATGCTCGTGATAGACGAAAATGCTGTCCAGCAGGCTGTACACGCCAACGTCCCGATTCAGCTTAGAATCGATCTGCACCTTGGTGAGCATATACCAGTCGCTGTCCATCGGAAACGAGGTGAGGAGGCCAACATCGGAATCCAGCACCGACATCTGATACAAATATTCATTGATCTCTTCCAGGTTATGATCCATCTGCCCGCCAAAAATATCTAGCGTATTGCGATACGTTTCCGAAACCTTCTCCCGAACAATTGTTTTCGCATACATATTATTGATGAGCATGTATACGACAATGGGGAGCATAACGCCCATAAAGCCGATGATCAGCTTCGTTTTAATCGATTGCCCAAACCTCATAGGCCGAAATCCTCCCAAAATAATCTACTAATTACTCCTATATTACCATTGAAAGGCTTTTCTTTGAATCATAATCTATGAGTTTAGCAGCTGTCATTCTTCCTTCGAAGTGCCGTCTAGCGGACGGTTATCCTTCGTTTTTGCCATTCAGGAAAAAAGACGCCATTTAAACCTATGAAAGTTTGTCGAATGCTGTAGAAATATAGCTTTTTAAGTGTTATCGTGGAGATAACCTGGGACTTTATAGAAAAGTTTCGCAAATGAAAAGGGGGACAACCATATGTTTCTCAAGGATGCTCAATCCAAGGCCATGACAGCCTTGCTAGAAGAAGCCAAAAAACGCTCCGAGCTATTTTCACAGCATGATTTTTCTCCATTGGCCCTGCCTGCTGTCCATTCAGACGCAACGAAAGCCATTGTAGAGCATTTTAATGCCGCCCTTCAGATGGTGACCCAGCAGGCCGCAGATGCGGAGCTTCGTTTACAGCTTGTAACGGAGGCTATCCAAGTTGGACTATGGGATATGCAGGTCATTGCCGGAGATCCGGTCAATCCGAAAAACACGTTTATTTGGAGCGATGCGCTGCGCAAAATGCTAGGCTATCACAATGAGGCAGATTTCCCGAATATACTGGACAGTTGGTCGTCCAAGCTGCACAAAGATGATCATGATTGGGTACTCGCTGCCTTTGCCGACCACTTGAACGATCGAACGGGGACAGTCCCTTACGATTTGGAATACCGCTTGCTGCTGAAAAACGGCCAATATCGCTGGTTCCGTGCGACGGGCACGACGGTAAGAGACTCGAAGGGCGTTCCGCTTCGCGTTGCTGGCGCTTTATTCGATATCCATGACAAGAAAATGAAGGATCAGGAGACTGCCGCTCTCGTTACTCGCTACGATCTGATCAACCGCGCTTTAGTCGAAGCTCCTTGGGATATGACGGTTGTAGCTGGCGACGTGGTTAATCCAAATAATGAATTTTGGTGGTCGCCCCAATTTCGCAAAACGCTCGGCTTTCAAGATGAGAGCGACTTCCCTAACGTATTCAGCAGTTGGAGCAGCAGGCTGCATCCTGACGATGCCGAACGGACGGTGAAAGGATTTGCGGATCATATGAACGATTACAGCGGTAAAACGCCGTATGATCTGGACTACCGCTTAAAGCTGAAAAATGGCGAATATCGCTGGTTCCATGCAGGCGGCGAAACGATTCGGGACTCGAAGGGCGTACCACTGCGCGTTGCTGGCACGATTCGGGATATTACATATGAGAAAAATAAAGATGATGTCGTCAAGCTGTTGAATGAGAAAACCGAGCAGCTTTCGCAATCGATTATGGATATGGTCAAAGGCATTAACAATGTAACGACCCAGGCTCAGGAGCTCGCCGTTGCCCAAGAGCAATCGACCGAAGCTGCCAATCATGCCAAAAATAGTGCCGATGAAACGAAAAACATTTCTAATTTCATTAAAGAAATCGCCAATCAGACGAATCTATTGGGCCTCAATGCTGCGATTGAAGCAGCGCGTGCCGGCGAGATGGGCCAAGGCTTCTCTGTCGTTGCCAATGAAGTGCGCAAGCTTGCCGTCCACAGCGCCGATGCAACAGTCAATATTGAAAACAGCTTGAACACGATGAAGGATTATATCGAGGAAATTCTCCAGCACATTCACAACATGGCTAGCTTAACGCAGACACAGGCCGCCCTGACCGAGGAAGTGAACGCCTCCATGGATGAAATTAACGATATGTCGCAATCGCTGGTCGATATTGCGAAGACGTTGTAGGTGCGGAGTCTTAAATGAAGAAAAAGACGATTGCCTCTCCTTTTTTAGCAGGGGCAATCGTCTTTCTTCTATTATTATTTATTATTCAAACTTATATGAACAGCTTATATATGGACAAACGATCTAAACGGCTGATACTCCATCGTACCGATTAAAGCTTTCACGCTGTCATGCTCCCAGAAGCCAAAATCATTATTGACGTAGAAGGCGTTATTTTTCCGGTAAAAAATTTCCGAATCGCTAAATGTCAGGAGGGCATCCGAGCCCGCCATATCAAGTAGGCTGAACACCATTTGGAGCATCAGCTCGCAAGCCTCCGGCTCTGTATCGTACGAATTGTACAGCTTAAAGCTCACATGCTGCTGGTACATAAATTCGTCTTCCAAATAGTCGGAATCCCATCCAAATGACATATCGAGCGTATCGATAACCGTCATCGAGAACCCGATTCTTTCATTAAACTCATCCACCCGAAAACCACCCGCAAGCGGAACCAGTTGCTCGGTCACAAAGCCCAGTTGCTTAAAAACCTTTGTCACCATCGACTGTGTCAACGACCGCTCCTCAAACATTAAGGAATATTGCAGTGCCATAAATTCCCCTCCGCTTTATTGATATCAGCATCCTACATAAATCATAGCAAATAGCTCTGAACGGATTCTGACCGGATTCTGACCAGAGCACTACTCGGAAAAAATTTCTTTTTTGCCATATGCCAATTGTTGACGCCCCCCTTATTCTCCTTTACTATAGAAAATAGTGAGTTGATAATGATTTTCATTATAATTGGAGGCTAGCTCAAATGTCTGAATCCTTGGAATTATTTGATGTAACGATTATTGGTGGAGGCCCTGCGGGCATGTACACTGCTTTCTATAGCGGAATGCGCGATTTAAAAACAAAGCTGATTGAAGCTCAAAATGAGCTTGGCGGCTTTCTGCACACATACCCGGAGAAAATGATTTGGGACGTCGGCGGCATTCCACCGATGCGCTGCGACAAGCTGATTGCTTGGCTGGAGCAGCAGGCTCGCACGTTTGACCCTACCCTTGTGTTCAACCAAAAAATCGTCGGCGTCGTTAAGCAAGAGGATGGCAACTTCCTTCTTACCTCGACAACTGGCGAGCAGCATCTATCGCGTACGGTCATTGTGACCGTAGGCCGCGGCATCACGCAAATTCAGAAGCTTGATATTCAGGGTGCTGACCGCTACGAGGTGACGAATCTGCATTACACCATTCAAGAGCTGATCTCCTTCCGTGGAAAAAGAGTGCTGATCTCAGGCGGCGGCAATTCCGCCGTCGATTGGGCAAATGAGCTTACAGGCATTGGAGCAGAGGTTATCGTTATTCACCGCCGCGACCAATTCAAAGCGATGGAGAAGCATGTCGCGGATATGATGGCAACTGCTGATGTACGCACGCCTTATTTCGTCAGCCAGCTGAACGGGCAAGGGGAGACGATTCACAGCGTTACGATTACCCATGCCGAGACGGGCGAATCCGAGGTGCTTGATGTTGATGCGGTAGTCGTCAACCATGGCTATACGAGCGACTACGGCCCGATTGCAGAGTGGGGCATTGAGCTGGGCGAATGGGCAATCAACGTCAGCAACCGTCTGGCGACGAATGTGCCGGGCATTTTCGCAGCTGGCGACTGCGTCCATTATGACAGCAAGGTCAGGCTGATTGCCGGAACGTTTACCGATGCTGTGCTTGCCCTGAACAGCGCCAAACTGTATATGGAGCCGGAAGCGGATCAATACGCCTACGTGTCCTCCCATAATGTGCGCTTCAAAGAACGCAATAAGCAGCTGCATATCGCCTCTATTAAAGCGTAGAGCTGCCTCTTCCATATACTGAATGCATATGCGTTTTGATTGCTAAGCCTCTGTCCGGGTTCATCCTCGGATAGGGGCTTTTGCGTATAGACGCCTGCCTTCGGCTTATTAATCGCTTAGGAGAGCCACTCTAGAAACTCAAGGCGGTTACCAAATGGATCGTTTAAATAGAAGCGTTTGCCCCCTTCATCTGCTCTGGCCTCGTCGTCGATTATCTGGATATGATGCTGAAGCAAATGCTCGCGCAATTCATCCAGGCTCTGTACGTGAAAGGCAGGATGGGCTTTCGTTGCCGGAACAAAATCCCGCTGTACCCCAATGTGTACTTGATGGGTGCCGCATTCAAACCAGACCCCGCCACGTTTTTTCAGCATTTCCGGCTTTGGAATTTCCGTCCACCCCAATATGCCGTTAAAAAAGCTCCTTGCCTCTGTTTCGCAGCCTTCCGGGGCTGCCAGCTGAACATGATCAATACCATAAAAATGATAAGCCATATATTCTGCCTCCTGTTTCGCATAGTGAAACACAGTTTCATTTTACAACTCTATTTTAAAGCGGTTTCCAATAAAAATCCAGCCTTTTCCACTGTGATACAGTAAACTAAATTATCATAGTTATGCTTTCAACCGGTTTAAAAAAATATTGCAGAGCAGCTGTAACGAAATCCAATGTTCACGCACTTATAGGGTAGGAGGTGTAGAAATGGAAAGCATGGAGCAGCTCTATAGCACGTACGCGCAAACGGTTTATAAATATTTGTACAGCTTGACGCAAAATGCCGATTTGTCGGAGGAGCTGACGCAGGAGACGTTTTTTCAAGCGATGAAGGGGATCCACAACTTTCGCGGCGATTGCAAAATGTCGGTCTGGTTATGCCAAATCGCTAAGCGCGCGTGGTATAGGGAGCTTAATAAAAACAAAAAAATGCCATCCGTCTCCTTGGAGGCATGTGATGTTCCTGTTTCTATGGGGCAGCAGGTCGAAGCAGATATTTTACATAAGGAAGATAAGCTCTCCTTGTTTCGCATGCTGCATCAATTGGATGAAACGACGAAAGAAGTGATGTACTTGCGGCTTTCCGGCGAATTAAGCTTTGCCGAGATCGGAGAAATTTTGGAAAAAAGCGAAGCTTGGGCCAGAGTAACCTTTTACCGGGGCAAACAAAAAATGATGAAAGGGAGCGTATAATGGGACAACAATTAAATTGCCATATTGTGCAGGATTTGCTGCCCAACTATATCGAAGGGCTGACAAGCGAAGACACGAATGAAGCCATCCAACAGCATCTCGCTTCCTGCAGCGATTGCAGGCAGGTGCTCGACAGCATGATGACGGAGACGGAGGGCTTTCAGGCGGCTCCACAGAAGCAGATCAATTTTCTAAAAAAAATCAAACGAAGACAGTGGATTATAGCTGGTATCAGCGTTTGTATCGCTGTTATTGTTTTATTGACTGCCTACTATTTTTTCAGCCCGAGAAAATTTCCTATAGCCAGCAGTGATATCTCGATCAGCGATGTCTATCAAATGAAGGATGGTTCCATTCATTTCCGAATTACAGCTAATGTGAATGGCTATTTAAGCAACGTTCGTTCGCTAAGCGATACCAATAGGGAAGTACACCAAATCTATGAGCGCAGGCGTTTCTTTTCTGAACAAGACAAAAAGCTTGAGGTATTGCCCGAATATTGGTCAGCCCCGAATAGTCCCGACCCTGCTCAAGAAAAAACAATCATTTACTACCAAGGCAAAAATAACAGCGACCGTCTCATCATTTGGGAAAAAGGCATGGATATTCCTAAAGCAACTGCCGAGCAAGAAGCTGACTATAAACGTTTGAATCCCAAGCCAGCTTCTTAGGTCCATACAGCAAGGTGAAACGGCTGGCGCCTTCCTTTGGCGGCGCGGCGCGTTTCAGTCCGAGAAATATAGAGAAAGGATGGAAACATCATATCCTTTCCTATATTTCAAAAAAGTCCGTTACGGCTCATTACGCCATAACGGACTTCTCTATATGTGTCGTTCCTATTTTGCGAAGCTATGATTGCCGATTGTCGCAATAACTTCCAGGCTATCCCAGAACGCGCCTTGGGATACATTGGGGTTAAAGAAGTAGATGGCATTTTGCACATTGTTCTTGCCGTTGAGCGCTTCCTTAGCTGCGCGCAGGGAGCCTTCATTGGGCTTGCTTTTATCAAGGAGGCCATTGTGGGCTGGCGGGAACTGTCTGCCGGAATAAATCACTTCACGAATCGTATTCGGAAAACGGGAGTCCTTCACTCTGTTCAAAATAACATTCGCCAAGGCAAGCTGCCCTTGATACGACTCATAGCCTGATTCAACCATTGTAATCTTGGCAAGCAGCGTCAAATCTGCTTCTGTAAACGGGTCCGCTGCGTGATCGAAAATCGAAGGAATGACCACCTTCAGCTTCGTACCTGCTTTAAGCTTGGTCTTGCTATCCAGTCCGTTGCGCTTAAGCAGCTCCGTCTTGCTGCTGCGCGTTTCCTTGCTAATCTCGTCTATCCCGTATTTGTCTGTTACTACTGCTGGCTTCACAGTAGCAAGCTCAATATCGCCTGACTGTGCATTCACTTGCAAATCGGCATGCAGCATTTCGGCAAACTGGCGCAGGGGCGCATACAATCTTCCTTCCTTGAAAACGGGAGCCGCATCCATCACATAACGCTCATCGTTGAAATAGACAACGGGCACTTCGTTTCCAAGTACGATTTTATCATTCAATGCCGTGTTTATCGTTACTTCCTCATTGTCGCTATCCCAGCTCGACTTGGCACTGAACAATTCAGCGATGCGGGCCACAGGCACATATAATCTTCCATCCAGAATAAACGTAGAATCATTCAGCACTACTTGCTTGCCGTCGAGTTTAATCTTCGCGTCATCCGCAGCCGAAGCGCTTGCCAAGGGCCCGATGCATAGCAGAAGCATTCCCAAAACCATAGCGAATATTAGCCGTTTAACCGGCCTGCTTTCTTTAATCATACGTACCTCCCAGAATATTGTGGACGTATTTCATTTGAAGCGATGACAGCAAACCGTCGCAGCGCCTCAGCTAAAATACGGCCCTAGCTGGAGCAATCTCCCAGCATTCTTTCTCTGGGCAAAATTATAACACAGCTAAATAGGTCTATAGGATTAACATTTTCACAGAATTAAGCGTAAACGGCTGAAACCGTCTTCTGGCGGCAAAGCTAACGTATCGAGGGTGAAGTATAAGCCTATGTTAAGTGTGATACTTATTTATGCTGATATTTTAATAAAAAGCTCGTTCCGCCCGCTATTCAAAAACGTACAGCGGAAGCGTGAAATAGAAGGTGCTTCCTACTCCCAGCGTGCTCTCCACATGAATTTCCCCCTCATGATAGTGGACGATTTCTTTGGCAATCGCAAGGCCAATTCCGCTCCCCTGAACCGCCTGCCGATCATGCTTTTCCCGAAAGAAGCGGTCAAATACAAACGGCAGCGACTCCTTCTGCATGCCTGCCCCATTATCCTGAACACGTATGGTGAGCTGGCCGGCGGAATCGCCATCGCCTGCCCATTCTTCGATCGCACAATGTATGCGAATTTGCCCTTCCGCCCCCGTGTGCTGAATCGCATTAAATACGAGGTTGGTCAGCACCTGCGTAATACGGTCCATGTCCACCACGACATGGTATTCAGCCAGCTTTGCTGCATCGAATGACAGCTGAAAATCATATTGCAGCCCGGCGCGCACGACATCGAGCATGAATTTATCCTCGATTTTCGCCACCAGCTCCTGAAGCGTCATCATGAGAAAGATCATTTCGGATTTGCCTGATTCCAGGCGCGACAGCTCGAATAAATCATGGATTAAACGGTTTAGACCGAGCGCTTTGACCAAAACCATCTGCAAATATCTTTTTTTATCCGCTTCCTGCTCCACAAGTCCAGATACGATCGCTTCTACATAGCCTTGAATCGCTGTCATCGGCGTACGAAGCTCATGGGAAATATCGCTGAGCAGCCGCCTGCGTGACAGCTCCAGCCGGCTTAAATCTTTGTTTTTGCGCTCCAATTCCACCGTTCGCTCATGAATGCGTTGCTCCAGATTCGTGTTCAGCTCAGAAAGCTGCTCGTTTAGCTCTGCAAGCTGCTGCGCATTCAGGCTCACTTCCTGAACGGACCTCTTTAACAGCAGCAGCGTGCGAACGCGGCTTACGAGCTCATTGCGCCCAATCGGCTTCGAAATATAATCATTTGCTCCTGCGCTGAAGCAGGCTTTAATCGTATGATCCCTGCTGCTGGCTGTCATAATTAAAATAGGCAGCTCAATTAAATTGTACGTTTCTCTAATCAGACCGCACAGCTCATAGCCGGACATGCCAACCATCATTAAATCGGCAATAACCAAATCGACCTCATGCAGCTCATCCATGCGCGCCAGCACCTCAGCGCCGCTAGTGGCGGTCTCGAATACGCATGGCAGCGGCGCCAGCTGTTGAATGACCACTTGCAAATTCACCGGTTCATCGTCCACAATAAGCACGCGATAAGGACGCTGCACAGACAGCTCTGCATCGCTTCTATCCCCTGCTGGAGCATATAAGGATGCTGCCATCGATTCAGCAGCTTGATGCTTCTTATCAGCCATGAACGCCTGCCTGCCCGTCTCCTTCTGCGCCATCAACGATCCAGCCGAACGATTAACCGGCTGATGAAGAATCGTGAAGCTGAATAGAGAGCCCTGTCCCACCTTCGACCATACTGTAATTTCCCCGCCATGCAGTTCGACAAGCTGCTTCGTAATTTTAAGTCCAAGACCGGCTCCCGTATCATCAATGGATTCAAGCTTCTCAAACGGGTTGAAAATGATTTCAAATTTGTCTTCTGCTATGCCGATGCCGGTATCCTCGACGTGAATTTCCACATAGTCGCGGTAATGCTGTGCACTTATCGTCACATACCCCGATGGCGTATACTTGATCGCATTGCCTATTAAATTAAACAAAATTTGCTGCATCCGGTTTTCATCGGCATAAATCGGCGGAAAATCCGTGCCAATTTGATTAAGGAGCACTAAATCTCTGCCCGTCACCAGCGGCTTGACGACGGTCAGCACAACCTGCGCCAGCTGATGCAAATCGATTTTCGCAATATGAAGGCGCATATCATTATTTTTTAATAGAGCGTAATCCAAAATATCATTAATCAAATAGGACATGCGCTGCCCGCTCGATACAATCATATTCAAATGCACACGCTGGCTGTCCTCCATCCGATCATGCATGCTGTAAAGCAGCGACTGCGCCAGCCCGATTATGCCGTTCAGCGGCGTGCGGAGCTCATGGGAGGTGTTGGCCAAAAACTCATCCTTCACCTTATCCAAATCGAGCAGGCGGGCGGATAGGCGTTCATTCGTTTTTATCGCATTGGAAAATTTGATCGACACAATAATGGATAAGCAAATAATTAAAAACAGCAGCCCATATGGAAAATAGATGCCCGTTCTAATCGTGTCATTGCTCATCAAAATATCGTTGACGACCGTAATAAAAAAGACGACGGTGCCCGTCAGCATCAAATTTGCGCCTGACAGCCTGCCAATGGCAGCCTTAAATACATACTGAATGAGCACAAAGCCAATCACAATCGCATAAACCTGCATGACAATTGCCAGCTTTGTAAACACTTGAACCGGCGTCACCATAATAAACAAGGTAAGCAGCCCGCCCGGAATCCATAGTATATTTCGCATCCGTTTTGTCACTTGGCCTGGAAAGCTGTAATAGAAAAACAGCACAAATAGCGGGGCGCTCCCGAGAAAGCCTAAATATTCAATTTTCACTAAAACATTATCGTTTAAGCTTTGAAATAAGACGGATAACGTGTATTGGGATTGGGAGCTGTTTTTCATAGCCAGCAAAACACAAATAAGGCCAAAAAATAAAGATTCCCAATTTTTACGCAAGAGGATAAATAAAACGATGTGGTAGAGTCCCATAATGAGCATGCAGCCAATTAGCATACTCTCAAATACGAGCTTTTTTCTCATATATTGATCCAGGCTGTCGTATTCTCCCAAAGTTAAAGAAGCAAACAGGCCTGCTTTGCGCTGCGTGTAGTTGGACACTTGAACGACAATGTCTGCCTGCGTCTGCCCTGCCTCCAACCGAAGCACTGACGGCATCATATAGGGTGTCGCCTCCGCCTCGCTTCGGCCTACAACTCCGCTTTCAGAAACGAGCTTGCCATTGATCCACATGCGGTGGGCGGATGTTATCCCTTTAGCAACCAGGCCCAGCTCGATGTCCGTCTTCGGCAATTGTACGACAAGATGATAGGTGGCATAGCCCTTGCTTGTGTGCTTTTGTCCGTCAACTTCATGCTTGCTCCATGAGCTGGGCACTTTTATGTAGCCAGCCTCGCTGGCGTTCCCCGCTGTAAAATCATCAGGCTCCAACAGCTGATTCCAGTAAAATTCCCACTCGCCATCGAGCGAGCTGCCATTACCCGCAATCTGATCCTGTGCTGTAATCGACAGCTTCCCCCTACTCGCTTCTGGTTTATTCTTATCCAAAGCAGAATTAAAAGTCATCAGTATTATGAATATAAATGCAGCCAGCGCTATCGGAACGAAAAAATAGAGGAAAGGCACACGTTTCTTCATGAAAGCTTCACCGCTGATTACCCCTTTTTATTGCAAAATATGATGGCCGGAGCAGTAACGCTCGCCTATGCATCATACCATATCATTTTTTTGAAAAATAAAAATCTATAAGTTTCATACTTGTAATGGCTTATATTTCAACGCGAAACATCGCTTTGCCGTCAAAGGACGGCGACAGCCGTTTCTCTTATATATCAAAGTTTTCAAGCCGTTTTTGAATTTCCTTCTGCTCCATATGGAGATAGGTGTTTATCCACTGGTGGAGATGATAGCGCTGCGGATCGACGGCAATGGCAATATCATCATCGTGATCGTCCAATTGCACGAATTGCAGCTGGAGCGAATACGAAGGGTATTTTTTCAAATAACGGGAAATTTCAAAGGCATCATAGACGACTGCCAGCACATCCCCTTGCCTTACGCCATCAAACAGCTCGGCCGAATTCGGATAGCTCGCCTGGCTTTGATTTGGAAAAAGCTCCTGGGCAAAGCCCGCATAAGAGGTGCCTCCGACAATGCCCACCTGCTCCCCGCGGCCTTGGATGAGGGCAAGCGGATCAGCAGCATCGCCTTTTTCAGTAATTGCGGCAAGCTGCATACGGTTAATTAACAGCGCTTGTTTCAAATTCAAATAGGCATCGGAAAATAATACCCGCTTCGCCCGCTCCAAGGTAATGCTCAGCTTGGAAACGCCGATATCCGCCTCCCCTAGGGATACTTGATTAATCACTTCATTAAAAGAATCAGCCGTACGTATAAATGCTGCTTGTACACCAAGCTTAAGAGCGATGTCGTTTGCAAGCTCAACATCGCTTCCGCGAAGCACTCCCTGATCATCTACATAAAAAAATGGATAGCGGTCCTCCTTATAGAGGGCTACCCTCAGCTTGCCTCTGCTCAAAATGTCCCGGATGTCCTCCGGGTAAGCCTTTAATTGCTCCTCTGTATAAACCGGAAGCTCCGCCTTGCTTCCAGCATTCTCCCCCACCCCCGCTTTAGCAGCCGGAACGGCAGAACTTGCGGGAGATGGGCTGGAGGCGGCTGGACTTGCTGCATGAGCTTGTTTGTCTGATTTCAATTGATAGGCCTGCTGTGACATGCTTGCACATGATGCTGTAATAAAGCCTATTACCAACACCAAAAACAAGCAGAAGGCCAAGCGATCGTATTTGCCGATCATTGCTGGCCATCCTCCCCTCCATGCGAAACTTGAGTTGTGCGAAAGCATACTGCGCATACGGTCATGTCATACACAGCGATACGAACATGGCAAAGCTTGCAGCGTGGAATCGAGACGGTCGCCAAGCCTCCAACAACCTCTTCCAGCTCTTCCTCCAACAGCTCATCAGCCTGCCCATTTTCCTTTTTCTGATCGTTCTCGGCCTGCTGCTGATATCCCATATGCCCCGCCTCTTTCAAAGGTTACCTTAAGCCGCGCTCTCATGTCCTTGCTAGAGAACAGACTGAACACCGTAACCCCATGTCGTATTTTGACCGCTCATGCCATGACCATAATCAAGAAGCAGGCCGAGCCCGTGGGCGAGCTCTTCCAATTCCGGCACTGGCGGTTTTAATGCATAAATATCAAACGGCTTGCGATTACTTCGGCCAGCAGCTGCTTGCTTCTCCTTGCGAAAATACCCAAATGTCAGTGCATTTACAGTTACGCGGAACGGCGCCAGCTCCTTGGCGAAGCTTTTGACA
The DNA here is from genome assembly GCF_002741035.1 of Paenibacillus sp. BIHB 4019. Taxonomy (NCBI): domain Bacteria; kingdom Bacillati; phylum Bacillota; class Bacilli; order Caryophanales; family Paenibacillaceae; genus Paenibacillus; species Paenibacillus sp. BIHB 4019. Next base: position 3,704,055 of record NZ_CP016808.1, on the reverse strand, counting down.
AAAGCGAGCGCTCCCTGGTTATATACCGGGGATGAAGGGAAGCCGTCGTAATGCAGCGAATCTGCCAGCATCGGCACGATGATCTGCCCCCGCTGCTTGCGGGCCATCACGCTTCCTGCCGCCCGGCTGTACAAAAACAGCTCGCTCAGAAGGCTGTAGCTTTTCAAGGCGAACTCGGCGGGATCATGCAGCAGCGCCTCCAGCTCGTCCACCCAATCATGGCCATGAATATACAGGTCAAGCCCTTGCATCTGCTCGGCTATGCCCGCTATCGCCGACTCGACAGCTTTCATTTGAACGTCTGGTGCAACAATCGTCTGACATTGCTCCTGCAACGGAGGCGTCAGCTCTGCCGTAAACCGCTCCGCCTGCTCAGGCGTCTGGAAGCTCGCCGCAACCCGGATGCCCCGCTGCAGCAAATATAGCGCTATCGCTGTGCCCGAAGCACTTTCGGCATGATGCAAAAATGCGGTTTTCATCATCAATTCCCCCTTCTAACCCAATCCAGCTTAACGCAAAAAGCCGCCATCTATTTTCAACGTTTGACCTGCATGATAGCTTGCTAGAGGTCCCGCCAAATACATAACCGCTTCGGCCACCTCCTCAGCTGAGCCAAGCCTCCCGGCTGCCGTATGCTTTAAAAAATCAGCCATTTTCTCCGCTGGCACCCCTTGGGCCATTTCGGTCTCAATCATGCCTGGCGCAACGGCGCTCACTTGAATGTTCCGCGAGGCGTAAAGCCGGGCATACAGCTTCGTTAAGCCCATAATCGCGCCTTTGGAAGCGGCGTAATTCGTCTGGGCTTCGCGTCCGTAAATGCCGCTGACGGACACCATATTAATAATGGCGCCCTTCCCCAGGCGCAGCATATAGCTGACCGCCTCCTGCGAGCAGCAGCAGGTGCCGATAAAATTCGTATCCAGCACCTCATTCCACTGCTGCTCTTCCATAAATAGCGCCATTTGGTCATTCGTACGTCCTGCATTGTTGACCAGCACATCCAGACGGCCATACGTATCGAAAACGTCCTTCATTACATTTGCTACAAAATGATGATCGCTGACAGAGCCTTTGTACAAACTAATCCGTCCGCCAGCTTCCTCCGCATCGCCCCGCAGCTGCTCCGCCGCTTCATCATCCCGCACATATATGCCGGCAACGACAGCTCCTTCTGCAAGAAATCGCAGGGCGATGGACCGGCCAATGCCGCGTGTTACGCCAGTAATCAAGATGACGTGATCACGAAAGATCATGGCCCTTCGGTCCCCTTCTGCTGGCTTGCCATAATCAGCTCGGCTATGGACTGGACATTTTTCAAATGGATTTTTAATTCATCGGCCGGAATTTGCTCCACCATTACCCCGTACAATTCCTCCATGCCTACCATAACCTCGAACGCTTCTACCGAATCCAGGCCCAGCCCATCGCCGAATAAAATCATATCGTCAGTAATTTCCTCCGCCGTTATATCCTCAAGCTTAAGCCTGTCAATTAGCAGCTGCTGCTTAACCGTCTGTTTAATCGTTTCCATGTCTAAAATCTGCTCTGCGCTCATACGTATGCGCCTCCTTGTGTATTAACCTTTTTTGCAGCGTGAAATAGTGCCTCATGCAAGCGCCTGTCAATCGTTCCATGCGCTAACAACTGCCGCGCAGTAGCTGCCGTTGACCGTCGAGCTTATCGCTAACACATGCTGAAGCTGAGCCATTTGCTGCGGCATACCCAGATGGACATAAGCGCCACTCGCCATCTCACTTGCGGCTTTACCGCTCACAAGCTCCGCAGCCGCAGCAAGGTGCAGCATCGAGCTGTAGGATTCGCCAAACCCGGCGCTTTCATTAAAGCTGATAATGGGCGGTGTCTGGCCATGGGCGGCCAATGAAGATAATGCGCGATGCTCGCCTTCTGTTTCGTCAGGCCTGCCGACCGTATTCAGCAAAATCAGATCAAGCTGCGTAATGCCCATTCCCGCTTCATTTAATGCTTCGGTTACCGCTTTGCAAAGCGTCGCTTCCTGCTGGGAAGCATTTGCCGCTGTTCCAAAGGCGGTGCCAAAGCCGCTTAATTCCGCATAAATGCCGGACTGCCTTTGCCTCGCCTGCTCCAGGCCACAAAGCACCATGCAGACGCTGCCCTCTACCATCCGAAAGCGGCTCGCCTGCAAGCCTTTCGCACGGTCTATGTCGCTCGACAGCGCCGAGCGTTCATCTCCCGCTCCAATAAGGCAGGAGGACAACGTACGCTCGCGGATTTTTCCAGCAGCATACAGCGCTGCCGTCAGGCCCTCATTGCCTCCTGTGCTGAATGAGCTGTTGAAGCCCAGCAGCTTCAGCTTCTCCGCCGTCTGCCCGGCAATTGAATTAATGACCGTATGCGGAAAATAAATGCTGCTCGCATATTCCGGCCCTTTCACAAATACCGACTCCAAATATTGCGAAATGCTATCTGTACTGCCCCGGGCTGTGCCAAAAATAAAGCCGAGCTCTTCCTTCTCCGCCTCGTTTATTTGCGCGTCCCCCAGTGCAGCAAGGGCTGCTCCGATCGTATTTTGCGACAGCTGATTCATTCGGCGCTCATATTTGCTTTTGTCATATTCCTTCAGGGAAAAAGAGGATGCGCCGACTGCTTCTGAGGAAGCGTCATCTGCAAGCCCATTCAGGATGCTGCCCTGATGAATATGGCCGCCGCCAACAGCACCAAGCCCGGTAATGACAACCCGCCGCTTGGCGAGCGGGGCTATGCTTTCCGTATGCAGCAGCGCTGCATCATTCAAATCATCCGTCCGCAGTACTAATGAAACGTTGTGTCCGCCAAAGGCGGCATTATTGCTGACGATATACTTTGGACGCATCGGGCGCATGCTGTGCTGAATAATGTCCGCCTCTTCGCAGCCTTCGCGCGCCGTGTCAAAATGCAGCGTTGCCGGCACATAGCCTTGCTTGATCGCATAAAGCGAAGTGACAAGCTCAAGGGCAGCAGCGGTCCCTAGGCTGTGCCCAAAATACGCTTTGCTTGAGCTGACCGGAATGGTAAGCTGCTCGCCAAAGCTGCGTTTCAAACCGCTTATTTCCGCGCGGTCGTTCGCCTGCGTTCCGGTGCCATGCGCGTTCACGTATTCAATATCCTGTTTGGCCACCTGCGCAAGGCTCAGGGCCATATCTACCGCCCGCTGCATCCCTGCGCCTTCCGGATGCGGCGCCGTCATATGATGGGCATCATTGCTCAGCCCATAGGCGCATAGCTCCGCATAGATGGTCGCTCCGCGCGCAGCGGCGGCATCGAGCCGCTCCAGCACGACAAATGCCGCTCCCTCGCCCAGATTAAGGCCAAAGCGGCTGCCAAACGGCGAGGATGGCAGCGGATTAAGCGCCCGGAGTACATTAAATCCGGCATATACACTATGCGACAGCGGATCTGAACCGCCTGCGAGCATGACATCGGCATATCCCCAGCGAATCATATCGCTGGCATAGCCGATTGCATTGCCACTAGCGGCACATGCCGTATTTAACGTCGCCACCGGTCCCTGCACGCCCAGCAGCCGCGCAGTATCATCCCCCTGCTGGTAAAACGGATAATTAGCTGTATTTTCCACATCCAGCGCCGACAAATCCCACTGCTTCTCCAGCGATAATATGCCACCGTTGCACGTTCCAAGCGACAGCCCAATTCTTGAGGCTGGGATCTGATGCGCAGCAGCAGTTTCAGATGCAGCACCATCTGCTGAATCCACTGCATATGCTTGCGCTGCGGCATCTCCTTGTTCAATGGCAAGGCCGCTGCTATGGAGCGCCTGCCTGGCAGCCGCAATCGCATACCGCGCACACCAGTCCATCGACTGTTCTGCCGTATGTGCAAGTGCCGCCTCCCGCCACGATTCGTCCAATTGTCCGGCAAGCGAGCTTAACAATGTATCCGTCTTAAAACGGGTAACTGTCCCAATTCCTGTCTCTGACGCGAACATTCGCTCAAAGACGGCCTGAGGCTCATTGCCCAGCGCGCACAATACGCCTATACCTGTTACCGCAATACGATGGGTGCGTTCATTGTCCTTCATGTTCATTCCCCCAAATCCCTACTTCAATGGCAAATAACTAATCCGCTTCTCGCTCGTCTTCCATGAATAAGGCGCAAGCCATTGCTGCGCGAGCTTCATCATGACAGGGGTCCCTCGGTTCACTGTAAAAATGCCGTAAGGAATGCCCGCTTCCAATTGAAGCCGGATCGACCTCGCCAGCATGTGGAAAGCTAAGCCTACCTGCTGATATTCGGGTGCTATGTAGACCGCATCATACAATATCGTATCCTCGGTCAACCGATACGTCATCGACCAGCCCTTAATCCCCTGCTCCGACATTAGCCCAAGGCTGTTGCTCGGCTCCAAAGGCGCAAAGGTTTTGAATGGCGACAGAAAATCTGGAAAGACAGCTGCTGCTGCTTCAATCGATTGTTTAAGCTCCTGTTCCTTCTTATCCGCCCATAGAAATAGCTCCAAGCCGCTTGGCAAAGCACGTTCCCGCAGCCAGCTTGCGCGGGCGATATCGCTATTTATATGGAAAACAACCGCGTCGCATAACGGCTGTGTCCAGCCTTCTTTTTGCAGCCACGTTTCTATCGTCTCCGTAGAAGACTTTCCGGAATAATAATAAACTTCAAGGCTTGCCATTTGATTCTCAAGGCATAGGCTTCGCACTTCTCTCATTATGGAGGAGGCAATCCCCTTCCTGCGCCATGGCTTCGCTACGAACAGGCATTGCAATATCGCATGCTGCGCCCCTGCCCCTTCCCGCAGCTCCAGCACAGCCAAGCCTGCCGGCTCATCTCCCATTTCCGCCCCAATCAGCATAAAGCGGCTTTGCCCTTGACCGCTCCTCTCGCTCTGCTCCAATTGCAAATAAAGCCACTGAAACATGAGCGGCTTGTATTTCAATCTGTCATTAGGCGCTAATCTCTTTATCTTGTACATGAGGTTCCTTTCTGGCTGACAGAAGTGAAGCCGTAGCGCAGTTAATAGATACATTAGCCGCCGTAATAATGGGATCGATAATCGGGTTAATCGCCAGCAATAAAATGATCGTCACTTCAGCCGGAAGCTTCAGCATCCCTGCTATAATCGCAATCATGCCAATCGATACGACGCCCGGCGAACCTGCTCCTGCGATAGAAGTCAATACAGCTCCGACCAGCACCAGCATCCACTGCATCATCGTAAAGTCGTATTCATACAATTGAGCGGTAAATGCAATGCCTAGCGTATAGACAAGCACCATGCTGTAACGGCACATAATCATGCCGATCGGTACAACCAGTTGAATCGCGTGCGGCTGCAAATTCAGCTCTTTGCTTAAAGCATGCATGCAGGATGGAACGGTAGCAATGCTGTTTCGCGTGCCAAATGCTAAAATAAGCGACTCCTTTAAAGCGCCGATGACCACCTTGACAGGCTGGCGCAATTGCAATGATAATACGGCGACAGAGACGATAATTAAAACGATGCTAACGAGATAAAACATCATGATCAGCTTGAGCATGGCGGGCAAAATGTCCAAGTTCAACGTGGCAAACTGACCAGCCATCATGCAAAACAAAGCAAACGGCAGCGCGTACATCGACCAGGAAATCGCCTTTTGAAAAGCACGAAACAAAACGTCCGCCAGCTGCAGCACATCTTCCCCTTGCCTCGTTCGCATCATGCCGACAGCTACGCCGACGATAACGGAGAAGAACAAAATTTGCAGCGTATTGTTTTCCATCAGTGCTGTAAAAATATTCGATGGTATCATGTCGAGCAAAAACAATAAAATGCCTTGGGATTTCTCCTCTTCCACTGCTGCCCCATTTGTACTGGAGTCGTTGACGATCGCACCAAGCACCTGCTTCGATTGCTCCGGCAATCCGGCCCCCGGATGTCCGATTTCCCCAAATACCAGCCCGCATACGCCGGAAATGACGAGTGCAGCGGCATAGACGAGGCACATGCGTCCAATCGTTTTCATGGCGCCGCTTTTGATGAATAAGCTGCCGATGCTGGAAATAATGGCGGTCATCATAATCGGAATGACACACATTTTAAGAAAGGATAAATAAAGATCGCCGAAATCCGCTACCGAATGAGCGATATTTGGCGCATAGAGGCCAGTAGCTATACCCGACACCATGCACAGCATAATCATCCAGAAAGACTTGACCCATTTGAATGACAGAACAGACACAACCGACACACAAGCACCCTCTTGTTAGGCATTGCGACGAAGCAGCTTCCGCTGGAAACCGCGGGCAATCGTTGGCTAGCAGCTGTCCCTCTCATCGCTTCTCTATAAATTTGGAGCGACATCGTGCCTCAGCGGCGGATATCACTCCAATGCAAGCTTTATTTAAGTATGAAAGAAATAATGGAATTAAGCGTTTCTGATTTGGTCAGCTGTTGCATTACCGATATTTTCGCCAACGCGGATAGCCGTGTTAGCTGCATTTTCAGCAATCGAGCCTACGCCATTGAAGAAGTCGTTAGCGCCCTGCTTGCTGCCGCCAGCAACGGATTCGAGTTCTGTTTCTGTCAGCTCATCAGCCGCGCCGCGTACTTCTGGAAGTACGATTGTCGCGTGGTAGCCCGTTCCATCAACGATGTTGATTTTAAATTCTTGTGGAACTTCATGTCCTGTTGCTGATTTAATTGCTGCGTAGATGTCGCTTACTGCAAGCGCGCGGAATTCTGCATCCGAAGCCGCTTTCGTGATTACTGCATTTACCGTATCCGTAACTTGCTGTTCATTCCAACTCATGATTTAATTCCTCCAATAATGTAGTTTTGTTTCTTACAGGTATTAGAATAACAGCCTAGCTTCAATCTGCTCTCAACTCTCGTTCAATTTTAGTTCAAATATTGCTTCTATTATTTTGTAATGATGCCGCCATTCACAGGAAGTGATGTAATTGGGCCAACGGGGTGGGCTGCATCACGAAAAGGGGGTTCAATGAATGGCGTAACACCCTCTGGGAACCCTGTTTTGCTGCCGCCAGCAACGGCTTCAAGCTCCGTTTCTGTCAGCTCGTCTGCCGCTCTGCGCACTTCTGGCAATACGATTGTGCTGTGATAGCCTGTTGCGTCGACGATATTGATTTTAAATTGCTGCGGTACTTCATGCCCGGTTGCCGCTTTGATGGCTGCATAAATATCGCTTACTGCAAGTGCGCGAAACTCTGCATCCGAATTCGCTTTCGCAATGACGGCGTGCACCGTTTCATTAAACTGCTCCTGCGTCCAGCTCATGTTTCAATTCCTCCCATATTCTCCATTTGTACTTACACCTTTTAGAATAAAAGCCCAGCTTCAAGCTGCCTTCAACTTTCAGTCAATTTTAGTTCAATTGTTACGCCAATTGGCGGCTGGCAAGCTCCGCGAACAAGCCCTTCTGCTGCAGCAGCTCCTCATAAGTGCCGGATTGAATAATCCGCCCTTTGTCAAACACATAAATGTGATCAGCCTGCGTAATCGTGCTCAAACGATGGGCAATGACGATCCTCGTCACCTGCAATTTGGTCAAGCTTTGGCTGACGATGCTTTGCGTCCGGTTGTCCAGCGCACTCGTAGCCTCGTCAAAAAAGAGAATTTTCGGCCGCTTGGCAATCGCCCTAGCAATCATTAGGCGCTGGCGCTGCCCGCCGGAAAGCGTGCCTCCGCCTTCGGATATTACCGTATGCATCGCCATCGGCATGCTGCGGATATCGTCATCAAAGCCCGCCATCTCCGCTGCTTCCCAAGCATCCTGAAGCGTCAAATCGGAGGTTCCAATAATATTGGTGAAAATATCGCCGGACATCAGCTTGCTGTTTTGCAAAACAACGCCAAACTGGCTCCTCAGCAATCCCACATCAAGCGAGCGCAAATCCTGTCCGTCAAAATAAACCGAGCCGCCCTGAGGCTGCTCAAAACCAAGCAATAGCCGCATAAGCGTGGACTTGCCGCAGCCGGAAGCGCCGACGAAGGCGACATACTGCCCTGCTTTAATGTTCATCGACAGATCATTCAGCACGAGCGGCTGATCCTCAGCATAGCGAAACTGGATATGGCGAATTTCAATCGACCCGCTCACTTCGCCCGGATCTTCCAGCTGATCATGCATTTCGGGCAGCGTCTTTAAAATCGGCTTCGCCCGCTCATACAGCGGCACGATATGCACGACCGACAGCAGCGCGGAAGCCATCGCCAGCATCGCCATTAGAAAGCTGGAGAAGGCGGAGAAGAAAGCGATAAATTGTCCCGCCGACAGCGCGGAATTGCTGGAAACGACCAAATAAAACAGCACCATGGAGGTGGCCAAGGGGAAAAAGGATTGAAACACGCTGGAGTAGTTATCCAGCATTCTAACCTTGAAGGACAATTTCTTTTGCTCCGCAAACGCTCTTGCCCATAAGAAGAAAGCGCGGTTTTCCGCCGCCGCCATCCGAAATTTGCTAATGCCGTTCAGCAGCTGGAGCACCGTGCCGGAAATACGGCCTTGAATATCCAGCAGCCTACGCTGGTAACGAATTTGCAGCAAGCCAATGGTAACCGTAAACGTCATGGAAATGAGCACAAGGCCCCCGGCCACCAAAGCAAGACTCGGGCTGTAACGAAACAGCAGCGCATATTGAAAAATAGAAAATACACCCGTCAGCAGCGAGCCCAAAACCGCCCCTGATAAAAGCTGCCTGATCGTATTTATGCTGCTCGCTCTCGATGCCAAATCACCAGCGGTATAGTTGCGGAAAAAGGATACCGGCAAATTCAGCAGCCGATCCCAAATTGCCGCCTGAATCGTGCTTTCTACCCGTCCCTCCATTCGCATCGAAGCGAGCGACCCCGCCAGCCGGAACAAGGCAATCGACAGGACGGCAGAGACGAGAATCAGCGCCATCTGGACGAGCGGTCCGCGATACGATTCCGGAATAATCGTATCTACCAATATGCCGGTAGCAACCGGCAGCATAATGCCGAGCAAGCCGGCTAACGCACCCATGAGCAGAACCATAATGAGGTCCCGCCGAATCGAATGATGCGTGCCAAACTGCAAAATGTCTTTTATGCCGAGCACACGAGCTGGAAAGGTCCGATAAAACATATAAGCCATCGGCTCGAGGCCAGCCGCCATATCGGCATGAACGATGCCTTTTTCGCCGCTAAGCGGATTTTCCCACGTGTAGGAGCCGGCAGAAGCCGGAATCAGGGCGACGGGCTCACGGGATAATTCCATGAACGCGACCAGCGGCCCGTTATCCTCCTTCCACCATTCCCCTTTGAGTACGACCTTGCGGGAGCGGACGCCAGAGGATTCAGCCAGTTCTTGAATAGGTGAACGCTGCGACTGTTTTTTTAGCTTTCTGCCCACCGGCCTGATGACGATGCTGGCATATTCGCCGACGATGCGGCAGGCCATAAACAGCGGATCGGTTGAATGGAAAGCAGCAGCTCGCTGATCTTCCGGTCCTGTAACGGCAAGCAATCGCTTGAGCGCATGATCCATTAGCGAATCGTCATGCTCTGTTCGCCGGAGCAGGCGTTCATGCTCCTGCAGCCGCTCCTTCGTCAACAGCACAGCCAAGCGGCTTGCGATGAATTGATGAAACGCATATAAGCCTTGCAGCTGCTGGTCATTTTGCAGCCAAACGAGCGTGCTCCGCAATTCGAGCTCCGCAGCCTGCCTCGTTTCCAGCCAGCTGGAGGAGGTCACGGGTATGTAATAAGGCTCCTCCGCTGTAATCGGATGTTCGGATACCCAGTAGACGACGCCGTCACGTATTTTCACCCATACCGTTTGCAGAGACCGCCAGGTTTGACCTTCTGCCAGCACAAGATGCTCGCTTTGCTCCAGCAGCTCAAACTCCGGCGGTGCATTTCGTACACTCAGCGCTGCTGACCAGCAGCCTACCCATTGATCAATTAAAGGGGCAAGCTGCTCGTCGTTCAGCCTGTATTCCGCTCTATGGCTCATGAATATATCCCGGTTCATTTGGAATACTTTCGTACCCAAGGATGCTGTCAGCAGCAAGCCCGCTTTCTCTACTCCTGCATCATCCTCAAAACCGAATAGGAGAGCCCCTTCCTCCAAACTGAATAAATAGCGCCGCTTGTTTCTCGTCCCGCCATTTTCAAGCTCAACGGTCACGGCGAAAATATCCACATAACCGGAATCGACATACCATACATCATTTTGATCGGTTATTAGAATCGGCCTGTTGCCTTCCACCTCATGACAAGTACCGTACCCTTCAAAAAATGAATGCAGGTTGGATTTTATTGCTACAGCCACTTTTCCACCTCCTTTTCGCACCATGTCTACTGATTTTGGATGAGACGGGTATAATAGCCATTTCGTTCCATAAGAGAAGTATGCGTGCCCCGTTCGATGATCTTTCCGCGCTCCAGCACAACGATTTCATCCGCGTCCCGAATAGTGCTGAGCCGGTGGGCCACTGTAATGCAGGTCAAGCCTCTGCGCCTCAGACTATCGTCTACCTTTTTCTCCGTTGCCGGATCCAGCGCGCTTGTCGCCTCATCCAAAATAACAATCGATGGATTGCCAGCCAGCGCCCTTGCAATTTCCAGACGCTGGCGCTGTCCCCCGCTGAAATTGCCGCCATTTTCCGAAATCATATGCTCATAACCGCCGCTGCGCTCCGCTATATGATCATGGATCACCGCATCCTTTGCAGCCCGAACGACGTCTATCTCCGGTATGGTAGAATCCCAAAACGTAATATTCTCTTTAATCGTTCCTTCCAGCAGCACAATGTCCTGATCGACAACGGCAAGCGAATTGCCCATCCGATTGCGGGAAATTTCATCGCGTTTTAACCCGTCGAAGCGGATATCCCCGTCCCACGGCTCATAAATGCCGGCAATCAGCTTCGCAATCGTCGATTTTCCGCTGCCGGAGCCGCCAACCAATGCGACCTTCATTCCCGGCTGAATCGATAAATTAAACCGGTCAATCAGCGGACCTTCCAGCTTGCTGTAGCCGTATGTCAAATTGCTAATTTCGATTTGCCCCGATAGCTTCGCCATATCAGGCGACTCAGAAGCCTGCTCCTGATTTTGCTGCATTTGCCTATCAATCGGATATTGCAGCACATCATCCAGCCGTTTCATGCTTCCTCCCGCTTCTTGAATCGTGCCCGCCAGCGCAACCATTTCGTTGACCGGCTGACTGAAGCTTGCGGCAAGACTTTGAAAGGCAACCAGCGAGCCGATGGTCAGCGCCCCATCCATAACCTGAAAGCCGCCGAGAAACAAAATCGCAATGGCGCTTAGACTCGTCAGCAAAGCAGGAATAGCCATTAGAAACTGGTTCGATACCCCAAACTGCTGGGTAGAATTGAGCAGCTTCGCCTGATAGCCCGACCACTTGACGAAAAAATCCGCCTCGGAGCTGTTCGATTTCAACGTCTCAATGACTTGAAGGCCATTCATGGATACGCCTTGCATCTTGCCGGCCTCCTGCAGCAGGCGCAAATTTTGGTCGTTGCGTTTGCGAGTAATAAACCGCATGAAGACAAGGTTAAGCAGGGAAGCCCCGATAGCGATGCCAGTCAATGCTACGCTGTATTGCAGCATCAGCAGCAAATAAAACACAATCATGACGCAGTTGAGCGCCGCTACAGCAAGCTGCCCGGACAGCAGTTGGGCAACGCGGTCGTTAATGGCAACCCTTGCCGCAATATCTCCACTAAACCGCTGGGAGAAAAACTCAATCGGCAGCCGCAGCACATGCCAGAAAAAACGGCTGGATGAGCTTAGAGCAAGCTTCATTTCCAGCCTGAGCAAGTAATAGCGCTGCAGCCACGTCAGGAACGCCCGGAGCAAAGCGGTCAGCCCCATGCCGATAAGCAGCGGGAACAGCCAATTTTTCAAATTGCCCAGCAATACTTGGTCAATAAACACCTTACTGAACACCGGAATAACTAGGCCCGGCAATACGAGAAATAATCCAGCCACTATGGCGAAGATGAGCGCCTTTTCCGACCCTTTGATTCGGCTGGACAGCGAGCTCAGCACACTTGGCGCTTTCCCTTGACGGACATATGTAGGGGATGGCTTAATTGCAATCGCAACGCCGGTAAAGGATTGGTCAAACTCCTCGAATGTAATTTCACGGGGACCCGTGACCGGATCATTCAAAAACACACGATCGTTTTGAATGCCCTCCAGTACAAGGAAATGATTGAAATTCCAGTGGATGATCAGCGGCCATTCCATCGTTTTTAAGTCTTCCGGATTTTTGCGATACCCTTTCGCTTCCATGCCATATTGGCGCGCTGCTTTAAGCACATTGCTGGCCTTGCTTCCATCCCGGGAGACACCGCAGGCAATCCGCAGCTCCTCAAGCGGAATGAAGCTCTTATAATAACCGAGCACGATAGCAAGTGAAGCCGCTCCGCACTCTACGGCCTCCATTTGCAATACGGTTGGCGTCTTTACTCTTTTTGAGGCCACGAATCCGCTCTCCTCCGTTAGGCTTGGTGAAGAAGGGCTGCGCTGCATGAAAAGATTGGGCAACTGATCGCCATTAGCCTTGAATTTCTATGAATAAACCCGCGTACGGGGAAATTCAAGGCTAAAAGCGAACACCCCGCGTTTCTCTGCCTAATCTTTTCATTCCGCTGCGCCTTTTTCACCATGCTTTTTTTATTTAAAATATGGAATGACGGTCGCAATCGGGCGCTGCGAGCTGACGGTGATGGAACCATCGACCATCATGCCGCTGCTTAGCCGAACGGGCGGACCTTGCTCTGTCGTCCAGCTGTAGCCGCTTGCCATCTCGGAGTTAGGGGAGAGATTGACGCGAATTTCAAGCGATACGCCCTGCGACGCCATTTGCTGTACAAGACCTTCATTGCCGAGCGTAGACATCATTCCCTGCACCGTTACTGGAAACTCGGATACCGAGACGACCTGCCCAATCAGCGAGCCAAACTCTTCGCGGTTAATCGAGCCTGGCGAGACGCGCACCTCCATGCCCGGAAGCAGCTGCCGGCCCTGACTGACCGGCACATACAGCACGGCAATCAGCTCATCCGTCTGCACGCCATACGTTTCGAGCCTGATAATATCGGAGCCATCCCCAATGTAATTGCCCGTCTTCACCAATACCTCTTTCACTTTGCCCGTGTACGGACTTATCACTCTTGTGCTGTATTCATAGCCGAGCTGCTGCTGCTCGAGCTGCTGCTTCAGGCTTTTAAGCTCCGCTACACGGCCGGCCCTGTCTTCAGCTGTCGCCCCTTCAAGGCTCGCAATCGCAAGCTTAGTCTGCTTCATTTGCTCCAGCAGCTCCGGCTGCTCCATCCGGCCAATGACCTCGCCTTGCTTCACCGTGTCATTTTCGACCACACGAATATCAGACATCGCTCCAGCCGCAGAGGCATGAACCGTTTTCAGTCCGCCTGGGCGAATAAGCACGCCCGGCCCATCCGCTTTGACGGTCATCGTGCCGAATATCCCCCAATACAAGGCGGCGACAATGAGCAAACCTACACCCGTGAGCATAAGCCAGCCGCGAGGCGAGGTTACCCGAACCAAATTGTCGAGCTGCTCCGGGGAAGACAACCGCTCAAGTGCCACTTTACGAAAAACATGATTATTCATCGCTACCTCCCAAGTGTTGAAGCCTAACACTGCCTTACAATGGATTCGGAAGGAGCACCTCATCCAGACGCTTGAAGGTTCCTGCCTCCAGCTTTTTCATGACGATGCTCATGCCCTGAACGTCGCCATGGGCATCAAAGGAATGCTGGCCTGTGACCCCTTCCCAGCCCTTGAGCTCAGACAGCGCGGCAGATATCGCTTTCGGGCTGCGGGAGCCCGCTTTCTCGATGCCGTCAGCAAGCAGCTTGAGCGAATCATAGGCCTGCGCCGCCCATTTGCCCGGCTCCTTCCCATATTTGTCGATATACTGCTGCCGGAAGCTTTGATTAAGCTCGGAAGGTCCAAGCTCATAATATACGGAAGCGACAATCGTTCCTTCCACCGCTTCACCCGCTTTGGCAAATTCCGCCGAATCCAGCGCATCGCCGCCAATGACGGGAATATCCATGCCAGCTGCGCGAATGGCTTTTACGAAGGAGATTCCTTCGCTTGCCCTCGCGGCCACCATAATAAGATCGCTATCGAGCGTTTTCCACTTATCGACAATGCGCAAAATATCAGCCGTATCCTTATAGCCTGACAAACGGTCAACGACGCGCAGCCCAGACTGGGATGCCTGATCTTCGAAAGCATTCGCCAGTCCTCTACCATACTCGTCATCCGTATAATAAATCGCTATATTACGGTGCTTCGTTCCACCAGCGTACATGGCAAGCGCCTGTCCAAGCTGATTATCATTAGGAATATTGCGGAAAATATAAGAGCTGTTCACATCAGTGAGCTTCGGTGATGTTGATGCCGGCGTCAGCAGCACAATGCCCGCATGCGCATAAATGCGTGACGCTGGTACCGTGACGGAAGAACCACGATGACCGATGACCGCACTGACAGCTGGATTATCCGCAAATTGCTGTGCAATCGCCATGCCTTTTGTCGTAGAGGCTTCATCATCCATTTCCATCAGCTTGATTTTCTTCCCGCCCAGAATGCCTTCCTGATTGATTTGCTCAAGCGCCAATTGAAGCCCTTCATGAAATTGATCGTTCTGCTGCTCAAATGGCCATACCACTCCAATGACCACCTCGTTAGACGAGCCGCTAAGCGCCCGCTCCCGAGCTTGATCCGGTTCGGAGGACGAAGCGCATCCGCTTATCGTCAGCGCGATTCCGAGCAGTGCGATTTTCCATAACAGCCCCTTTCGGCGTGTTCCCCCAATAACATTCACTAGGCTATCTCCCTTCAAAACTAAACCTGACTAAACCTTTATACCTATCAAGTCCTACTGCCCTACATTATAAAATAGCCCAAAATGTTAAACCATCAATTCAAAGTCAAGATAACCTCAATTTCATTTAAAATCTGATTTATCCAATCGACATATTTTTGCGAACATGAGATACTTAAAATAGGATAATTTTGAGACTTTCGGCAGGGTATGCCGCTGCGAGAGAAGAGAAATCTGCTCGCTCGCAACCAGCAAGCTATACAAGAGGAGAATGGCTATCATATGTCTTCTAAAAATACGATTTTGATCGTGGATGATGATCATGAAATTAATGAATTGCTGACCATGTCTCTGAAAAGGGAAGGGTTTCATACGCTGTCGGCCTACAATGGCGTCGATGCGCTTAAAGCGGCGCAGGAGCATGCTCCTGATCTGGTGCTGCTTGATGTGCTGCTGCCGGGCATGGACGGTTTTCAAATTTGCAGCGAAATTCGCAAAACGAGCAATGTGCCGATTTTGTTCGTCAGCTGCAAGGACGAGGATATTGATAAAGTGCTGGGGCTGGGCCTTGGAGGGGATGACTTCATTTCAAAGCCGTTTAGCCCGATTGAGCTAATCGCCAGAGTTAAAGCGCATATCCGCAGAAGCAATTTGCTGCATAAACACGAAGAAGTAACCGACAAAACGTTAAAGTTTGATCAATTGCTCATTGATCCCGCCACCCACCTTGTGCTTGTGGACAACAAACCCGTTTCCCTATCAGCCAAGGAATTCAAGCTGCTGTTCCATCTCGCTAAAAATCCAAACCGGGTATACAAAAACGAGCAGCTGTTTTCGCTGCTCTGGGATGATGTCCATATGGGAGATACGCATACGGTCATGGTACATATTTATAATTTGCGAAAAAAACTGGAGAAAAATCCGGCAAAGCCGCATTATATCCGCACCATTCGCGGCGTCGGCTATAAATTTAATGACAAGCCTGCCGAATTCATAGACTAATCGGGGATGCCGCAGCATTTGTACAAACGCTGCTGACCATTTTTTACGTAGAAATGATTAAAGGGGTATCAAGCGTAAACGGTTTTCGCCGTCCATACAAAGTGAGTATGGGGAGCGTTATTATATTACACCCCTATAGGGGCAAATATAATAACGCTCTTCCTTGTGTATCGTATAGTTAAAATCACTCCTTTCCAGTAGCTTCCCAAGGTTGATCTTACCTTTTAGCCGCCTCTACTGAATGAGCCCCGCTTGCATGAGCATTCGATAAATGAGTACGGTCATTTCGGCGCGAGTCAGTGGTTTTTGCGGCTGCAGCTCATTTCCATAGCCCTTCACCAAACCTTTTAATATCGCTATCTGCATAGCCTCCTCCGCCCAGCTGCCAATTTTCGAATGATCGCCATATGCGGATAAGTCCACTTCTGCAGCGCCTGCTGAATCGCTTTCTGCACCCGCCAGCTTCAGCGCACGAACGGCCATTACGATGGCTTCCTGTCTGGAAACTTCTTCATTTGGCCGAAACGTTCCGTCTTTATAGCCATCCATAATGCCATAAGTTTGTACGGCCGCCACGGCACTACTGTACCAATTTGCATCGCTAACGTCATGAAAATCGGTACGGCTTCCAGCGCTCGGCAAGCCTAGCGCCCTGGCAAGCAAGGCTGCGACTTCGGCACGGGTAATGGCGGAGTCTGGCTTAAATTGATTGCCAGCCTGACCGTTTACAATCATTCTGCTGTACATAGTTTCAATTTCGGCAGCCGCCCAATGATTTTTAATATCGGTTAATGCAGACGTATGGGTGACGAGCACAAAGGCACCGCCCGTCAAGCTGTGAATAACGGCCAATTTTCGTCCATCCTTCGCTATAAAGGAAGTAGGAACGGGGCGCAGACCCAGCTTCTCATCCCACAGGGCAGCCGTTGTAGCCGTGATAGCTGCATTTGCAGGCAGATAAACGACGTTTTCCACATAACGGCTGAAGCTGGAGACCCTACTAATGCCGCTAGTTCCAATCGTCTCCACTTTAAAATATACGGGGCTGCCAATTAGTTGCAAACCGCCTGTTTCTGCTGCTTTTTGCAGGCTTGCTGCAGCACTCCCCTTCTCCAGCCCAATAGTAATGCGCACTTTCGCCGCGGCGCTCCATTCAGGCTGCTGTTTGGCCAGCTCAGCTATAGGCAGCCGGTGCTCTCCATATATCGTTTTAAGCGTCACAACCGCAGCGGCTTTGATGAGAGCTTGCGCAGCGTCAGCTGAAAGCTGTACTTCAACTACGTCTGCTTCCGCAGCAATAGATATTGAAATATTTTGTTTTTCCGAAGCAGTGGCAGAACCCAGCACTTTGCTGAGTATAGCGGCATCCAAATGGGCATAAATGGTTTTGGTTTTATCGGTGCCAAGCTTAAGGAAGGCAGCCCCTTCAATGTCTTTTTCATTAATTTGGATGACAACCGGCGTGTCTGCCGATGCGGCAGGCGTACTTGAAGCGCCTCCCGTATTAGGAGCAGGCGGTACGGCACGAATAACGTTCAACTCATACTTTTTAATCGTGCCGTCCTGTGCCTCGACCTGAACCTCAAACGTATTGTTTCCCGCAGCAAGCGAATATTCCCCGGTTTGTACGCCGCTCGCAACCTGCGTACCGTTTACGTAAACTTTGGAGTAGGCGTCCAATAAGGTCAGCTTCATTTTCAAACCAGCTGTCGAGTGGCCTGCTTGGACCGTATAATTCGCAATGGCCGGATCAAACCGGAAGCTCACTGCCCCTCCGGCTCCCTCTAGCTCCCACCCAGACAAATTCGCATTGCTGCTTAACGGTACGATATTTTGAATATCAATCGTAGCCACAGCGGCATTGCCCGAAGCATCTAGCGCATAGACGGTATACACTCCGTTCGCCTGTACGGTAAATTGGCTCGTCATGACCTCGCCAGCTGTTGCAAAATAGGAGACGGAACGGCTTCCTTCCGCCCATTTTATCGAAGCGATGCGGTTGAATTCCCCGAAAGCCGCTGCCGTCGCATGTACGGTCACCGTCCCAAAGGTTGCCGCTGAGGGATCAGCTTGCAGAGCAATCGTTGGAGATTGATCGTAGACGAACGACACCTCTGCCGTTTGATCCAGTTCAACTCCGCTTGCCTCTTCCTGGGCAAAATAAGTAACGTCCTCTGCGGTCGTATTGCTCACTGTGAAGCTTGCTATTCCATCTGCACCCGTTACTGCAGCAGGCTGAGCAATGATGGAATGCCCGCCTCTTGCCTGAAGCCGCATCGTTTGCCCTTCAAGCGGATGGTTAAAGTCATCCATCAGCTTTACGGAGATCAGGACGCTGCCGCCATCTGCCCGAACGACTGCCTCGCTCGCGGTGACGGTTGATTGGGCGGGGCTCATCTCCCCAACGACAAATTCGATTTCTTCCGTCGTCTGTAGCGTCTGCCCGTTAACGGTTGCGCTCACGATCGCATTGCCTAACGCAGTCGGGGCAGTCAGCGTTGCTGTATACGTGCCGTCACCGTTATCCGTTACCGCGCTAACCGTTCCTAGCGTTGCAGCAATGGCTACCGTCGCTCCGCCGGTTGTCAAGCTATTCTCCTGTGCGTCGCTCAGCCTTACACGAATCGTTGTCTGGCTTGCTCCGTCAGCGGTTAAAGTCCCATCCGACACTAGAATTCTGCTAGTTAATACGGAGGGAGCTCCCGGTAAAAAGGAGACGCTTGCCGTTGCCGCTATGACCTGCCCGCCAACGCTGGCGCTGACTATAGCGTTCCTCGCAGTTGTTGACGCCGTCAGCATCGCCGTATAAGTGCCATCGCCATTGTCCGTAACGGCGCCTACCGTCCCCGCCGTCGTCGATACCGCGACCGCCGATCCTCCGCTAGTCAGTGCATTGCCATGCGCATTTTTAAGCTTTACGCTGATCGTGGTCTGGCTCGCGCCATTAGCGGTCAAGGACGCATCCGCTGCTTCCACTGTGCTCGTCGCCGTCGATGCCGCTCCCGGCACAAACTGCACGCTCGCTGTCGCTGTGATCGACTGGCCTCCTACCGTCGCACTGACGGTTGCCGTTCCCACCGTCGTCGGAGCTGTCAGCGTCGCCGTATACGTGCCGTCACCGTTGTCCGTGACGGCGCCCACCGTGCCCGTCGTCGCAGATACCGTGACGGTCGCTCCTCCGCTTGTCAACGCATTGCCATACGCATCCTTTAGCGTAATGCTGACGGTCGATTGGCTCGCTCCGTCAGCCGTCAGCGTTGCTGGGCTCGCCTCTACTGTACTCGTTGCCGTCGATGCCGCTCCCGGCACAAACTCCACGCTCGGCTGCGATGTGATCGTCTGGCCTTGCACCGTAGCGATAATAATTCCCGTTCCCGCCCTCGTCGGCGCCGTCAGCGTTGCTGTATACGTGCCGTTGCCGTTATCCATAAGGCTGCTGACTGAGCCAGCCGTCGCTAATGCCGTGACCGACCCTCCTCCGCTTGTTAACGCATTGCCATACATGTCCTTCAGCCTGATGCTCACCATCGTCTGACTTACACCGTCGGCCGTCAGGGAGGCGTTCGCTACTTCCACTATACTCGTCGCAGCCGACGCCGCTCCCGCTTCAAACTGCACGCTCGCCGTCGATGTGAGCGATTGGCTTCCTACTGTCACGCTCACAGTCGCCGTCCCCGCTGTAGTCGAAGACGTCAGCGTCGCCGTATAGGTGCCATCGCCATTATCCGTAACCATGCTGACCGTGCCCCGTGTAGACGAGATGGTCACGTTTTCTCCACCCGCCGCTAGATTCGTACCCTGCTTATCCTTCATCTGCACAGTTACGGTTGTACGGCTTGCTCCATCTGCGGTCAGGCTCGATTGACCAGCCGAAACGGTGCTTAAGGCTGGGGAGAGCGAATAGTCGCCAATCATATACGTCCTGAAAGTAAAATCGTGTCCGTTAACGATCGAATAGCCTCTGGTATAGGAATCAGTCGAACTTATATTCCACCCAATTCCGGATGATCCAGCATTTTCTGTAGATACAACCATTCGATACATGGTTTCTCTCGTCAAATAAGCCGATGTTCCGGAAAAATCAACAGATGACCAGCCTGTTCCGATAGACGATGTTTGAGCGGATGCAAGTGGTGTCGTAAGATCATCATCCTTATAAACTTTAATGATGAGGAGATCAGGGCTGTTTGTTGCCGTAATATTAAGCTCAATGGCATCCAGATAGCCCGTTATAGCCGGCGTAAAGGTTTGATATCGCGGATAATCAGCATTTGTCCATACATATCCCGAATAGCTTGCACTCTCCTGATCCAATACAGCCGCTCCCGCCGCTTGCGCCGGCCTGACTGCTGAAAGCTCCATCAATAATACCGCTGCCAGCAATAGGGCAATCCAGCGCTTGTTCCAATTCCATGTGATCATTGCAATCCCCCGTAATAGACTATTTATTAGAGCTTATCTTTTAACCAATTCTTACATGCATCTCGCAGCTTTTTTCCATAACCTGATTCTACCATTATGTTAACCTGCCCGATTGCTCTAAGATAGGCCCTTGCTCATAAAAAAAGTCACGGTGCTGCCCGCTACCGCCAAAATCAGAAAAATACCGAAATACCACTTGATGAATCTCCAACTCATGCCATTGCCATCCCACCACACCTTAACAAAAACAACAACCGCTATAATTGAGATGGTAACCAGAACAATTAATGCATTTTCCATATTGACGCCCACCCGTGCCTTTCTGCTGTTCAATTCTCTATTTAAATTAATACAAAACGAGGGGCTAACCCTATACCTATAAAGAAGTATTTTTCATTTAAAACGAGCGGAAACAGGCTTCCATTTATTATAATAGTAGGAATGAAAGAGTAATTTGATGCTAGAGGTGTTTTGGTCATGTCCGCAATGAACTTTGAGAATGCTTTTGGCCCTGCGGGGCCGGATTTGCCTATCCCTGAGCTTTCCCTGAGGTATTATTTAGCTGAATGGAGCGGGATGCCTCCAGAGCAATTTCTGCCTTTGGCAAGCTCCCTTGCTGCAAGTGTAGCGGAGCTTCATCAACAGCATATCATTCATCTCGACTTGCGGCCGGAGCGAATTCATGTTTTTCCCGCTCATAATCAATCGTCCGTGCCGGATGCCGGATTAGCTGTTCAACGGACGGACAAACGCTATGTTCGCCCTGACGGGCAGCTGGCAAACGACTTGACGCTGCCCTACTGCTCGCCGGAAAATACCGGCCGGATGCTGCGAACGGTCGACGAGCGGAGCGATCTTTATTCGCTTGGCGTTATTTTTTACGAAATGCTCACCGGACGTTTGCCCTTTGAAGCGGATAATCCGCTCGAATGGGTATACCTGCATTTGGTAAAAAGCGTCCCTCCCATGACTAATTCGCATATGGAATGGCCTGAAGGGCTGGAGGCTATCATTATGAAGCTGCTGGAAAAAAATCCGGATAAACGCTATTCCAGTGCGCTTCTGCTGCAGGCAGACTTAAATAATATCGGCCACTCGCCTCCCTCCTTTATACTGGAGCCTGGCTTTCACGGCAGGGAGTATGAGCTTTCCGTGCTCACCCAAGCCCTCTATTCCGTCTGCTTCGGCTCTACGGAATTGGTGTATATATCAGGGGAGGCCGGCATCGGAAAAACGAGCCTCATGGATAAAATGTTTCGAAACCAGCCGCAAGCAGGCGAATTTTTCTACATAACCGGCAAATTCGAGCAGCTCGCCAATGAAAGCCCCTATTATCCAATCATCCAAGCCTTTCGCGGTCTTATTCGCCACCTGCTTGGCGAACACAAGGACAAAGCCGAGCTTTGGAGCATGCGGCTGCGAGAGGCTCTAGGAACGAGCATAGGCATTATAACCGCGATTATTCCCGAGGCGGCCGTGCTGCTTGGCGAAGCGCCAGCCGTGGAGGTTCTGCCGCCCTATGAATCGCATAAACGGTTTATTTATGCTTTCCGCAAATTTGTTCAAGCGCTAGCTTCCAAGGAGCATCCCATCGTGCTGTTTATTGATGATTTGCAATGGGCAAACTCGTCGTCTCTTCAGCTCATTCATGCCCTGGTATGCGATCCGGAATGCCAGTATTTGCTGTTCGTCTGCGCTTATCGCCATAGGGAAACCGATGCGCGCACGCTTCCCGGCTATGAGCCGGATGGCAGTGTTTCCAAGCAGGCGGTCGTCCGCCATCTACATTTAGAGCCGCTCGACATGGCGCATATGAACCGCTTTGTAATGGAGACGCTTAACAGCCCGGCCAGCACCACGATGGACTTGACGGAGCTGCTGTACCATAAATCCGGCGGCAACCCGTTTCATTTCAAGCAAATTCTGCTCCGCATGCAGGATGACGGCACCCTGAGATACAGCGCTGACAAGCATGGCTGGCAGTGGGATTGGGAGCAGATGCTTGAACGCGAGCCGGGCTTTTCCATTCAAGAGCTGATGGCCTACCGAATGAGCCGTCTTGCGCCCGAAGCGCAGCAGCTGCTCCAGACTGCCGCATGTGTAGGCAGCTCCTTTTCCCCGCAATTCATAGCCCAGGCTGCTAATCAGAATAGCGTAGCGCTAGCCGCGCAATGGTCGGCCATTGAAGGCGAAGGCATTATTTTGCCCGTTCACAAGGGGCTTTACCGCTTTGCCCATGACAGCATCCAGAAGCTGATTTACGGCCAGCTGGAGAATTCAGCCAAGCAGGCGCTGCATCTGCACATCGGGCGTTTTCTGAACCGGCAGCACCAGGCAGAAGCAGCTGCCGGAGACGCTATTAGCATGGAAGACGGCAAGCATGCCTTCGAGGCCGTTAACCATATGAACAGAGGCGCTGTTTTAATTGCGGACAAGGAGGAGCGGCTTGAGCTCGCGCAGCTTAATCTAGAGGCAGGGAGCCGCGCTAAAGCTTCCTCTGCCTTTGATGTAGCTGTCCAATATTTTCACAAGGGGGCTTTGCTGCTTGGCATGGAGGGCTGGAACTCGTCCTTTGAGCTTTGCTTTAATTTGTACGCCCAGAAGGCGGAATGTGAATATATGTGCGGCAATCATGCGCAATCAGACAGCGATCTTGAGCTGCTGCTCAGCTATGCGCGCGGCCCAGCCGAACGAAGCCGAGTATTTATGATTCGAATTATGCAGTTCATCAATCAGGGCAAGTATTCGGAAGGCACTGCGCTTGGCCTGCAAAGTCTGAGGGAGCTTCAAATTATTATTGACCCTAATCCCGGCAGCTTCATGCTGATGCTAGAAGGCATTCGTATAGAACAGCTGCTGCGCAACCGCTACGACAAGCTGCTCCAGCTTAAGGAAATGACGGACCCGGACTACATTGCGGCAATGAATTTGATTTTTGCTGTAGTGCCCTCTACCTTTTTTACGGATAAAAAGATTTACTTCCAGCTCATTTGCCGGGCCATTCAGCTGTCGCTTAAGCATGGAAATACGCCGGTGTCGGCAGCTGTCTATTCGGCCTACGGAATGATTTTAGGCAATACTAGGGGCCAGTTCGACAAGGGGTACGCGATTGGAAAAATCGGCGTTGAGCTATCCGAGATTTACAACAGTCCTTCCATTAAAAGCACAACCTATACGATATACGGCGGCGTGCTGTGCCAATTTGCCGGGAAAGCCGGTGAGGGCGAAGCCTACGTGTCTCAAGCGATGCGCTACGGCATGGACTCCGGCGATTACGTCTTTGCCAGCTATGCGATTGGCGCCCACATCAACGCCTTGTATGCGCGAGCCCCATTAAGCGATGTAAACCGCAAAATAGCCGAATATATGGTCGTGCTGGATACAACGAAGGATGAATTTGTGCGCCAAAATTTTTTCCTCTATCAGCAGTTTTTTCTCGCCCTGCAGGGGCGAACGGCTGCACCAGATTCATTCAGCGGAGCTGACTTTGATGAGGAGCATTTTTTAAAGCAAATCAGGCAAGAGGAAACCGCAGCGACAACCTTATTTCAATTCTGCACCTATAAAACGCAGCTATGCTTTCTTCTGGGACGCTATGAGGATGCAATTGGGTGGGCCCATCAAGCAAAAACGCATGAAGCCTACGCCACTCATTTGCCTCATTTGCCCGAATGCCTGTTTTATGAATCGTTAGCTATTATTGCAGTCTATCCTGAGCTGCGCAGGCATCGTATTATTAGAAAAAACTTGCTTCGCAATCTTGGGCGTTATCGAAAATGGGCTGCATGGAGCCCGGATTTTTATCAGGCCCGTTCCGACATTCTTCATGCTGAATATGCTCGCGCTTGCAATGAGCAAAGCCTGGCTGAGGAGCTTTATGATAAAGCGCTGCGCCAAGCCAGGGAGTTGGGCGACAAACAGGCAATAAGCCTGGCAGCGGAGCTCGCAGCAAGTTTCTACACGGCTAGATCCATGAACAAGATCGCTTTATTTTATTTACAGACCGCACTCGAGGGGTATAGACAGTGGGAGGTTTACGTAAAATCAGAGCAATTAGAGGAGCAATTGCTAGGCTTGCAGCGGCAAGAGCAGCAGCTGGCAGGCAGCGCTTCTCCTCGAATATCCTTTTTCACCACAGCTGTAGAGGCAGACGGTAGTAAAAAAGAACAGCCAGCCGCCTCAATCAGCTTCCGCAGCAGCGAAACGCTGTCAACGGAAAGCCTTGATCTTGCCGCTATATTACAAACCACAGAAGCAATCGCGAACCCGCTCGATATGGACGCCGTGCTTGCCGAAATTATGAAAACGATATTGAAGCATGCCGGTGCAAGCAAAGGGGCCTTGCTTACAGGCAGCAACGATGCCCTTTATGTTCAGGTCTATGCCGCCTTGGAGAATCCGAATGCCCCTTGCCCTTTCGAGCTGAATGACAGCTCCTTGCTACCGGAAGGCATTATCCGTTATGTCCTTCGGACACAGGAGAAGGTTCATTATGCTGGAACAGAAGAGAGTTGGCTCATCCATAACCCTTACATGGCAAAGCATCAGCCCCAATCGGTTATATGCATCCCCGTTTCTGTTCATGGCACCATGCTCGGCGTGCTTTATCTTGAAAATAAGCTGGCAAGCGGCGTGTTCACAGCTGATCGCACACCGGTACTGCTCGCTATGGCATCATACGGCTTATTAATGTGTGTTCTGCAAAGCTTGCCGGAGCAGCCCGAATCTCAAAGCAGCAAGGAATCAGCTGTGCAGCCACTGCCGGACATGATCGCCGAGCCGCTTACGGAGCGCGAGCTTGAGGTGCTTGCCCTGCTCGCCTCTGGCCTATCCAACAAAGAGATTGCTGAGCATCTCATTATCGCCCTAAGCACGGTAAAGGTGCATGTGAAAAATATTTTTGCTAAACTCAAGGTCAACCGGCGCACAAAAGCAGTCGCTCAGGCGAAGGAAATGAAGCTGCTCAGCTAATGCGGTCAGCCCTATCCTACTTTTCGCAAATGGAATCGGCTCACTAAATGGAGGTATTCATGGACATGATCCCTACACCCCCACATTCATTTGGAACAAGTGCATATGCCAACACTGGCGATGGACGAAAGCTGCATTATATGGTCAAAGGAAGCCGATACGCTCGGAACAAAAAATAAGAACAGCTATTACAGCTGCCCATCGCGAAACCGCAGCTTCCTTGCCGGGCGGCAAATTTGTCGAAGCTCCCCATTCCGGCCATCTCGTCATGTTTACCGATCCAGCTATTATCATTGAAGAAATTTTGAAGATGAACGTGTAAATAAATTTGAATAGATTCATGCAGAAAAAGCCCTGCTCCAGTGGAACTTCTTCCACATGGGGCAGGGCTTTTCGTGCTGAAGCCACGCTATTTTTTCAAAAGCAAATATGCAAAATACGGTACGCCGATCAACGATACCATGATGCCAGCCGGGATACCATCAGGATCGACAATGTTGCGGCCAATCGTATCCGAGAGCAGCAGCAGCAGCCCTCCGAGCAGCACAGCGACCGGAATAAACAGCTGATTGCGCGGCCCAACCAGCGTCTTTGCAATATGCGGAGCCATTAGCCCCACGAAGGCGATGCCGCCCGTCACTGATACCGCAGCAGCAGCAGAGGCTACGGCAGTGACAATCAGCATGAGACGCTCACGTTCAAGATTCAAGCCGACACCCCGCGCCGACTCCTCGTTCAAGCTGAGCAGATTGAGCCGCTGAGCTTTATACAGAGTGAATGGAATAAGCAGGATGAGCCAAGGTAGCAGTGCCCAAATAAATGGCCAATCCGTTCCCCATATGTTTCCTGCCAGCCACTTGGATATAAAATCGACCTTGGAGCGTTCCGCTGCGGAAATGATGACAATCATAATACCAGACAGCGCCAGAGAAAAACCGACGCCGACCAGCACCAGACGTATCGGATCAAGACCGCGGCTTCTGCTGTACGAGAAAGCATAAATTAATGCAGCCGTAAGCAATGCCCCGATAAAGGCAACTAACGGCAAAACATACACAAACGATCCGACGCTCACCGGAACATATAGAAAGAAAATCGCAATGCCTACGCCTGCGCCTGAATTAATGCCGATGATGCCCGGGTCCGCCAGTTCGTTGCGAGTTACGCTTTGCAAAATTGAACCGGATAAAGCGAGCGCCATTCCTGAAAGCAAGGTAATAAAGATGCGCGGCAGCCGTACCGAAAACAGCACAAACTCCTCTTTAAATGTGCCTTGCCCAAGCAAAACGGGAAGCAGCCTGTCAAAGGACAGGGAAGCATAGCCTAAGCCCATGCTCACAACCGCAACCACGGCTATTAAGCCTAAGCCGACAAGCAAAATCAAACGTTGTTTACGAGCTAGTGTACGTGGAATCATGAGAAAGCTTTGCCTCCTTTACGCACGACAATCAGGAAAAAAGGCAAGCCCACCATCGCCACAATCGCGGCCATTGGCGTCTCATAAGGCGCATTAATGGTACGGGCAAGCGTATCGGCAAGCAGCATAAAGGAAGCGCCTGTAAATACCGAAATCGGCATAATATACCGATAGTCGGTTCCAACGACCAAGCGAACGATATGGGGAATCATTAAGCCTACGAAAGCAATGTTCCCAACCAGCGCAACCGCCGCCCCCGTAAGCATAATGATAAGAACAAACAAAATCGCTTTGATTTGTACAAGCTTTTGCCCGAGACCAACCGCCACATCATCGCTTAGGCTCAAAATCGTCAGCTGGCTCGAGAGCATAAGCGCCACCAGCATGCCGATCAAAATAACCGGAGCGATCGCTTGAAGCTGTCCCCAAGTCGTGCCAATCAAGCCGCCAGCCGTCCACATGGACACATCCTTGGATATTTTGAAAGCCAGACTGATACCGCTTGAAATGGCGTAGAGAAAAGCTGAAATCGCCGCGCCCGCCAGCACGATCCGCATTGGAGAAAGGCTGCCCCGGCGCATAGAGCTAAGGATGAGCACTAAAGCGGCCCCCAAAGCCGCGCCTAAAAAGCAGGCAATCATCATGCCGAAGTAACCTAACCCTGGCAAAAATATAAAGGTCAGCGCCAGACCCATGTTCGCACCCGAGGTTAAGCCTAGCAAGCCCGGATCAGCGAGCGGATTGCGGGTTATTCCTTGCATGATCGCGCCAGATACAGCAAAAGCCGCTCCAACCAGAATAGCGGCCAGCTCGCGCGGCACCCGAATTTCACGCAGGACGAGAAGATTGTCGGCCTTGGAATCGGTTGCGATGGCGAGCCATAAGTCCTGCAAATGAATTTCCTTCGCTCCTAATAGAAGCGAAAGAATGAAGCAAACGACCAGCAGCAGTGCGCTGCCGGCCAGCTTCCAGGAAAACGAAATTGCGCCTTGTTTCTTTTTCAATTCAATCTCATCTTTTCTTCAAATGGGATAGGATTATTGTCCGAGAAAGCTTTTTCTGAAAAACTCAAGCTGATATTCCAAGCTCAATGGATCGTTGAAATAAAACCCTTTCGCATCGACCTCGAATACGTGGTTGTTGACGACGGCAGGGACGCTTTTGTAAATTTCGGTATTTTGGAATGAGTTGTCTTCATCCGCATTTTTACTGAAAATGACGTAATCGCCCATATAATCCTTCAGAACTTCCGTCGATACGGCGAAATAACCGTCCGTTTTCGTGCCTTCCTTCACTTTTTCCGGCATGCCAAGACCAAGATCGCCATAAAGCAGCTCAGTGCCGCGGCCAAAATTGTAGCCGTAAACGTACAGCTGCTTATTGAACGTTTCGATAACCGAAACCGTCACATTGTCGCCGACCTTCGCTCTAATTTCTTCGCCCGCTTTTTTCGTTCTTGCGGAAAAATCATCGACCCAGGCTTGCGCTTCTTTTTCTTTATTGAGCAATTTGCCGATTTCAAGCTGCTGCGTCAAATAATCGACCTTGTTGTAAGTAAAAGTAACCGTAGGCGCGATTTGCTTGAATTTATCAATATTTTTAATGTCGGAAAGCCCGATAATCAGATCAGGCTGCAGCTCGATGATTTTTTCAACACTTTCATCGGAAACCGCCTCAACATCCTTTAGCCTCTCTTCAAAATTCGGGTTCGCCTTGGACATTTCATCCGCACCGACTAAAGGTACATCCAGAGCCATGACGTTGCCCGTCAAAAATCTCGTCAGCACGACGACGCGCTGCGGATTTGTCGGCACCTCGACTGGACCATTCTCGGATTGATACGTAAACGTTGCAGATTCCGCCTCTGCCGAAGGTGCAGCTGACGCGCTCGTATTGCCCGTATTGCTGCTGTTTCCCGCATTGCCTGCAGCTCCGGCATTGCCTGCTTGATTTCCGCCGCAAGCGCTAAGTGCAACCGCCATAAGAAGTAGAAGCGGAATAAAAAGCTTTTTCATAAGATGACTCTCTCCCTTTTTGAAAATATAAAAATGCATATAATTTTTCTATCCTTTCTCTATATTTCACCGCGTAACGGTAGCTTTGCCGCCAGAGAACGGGTTTCGTCCGTTTACGCTTGAAATATAGGTAAACGCGCTGCACCATCAATGGACGGCGACAGCCGTTTCACCTTGTGATTATGAAAATCATTCGCATTTGCTTTCATCATTATAGAGGCCACCTATGCGCCAAGCCATGCCTTTTTGTTTGAAAAATAGCTTGGACTATTGGCTGCCCGTAAATAAAGCTACCGCACGTCCAAGCTGCAGCCTAATCGAAATCGGGTTGTATGGCACCCATTCGTCCTTATCCAGCACATGGACTTTCTTTTGCTTCACTGCGGGAAGGCTGAGCCAATACGGCGACTCAAACGTTTTCTGCGCATGGAGCGTTGAGCCCTTCTCATCTGGAAACGCAATGACGATGATCCGGTCCCCCGCATATTCAGCAAGCTCCGCTGCCTCAATCGGCACAGAATGAAATTGCTCTCCCAGCTTGTCCATTTCCTCCGCAATTCGGGTAGGCGGCCGCAGGCCTAGAGATTGATACAGCACATACCCTACATTCCGCGCCCCGTATATGAGCAGCCGCTCCGGCTTAATGACCAGTATGGTAATGATCTCGCGCGCGGCGGGGCTTTGCTGGACGAGAGCACGCGCCTCCTGCTCCTCCTGCTCAAACGTATGCAGCCACTGCTCGGCCACACTCACTCGCTGAACCGCTTGGGCTATGAGCCGCAAATGCTCCTTCCACCCCATGTCCATCCACGAAATTTCTACGACAGGCGCTATCGCTCTCAGTTGCTCAGGCCTAAGCCCATACTGCTGCAAATGCTGCTTCGCGGCAATAATGAGCTCCACCTTGGCGTCCAGCAATACCGATTTCACCTGTTCAGGCGAGCTCTCGGCATGGATGAAGCGCATCGTTTGCGGGGGCGGCATATTTGCGGTACTCACAAATTCGCTGCTTTCTGTAATCGTAACGGCAGGCTCCAGACCAAGCAGCATTAAATGGCTGGCGTAAGGAAGGAGCAGCACGGCTACATGCTGCAAGGAGTCTCGGCTGTATCCTGAAGGAGCAGCACCCGTCTGCTGTTTGAAGCGCCGGCTCAAATAAAACTCATCATGATAGCCTACTTTAAGCGCAATTTCCCTAAGCGTGCCGGAACCGGTAATTAACAGCTCCTTGGCGCGGTGGACGCGCAGCCGTGACAAATATTCATTAGGCGAAAAGCCGTTAAGCTGCTTAAACAAGGTCGAATAATGCGACGGACTTACCCCAGCCATTGCCGCGAGCTGCTCACGTGTTATTTTTTCATTAAAATGGTTTTCTAAATATGCGACGCTTCGCTCCATTGACGGTTTGTCGCTCGTAGCATATTTGGCGTCCATCTGCTCCAGCAAGTACAGCAGAATTTGGTGAAATAAAATTTGATTTTGCATATGACGTACCTCATGTGCAGGCAGTCGATGGACATACAGCTCCTCCATCTGCGAGACAACGGCTGGCGCATGGAGAATAAAAAGGCTATTCAGGCCGCCAGCGATTTCGCTTTTCCGTACGACGGCACCCGCAGATAAAGAGCGCTGCTGCTCGATGGTGCCAATGACCAGCTTATAGGCATGCAGCGGCTGCACCGAGCTAGTTACTAAAGCGACGTGGCTTTGGGCTGGGAGGACGATAACACTGCCCTCTGTCAGCTCATACGTCTGATCGTTCATCATAAGCGTGCCTTTCCCGCTGGCAATTCCCAGGAGCGAGGCTGCATTCTCGTTTATTTTATATATGGGCATATTTGAAGTGCTGTACAGCGAATGGATGCTGGCAGCCGCATATAGTGGAAAATGAGACTCCGCCCACTCCAACTCAACATGAATCATCCTAACAGCCCCCCGATATGATCTATTTATGGACCTTCTATTATACTAACCACTATTATCCCGATTATATAAAAAAATAGCTATAGCCTTGAAAATTTATGGGCATAGGGAAAAAAGGCGCTGCTTCGCGCATGTTTTTCTTTTGCATGCAAAAAAAACGCTCGGGACACCAAGCGTTGCAAATTTGTACGATATTAAGTTTATACAATATAAAATGAGAGGAATCATTCAGCTGCACAAGCACTTACAGATCCAATCAAGCCTTTAAAATGATTCGACATCATTCATCTTATTTCCTGCCCTGCTGGACGTTTCAGTTCATCTCAAAACAGCAAAAGACACCTGCAAGATACAGATGCCTTTTGCCTAGTCGTTATTATGAAACGTTTTAGAATCGTCCTAGCCAATAAACCCTGCTGCATGCCGCCCGTGTCCAAGGCAAGGGCAGAGTTAAAGCCTGGCTTCACTTCCTTGAACGTCACAGTTGCTCCATTGTCCATGGCCGTAAAAATCCCCTTCTATAATATCGCTATAACTGTATCGCTAAAAATAATGATAGATTCTAGCGCTTTAGGCACCATTACATAAGCTAAATAGCATTATTCTTGACAATTCTACCATAAAGAAATAGGGGAATTTATATTTTCATTCTATTTCTTACAATGTAAATACCGCGCTGTCGACTATATCCTCCTAGTCTTCAACGCAGTCTAATTTCGCTTCGTTCCTCTTGTACCAAACTCCTGAATATCAACTTCCACCTCAATAGAAACAGGCACTCGGCTAAAGCGATCCTCCCAGCCATCCTTCACCCGTTTCCATACCGCCGGCTTCTTAATGCTGAGGCGCTTGCCGAAACCCGCTACATCAACCTTGTACTGGCGCTGCGTCTTGGCGAGCGCTTTTTCCGCCATTTGCTTAATCATGGCCGCCGTAGCCTTCTCTGCACGATCGATGAAATCAACATCAAATGCGTCGCCAGGAAATGCCCAATCCTCTCGCAGCTTGCCCGTTGTCTTAATCTTCACCTGAAAAGAAATTTCGTTCCCCTGGACGATTGGCTGAATGCTGGACGTCATCTTCCGTACCTCATAACCAAGCATGGCGCCGCTGTCCGGCTCAATCCCCTCCACAATGCCATTAGAGTGATTGTTGCCAAGCAGCCAGTTCAGCCCCACCGTCTCGATTTCACTGAGAAAGCCGATCATCCGGGCTGTCGTACCCCTAATGACTGCTGCGCTCGTGAGCTTCACCCCTTCTGGCGAGTTGGCTGCGCCTTGCATGACAAAGCTGGACTGGCCGGTCAAATGCTCCGACATATTGCCAAGCGTTAGCGCCGGAGGGATACGCAGCGTCTTGCGATAATTGTCCGTTAGCTCGCGCAGCTCCAGAGCCGGGGTTTTCGTACTCTTCTGCTGTTGATAAATATCGCTCGCCTTTCCATGGGAAATGACGACGCGGATGGAACGCCTAGTTTCGGTATTGCGCAGAAAAAAGTTAATGACATTTTTCAAATCTAGCTCCCGAGCCGCTTTCTCGCTAATCACAATGACTTGCAAATGCTCATAATTAGGTGGTCTTGCAGATCGGGTTGACAGCGCTCGAATGTTATCGAAGACGATTGGCCCAGCACTGGACATATTGACATAATCCTTCTGCACCTTGCTGCTGGTGCTCTCCGAAAACTGGTTGGGCAAGGCAAATTGATGGGTCATGGCGATAATTGGCCTGGCCCCTTCCTCTTGTCCATCGGGAAAATCAATGCCAACTCCAAGCGCAATGCCCGTTTCCTCAATTTCATTACGATCCCAGCAGCCCGTCAGCAGCAAAGGAATGACGAGCATGAGCAGCACAACAGACCTATTACGCGCGCTTATTTTTAGTTCCATGCCCCACCCTCCTCACCGCCGCCACTATTAAAAAAATAATGGGAATGGTGCCGAACATGAAAAACGAAGCATAACCAATATAGTCGCCAAGCTTAAACAGCTTGTTCAAATTGCTCGGCCAAATGGCAATCAAAAAAATACAAGGCAAAGACAAATAGGCATATAGCTGAAAATTTTTGCCCGTTAGCTGTCCAAACCCCAAGCTTCCTCCATAATGGTACATCACGAAGGCTGTAAACATCGATATAACCCACAAGACGGTAAACAAAGACTCGAATCGCTCGAAAAATCCGCCGGGCAGCTCAATATTCATCGCGACTGACATCGTTGGCCACGTTACAGTCTGCACCTCCTCCACCGTTAAGGAGCCAATCGCAACCGCAACAATCAGCGTATATAACACCGCCGTCAAGCCGATTCCGGCGAAGGTCGCCTTGAGCGCCTTGTTGGCATCCGTCATGAAGGCCGTCACAAACAGCATCACTTCAAACCCGCTGTAGGATAAAATCGATGGCTCAATTCCTTTCAGCAGCGGCGCAATGCCTTCCCCCAATATCGGACGCAAATTGTCCAGCTCAAAGTCACCGAAGCTAAAAATAATAAAAACAACCATAATCAGGACAATAATCGGCAAAAAAATCTCGATAAGCTGCGCGATCGCATTAATCCCCGCTGTCGTCATATAAATGGCAACCCCCATAAACGTCAGCATGATAATGGTGATCGGCGTTTTATCCAGCAAATACATGCGCACAACCTCCCCCATGACACGCAGCAAGTAGCCGGAGGAAAAAATATAATACAGGCACATCATAGCCCCAACGCAGGAGCCGATCCACTTACCCACAATTTCCTGGCTGTATTGATAATAGGTTCTGCCGGGAAAGCGCTGGCTAAGCTTTACAATAATGAAGCCGAACATCATAGCCAACATGCCGCTAAGCAGAACAGACAGCCATCCGTCAGGCGTTCCCACACTTTTGCCAATGCTTTGCGGCAGCACAAGAATGCCTGTGCCGATCATTGCTTTTGCCGTCATCATTGCGGCTTGAGTAGCGGTAATCGCTTCCTTGCTCCTATCCTTTGTCTTCATGCTGCATTCCCCTTGTCTCTATTTCTGCCGCTTATCGTCCTGAGGGCTGACCATGGCGGGACGCCGTTTCAACATATGGAGCGGAAAGCGGAGGAAAAGGTCCTTCCACTGCGAAGGGCGCGCTGGCACAAACGGCGAGAGGTAAGGAACGCCGAAGCTTTTAAGCCTGATCATATGAACGGTAATCAAAATATAAAATAAAATGACCCCATAAAGGCCCAATACCGCAGCCGCCATCATCATGCCAAAGCGCAAAATGCGAATCGCCAGACCCGCCCCATACTGTGGAAAAGCAAACGAGGATATCGCCGTCAGCGCCACGACGATAACCATAATCGGACTGACAATTGCAGCCTGTACCGCGGCTTGACCAATGACAAGTCCTCCGACGATGCCAACCGCTTGTCCAATCGGCTTTGGCAGCCGCAGCCCCGCCTCGCGCAAAATTTCAAGCGTAATTTCCATAATGAGCGCTTCTACAATTGAGGGAAATGGCACGCCCTCTCTGCCTGCCGCAATCGATATGGCCAGCTTGGTTGGAATGAGTCCATGGTTATAGGAAATAAGAGCAATATACAGCGAAGGCAGGAACAGAGCGATAAAAGCCGCTCCATAACGCAGCAGCCGAATGAGCGAGGAAGGCAGCCAGCGCTCATAATAATCCTCTGGCGAGCTCATCATCATCGCAAACGTTACGGGCACAATGAGGGCAATCGGGGTTCCATCGACAAGAATAGCAACCCGTCCTTCCATTAAAGCACCCGCCACCCGGTCAGGCCGTTCGGTATTTTGCACCTGAGGAAATGGCGACATCACATTGTCTTCAACGAGCTGCTCGATATAACCGGATTCCAGCACCTCATCAATATCAATTTGCTTCAGCCTGCTTCTGGTTTCTTCCACCAGCGCTTCATCTGTGAGCCCTTTAATGTACAGTAAAGCGATATCGGTCTGGGAGCGCCTGCCGATTTTGTACATGTCCATCGTGAAGCTCGGGTCTTTGATACGGCGGCGGAGCATGGCTGTATTGCTGCGCAACGTTTCGGTGAAGCCGTCCCGCGGGCCGCGCACGACCGCTTCCGAAACCGGCTCCTCAATCGAGCGGCGCTCCCAGCCATGAGTGTCAATGACGAGCGCCGTATCTGTCCCATCCAAAAACAATACGGTGTTGCCAGACAACACCTCCATGACACAAGCATCAAGTAGAGTTTGCTCCTTCACCTCGCCTGCCGAAATAATCGCCTCGGCTACCGTCGCCCTTCTGTCATATCCGGCAGCGTTTTTCTCCAGATGCAAAAGCGGCTTGAGCACTTGCTCATGAATCATCGGCTTGTCGACCAAGCCATCGATATAGATTAGCGCAGCCTGAAAACCCAAACGGCCCATCATGAACGAGCGAATGACCACGTCCGGGCTATGCCCGATCCGCTCTCTCAATTCCTTCACATTATGGTGAAGCTCTTCGAACAGCTTCGTGTCATTCGCCATGATGGCCACCCCCTTACGCTGCAAATATTTGAGAATAATCGAAGTTAGCTTTACCCAATAAGTGGATTATAATGCAAGTGAAATATGCTAAGCACAGCCCCCTTATTTAAAGCATGAGCAGGCCAAATGTTGTGTTATAATGAACCATCCTATTAAGAAGGAGGGATTTCAAGTGGACACTGTAGAGATCATTGCTGTCAGCGCTTTAATTCTGTCTCTTCTGCTTCTGCTGAAAGTAATCGGCCTGCAAAGGCAGCTTAATGAAATCAAATCGGAGCTTCAATGCGCGAACAGCCGGGAGGGAATGCCCTCGCTTTCTCAGCCAAATCGAACGACGCCCCTCCCATCGCCGGATAGGCCGCCTGCCAATCAAGCGGCAAATATAGATGAACGATTGCTTATGCTGATCGCCACAGAAAAAAGGATTCAAGCGATTAAGGAATACCGGGAAATAAGCGGTGTTGGCCTCAAGGAAGCCAAAAATTATGTGGATGATTTGGAGCGGAGGCAGCGTTGACCCGCTTTGAGTTGCCTCTTGCGCTCCTCTTTTCCAATTTTGAATCTTTAGTGTCTATCCTATTTCACTGCCCTCATAAAGTGATAGAATAGAGTATTCCTTTCAAAATATAAATGAGGAGCGTAACAAGTGCGGTCACATCCAATTTATTTTTTACGTATAGCCGGTTTGCTAGATGGTATTTCTTTATTAGTGTTGCTAGGCATCGCGATGCCCTTGAAATATATTTGGGGGTTCGATAAAGCGGTAACGATAGTAGGGAGCATTCACGGGGGGATATTCTGTTTATATGCAGCAGCTATCCTTTATGCCGCAATTCGGGTGAAGTGGAGCCTGCTTTGGTCTGCCGCAGCTGCCATCGCCGCTTTTGTGCCATTCGGCAACTTTGTGCTGGATCGGAAGCTGAAGAAGGTGCAGGCGAATTATAGCTTACGGACTTTCAACTACGCGGTGCTCGTATACAGCATTGTGTTTTTTTCCTTTTTCGATTTATTTTCCCAGCTTCCGGTCATGAGTACGTTCGCAGCCTCCGTCGGCGCCAGCTCATTTATTGTAGGCTTTGTCATTGGGCTGTATTCATTATCCAATACGCTCGGCAATATTTTATCGGGGATTATGACGGACCGGATCGGGCCCTTCAAGATTTTAATGATGGGGCTGGTGCTATCCAGCAGCGCTCTACTGCTCTATCATTTTGTAGAAGAGCCGTTATTATTGATCATCGTTCGAATCATTCATGGTTTTGTTGCCGGATTAATTGTTCCCGCAGCATTTACCTTTTCGGCAAACACGACGATTAATGGCCAGCAAGGGAAAAAAGTCGCTTTCACCGGCACCTTCGTTGGGCTGGCCGCCATTATCGGGCCTGCTTTCAGCGGCATTATGGCTAGCAAAACGTCGGTGCCCTTCGTGTTCACCTGCGTCGCCGTGATGGGCTTTGCCCTTGCCATCTTATCGGCCATTTTTCTCAGCAAATATAAAATGGCCAAAAAAGAGAAGCACGATGCTGCCTCTTCGCCAGCAGGCTCGATTTTTAATGCTGGCGTGATCAAAGCATATGGCGGTGCTTTCTTCTTAATGTTTTCCCAAGGCGTTATCGCTTATTTGCTGCCTTTGCACGTGCAGGCTTTAGGATATGATTCGAGGTTAAGCGGCACTTTAATGAGCACGTTTGGCATTATTGCCGTACTCATCTTTGTCCTTCCGACCAATCGTATTTTTGACCGCGTTGCCCCAGCCAAAACGCTGGCGCTCGGCATAGGCTTAATGGGATTAAGCCAGCTGCTCATTAGCCAATCGACGACGACACTTACTCTTTATGGCGTGCTCGGTCTATATGGGATCGGCTTTGCCTTCCTGTTTCCATCGATTAATACGATGCTGATTAATGCAACGCCAGCAGAGCTGCGCGGTAAAGCGTACGGTTATTTTTATGCCTGTTTCTCGTTAGGTGTAGTTGTAGGCTCTTCCTTGTTAGGCTGGCTGCCCTTCAATACGCTTCAAGGGTTTATGTTTACCGGAGTTGTGCTGCTGTTGTTTGCCGCTTTTGTAGCGTTGAATGGGAACAAGGAGCGTGCTCTCAGTAATTAACGACAGGTTTTCGGATGTTGGATGTCCAAAGGTTGGCTCAAGCCAAAAAATCGTTTTCTCGCACAAGGGATGCGTTCGCCCCCAGCTGTGAAAAAACGATTTTTTTTATGTGTTACGTGCGATTAGTACTCACGGAAAGCTTGCTAATCCGCCTAGTGCACGGCAATGACCACATTGCCTTTTTTATGCCCTTGATCCACATAGCGATGCGCATCTGCGATTTGCTCCAGCGTGTAGCTCCGGTCTATCACGCCCTTGAGCTCGCCACGCTCAATCAGCTCCTTCAGAAATAGCAAATCCTCCACAGACACCTTCGCGATGCCCTGTCCATCGACCGTTAAAAATTTCCCATTCGGCGCCAGCGCCTTGCGGGCATGGGATTTCGTAGTTTTGCCTACCGCATCAAAGATGATATCGTAACGCTCGCCTGTTTCCCCAAAATTCTGCAGTGTATAATCAATAACATGATCTGCGCCGAGTGCCCCTACCCATTTCACATTAGAGGTGCTGCATACGCCCGTAACGTCTGCTCCAAAATGCTTGGCAAGCTGGACTGCGGAAGCGCCTACTGACCCGGATGCTCCATAAATCAGCACCTTCTGGCCGCTTTGCAAAGGCCCCTTGCGAAAAAAATGCAGCGCCGTCGTTCCGCCGAATAGAACAGCAGCAGCTTCTTCATAAGAAATATTGGCTGGCTTATGCGTGACCAAGTCCTTTTCCGAGAGGCAGACATATTCGGCGTAGGCGCCAAAACGCATGCCCGTGAACGCATAGACGGAATCGCCAATGTTGAACTTTTTGACGTCTTTGCCGACCGCTGCAACTACTCCCGTAAGCTCCACGCCTAAAATCGGCTGTCTTGGTTTAGTTATTCCGAGGAAGAGCCGCATGGGGAGCCGATATAAAAATGGGCTTTTAAAGCCGCGGACTCGGCAATCCCCTGATGTAACAGAGGTCGCATGCACCTTGATTAAAATTTCATCGTCCTGCGGAGCCGGCTTATCTACTTCCTTAACCTGTAAAACCTCCGGTGCTCCATACTTTGTGCAAAATACAGCTTTCATCGTATTCGTTGCATTCAACGGTTTCATATAGGCATCCTCCTGCGTGCATTTATATGACCTAAGTATAGATGCATGGTAATCCGTCATGTAGCTACTTAAGTAGGGTATCTAAAATAACGCTGGGCGGTACGGTTGTACAACCAACTAGCCTGATTCTTCTTTTATTGACATCTATCCTTCAATATAGTACGTTGTATTTAGTTAAGTACTTAACCATATTCCGTGAAGGTGATTCTATGAAAGACTTGCAGCAATATGTACTCGATTTGCCGCTTCATAATTCGGTGTTTTTTTCATTGGTTGAAACAACGGCGAGGCTAGTCGAGGTATCGGAGAAATATTGGCAATCCAAAGGACTTAATGGAGCCAGGATGCGCCTTTTAGTTGAAATCATGAAAGCAGGGGGCACCATCCTTCCCTCCAAGCTTGCAGCCAAAATCGGCGTCACCAAATCGAATATCAGCCTGCTGCTCATACCAATGGAGAGCGATGGGTACATTCGCCGGGAGCCTCATCCCAAGGATGGCCGAAAATCCGTCATCTCGATAACCAATGAGGGGCAGAGCCTGCTGCTGCAATATTTGCCCGAGAACCGGCAAGGAATTGCCGAAAAAATGCAAGCGCTGGAGGAGCATGAATTACATCAGCTTTTAGCTTTATTAACGAAGTTGAAAAAGGGCTAACGCTCTTTTCGCCCATTTAGTTAAGGGCTTAACTTTCTATAGGAGAGGGTGGTATTTTTGTCAATCGTCATAACAGGAGCAAGCGGCAAGCTGGGGACTCTCATTTTAAATCAACTGCTTCACAAAGTTCCAATGAACCAGATCATTGCATGCGTTCGATCTCGCGAAACAGCCATGCCCTATGAGGAGCTGGGGATTATGGTACGTTACTGCGATTATGATCGCCCCGACTCTCTTGAATCCGCCTTCGCAGGCGCATCCAAGCTGCTATTCATTTCAAGCTCCCATCCTGATGATACGATTCGTATGCGCCAGCATACCCATGTCATTGAAGCAGCCAAAAAATCAAAGGTCGAGCAGCTGCTCTATACCAGCTTTGCTTTTCCGGAAAAAAGCTCGATTCCGCTCCCTCACTTGCATTTAGCTACCGAGCATGCCATTCAAGCCACAGGTATCCCCTATACTTTTTTACGGAATGCCTTGTATATCGATTTTATTGGCACCCTTGATTTAAAGACGGCTATTGAACGCGGAGAATTGCGTGTGCCTCCCGGAGATTGGCTGTTTAATTCCATTCCGCGGCAAGATATTGCTCTAGCTGCTGCGGCCGTTCTTGCTGAACCCGGCCATTTGAACAAAACCTACGAGCTTACGGCATCCAGCCCATGGTCGTTCAGCGATTTGACTGCTGCGATGGCCGAGCTTGCCCGCAGGCCTGTTTCCTTGCAGCAAGACGCCACCATCCAAAATTGGATATACGGCTTTCTCCGCAAAATCGATGCTTCATCCACCTCCAACGATTTGGAGCAGCTAATCGGTCGTCCATCCACCTCATTAAAAGAAAGCATAAAACCATTTATCTCTTTATAGCTTTATATGATCGCTGTATACAATCATTCCATTTTAGCAAGGAGCCATTTCTTTATGACGCATAGGTGGGAATCTATATTTACCAGGCTGCAACAAATTTCGCCTATTCCTGAAGAGGAAGAGCAAGCCTTCAAGCGGTTAGCCGTGCACAAATCCATTGCAAAAAACAGCCATTTTATTCGAGAAGGAGAACAGGCAGACTGCATCGGTATATGCGTCAGCGGACTGTTTCGATTGTATTATACAACGCCTGACGGAGTGGAGTTCAATAAAAGCTTTTGCGCTAACAATGATTTTATCGCGGCTTACAGCTCTTTGCTGGAGATTGTCCCTGCTTTTTTTTCCATACAGGCATTGATGGATAGCGAATTAATAATTATTCCGTATAAGGATTTTCAATCGTTGTATGACCGTCATATTTGTTGGGAACGGCTGGGACGGGCTTTAATCGAGCAGTTATATTGTTCTTGCCTCCAAGCTGCTGCCGCTGCTTGCCCGCCAGCATGAGGCCGCAATTGTTAACGTTTCATCTGGTTTAGGCCTCGTTCCGAAAAAATCTGCTCCCGTTTATTGCGCGACGAAGGCGGGGCTGCATCTATTTTCCCAATCCCTCCGCTATCAGCTGGAAAATACGAACGTAAAAGTATTCGAAATCATCCCGCCTATCGTTGATACGGCAATGACAAAAGGCAGAGGGAAAAACAAAATATCGCCAGATGAGTTAGCCTCGCAATTTATGGATTATTTTCAAAATAATCGCTTGGAGGTGCCGATTGGCAAAGTGAAATGGCTAAAGACTATCCAGCGCTGGTTCCCATCGCTTGCCGAGCGCCTATTGAAAAATAGTTAGCTGCTATAGCGGCATTACACCAAACGATTTTATTTTTCATTAAAATAGTCCTAACTCGCGGGCGCGGGCTACCGCTTCAGTTCGCCGCTTGACCTGCAGCTTGTCGAATATGTTGCGGTTATGGCCTTTGACTGAGCTTAGGGCGAGAAAAAGCCGCTCGCTGATCTGGCGGTTCGAGAGCCCTTGCTCAATCAATTGCAGCACCTCCAGCTCTCTTCCAGTTAATGGCTCAATAAGCGGCTCAGAGGCGTGTTTCAGCCGTTCTTTGCTTTCCTTGCCTTCTTGGCCTGACGGAATTGCCTGGCTTAGTTTGCCTATATTCGCCTCGGCTTCACAAGCAGCCAGTACCTGACTCCGATAGCTTGAGCCAGTTCCTCGGACAACGACCTCCCGCAGCAGCTTGAGTATAGGCAGCCCTTCATCGACAAAAACTCGAACGAAGCCGCCGGGCTCAGCAAGCACCAGCGCTTCGGTCAACATGGCCGTGGCTTTGGCCTTATCGCCATGTTCATACCAAGCGACGGCTTGTGCCGCACTTGCCTTGAGCCGTTCATACGGCAGCTCCTTCGCTTCTGCGTGCTCCCGCCACAGCTTCAAAATCGCAAGCGCAGCGGCTGGATTTCCTTGGGCTAATTCACACTTTGCCTCGCTGATCGCAAGCTTATTTTTTGCCGCTAGCCGGGCGGCCGCTTCGGTGCTGCCTTGGCGAAGCAGCACTAGCACCTGCGCCTCTGCAATGGCCGGCATTTGCAAAAAATGCTGATGCTGGCGTGCTGCATGCTCCGCCTTTGCCAGCAGTGCAGCCGCACCGCCGACGTCTCCTCTCGCCAGCAGCAAGCGTACAAGAAATACCTCGACCTCAATGGCACGGTCTGTATGCTCCAGCTGCTGCGTAAGTGGAAGGGCTATTTGGGCATACTGCTCAGCGGTATTCAGCTCGTTCCATTGGTAATAAATGCGGGCTAAGCCCAAATAGGCTACGCCTGCTGCGGGCAGCGGCGGCTCTCCCGCCAATTCAAGCGCATGACGATAAGTCCCTGCCGCCGTATCAAGCAAATTTTCCGCTTCTTGAATGCTTGCAAGGCCAATCGCCGCCATAAACGAAATGATGACATGCCCGATCCGCTTGCTGCTGGCCAACGCTTCAGCATAAGCCCTGCCCGCAGCGCCATATTCTCCCTGAAGCTGATACGCATAGCCGAGCGTCCACGTCGTAGCAGTGCGAACAGGGTGATTATCTGGATGCAAATAGTCGAGCGCACGCCGAGAATGAGCCAAAATCATGTCTGGCTGGTGCTTGCTCACCGCAAGCGTGGCGCGAATCGATGCTGTATGACCGATCCAATCACGGGTTTTCGCATCTTGGCGGGCATCTGCTTGCAAAAGCTGTTCAGCAGCTAACAGCTTCTGTTCAACACCGCTTAATTGTCCCGTCATCAGCAGTGCCGAAGCATAGAGCACGAATAGGGAGGGACGTGCCGCAAACTCCTTCTCCGGCAGCGAATCCAGCCATTTCAGCGCAGGAGTGACCATCCCTCGAAAAATAAGGGAGACGCCATCTCCCTCCAGCAGTCTCGCAGCACCTTCAATGTCCTGAGCGGTTGCTGCATGGTGAAAGGCTTCGAGTACAAAGCCGTTAAGCTCATACCATTTGCTTGCCCGCCGATGCGATTCATTTACGCCCTCGCTTGCCGCACCCACAGAAGAGCTACTTTGCTGCTCCTGGGCAAGCCGCTGCCGCAGCAAATCGCCGAACAGATGATGATAGCGATACCAGCGCCGCTCGTTGTCCAGCGGGACGATAAACAGATTAGCACGCTCCAAATATTCTAAAGTCGTTTGCCCATTTGCTTGGGAATCGGCTTCGGGATTGGTTTCGAAAAATGAGCCCCTTTCCCCGTTTTCTGGGCGAAGCACAGCATCGCAAAGCGGGCCGCAAAAACGGTCGAGCATGGAGGTGCCCAGCAAAAAATGCTGAATGGCTGCAGGCTGCTGCTGCAGCACTTCTTCAACCAAATAATCCAGCACAAACGGATGGCTGCCCGTAAATGAGCCAGTAAAGCCGGACGTATCCGTTTGCCCCTGCATGGATAGTCCAGCGAGCTGCATTCCTGCCACCCAGCCTTCTGTGCGCTTCTCCAGCATGGCCATTTGTTCGGTCGTCAGGCTCAGCCCCATCGCCTGTTCAAAAAATTCGCTTGCCTCGGGCAGCGTAAAGCGCAAATCGGCAGCGCGCACCTCGGTTAGCTGGTCCCGCACACGCAGGCGGGCCATAGGCAAGTGATGAAGCTCACGGGTGACAATTACAAGATGCATAGGTGGCGGCAAGTGTTCAAGAAGAAGAGTGATCGCTTGATAAATCGACTTATTTTCTAATTTATGAAAATCATCAAGTACAACCAGGAATGGGTGAGTAATCGAGGCGATTTCGCTCAGCAGCGCCTTGACCAACGTTTCAATGGGCAGAGGCTGGGGAGCTTGGAGCAGCTTTAGCAGGCCAACGCCATAATTCGGCGCGACCGTCATCAAAGCAGCATGCAAATAAAGCATAAAAGCGAGCGGATCGTCGTCCCCTTCATCCAGTGACAGCCAGCATGCGGGCCTTCCGCAGCTTCTGACCCATTCACTGGCGAGCGTTGTTTTGCCAAAGCCCGCGGAAGCCGAGATGACCGTCAGCTTGCGGTGCAAGCCTGCATTTAGCCGTTCAATTAGACGGGGGCGCAGTACAGCGTTCGAGCGCGGCACCGGTATATATAGTTTTGTAGCCAATATTGGGGTTATCATAGCTCAATTATAATAATCGCCTTCCTGCATCGTCAATCCAATAGATGATAGATGTTTGCTGTGCCAAGCCCGTAAGCTGGTCCTGCCGGAACGCAGCGCTCCTGTCTGCATGGGATGCGGGAATTACGACGTTCGACACAGCGGATGTTTATTCGGAGACGAGGGCAGAAGCGGTGCTCGGACAAGCGCTGCAAGTTATTCGCCGAGAAAGCATCGAGCTGTGCACCAAAGTGTATCATCCGACAGGAACAGGCCCTAACGACAGAGGCCTGTCTCGTAAACATATAATGGAGGCTTGCCATGCTTCAGGGGCTGATTGAGTGCGACCCTTCAAAAACCGGTTGAACTTGTTCTGGTTACTGGCTATATAAGTTGAACTAGGAAAGCTCATTTTAATCATATTTGGCCATCAGCTCAGATAAGGTTCTTTTTATACAATCCAACAGCTCTGGCGAATTTTTAATCGTCACAACATGTCCCAAGCTGATGAAAAACTTGGCAAAAAACAGCAGGTCACATCTCGGGATACTGCCCTCCAGCCAGCCGGTTCCATCGCTTCGAATGTGAAGCTTGGGCACCGGCCAAGGCTCCGCCTCGCACATCTGCACCCCCTCTTTCGTAAGTTCGGCATAAAGTGCCACAGCATCCTGCTCTATTACGCCCTTCGCTTGCCTATTTTCAAGGTGAACATGCCTAAAATCCCGCGGTTCTACTGTTGAAGCTACCACAGCAACCATTCGGTCACAGCGAAACAAACGGAAATCATCGCTCTGGAAGCAATAGGCGAGACAGTACCATAAACCGTTCCTTGTATAGATGCCAATTGGCTGTACCTCGCGGCTTGATCGTTTTTCCGAGGACTCGTAATCAATGAGCAGCACTTGCTGCTGGATAGCTGCATCGAGCAGCATCGATAAATACGGGGATTGGGCCTGCCTCGCAGGAGATACAAAATCAACACGGCTCTTCATTTGATCAATACGTTCCCGGGTATCCTGGGCCATATAGTGGTAAAACTTTCGCAATGCCG
Organism: Paenibacillus sp. BIHB 4019; assembly: GCF_002741035.1. NCBI lineage: Bacteria > Bacillati > Bacillota > Bacilli > Caryophanales > Paenibacillaceae > Paenibacillus > Paenibacillus sp. BIHB 4019. The sequence goes on along the minus strand of NZ_CP016808.1, from coordinate 3,659,598 downwards.
AAGAAGCATCGGCTTCAAATGGAAGCGATGAATAGTGGCGAAGGGCATGAATGGAGAAAAAGATTGCGACGGCTTCCTCCTCGGAGAAGGCAATCGGCGGCAATATTCTTTCCTTCAGCACACGGTAGCCGCCATGAGGCCCCACCTCCGAATATAACGGTACCCCTAATTCGCTCAATTCCTGCAAATCCCTTAATATCGTTCTTTGCGAGACGCCAAACTCTTGAGAAAGCTCCTTTACGGTAAACTTGCGTTTGTGATTGACAGCCATCATTAATTCCATAAGTCTTTTGGATTTAGCCATTCGAACACTCCGATTATTTAATTATGACAATAGTTGTCACTATTATCTGTTATCGTTGATGTGAAATCAAGTGGACTGCTATCCAAAAAAATACGAGGAGGAAATAGCATGCAACATTTTCAGGACATGGATACGGCGGCAAGAAAATATTTCAAATCGGGCAATCATACGCTCTCTTATCTCGACTTTGGCGGAGAGAGCCGCCATATCCTGCTCACTTTGCACGGGCATATGAATGATGCTAGAACCTATTCGGAGCTGGCGTCCAAATGCACGGATTGGCGAGTTATCGGTTTAGACCAACGTGGGCATGGCTGGAGTGAGCATCCTCAGGATAAGGATTATTCAAGGGAAAGCTATTTGGAGGATATTCTGAACCTGATTCGCATAGAGCTTGGCGGACAACCGGTCACCCTATTGGGCCATTCCTTAGGCGGAGTTAACGCTTATCAGTTTGCCGCACGCTACCCTGAGCTTGTCCATGCTGTTATTGTCGAGGACATCGGTGTCGAAATTAACGCCGACTTGTCCTTTGCCGAGGCACTCCCCACGCGCTCCTCATCCCTGCAGGAACTGAGAAAATCGCTTGAGCATGCTGGCATTAAGGCAATTGATTACTTCTCAGAAAGCGTGTTTGAGGATGAAAGAGGCTGGGGCTTCCGCTGCGATTTAAAAGGAATGGTCATTTCTCAGCAAAACTTGAATGGGGTTTGGTGGGACGACTGGCTAGCTTCCCGTTGTCCTATTTTACTTATTCATGGTAAAAAAAGCTTCGTATTAAACGCAGACCAAGCCGAACGGATGGTATCGCGAAGACCAAACACAAAGCTTGAAATTTTTGAACCATGTGGCCACGGTGTCCATTCGGATGATCCGTATCGTTTTTATCAAGTAGTCAGCGAGTTCCTTGCCAACGTGTTCTAAGCTTACGCTCCATCTATTAACCTATAAGTATAGGGACAGTTATGGCACATTGCGAATCCAGAAAAAACTGTATCCATACAGTTTTCAGCATTCCACATTGTTCAGGCTGCGATTTCGGTTTATCCTTCAAATAACGGATTAAGGCTCGTGAGCCTAATCCCACATTTCCAAGCTGCGCTGCGGCTTGAGAAACCTTTTGGAGGCGTGGACGATGAGTGAACTGAACGCTTTATTTCGCAAAAAAGTAGGGATTCCAGAAAGCGAGGTTATTACTTTCGATCGCTTAGCCTACGTGCTTGAGAGACTGGCAAAAACCGTGCCTTTTGAAAATTTAAATATAATTAGAAAAAGCAGCGCTGTTATAACGAAAGAATACGTCGTTCAAAAAATTCTAAAGGATCAAGAAGGCGGGCTTTGCTATGAAATAAATGCGCTGCTTTATCTTTTTTTGATCGAAAATGGATTTAACGCGGTTTTGGCGCGCGGGGTTGTCTACAATCATGATACGCAAGCGTATTTCACGCTGGGAAGGACGCATTTAACGATTTTGCTTACTTATGAGGAGCAAACCTATCTTTTAGATTCGGGCTTTGGAGGAAATTTGCCGTTAAAGCCTGTTCCTTTAACAGGCGAAACGCTAACGTCAAGCAACGGCCAATTTCGCATAAAAAAAGAAGATAGCGAGCATGGAGACTACCTTCTTGAAATGAAGCTGAAGCATAAAGATACCGATTGGAAAGTCGGCTATGCCTTCGATTCTCAAAAACAGCTGGCTGACTTAACGGAATGTAATGACATCCGCCAAATTGTATTTGAGCATCCCGAATCCCGATTTAATAAGCAGCCATTGATTACACAAATAACAGATGATGGAAGCGTAACTTTGACCGACACTTCTTTCACGCAATGGAAGGACGGCGTTTTAACAAAAGAGCAGATCGATATGGGGGACTATGAAAGGCTGCTGAAGCAGCATTTTGGAATGTCGAGCAAATGATGCGGTTATGGCCCGAGCTTGAAGAAACCGTGATTGAGGAAAAATGATGGATTGTTCATTTGAAAGGCTCACGATATAATAACAGCATATAGATCGTGAAGAACACGCCGCTTCCATACATTGAACATCCTGATTGAGTAATTGGGATGGTCTGTATGGAGGCGGCTTTTGTTTTTAATGCGTAGAGTTACCAATTAACAAATCTAATTCAAGCAAAAAGGAGGAAAACACAATGCCGCGTTTTGAGCAGCAATATCATGATTGGATGCAGAATAATCTTGAAAATGAAACCAACCCTCGCAGGCTGGAGCTTCTTCATAAAGGGCTCGGTCATGGTACGCAAGAGTTCCTTCGGCACGTGTGGTTTCCCGCTGTCGGTCATTTTAATCACTTGCTTCCTGAGTGGGAGGTGCGTGATTTCAGCAATGGCTACCGTTATCTGGATCTTGCCTATATGCCCGGTGGCGCAAAAGGCGGAATAGAAATTCAAGGGTATGGCCCTCATGCCAGAGATCTTGATGTAAGACGCTTTAAAGATTTATGCCGACGCCATTGCCTGCTGTCACTGGATGGGTGGACGTTTCTTCCGATTGCTTATCCTTCTATCGTCGATGAGCCAAAACAGTGCCAGCAGCTCGTTCTAGCTTTTATCGGGAAATTTATTGCCACCGACGTTCCTTCAACATTATCCTGGCTTGAAGCCGAAACCGTTCGGTTTGCTCGCCGCCTTTTGCGTCCAATATCCCCTTTGGAACTCGCCAGCCATCTTAGGGTAAGTGACCGACAGGCCAGACGTATCCTGCATGAACTTGTTAAGCTTCAAATAATGGACATAGCAAGCGGTCAACTGCGTGCCCGTACTTACAAGCTTCGCTTTTAATTAAAAAATAAGCAGGACACGCTATCATCCTGACTTCCGGCGGACTCGGACTCAGGGGCCGCTATTTTTTAAAATCAACGGTTTATGAAGGTGCTCGCGGACTCAGGAGCAGTTAATAGCTGCAAATTGCTAGTATTTACTCGATTATTCAGGCAATAACGACTTTCCTGTCCGCATGCGCTCCCAAATGAACAAAATCGCAGAAATAGCGGATCTACAGTCCTCGAACAAAGTTCAGAGTGATCCATTTTACCGAAGGAGGACTGTTATTCGAAATAACAACCTCTAACTCTAACTCTAACTCTAACTGGACCTGGACCTGCACCTGCACCTGCATTTGCACCTGTACTTGTACTTGTACTTGTACTTGTACTTGTACTTGTACTTGTACTTACACTTGCACTTGCACTTGCACTCGCACTTGTACTTGCACCTGTACTTGTACTTGTACTTGTACTTGTACTTGTACTTGTACTTGTACTCGCACCTTGAGCATATTACGCAACTGAGCATCGCCGATCCTAATAAGCCGCTTTTGGAAACCAATCTATCCATGTAGCATATTTCTCGAAAAGCAGGCGATAGGTTCTCTGCTATTTATTATATCGACGCACTTCACAAGCAAACATATGATTCAACTTCTTCATTGTTAACAATAAGGTCATTAAACAGCATACAAAAAGCGTCAGTACAGCAAGTATTTCTACTTGTACCGACGCTTTTTCATTATATTGCTGCAACAACACGCCGCACCCTAGGCTCAAGCTAAGGAATCCCACAATCTGCGCGCCCGCTCGGCATACAGCAGCGATTCACGCCAGCGGTCGCTTAGCTCAACTGTTGTCCCCTCACCTCTGTCCTCTCCTGTGTGACAGGTCATCGCATAAGGCGGCGGCCCCAGCTCGCAGACGAACGGAAAGCTGTCCCCTGTCTGCGAACGCAGGAGCCATTGCTCCATCCCTTTGCGCCACCAGCGCTCAAAAAGCGGCAGCATCGCCTTCGCCTCTTCATGCTCCATGCCGATTTGGATTTGCTCCCCATTCGACACGCGGGCATGAATACTGCTCGTATGCACGAGCAGTTCCTGGAGCAGTTCCTCGGCCTCAGGCCGAACGCTCCGCATTTCGCCAGCCAGCACATAATGGGAAAAATCAATCGTCAGATCCAGCTGCCCCAAATTTCGCACATAGCGTGCAGTGCGAATTAAATCCTGCGTAATCGTTCCCCGATGGGTCTCGACATAAACCGGAATGCCCGCTTGACGGGACAGCTTTTTAATCGCGCCAAGCAAGCTTTCGGCTTCTGTTCCCGTTACGAATGGCGTCATGACCTGTGCGTTAATGAAAGAAATGCCGCCAAAGCGCACCGCTTTTTCCAAAAAGCTCTCCATTTCCGCTGCGCTTGCAGGATACGCATTAACACTAAGCTCAAGCTGATGCTGCGGCAGCAGCTCTTTCCACTCCGCCACATGCTCCGGCTCTGGAATAAAACCATTTATGCCGTCGAATCCGGCGCCTGCAATGCGCCTTATTTTCTCCGCTGTCGTATCGGCAGCAAAATCAGGCACCTGCTCCATGCCCCACCAGGACATCTGAACGCTCAGCTTCCGGTCAATGCGGGTAATTGGCTTCATATTCAATGCCGCACGGCCCCCCGTCCGGATTGTTCTCCCGATCGATCATGCTGCCATCTGCACGAAACAGCGGGCGGTAAAAATGGCTAATATGCGTCGCAGATTCATTCGCATAATGGCATATAAAAGCGCGCCGAAACCGATCCTTTGTTTTGTTGCGGTACGACCCATGAATAAGATTGCCGTTAAAAAACAATGTATCTCCCCGCTCCATCCTTGCTGGAACCGGCTTATTATCCTTCGGCGGTTTTACAAAATGCCGTGTAAACGACTCCGTCACATCCGCCTCCTCCGGGCAGGACAGCTCATAATCATGCGTCTTCGGCACGACAAGCATGCCGCCATTTTCCTCATCCGCCGCATCAATCGCCGTCCATGCCGCAATACAATTGCCCGGCTCCACCTTTAAATAAAAATTATCCTGATGCAGCGCCTGCCCCCGCGAGCCAGGCGGCTTGTAATAGAACATGCTTTGCGCGGCGATAGGCTCTTCTTCATATAAATCCCTCAATACATCCATCACCGGCTGGTGCAGCATATACTTTTTTGCCGTCTCATTGAAGCGGTGGGGATGCATGACCCGAGGATAACGCTTCAGCGGATCGGTCGCCTCCTCGCTCAGATCAGGCTCAAAATAACCGGGAACGCTCTGCTTGCTAATCCCTTCAAAGGTGGAATCGATTTCGGCAAGCTCCTGCTCGCTGAATAAATTTTTGACGATTACATACCCGTCACGACGGTATTGCTCCAGCTGTTCAGCCGTTAATGTCAGGGCACCAAATGTCATATGGCCTCGCTCCTTTTTCACATAGCGGCACTGTGTCGTGCCTGATTTTTAAGGTTTAATGGGTGCTGCTTGATAAAACAAGTATAGGGCGAGAACGCTTCATGGAGGAATGAACAATCATACTGAAAACTACATCAATTATGCTATTTTAAAAATAAGAGCGTTTATGCCACTTTTTTTCCCCACTTTATTTGCGCTCTACTAGCTGGTTTTCAGAGCAATAGCCAAGACGGCAGCAAAAAGGTAAACTAATTGTATTCTGCAAAGCTGTTTTGGAAAGGATGGAGCCGCCATGAAGCGAAACGATTGGGACAGACGCCAGAGCAAGGATGCTGCCGAGCAGTCCGTTATTTTTGCAGGCCATTTTTCGGAAAACGATCATTATCATACGGTGCGGCCTCACGGCAGAAGCGACTGGCTAATGTTTTATACGCTGCAAGGCGAAGGCTTTGCACTGACCGATGCTTCGCGCCAGCGCTGCTTGCCGGGCGAGCTGACGCTCATTCGGCCAGGCTGCATGCATGAATATGGAACAGCGGCGGGCAACACGTGGCAGTTTGTGTGGGTTCATTTTCCCGATGTGATAGCTGAAACGGGTCTGCTCCCCGCCACCAATCTGATTTCCTGTCCGATTCGCCAGCCCTCAGCGGGCAAACGAATTTATCGGGCTTTTCGGCGGATATTGACCGACTCGCTGGCAAGCAGCCTATATGGCGAATCTTTATGCGAAAATGCGCTGCGCGAAATTTTGCTGCTGCTGGCCCAGCAGATAAACAGCACAGCGGATGCCCGTATTGAAGAAGCGATGCATTTGCTCGCCGTTCATATGACTCAGCCGCTTTCTATTGGAGAGCTGGCTCATACGATCGGGCTCTCTCCATCCAGATTATCCCATCTATTCAAAGCTTCAACCGGCTATTCGATCATCGATATGCATAACCGGATGCGTGTTCGTCAAGCAGCCCTGCTGCTGGAGCATACGAAACGGAGCGCTTCTGAAATCGCTTTTGACGTAGGCTATCAAAACTATAATCACTTTGCAGTGCAGTTTAGCAAGGTTTATGGCGTTTCTCCGCGCGCTTACCGCAACTGGAAACAAACGCCTGATCATTTGGCACAACAATAAGTGGAAACCAAACTCTTAGAAATGGTAAAATAGGAACTGGGAAGGAGGTCAATTATGACCACAGAAAACGAAGTAAGCGAAGAGGAACAACAAAGCGAGAACCCACAAGAGCAAGAAGCGAAACAAATTATTTTGGCGGTATATGCTCGCACGCTCCAAATGCTTCAAGCCGAGTTTGATGCTTATCAGGTTGAGGGACAGATTATTAACAATCCCAACTACGGGCCTTTGTTTGCCTACCGCTTGAAAGAGGCGGATACCGATAAGGAATATGCTTGCGGCTTCTTTATTAATGAACTGCTTGAAAAGCATAAGGATGCTGAGAGGGCAAGCCAATGGCTCGCTTCCTTCTATATCGATATGATTGACAGCGGTAACAGCAAGCCGCTTCAGACGCCTCCCCAAACCGAAGATGACACCAAGAAGCTGTTCGACGAATATATCGTGCCGCATTGCGCGAAGTCGGTTCGGGAAGAGTTCAGTCCTGAGCAGGTTTATGTCGATTTGGACATGAATGAGCAAATTGGCCCGGTTATCGAAGCCGGATTCCCTGCAATTACGGATGGCAACAATGTATGTGCGATGCCTTTCGCCTACTTGCTCACGCTTCATTTAATGAATCGCGACCCAGCAGATCCGCTCGTTCATGGCTTGTACAAAATCCGTGAAGAGAACGGCTTAGAATAACAATTGACAATCGGCTCTGCCGACAATTATACTGTACATAAAAATAGTACAGTTCATCGTTCTCTTTTGGCAGTTTCATGCCGAATGATGAACGCATTTGATCTGCGAAGAGGAGTGTCACTCTTGTCTAATTCTGAAAGTTCATTCAGCACGGTTATCCGCGAGCGCCGTTCGGTTCGCAAATATGATCCAACTGTTAAAATGACGCAGGAAGAAATTCACGATATTATCGCTGATGCGGTTCTTGCGCCATCCGGAAGCAACCTGCAGCCTTGGCGTTTTCTAGTTATTACGGATCAGGAAACGAAGCAAAAGCTGCTTCCTATTGCTTTCAACCAAGAGCAAATTGTAACTTCTTCTGCTGTCATTGCCGTTATGGCCGATTTGGAGTTTTATAAACATGCCGAGCGCATCTATGAAAAATCAATTGAAGCTGGCTATATGACTCGTGAAGCTGCCGACAAGCTCAGAACGAATATGACAGGCTTCTATTCTAATGCTCCTGCTGAACGTCTGCTCTCCTCTGTACTCGTTGACGGCGGTCTTGTGTCAATGCAGCTGATGCTGGCTGCGCGTGCCAAAGGCTTCGATACCGTACCGATGGCTGGCTACGACGTAGCGAAGTTCCGCGAGCTGATGAATGTGCCTGACCAATATACGAATGTCATGCTGATTGCCCTTGGCAAAGCATCCGAGGCTGGCCACCCGACTACCCGTCTGGATGTTAATGACGTTACACATTGGAATCATTTCTAAATCAATTCGCAAAAGACCATTTTCCACTAGAGCTGCGCAACAACGCCTCTTATGGAAAATGGTTTTTTTTCAAATCGAGTGATTTTCTAATCCGAAAGGGGCTTAATAGAACATGGAATATACGAAACTTGGACGAACAGGCCTTGAAATATCACGGCTTGCGCTTGGCTGTATGACCTATGGGGCTCCTGATCGCGGGATGCATCCTTGGTCTTTAGGTGAGGATGCGAGCAGAACTTACATTAAGCAGGCGCTTGAGCTGGGCTTTAATTTTTTTGATACGGCTAACGTTTATTCAGATGGGACAAGCGAGGAAATCGTCGGCCGGGCTTTAAAAGATTTCGCTAGCCGCGACGACGTCGTAATCGCAACCAAGGTTCACGGCCGCATGCGTCCCGGCGCCAATGGAGCAGGCCTCTCGCGCAAAGCCATTATGGCGGAGGTTGATCACAGCTTGCAGCGGCTTGGCACCGATTATATCGATTTGTATCAAATCCATCGCTTTGACAATGGTACGCCGATTGAAGAAACGATGGAAGCGCTCCACGATGTTGTAAAGGCCGGAAAAGCCCGCTATATTGGCGCCTCCTCCATGTATGCCTGGCAGTTTATGAAAATGCAGCAGGCTGCGGAGCGGAACGGCTGGACCCGCTTCGTCTCGATGCAAAACTATGTCAATCTGCTTTACCGCGAAGAAGAACGGGAAATGCTGCCCCTTTGCAAAGCAGACGGGATCGGTGTCATTCCGTGGAGCCCGCTTGCCCGCGGCCGCCTGACTCGGGATTGGGAGCAGGAGAGCGAACGCTCAAGGACAGATGAGTTCGGCAAAACCTTGTATGTCCAAACCGCAGAAGCCGATCGAAAAATTGTAGATAAAGTAGCTGAAATCGCCGAAAAACGAGAACTTCCTAGAGCGCAGGTCGCGCTTGCCTGGTTGCTGCAAAAAGACTCGATTACCGCTCCAATCGTCGGTGCAACGAAGCCCCATCATTTGACGGATGCTGTAGCCGCCCTGGATGTTAAATTAACGGCTGAGGAAATTGCCGCCTTGGAGGAGCCTTACGTTCCACATCCCGTTATGGGCGGTCTAAGCTAACGTCAGCTGGATTATTAACGATAGGCCGCTAGCCGTTACCTTATTCCTTTTGTCGCCAGCCTGTATCCTGCACTACTAATTTTTTTTCTACAAAAGACCAAAAAAATGGAGGCAGCTCGTATTAAGCGAACGCCTCCTTTACAAAATCAGCCAGCATACGCTGCTCGTTGCTCGCCAGCTTATGAATCATATCTACAAATTCCGTAACCAGATCCGCAATCTCGTGACTAAGCTCTTCTTGAACCGTCTGAATAATCGTCCCCATAACGGTGCCGACAAATAGAAGCAGCCTTGTCTGGTCACTCGGCGTTTTATTGACAACAATATGAATAAGCTTCTCTGACTTACCTCCGAGCTTTCTTAAATAGGCTAACAGCAGTCCAGTAATATAACCGCAAAATTCAATATTCGTTGTTTTGCTAGGAATCTCATCTACTATTTTTCGAAGCAGCTCATTAATACTCATATGATTTATACTGTTTAGCAATTGCTTAATTTTATTGGCGGTTGCTTCCCAGTCGCCTGGATTTACTAAGTCAGAGCGCTCCTGGCGAAACAATTCTGCCGCCTTGACAGTAGGCGCAAAAACAACCTGCGACCTTCCCGTTTCTTTATCGTTTACCTCATAGCTTCGCGATACAAAGCCCGTTTTTTCCATTTCTTTCATCATATCATAGGCTGTCCACTTGCTTACGCCTAAAGCTTTAGCCAAAGTTTCATAGTGTATAGGTAATCGAGTACGTTGGTAAAGCTCCATCAGTTGGTTCAAAAATTGCAATCGGCGTTTTGTAAGCCCCATAAACCTACCTCCACTTTCAACAAACACTATTAATGCTATCACTCCTTCATTTTAACGTCAACAATCGCCCTCAGAAAGCCGAAAGCTGATTTTGCTCATATCGTTCAGACACTGCATTCAGAAGCGTCCTGAACGTATTATGGCGTATATAACATATACAAACATCGCCAAGGTCACTGCGAAGCCTATCTCAATAACCGGCAAACCCCAAAATAGCGATTGCGAGTGATTGAGTGCGGCTCCAACAATTAAGCCGACCATAACGAGGCTGAGCGCAAGTAGAACGATGCTGAAGGATAACTGGTTGCTGATGCGATCCATTTTCTTCATCAACGTATCCAATTGGGGAGACTCCACTTCCATTCGCAATTTGCCTTTTCGGATAACGAGTGAAAGCTGCTTCAAGGCAGCTGGAATATCACTCACCAACTCGAAATAATCAGGGGCATCCTCGAGCAGTCCTTTCCATATTTCTCTTGGGTCCATTTGCTCCATAAATAGTTTTTTTCCAAAGGGCTCCGCAATATTGAAAATGCTAATTTTCGGATCGAGTGCAACAGTTACACCCTCCATCGTCAGCAAAGCTTTCCCCAACAGCGTCAATTCCGATGGGATTCGAATATGATGCCGATTTGCCACCGAAAATAAATCCCTGATCGCTGTTCCTAAACTTATTTGATTAAGCGGCACCTGGTAATACTTTTCTCTCATTTCATCAACATCGGCATATAATTTGGCCTGATCCACCTCGTCTGGAATAACACCCATATAGGAAATCGCCCGGATGACGCCTTTAGAGCTTTGATTACGCAAAGCAATGACGAGTGAAGCAAAATGCTTTTTCGTATGAGGAGATAGTCGCCCTACCATTCCAAAATCGAGCAATGCCAGCCGGCCATCAGGAAGCGCCATAACATTGCCAGGATGCGGATCCCCATGAAAGAACCCATCTATTAGAATTTGGTGAAAAATCACGGTTGCCAGCCGTTCCGCAACCAACTTTGTATTTATACCTAGCTGTTCAAGCTGCTTTCGATCTGATAGCTTAATTCCATCAACATAGCTTGTAGTAAGCACACGCTTCGTACAATAATCCCAATAAACAACCGGGACAAAAATATAAGGCAGTTTCTTGCTGTTAATCATAAATTTTTCTGTGCTCTGTGCCTCTATGGAATAGTCCATTTCTTGGCGAAGCGCCTTGCTCAATTCCTCGACAATTTCATTAAGCCGGTAATGCTGCGCAAGCTCAAATGCTCCCTCGCTTACTTTAGCTACGTCAGCCAATATATTTAAATCCGTTTCAACCAGCTTTTGAATGCCTGGACGCTGTACTTTAACGACTACTTCGGTTCCATCCCTTAAAGTAGCCTTGTGAACTTGCCCAATGGAGGCTGCTGCAATTGGTGTAATGGAAAAGGAGCTGAACAAGTTAGTAATGGAGTCTCCAAGCTCCGCCTCAATAATTCTTTGAACATCTTCATAAGGAAATGGTGGGACATCGTCCTGAAGCCGCTCCAATTCAACTATAATATTTGCAGGAATTAAATCGGGCCTTGTGCTTGCAAGTTGCCCCAGCTTTACAAAAGTAGGCCCTAATTCCTCCAATAACAGACGGATACGTTCTCCGATACTTTTAGTATGCAGTTCTGCCCGTTCAGGATTGCGTAAAAACCAATTCTTCTCTTGTATGCCTATCCCATCCGATACATAACCTAAGCCGCTTCGGGCAATCGTAGTTGCAATCGTTCGATAACGCTGTAATTGACGGATTCGTTTTCCTCGCTGCAAGCTATTCCAGCCTCCTGTTCACTGCCGATCATTGCTGCTGTTCCAAAGCATCCAACCGTTTTTCAATTCGCTGAATATCATCTTTTGTAGCTATCTGTTTTTCACTTAAAATCGCTTTTACCCTTTCTTGTGCAAGCTCCTCCATCCTCTGGCGCATCTCTTCCCCTTTTTGAACAAGCGATTCAGTTAATGTTTTTGATTCTTCTTTACTAACCTGCCCTTTCTGTACTAATTCATCAATTGTTTTTTCCACCTGCTCCTTGCCTGTAACAGCAATCCCCATTGCCAAAGCAACTACTTTGTTAATTGTATCTTTCATCTGTAAACAACTCCTTTATCTAATTTGTTTTATTTCATTAAAATACACAAAAGACCAAAAAACTATTCATAAAGAGAAAATAATACTTAAAGTGCATTATGGTTTGCAGTTATCGTTTTTGGGTCTTTTGTGTCTAAAGAGTAGCACTAAAAATATAATAAGTCAAACTTAAACGTATGCAGCTGCTTCTTTCCAAACAAATAAAAAAGCTCCTAAGGATTAAAAATCCTTAAGAGCTTTTTTATATAATGCCGGCGAGAGGACTCGAACCTCCACGGTTTCCCTCACGATTTTGAGTCGCGCGCGTCTGCCTAAATCGAAAGAACCGCGTAACAACGCTATTTGTACGCACTATGACCGCGTATTATTCGTTTCTCCCCGTACGACTACGTGCAATCATACGGTAAATCAGGCGTAAACCAGTCGTACGCACCCAAAATAGTACGCACCCTTGACGTGCTTCTACTATAATATATACGCACGAATTTCGCAAGAATTATCGTTTCCACATATCGCCAAAATGCGCCATATGTAGTATATTTGTGACGTATATTACAGAGGGGGATTATGTATGAGGAAGTCAACGCGCGGTAAAATTATCGGAGTAGTTATCGGATTCTTTATCGTCTGCGGCATCATTAACGGAGGAAGCAGCGAAGACAAAGCGCAGACGGCTGCGTCCGTACCTACGAAAAGTCCGGTAGCAAGTAACGTACCAACAGCGGAGCCACTCGCGCAGAAATCGGATGCAGACTTTGACGTTGAATTAGCGTTTCCGTCCAACCGTTATCCGGAGACGGCGCGCCACATTATCGCAGCTATTAACGCAGGCCATTCCGCTATTTGTACGATCGACCGGAACGGCGCCGACGAGAACCGCGACGCATCGTTACGCGGCATTGATACGAAAGACGGATATGACCGCGACGAGTGGCCGATGGCTATGTGCGCAGAAGGCGGAGAAGGCGCGGATATCGCGTATGTAACTCCGAAAGATAATCGCGGGGCCGGATCATGGGTCGGTAATCAGCTCGAAGAATATCCGGATGGTAAGCGTATTAAATTCGTTGTAATGGAGCCGAAAGAGTCCGCTAAAGCGTCATCAGCCGCTAAACCGACGGAATCGCCTGAAGCTACCGCGAAACCTACTGTTAAACCGACGGAGAAACCAACGCCTGAACCTACGATAGAACCCGTCGAAGAGTTCGTATATTACAAGAATTGTTCCGCTGTCCGAGCGGCCGGAGCTGCGCCTCTTTACGAAGGTGATCCGGGATACAGCACGAAGCTAGATCGTGACCGAGACGGAATAGCTTGCGAATAGATGAACGCAGAAAAAGGCGCTTACGTAAACCTTACGGACTCATTCCGTTTGGTCGTACGTAAGCGCCTTTTTTTTGATACCTCGTATATGTTTCGTATATATCAGGTTACTGCGTTTCCTGCCCGCTAGCCACGCGCAGCACATTCGCCAGCCTATTCGCTTCTTTCTTGCGCGGCTCGTCCTTCTTCGCATTAGCCGCTGCCCACTCCGCTTTCAGAAACGTGATAATCGCGTTCGCATCTTCGACTTTCAATTCCGGTTCCTCCTTCATAATCGCGTTAACCTTCGCTAATACCGCGCTAGTCTGCGCCGCTGTCGGACGGATGTTTGCGCGTAGTTGAGCCGTTGAGAGCCCGAATGTCATCTCGAAGTGCGGATAGTCTTTGAACGAAGTCCAATCGCCGCCCCATGCGAATCCTAGCGCCTTAGCTTCCGCTACAACTTCGTTCCAGTCCGCAATGCCGTCCTTATCAGCGTCTCGCTTCGTATCCCAATAAACGGAGCGGCCGTCTTCCGAAAGCAGCGAGAAGTCTATCGCTACGCCGAAATTGTGGTACGAGTACCCTGCGCGTGCATTCGTGACAATCGAGCCAGCTTTCGTACGCCCCTGCGCGTATAAAGCGTCCTGCTCCGCATACGTTCGTAGCCCTTGTGTAATAACGATCGGCACGCCGCGTTTATAACTCCGCTCAATTAACGCTTCAGCCGCCGCTTTCACAACGGGCAACAATCCGCTTAACCGCGCTGCCGACTTCGCTTTCACTTCCGAAAGTGTTAACGTCGCCATTACTTTACGCCTCCTTTACGCTTCAAAACATCGATCATCTCGCGAAACTTGTCCGGTAAGGGAAGTCCTAACCGACCGTAATTCTCCGTTATGGAGATTAACTCATTCGCGATATAGAAATACGTCGCTGCCGTTATCGCTACGTTGTCGAGTCCGAGCAGCACGTCGATACGGTGCGCTAAGATGATGACGAGAAGCATAAGGCCTTTCTTCGCGCCACCTACCGAACCGATAGCGGAGTTGAGTCCGCGTCCCTCTTTGAATGAAGCGCTGATGCCCGTAATAATATCCGCCACCATCGCGATTAATAAGAACGTGAGAGCCTCCGTCCAGCCTCCGAAAGCGAACGCAATAAAAGCGCCAGCTACGCCAGCGCCTCCGTTTAATATGATCTGTCCGCTCATTCGGACGCCTCCTCTGCGTTAAGTAACGTCTCGACTGCGGCACGATCCCGCTGCGGTACGTCCTCCAATTTGCGTAAGCCGAGCTTAATTAGTCGGCAGTATACGTACGCCACTAAGCGCCGCCTCCTTCGTTTGTTTGTATCGCTATAAGCTGCTCATATACGTCCGCGAGCGCCGTCATAAGCGCGACGTTATCCGCTTCGAGCGATTCGATTCGCAGCTCCTCCGGTGATTTCTGCGGTAACAATGCCGCCTCTTCTTCCGGCGTTTTGGCGCGTTCCGTTACGTCAATTAGCGCGCCGTTTTCGGTAACGAGCGTGTAATACGGATACAGCGTCCGAACCTTTGCGGCTAGTTCCGAATCGTCTGCGATATAGTAAGCGTTCGGGTACGTGTCAGCCGTCAGCCATTCGCCTGTTTCGTAGCTACCGTTTGCATGTACGATCATACGTTATCCCCCTTATCTGAACGCGATGTAGTGATACACAGCTCCGGCCGTATTCGTGTAAAGTGAGTTTACCGAGCCTACGTCGCGGTAAGCGACCTTAAAGCCGTTTGTTGCCGTCTGCACGATGGGCCCGTACGTAGGCGCTCCGTTATATGCCGGACTTCCTGCAATAGCGAATCCGCAGTACTCTACCCGACCGAACAGCGTACTCAATATGACAAGAACGGCGCTAGGCGTAAATGGGAGTGCTATATCTCGTAATGCTGTGTTATCGCCAGTATACGTACCCGCCACATAAGCAGCCCCCGCCATGATTCCGTCCAGCTTCGTTTTATCGGTTGCGCTCATGAGTCCGTTAACGGCCGCAGAAGCAACCGCCGTTGACGCCTTCGCGTTCCAAGTCGTCCTTTCCGCGTCAGTTACGAAGCGGTTGCCCGCGTCCTGTACGATGATAGACGGTGGGTGCGTTGATGGGTGTGTGTAGTTGTTAGCGCCCGTTGCGATCGTATCAAGCTTCGTTTTATCCGCCGCGCTCTGAAAACCAGCGGAGCCAGTCGTAGCTAATGCGTGAGCCGTTCCGCCCGATCCTTTATGCGCAGTCAAGTCCGCACCTATTCCGTCTACTTCCGTTCCTAACGCACTTAACTCCGCTATCTTCGCGTCCAATAAATCCGCGTTGACGTTAAAATTAACGATAGTCGCGTTATCGGACGCTTCTATTTTTTTAATGCCGCTTGGTAGCGTCTGCATATTACGGTCCCTCCCATATTTCTAATTGCGCGAATGTAAGTCCGGCCGTCTCGATATCGCCAAACGTAACTGCGTAATTTTCCAATGCGCCAAACGTTGTATACAAGAACACGTACTCGACGGCCAAGTGCGCTGGCATAGCGTCTCTTATCGCAGCTTCTAAGTCCGCGAAATTAGGCGGCTGACCAAGCGCGGATACAAACGTCAGCTTCACCGTATAATTCGCGTTATCCTCAACGACCTCAACTTCGCCGTTGGCGTAAGCCTCTGCGATAGATTCGATTAACTCCGCAGTCACCGTACCGACTCCGCGAATACGTGACTTTAGCGCTGCTCGCCGCTGCTCAACCGGCTTAGCTTCGTCCGTCTTCAGCGCGAAGTTACGCTCCCATCGCGGTAAAGCCCAAGTTGCTGTATCAACGAAAAACTGCGCCAGTACGTCGTATATGTCCGCATTAATCTGCGCAGCCTCGGCGGTTTCCCTGTTGATGATATTCGTTGCGATCGGAACATCCTCGTAATAGCGCGGCAAATAATCGTGCATATCGCGTTGAATCTCCGTTAGCGTCCTCATTCCGTTACCGCCACCGTTCCAGGTACTGCGACTTGGCCTGCGCTAATCAGTACGTTCGAGATGCCGCCGTTGACCGTCAAGTCTTCGTAATCCACAACTGGCGGAAGGTCGAGAATGACCGCAGCAATCCGCGTATACCTTACGAGGTTATCGTTAAAGGCAATCGACGCGAGGTAAGCCGTTACGCCTTCCGTTATTTGCGCTTCAACGGCTTCTATCGTTGCTCCTGGCGCGAGTGTGACGGATACCGAAACGTTAATCGGAATCTCAGTCGCGCCTACTACCGTAACCGTTGCGCCGATCGGACGCAGACTTTCGATATACGAAGCCGCTGCCGTCACTGTACCGCTGTCCGGCGCTGTCTTATCTGCTGCGAGTAATACGACCTTAACCGTGCCCGGACCGGACCACACCGGAATAACTTGCGCGTCCGAAACTCCACTAACCTCAAGCGCCCACTGACGGTATTGATTCGCGTTACCGCTCGTCGCAGGCTTGGCCGCCCGTTCGAGGATGCGCGCTCGAAACTCTTCCTCCGTCTCACCAACCGCTCCGCCCGTAAAGGCTGCGTTATTTGTAACGGTAACGACGCCGGACAAGCCGCCTAAAACGGTGTTAATCGCGCCAGCCGCTACGTTGCCGGACGCGCTTGCTTCGTCAGCTTCCGCTGGAACAGTAACAGTCGCAGGCCGTCCCGTAAGCGTACCGGATGCGGTTGTCGTAAAATAAACCGGCTCCTCGCCTGCTGCTGACGTTTGGACGCGAGTTCCGACCGGCACCGTTACGCCTCCAGCTCCGCTAAACGTTAATGTACCGGTAGACTTAGCCGATACCTTACGCGTTAATCCGTATTCGGCCGCGCGTAAGTCTAAATATTGACCGTATGTCGTATCGACAAAGCCGAAGTTGAGAACGTTGTCCATTTCGATGTATGCGAGCGCCATTTCGATTGCTGCCGGAGACAATAAATCGTAAGTAACCGAACCTTGCCGCTTGTCTATCTCCGCAGGGCTCGCGTCAAGCATTCGTTGAAGTATCGCGGCCTTCGTTTGATCTTCGTACACTAAAGCGTCACTCCTTCCGTTATGATATCGCCGTTAACCGCCTCAACTGCGAACGTAATAAAACAAGCGTCGGCGCTCCGTGTTATAACGAAGTCATCGACGCTTAATATGCGGTCATCGTATATAAGTGCTTCGCGGATGATGCGTGTGATTTCCGCGTCAAATAGTTCGTTGTTAACGTTCTGTCCGATTAACGATTCGATTTCATTACCGTAATCTGTGTCGTATATGAGATGCTGATCGCGCGCCGTTACGAGCGCTTTGCGTATAAACTGGCGGAGCGCTTGTTCACCGTCTATCATCGCGGTTAATTGCTGCTCGAAGATATCGTAAGTACGGCTTGGCTCCGGCGTGACGTCTGCTGTGATTACGCGGTCGCTCGTCGTATTAAACGGCTTCAGCGCCATCAGAACGCCCCCAATCGATCGAGGATTACGTAAGTTTGGCCGTCTGATAGTTCCGTTAGGATAACGCGATCATCGACGGCGAGCCCGCTTTCGGCGACGCGTACTGTTACGACGCAATCGTCCGCATCAAGTTCGAGCTTTGTTCCGTCGATCTGAACGGTAAACGCTGGCGACGCGGCCGTGACCGTACCGAGTTCAATTTGCGTATTCTTGTTAGCGCCGATCTGCCGTATAACATCGTGTAGCTTCTGCGCTACGCTTCCCTCTGGTTTCATTCCGCGTCCTCCTCCGTCTTCTTAGTTTTCGTCTTTTTCTTCGTCGTCTCGGCTGGCGGCGTGTATTCCAACTCCGGAAGATCGTCCGTCGCCGACAACGTAAGTACCATCTTGTGCATACCGGCTGCCCACGTATGGACGTCGCTACTCACGTAATAGCTGCCGACAATCTGCGTCATCTCATCGTGTACATAAACGGATACGCCCGCGTACGTGTCGTCGTAGCCTTCCGCAGTAACGACAGCTTCGTCGTCGATTACGTTGAGTTCCGCGAGTCTGTCCGCTGCTAGCTTCGTAATCTCCGCCTGTGTTGCGTCGGAATCGCCCGTCTCGAAATGCTGCATGAGTCCGTAACCTTCAATTGAAGCTTGGTCGGATGCGACCGCTATAATTGGCTTTTTCTCTTCGTCTCCGCCGACAATGCGGACTTGGTTTCGCATGTCTTCGATTGACTGCGAATAGGACGCTTCGAGTAAATTCGTAGCTGACTCGATGATATACGCGGCTTTCCGATCCGTCCGTTTCGCGAGGTGGAGTTTTCCGTCCGCGGCATAGATGAAATAGCGCCCGCCTCCGTGTTTGCGTGTGACCGTCAGCGCCGTTGTCATCATATCCCATAGCGTCATGTCACGCAGGATAAGCTTCGGAATGACGTACGGCGTTTCCGCGATTGTGCCGATGGCGATTCCGAACTCGACGCAGAGCTTCCGGATAATTTGGCTCGCGGCCATCTTCATAAACTTCTTCGTGTCCTCATTTTTTGTGAGGTATACGTTCTCGTCGTACGCAACAAGCGTCATCGAACCGGACTGGTCCGTTTGGCGGCGGAAGATGAATCCGCGAAATAGCTCGATGCCATCCGAAAACAAGCGGAGGTCTTTGCCGAGCTGGAACTCCGCGATAGGTTTCACGCCGTCAAGCGTATTAGTAAGCGTCACCTGAAGCGTACGGTACGCCTGCTTAACGTCGCCTGACCATTCGACTGACTGCGTGATTTCTTCGATGTAGATATCGCCATTGCCTCCGTTATAGAGGACGCGCAAGTCCTGCGGTACATTCATCGCGGAATCACCAACTTTTGGCCGAGCGTTATCATATTCGGATTCGCTCCGATTAGCTTCTTATTCGCGTTGTATATATCGCGCCATTTATCGCCGTTTCCGTACACTTCCGATTTCGCGCTGATTTTGAACAGCGAATCGCCACGTGCTACGGTGTAATTCGATACCTTTTCGCCAGTGTCCGCTCGGCCTACGCTCGCCGTTGTAACCGTCGTCTTATCGTCAGCGTAACCGAGTTTGCGGTAACTTACGAACCGGTACTCGCGCAGGGATAAGTCGAAATAGATATCGCCAGGATTGCCGCCGCGCTCCGGTTCGTAGGTAAAATCGCGCACCGTTACCGCGAGATTGATTGGTGTCCCTGTTACCGTTAAACGCAGCGGCTCGCCCGACCGCATCCAGCGTTGAATCTTGTGTACGCAATTCCACGGCTTAGGTAACGGTGAATATGCGCAATAAGTAGCGTTGTAGTCACGCGGGAAAAACGAGCTGAAGCGGAACTCCGTTTGTCGGCGCTGGCCGATGACGGTGTACTCGCCGAACTGAGCTGCGTCCAAGTCCGTGTAACCGTGCGAAGTAGAGACGGAAATTGATTCGGGATTGACCGGAAGCTGAAGACGCTCAGCTCCGTTATTAAAACTGAGGTGAAACTGTATCGGATTCTTCGCCATTAGTATTCGCTAGCCCCTCCTAACCGTTTTCCGCCTGGCTTCGCGTTCGCATTGTTAGCGTCAGAAATCATCGTATACAAACTGCGCGCGATTTTACCGATATCCGCCTCTTCGCGGATCGTAGCGCCGCCCATATTTACGGTGACTGTCGTATTATTCGTAACAGGCATTGGCTGCGTGAACGGATTCTTCGTTGCATAGGCGTTCTTCAGGTCAGACAATCCGCCGGAATTGAATCCGCCAATCGGATTAAGGCTAACTTTAGGTGACGCTGAGTACTCCGCTTGAATTCGCTCTTTCTCCGCTCGCCTAGCGGCTTTTGCGTCGCCTGCGCCTAACTCCTGGTAAAGCGCCAAGTCCCAAAAACCCTTACTTACGTCAGTCATGCCTTGATCAAACGCCATGCCGAAATCAATCGTCTTAATAAGCCATCCGAAGTATTCCGACTCGCGCATGCCGTCCATAATACCGGTCATCAGGCTTTTTCCGATGCTTAGCCCGACGCTTGCGATTTGTTCGGACGAGCCTTCGAGTGAATCTACGAGTGTCTTCGTAATCTTTTCGGAGTAGCCTTCAAAAGCGGATTGGCCTGAGCTGCCCCACCATGCGTCAAACGAGGCCTGTACCGTATCAAATACGAATTCCACCTTACTCTTGAACGTAGGCAACCGGTTAAAAGCGGGATTATTCGTGAAGTTATCGAAAATATACTTCTTACCGTTATCAACCGCCTTCTGTACAGCCGCCGTAATTGCTGGCGAGTACTTTTCGACCATGTTAGCGGCTGATATTGCGAAGTCTTTAATTATCGGCATAGTCGGCATAAGCGCAGAAATTTGCAAAGTTTCCAATGCGCCGTTAAATTGTTCGACCGCTCCCGCTGCGTTGTCCATCTTCTTCTTCGCAACGTCCAGCGCGGTTACCTTCGACATTTCCTTCTGAAACTTCGCAACACCTTCCGCGCCCTCTTTAAGCAAGATGTTACCGGCGCGTATCGCGTCAGAACCGAACAACTCCCGCAAATAATCCTGCTGCTGTTGCTTGTTGAGTTTGCTCAGCGCCTTCTGAAGGATACCGGAAATACTCGCTAGATCCTTTAACTCGCCGTTCGCGTCAAAGAACGTATTCGTTCCTTGCTTCGTAATGATGCCAAGTTCCTTCATCGCACTCCGAGCGGCTTTCGTAGCAGGCGATAGATTCATCAGCATCGTCTTCAGCGACGTACCCGCATCCGAACCTTTGAGTCCGTTATTGGCGAACAAGCCCATCGCGATATTCGTATCCTGGAACGACATGCCGATCCCGCTCGCAACCGCCGAAACTGCCGCAAGTGAGTACCGCAAGTCCATTACGCCAGTAGCCGAAGCGTTAGCCGTACCGGCTAGTATATTAGCCGCGTCCGCCGCACTCATATTATCGTCCTTATACGCATTAAGCGCGGTCGACATAATCTCCGCCGCGTCCGCTAATCCGAGTCCGCCCGCAGTCGCCAAGTTGAGCGCCGCTTCTAGACCGCCTGCCTTTACGGTTGCTGGCGATAAACCGGACTTTAACAACTCCTCGATACCCTGCGCCGCTTCCATCGCGTTATATTTCGTGCTGGCGCCCATCTTCAACGCGAGCGATTGCATTTCCGCCATCTCTTCGCCAGTAGCGCCCGTCAACGCTTGAATCGTCGACAGCTGCGCCTCGAAGTCCATCGCCTTCTTGAATGAGTCCGTTACTACGGAAATGCCCGCAAACGCTCCAGATACGCCGATCGCCGCAGCGGAAAGCGCCCCGAACTTGCCGACCGTTCCCATCAGCGCAGACGTAATCCCACGCAAAGGACGCGTAGCCTGGTCGACTATGCGTAAATGTGCCGTTAAATCGAATGCCATGCGTTATCTCCTTTCTGCTTTACGTCGTTCGCGCGCTTCTTCTTCGAGTTGGTAGCGCATGGATTCGTACATAAAGCGTTTTTCGCGTTTATCAAGCTGATACACGACGTGAGGCGGAATATGGTGCCGCTGGAATATGACGTGCAGCAAAAACGCCTCATCGTCGCCGCGAATTAGTTTGGGAAGTCGACCTCCGCGTCGCCGTAACCGTTAACTTCTAGCGCGTTCTGGAATAGGCGTTTAATCTCGCCGTCCAATAGCGCCTTACTCACGCAATCGGCTGCGTCTTCAGCTCCGTAATGTTCGATCAAGGCTGCGTCGGAAAAGTCCGGTTCCGCGCACGTTTTAACGATGAGATTTGCCGCAAACATATCCGCATTCAGTTCCTTGCCGCCCTTACCGTTGCCGAACGTCGATTCCTGGCGCGCTCGCTCGATAACATCGCGGTCAACCGCCTTAACCGTAAAATTAACGCCTAGCCGCGCCATCGGGACGTCGCGTGTAACGTATTTATTAGCGCCAAGCAGCGCCTGAAGTGCGTTAGATTTCGTTTTCATTCGTAATTCCTCCGTTTAGTTAAATTAAAACGGAGTAGCCGCGTTTGATTGCGTACTACTCCGTTTTTATTGCGTGCATTAAGCGTTAGTTACTACGTAGCGGCGTCATGATTTGATGGCCGGTAAATGTGAACGGAAACTCGTTCTCGACCATCGAGCCGACGTCCGACGTAATCAGCGGAATGCTATCGAACGTTACGCCTTTAAGACGTACGCGATACGTGCCGCCGTTATCCGGATCGGTAACGGAATAAATCAGCTCCGTCACAAGCGCGGACTTCGCATCATCCGTACCTTGGCCGATTTTCTCGATCAACTCGCTTGTAACAAGGTAACCGCTGAAGTCGCCGCTACCGCTTACGCCCGTTACCTTTTTACCGATCCAGCGCGTGCCCGCGATTTTGATATCCTCTTTATCGAAGTTAATCGTCGCGTTAACGGTCGTAACGTTCGTAAGCCAATTACCGTCCGCGTCGAATAACTTGCCGAATCGTCCGCTTATTACTTTCGTTGGGTCCATCGTCATTTTTCTTCGCCTCCTTATACGTTAATGGTCATGAAAATACGTTCCATCGAATCAATCTCAACGTACGAAATCGCGAGGAACACTTTATCGCCAGTCGACGGATTGTTCGGGTCAAGCGCGACAACAGGATCGGACAGGACGCCGTTATCCGCGAGCGTTTCGAGGTATTTCGTAACCGACGCAATTAACGCTGCCCGACCGTCATCGTCATTCGGTAACTTACCGATGTATGATTCGTTTGCAGTCGTCTGAATGTCGTCAATAACCGCCTGCCTTGCGCGGATACTGCGAATCTTAGCGCCGGAAGTCGTAATGCCTTGCTCGATCTTTACGCGCTTGCCATCGTTGGTTAACACGAGACTACCCGCTGCTAGAGCTGCGTTTGTTTGCGCGTTGGACAGGCGCTTCGTCACGTCATTAGCCGTAGTAGTTGCGTAAGTAATCGACGCGTTAATCGCTGTGCCTGCGATAAGACCTGCGATAAATGGCGCGTATTCGGACGAACTGTATGAAGTGTCGCCGATAACCGCTCCGTTAATTACGTTGACGATGTAGTCGTCTTCGTTAAGTAAGGAGCGTGCGTTTCCGAGCGCCGGATCAGCGTCAGTTGTCGCGTCGCCTCCAATGACAAGTGCGTACTGCTTACCGTCTGCGCGATTAGCGATCGTCCATGTTTTCAGCGCTGCTTGCTCCGTAACGTCGTATTCATGCGCGACGAAGACGTTGAAGAATTGCGTATCAAAGCCCGCACGCATCGCCGTGTAATCCGCTGTTACCGCTTCGTCTGGCAGCGTATAAACAAGTACGGATGCAGCTCCGCCTTGAAACGCGAGCGTAATCGGACCGATATTATCAACGCCGAATAGCGCTTCTGCGTCAGCTACCGTCTCAACTTCGTAATAACGTTCCTCTACTGCCGTACCTGCGTACGTACTAAGTGATAACGCAACGACGCCGCGCTCACCGCCCGTGATTGCTGCTACTGCCGCCTGTACAAAGTTGATGTAGACGCCTGGTCGCGTAGGTAGAGACGTAGGAATCCATGTGCCTCCCGCCAATGTAAAGCCCCCTTATATTTTCGTAGTAATTTCCGTTCGAACTTCCGCGATTAATGGCACGTCTGCTTGCGTCCGCCTTTCGCGTACCTGCGCGCGCAAAACGCCAATTGACGCGAATAAATCGCCGTCCGTCTCGAACGGTTGCGCAAAAGAAAACGCCCCAACACGTATATATCGCGATGAGGCGTTAATCGGTATTAAATTACGGTCGTACAGTGCCGTGCTTAGCGCGTCCATCTTCGCCAGGACGTCCGCCACCTGTGCGCCGAAGTATATAACCTGATAATCACGGTCAGCGCGGTAATGCTGAAACGTCTCAGTCGTTCGCCCATCGTTAATTAACCGAATGACGAATAGACCGCTGTAAGGTTCGCGCGGTACAATCTGCTTCTCGGTCATCGCGTCAGGAAACGTGGCTTTGACGAAAGTTTCTATCGATTCGAGTTCATTAACGACGCCCAATTCGGAACCCCCTTCGCCGCAGCTCCGCTTTTATATCGTCTTCCATTTGCGCCGCCCAATTCGCGCCCTCACGTTCCAACGGTTCGCTTATGAATCGTGGAATCGTTCCGGGCGTCGTCGGATTACGGAACCTATCGCCATGCTTAATCGGATACTCGTCGTGTAAGTACGCGGCATAGTCACGTTTACGCGCACCGTGCGTCTCGATTACGCTAGCCGATATCGTACCAGTAACGTTATCCCCGTCCTTGGCCGTATCGACTTTGATGCTGCGCCGCAAATGTCCCTTATCGAGCGGAGCCACGTCAACCGCCTTCCGCTTCCACTCGTCCATAACGTCGTGCGCCGCAACGACTGCGCCTTCATCCAACGCGTCGTCTAACCGTTGGTCCCAACGCCTGAAGAACGCGCCAAGAACGCGCTGTACGATGTTTCGGCGGCCATCGATATTGACCGTTATTCTGTTACTCGCGCCCATTATACGTACACCTCCGTCAAGATAGCGCGGCCACTGAACATGCGAATAGGCCGTATCTTAATCGGTCTGCGTTCGATCGTTACGCCTAATTCGTTTACATACGTTATTACGTCGTCGTACGCAATGGCCGCTAATTTATCGAGCAATATCCGCATATCGGCGACCGCCTCCTCTCCGGCTTGATTCGTGACTACTTTCGTCGTCTCTTCAACGCGAGCTTTTAACGTAATCACTTCGGCCGCCGCTGTGCGTCCCCAACCGTCCGATACGCCAGCTTTCGTAATTGTAACCGTCTGCTTCAGCGGTAGGATCGCCATTACAACACCGTCCATTTAACGCCGCGCTTCGAGATAACGACGCCGTTCTCCGCGCCTATAAGATCGAGCGCTACTTGCGGAATCAGTGCCGCAAGGTCGGCGTCAGGTCCGACGACTAAGTCCGCCTTAAATCCGACTGTTACCGTAAGGTTGAGCGCAAAGTCCTCAATGCCCTGGCGCGCTAGTTTATTCGTGTCGTTATAAGCCGTTGCGAGTACGTTGGCAAACTCGTAAGCCGCCGCGTCGGGTATCGTATATTTCGGATATTTACGGGCTAGCGTCCGTCCAGCGACGTTCAGTATGCGTCCTTTACTCGCTTCGTCCGCGTCCGTCCAATCCTCAATAACGATACAATTCGCACCGATATATTCGTCTGCTTCCGTTACATTTGCCGCCATTCCGCGCCCTCCTCCGTTTGTTATTTTACGGAGGATTTACGCGAGGCAGGCGCCTTAACAGGCTTCTCCGCTTTATCCGCTGTTACTTCCTCCGGTTCGTCAACGCGAACAACGTCCGCCAATTCGTCTAGTACCGCGATTTCCGCCTCGGACTCCGCAACGAAGAAGCCTCCGCAAAATCTGCAGAAGCTCCCGTCAACGTAAAATCCGAGTTCAGGATAGCGCGGCGATGCGTATTTTGGCATATTACGACAGGCCTTTCAGTCGACCGTGCGCCTTCTCTTGTTCAAATTGCAACGTGTACTCACCGACAATCATCCCGGTCGTGTAGTCGCCTTTTGCACCGAGGTACGTATGTCCAAACTCGCGCGTTCTAAGCGGTTTGATAGCCATGCGATTAGCGTCAGTCAGGAACAGTTCGTCCGCAGCTAGATTCTGATTCAATACGATTTCAAATTCTCCGAAATCCGTAACGATGAAATCTGCTACACGACCGCGTTTATTTTCAGCACGAGTCAATACGACTTTATCCGCCTCAAGCGCGGACAATGCGATTTTTTGTCTAGCTGCGACCATGATTTGGTAGTCACCGCCAGTCGCGAAGCCGCCAGCGTCGTAAACTTGCTGCGCCAGAGTATTAATATGCGTCAGGGCAAGCGCACCACTTACGTTGGTTACGTTTGTTTGGATAAACTGGCGAATACCTTTCATTTGGCGGATTTGTCCGGATTCGTACTGCACGCCGTTAATTAGCGCCTTTTCAAGTTGAAGCGCAAGTTCGAGTTGCTTCTTCTGCTTCTCGTACTCATATTGGTTGTCGATCCCGTATTGAGCAACGGCCTGCGCTGTACCGGAAATCTCGATCGAGTCGTCGAAAATTTGTGTCAAGTTCGACTTACGTACACGCGGTTTGAACCGTGCAGAACGTGCGTCAGCTCCTTCTTGACCTTCGACGAATAGAACTTCGACTTTCGCGCCAGAAGCGATAGCCGCAGCCGTGGTTGATGCGTAACCGCGCGTTACCGTCAACGTCTTAGTACCGGAGTTAATCGCGGATACGTATAGCAGTTCCTCGCCGATTTTGATTACGTGACCTACGCGGAAAGGTTCAACGGATACGACTACAACGTCCGTAGCACCTACGAGAGCCGACGCGCTTGTTACCGTCTCATCCGCGAACATTTCGTCTTCGAACCATACGTGCTCGACTGCGGTTACTGCTTCCGAGAAACCTAGCGCGTTAAGCAACGGAGTTTGATGCGGATTAAGAAGCAGGATTTCGTCTACTACCGATTCACGTTTACCGATTAGAGATGCGTTATATACCTTAGCCATTTTTAAATATCCCCTTTATGTTGGTTTTTGGGCAAAACAAAAAGGCCCAATTGCCCGGCCCCTGGATTAGTTATTCAGTTCGTCTTTAAGCGCGGCGTAAGCCATGCGGTCTTCAATACGGCCAGATTTACGCGCTTTCTCGCCAGCTTCCGCGATAAGTTGTTCCTTCGTTTTCTTCGCGTTCTCTTCATTACCGCCAGAACCTCCGCCAATTGAACGCGGCTCCTTCTTCGCCTCGGCGGCCAAATACGGTTTCGCGGCCAGCAACGCAGTCACAACGTCATCAACGCCGGTTACATTACCGTCATCGTCTACGGACGCACCGCTCAAGTCCGCAAGCCTGTACGCGTCATCTATCGCATCAGCCCTTACGCCAGCCTCTTTCGCAAGCAAGCGGAACTCTGCGCGAATAACTTGGTCGTTAGCGGCCTTCAGCGCTTTGTCGCCGCGCTCGGACGCCTCTACCGCTTTGCGTTCCGCTTCGGCTTTCTCCGCCTGCAACCGCTCCGTCTCCGTCAATTCCGCAGCTTTACGCGCGTCCTCTTCAGCTTTCAAACGGTCACGCTCCGCCTTCAGTTCGTCATAATCGGCGTATTTACTTTTCACGCGGCCCTTTTCGCGACCAATTAGCGCGTCTAGTTCTTCCTGCGTAAATTCGAGCTTCTTCGGCTTATCGTCATCCGCGCCTGAATCGTCGTCGCCCTCCGCAAATAACTGAAGGTTTAGTGGCAAGCTATATTTACGTTTAATATCGTTCATTTTACGTCCTCCAACCGTTTAAAGCCCGTCGGCTATCGTTTAATACAGCCGCGCAGTTTAGCGTCATAGGCGTATCGGACAATTGCGTTAAATTTTGACGATTTGGAAATCCGTCCAAGCCAAACCGTTACCTGAGTTCGCAGCGCCATTTCCGCGTCCGAGTGCGATTGTCAAGAACGTCGTATCAAACGGTAATGTAAACGGAACGCGTAAAAAGGAGCCTTCGCCTGGTTGCGCGTAAAATTCGCCCCACAAGTTTTCGTTCGTCGATCCCGCTTGAATATCGAGGAACAAGCCGGACGATCCCGTTAGTTGAAGCTTAATGCGCTGTTGTTGCGCCGTTGTCGACCGCACTCGGCAGCGAATCTCAAACGTCTCGCCTGCGAACGCGAATAGGTTGTTAATACGTCCAACGAGGCTCTTATTTCCGTTAACGTCGTATAAATTAGACTGCTCGAAGCTCGGCGTACCCCAAACGGGATCGGCAGCATGGAACGTCTTATCTCCCCAATATGACGCGTCAGTAACGGACCAAAAGCCTGGAGTTGCTTGCGATACGCCTGCGAAGGTAATGCCGTTATCCGTCGCTAAATTCTGGCGGACACTCGATTTATTGACGTAGTAAAGTCCGGATAGCGTCAGAATCTCGGCTGTTCCCGCATCGCGTGCGGCGACTAGCGCGTCAAGAATTTGCATTACGTGCGTCCAATACATTTGATTCGTCGAGCCTGCGTTAGTTCGGTCAATTTGCTGCGGATGAATAAGAAGCGCGAGCTGCCATCCGTTCTTGACGCAAAGATCAATTTGCGCGAGTGTATCCGCAAGATGTTGCGCGCTCGTCTTGCCTGGCGGCATTGCCGTAACCGTATAGCGTGAGCCTCCGAAGTAGTTGCCGGTAGGCGGTCGACGCGTAATTGAGCCGATGTACGCAGAATAATGCGCGTGATTCTCGTAAATAATCCGTCCCGCATCGCTTTTTATATTCGTCAGCAGCTTGTCTTTATCGAGATTGTTGTACGCGCCTGATGGCGTTGCGCCTACTTGAATAAACCCTTGGCATTTCAACTTGTGCGTCGTTTCAATCGTTGTTTTCGACTGGATTACCTCGCGCTCCAAGTCTGATACGTTATTTGGCGTGTTATGGTCGTAACCGTGCGACCACGTTTCCATGCCCCAGCGCCAGCTCCACTTTTGCAAGTCCGCTGTTGTGACGCCTTGATTGTTGTCATTCGCTGGATTAGCGATTAGTCCCATTGTAAACGGCAATTTCCGCGATCGCATTTCCGTGATCATGTCCTGCTTTAGCCAATACGTTGAGTCATCGAACGTAATCGCGAATGACGCTTTGTTCCCGATGCCGATGCCGTCGCCCTTACTTTGCTGCGCCTGCTCGCGCAATGCTTGTCCGTAAACTAAGTTCGCTAGTTGAGCGGTCGACACTCCGCCACTACTCCCGCCGCTGCCCGGCTTCTTCGTTAGTCCGCGTCTACTCACCGTGTTTCAGCTCCTTGACGGCGCGCATAGCCGAAGTAAGCGTCCGTTGCTGTTACCGTGATTTCTTTAAACGGCTCTAACTCTTCGTCAAACGTGTAACCAGGACGCAGCGTGAACGTCTCTCCACTTACCGTAAACGTCAAGTTAGCTGCGCCATCATTGCAAATTACGAGTTCGTTCATTATCTTAGGCATGCTGATTGTACTCGTTGCTGTTCCGCTGAATGCCTTTAGTGCTTTCGCCATTACTCGTCCCCTCTCGTTATTACGGTTTTCTTATCGGCGTTATTACGTGCTTGCAATTCGGGTGGAATATCTCGCGCCTCGGCAAGTCACCGATATACGGATAATCACCCGGAGCGTCCGGCGTAAGCTTAATCGTCCGGCCTTCCCATTTCGCGCAAGCATCCTTCGCGCCATGGCTCGATATCGTCGCGTACATGACTCCGCGTCCTAGCGCCTCATTAATTGTTCCGTTAATCTGCGCCTGCATAAGCTTCGTACGCGTAACCATATCGACGTACGTTCCAACTTTCCAGCGCCGCCCACCTGCGTCCACGATCGCGCTATCGGCCGCAGCTCCGAGGTCCGCGCGAATACGGGCGATTGTCGCAGCGTTAATCGTCTTCCGTCCGTTAACTCCTGCCGCCATTTGTTCGCGCATAACGTCCGCTATCGCTTTACGGATGGCCGCTTTCGTACGCCGCTCCATGTTTTGCGTGACGGCGAGCAAGTCCGCATATGTGTCGTCCTTAAACGCTGCGCCTGCCGCCTGATTAGCGCGATTAAGCGGCGTACGGTTGATGCTGCCGATACCGAGCGCGTTTAACGCCCGATCGATGCCGGACTTAATTGCGTTTGGTATTGTCCGCGTAATCCAATCGGCGGCGCCGGTCCGTGTGCGTCCGAAGATGCTGCCGAGCTTCTTAAATAATCCGTCGCCAGATTTGCGTGTAAGATTCGCGACGTCTACGCGATCCATTTCGGCTTTAACGTCCTTAACCGCGTCGGTGTAAAGCTTCGTAATCTCCGCTACGTCCTTCTCTATGTCACTCATCGTTAAACACCGTTGATTCTACGGTTCCGTTAATGCGCTCGTCGTCCGCGCCTATTTGCGCAAGCACCTGTTCGGCCTGCGTGTCGTTAACGCCATCCAACCGCTTAATGGCAGACTTAACGTCGATTGTCGCTTGACCGCCAGTACGGATCGAGTAAACCTCCGCTTCGGCCTTGTCGTCCTTCGGTATGCCATCGCGCCAGGTAATCGTCGGATATACGGCTTCGTACGCTTCGTAGCCTTCTACGCCATCGTTCGCTACGTTTTCGAGCTGCATCGCCGTCCATAGTGCGTCACGGATCGCGCGGTCAACGTGATTACGAATACGTGTCACCTTCGTCAAGATCGGCATGAAGCGCGCTTTGATTGCGCCGCCGTCCGTGTGTGACGTGCCACTACCACCTTTGTCCGCCGAGAGCGTCGTGCCAAACAACCATTGCGGTGTTTCGCTCATTTGGTAGAGGATGCCGAGTAGGATATCGAGTTCCTTAAACGCTGCCTCCAATTGGCCTTCCCACACCATGTAACCTGGCGCAACCTCGTCCTTATTAACGGGAATATACTTGCCGCCCCAACGTACGCCATCGTCTCCATCGATATCCGGACCATACGCGATAGGATCGCTGTGTTTCCATAGGATGTAGTCGATCTGTACGAGCCGGTCGTTAATCGCGGCCAATACGGACTCAACCTTCTCGACTCCGCTAATTCCGCGCCAATCGTCGTCTGTCGTCTTGTACGGGATGTGATGTACGAGCAGTTGCGGTACGCCGGATGCTTCGATGTTACTTTCGCGGCTCGTCGACACTCGTTCACCAATGTTAAACGTCATAACTGGATAGCCGTACGTATTGACGACGCTTGACTCTGACGCTTCATAACGCTCATACACGATGTAGCCTGGTACGTGGCGCTCGACGTTGAGATACGGACGCTCGGACTTACCGCCGAGTATCGAATACGTTTCAACCCACTCAATCCACGCGATATTAATTGCGTGGAACTTCTTACGGCTGCCCCGCGATAACTCCGGAAATACGATCGCCGCGTCTACGGATTCGATAATCGGTTCTTTCGGAGCTGCTGGAAGCGTGATGTCTGCATATTCCTTACGTAGCTCTTCCGTCTCACTTACGTCCGCGCGCGAAGCATAGTACGTTTTAACGAACGAATCGCCGCGATAGCCAGCCCCGATAACTAATTCGTGAATGAGCTGCGTTAAGTCGTTCTCTTCGACGATTGCGTTTAGCCGCGTCTGCTCCGCGCTGTCGCCCGCCTTACCGCTATCGAACGTGGGCGGCTCCGTAACCATTAAATCGGCTGGCTTCGTGAGCAATACGTCGATTAAGTTAACCGCGATGAACAGCGATTTGAGCTGCGGTTCGTGCGGCGTGCCTTTAAGTAGCTCCGTTGCGCGGTCGTATATCTCCGCTTGGCGTCCGGCAAATATCGCTTTCCCGCGATAATACTTGCTGATTCGTTCGATATCGGCTGCTGGCGGATACTGTGCGCCAGTGTAAAATTTGCGTGTCATAGTTGGTTTGCGTCCTCCTTTCGTTCAATTAGCGGTAGAATATCGCGGGCTTTTCGCGTACTACTTTCTTCGCGCGAGCTACGTTCTCGACCGCGAGCTGAAGCGCATCGGCTGAATCAACGTAATCTCCGTGCGGATACTGCGCCATTTGGTCGAGCAGCATCGTATGCGATCGGTTGAATATCAGCGTTTTGTTATGACAAAGAGGCTCCAACGATTCAATGCGCTCCTCCTTGCCGGATTTGTGCGATTTGATATCGTTGAGCCTCGTTCGTGGCGCGCCCTCTCTTCGTAAAGCTTCCTGTAGCTGCCGATAAAATTCGTGCTGCGCGTTAATCGTCTCGACGCTGAATACGTGGTGCTTCCACTCTTTTATGCGGCTGACGATGAGGTCGATATAAACGTGCGGCTGCTCTTTCGACGCATACTCGTCAAGCACGAAGATGTGGCCGGTCTTTTCGTAGCGGCCGACCGTCAATACCGCGTTGTAACAGCTCCGCGCGTTCTTACCTTGCGCAATGTCCCACGCCCCGCTAATTGTAAGTTCCTCGACTGGAATACGCATTTCCTCGTAACGGATGAACTTGCGACCGCCTACGTATTCGAATCGGTAGTAACCGTATTGTTCCGGAAAGAAATACTGCTCGTCTTCCGAAAACGCTAGGTTACGAAACTCCGAATTGTATGCGCGTGTTCCCATGTTGAATTTTTCGTGCATCAAAGCGCGGTACGACCAACGCCACGGCCACGCGAGTTTAACGCCGGACTCCAACGCGTCTTTGTTGGCTTCGTAAAACTCGTCTACTTCCGCCTGGCTCTCACTGCGTCCGTATAGTTCGAGGTAATCGTCCCACAACTTCGGATTATCCGGTTCGCTTATAACCGCGCCGTGAAACGAGGATTTGAAATCCTTACGCTTCAGTACGTGATTAAGTAGGCCGGTCGCGCTAACCATCGTACCGACGAGTACAATCGCGGTCGCCTTCGTCCCAATAGGTACGACGACGGAATTAAACCAGTGTACGAGCTTCTCACGCGCTTCCTTCGTACCTTCGTTATTCGCGGATGACGGATCGTCTACGATAACCAGGTCGGGCCTGTACGAGCCGTGACGCTTACCCCGAAGCTGTTTACCAGACGATGACGCTTCGACAAGCGCACCTGATAGCGTTAGGAAAGCTTCTTCATTATCGCGTTCATTCTGCGTGTTTCGTTCGTGCAAAAGCGGTCCGAAGTCCGCCCGCAATTTCGCGTTAAACTTAAGTTGCTTATTTACCCATCCGATAAGCTTCTTTGCGAGCCCGTCCGTCTCCGAAATAACGAGAATGTACCGGCGCTTTCTGAACACAAGCTGATGAAGCGGCATTCCATTCGAGAACACGCCGGACTTACTGTGTCCGCGAGCTGCTGCGATCGCTAACCGCGCGTTGCGTTCTTCGTTGTTTACGTAATCGCATAGGTCGAAGAACTCGCGGTGAATTGGCGCAATGTCTTCGATACCATCGTGTGGTGTACCGTCCTCCGCGTTACGAATTACGTTATCTTCGTTCTCCGGATTGCCGCCGTCTGACGTGTATTCATACGCGAAATAGGCGACATCAACTTCCGCGCGGTGGATACGGATGAGCTGCCGTAGCTCCGCGACTGACTGCCGGTAACTCTCTACGTGATATTCCGCAGCCTTGCCCGCCTTAATCAGCGCATGAAGCTTCCTGCCGCGCTCCTTTACGAGTTCGATGCGCTTGGTCCGTTCGTCACGGTCGAGCCAATTACCGTCAACGTACGCCATAGCGCACCTCCTTCGTTATTCTTCCGCGAGTAAAGCGTCGATTTCTTCGATCTCTTGCGCGATTTCAGCGTCAGTCTTCGGTGCTGATGCGTCTTTTGTTTCTACGGATACTTGCGCCGTAATCAAGCCCTCACGCCGCATAAACAGGTCTAGCGCCTTAACGGAAGGCTGCGAACTGTCGATGAGCTGCATAAGGCGACGATATACGATCGGTCGTTTAGCCGCGAGGAAGTCGTCAGCGACCGCGTTAACGTAATCAATAAACGTTTTGTTCTGCGTACGCCATAGATACAGTGCTTGGCGTGTGATTCCGACTTCTTCCGCGATTTCGTCGTAAGACTTCCGCTCATCTTCTGGCGCAAACTCACGCTCCGCACACGCGAGAGCTGCGGTTCGTTGGCGTCCATCTAGCCGAGCCTCTAACGCTTGCTTTTTCGTTGACATTTACGTCCCTCCTTTCGTTACCCTCCGAGTTCAAAAAATTGTGCGCGAGTTCCGTACGGTTGATCCGGGTGGCGGCGCTAGGGCCTTGGGGGATCGCGCCAATTCACCGCATTAACGCGTTGGCATATGTACAAAACTCATATTATGGACACAAGTCTAATCGCCGCAAACCCGCGCCGTTACTGGATTCTTACGTTTTCGCTCGTCTGCCGAATCGCTCAGAAACGTTTTATACACCGTTTATGCACGTTTTATGCATCGTTATGCAGGCGC
This sequence comes from Paenibacillus sp. BIHB 4019, assembly GCF_002741035.1. Classification (NCBI taxonomy): domain Bacteria; kingdom Bacillati; phylum Bacillota; class Bacilli; order Caryophanales; family Paenibacillaceae; genus Paenibacillus; species Paenibacillus sp. BIHB 4019. Next base: position 3,625,374 of record NZ_CP016808.1, on the reverse strand, counting down.
CAGTGCCTCCGCTACCCCGTGAGATTTCGGAGCCTCGTCCGGAGAGAGGCGCCTGCAAGTGCGGAAGCCCCTCGTATACGCAGCGGTGTAAAGCTACGTAAAGCTACCGTATATTTTCGCTACATTATATAGCGGTAAAATCACGCACATTTACGAACTTTACATCGCCTCTATTTCCGCTATAAAATTCCGCCAGGACAGCGTCTGCTAATTACGTACAGCGCTATTACTAACGTAGGACATGCGCAAACAAACGCAATACTACAAACGTCCGTGAATATCTCCGCTCTATACGGAGACTTCAGCGTGCAAATAAAAGCTACGGTTACTAGCGCAATGTGAACGAATAGGATAGCGGTTACTAACGTTAACAATCGTATCAGCTCCATTCTTGTACGTTTGCTCACGGTGGCTTTAGAAAGCCTACGGGAGCTTAAGAGCCTGCCGCGTCGCTGCGCTCCTTGCCTTGTCCGCGACAAAAGATATCGCGTCCAAAATGTATTAGTACATGAGGTTTGGCACGCTTTTGTCAAACCGAAATGTCGCTAGGAACGTAGTGACGACGCGTTAACGTTCCCGTTGGCTTCAAAGCCTGCGCGAACCTCCGTATTACGTAAGCGGCGTTGATGCCGCGCTATCCCTAAGAATAAGAGGACGAAACGCGTAAAAACGCCGCAATCCCGCGTGGCTCTAAGCGTTAAGCCACTTCGCAACTATGCAGTATATGGGATGAAATAGCCGTTTGCTGTGCAGTATATGGGACGTTTTTAATACGGATAAGCCGCGTCATCAACCTCTACAACGCCTTTATCTCCGCACTCTTCCGCTCTCAGCGCCTGCTTAAACTCGTTACGTACGAACTCCGTGTATTCATCGTTTTCAGCACGTGGCTTCTTCCGATACATAACGTCTGGATTCATGCGTATAATCTTCGCGCCGAACGCTTCCGACCTCATTACGAAGCCTGCTACGATAAGCTCACGCATACAGCGGCTTGCTGTTTCGTCATCGACTCCGACCTCCGAAGCGAATCTTGCTTGCGATAAATGACGAATTTCATCGCTGTGCCTAACGTTCGGATTACAGCAAAGATACATATATTCGTAGTGAATATACGGAATCATCTTGTATAAGAAGCCCGCTGCCTGAATCGAAACTTTAGCGATATCTGTCCGCGTCTTCGTTTGGTATATCCGCGTGAATGTCGTGCCTTTAATCGCGCGTCCGATCGTATGGTACGCCTCAGAGACGTTATAAACGTTTCGCTTGCCGTCTTTCTCCGCAATTAGTACGCCAGCCGTAACAAGTCCGCTAACGAGCGTAACCGTCCAGCGGCGAGCCTTACCGATTGCACGCGCTATCTCTTCGATGCCCATACGTTTAGCCGCGTACCGAAGCTCGCCGTTACGGTCGAACCGCATATACGGAATCAGCTTCATGACCGCTCCAATCTCGTTGAGGCTAAGAATATCGTTCAGCTTGCGTACAGGGACGTGATAAGCGACAACGTAATTACGCCCGCCTCCTACCGTTTCCATCGCAGCCTTACGCCTCTTTGCGTCCTGAATCGCGGAAAGTTGTTCGTGACTCATTACGCTGTATTCCGCTTCGTCAACGACTAGGAGCGTACGGCCGGTCTCGTCGTCGTAGTGTTTCGCGATTCCGTTATTCATTCGGTGCTACCTCCTCGCGAAAGTCGAGTGCATGAGCGATAAAGCGTGCTACCGTTGGTGACTCGATGGACGAACGCAGCTCAGAAAACCATCGTTGAATCTCCGGAATCACAGCGATAGAGAAATCGAATTTATCATCGGCAGAAAGCGTTTGAAGCTCCGCGAAATCGTAACCGATCTGTTCGAGTATTATTTTTGCGGAATACGCGGTATCTCGTCCGAAACTGTATTTAATCACGCACAATCACCGCTCTCTTTTCGTATTTGAAAACGCAAAAAATACGCCATCTCGCGAATGAGATAGCGTTTAGTATCGTCTATAACGTATAGGTAACTGAGGGCGTAAAATATACCCCTAAACGGAGGATTTTCCGTAAATTTAGCGAATTATTTTCGTAGAGGTGACGAAATATGACGAAGAAGCACAAGGGATTCCGCGAATTAACAGCGCCGGTACACTTCCATACGGCCGCCATCGACCAAACCGCCATACTCGCGTTCCAGGACGGTGAATTGATCGGCAGCGGACGTATCGAGGAAGTAACGGACGAAACCGTTAGAATAGGCGATGAATGGTTTATGCGCGATAATTGTACGTTTACTTACGCGAGATAGCGGTAGTTAGTAAAATACCGATTATGGCGGCCGCTAACTACCGCTAGACGCGCAATTTAGCTGTACGGATGCTTATGCGGTTACTTGCGGCGTTTAATCGTGGTGACTAGTGCGATGACGGAGATGACTAACGCAGCGGCAGATATAACGAATGTAACGGTTTGTAGCATGGCGGTAACCTCCTATTATTGTATTGTACGGCTTGAATATGTTAAGATTGGATTTGTAGGAAGAGGACTTTCGTCCCCTCCCTCGGTACATTAACGTTTGCGTGGGGCGCGTCGTTTTGTACCTTTTTTCTTTTTCGGTCTTGTTAGTAACGCCGTAGTCAATACGATTGCGGCTGTTACTAAGTTCATAACCGACATTGAAAAGTTCATCCAATCTTGCATTTCCCTCACCTCCTTATATTCTTATTATACGATATCGTATTACGTTTGTCAATAGACTTGACGAAAAATATTCGATATCGTATAATAAAGTTCGAGGTGATTATACATGAAATACGCCGTTACTCCACAGCTCGGAAAAATCCTAACCGAACGCGGCCTGACGCAAAACACGCTGTCCGAAATGTCCGGCGTTCCGCAAGGCTCAATATCACGCTTCGACAAGAACTCGCGCCACGAATCCGCCCATTTAGTCGCTATATCGCGCGCACTCGGATTAACTATCGAGGACTTATTCATCGTCGTTGAAGAGAATTGACGAAGGAACGTTTGTTCGCGTATAATAAGCGCGAGGTGATTCCGCATGAGTAAGAAATTAAGCGATAACGGTATATGGGAAAGCAGCCGTATGATAATATCGGAGCATCGCGAACGCATACTCGACCATTACCGCGAACTAGCGGAAAAAGAGAAACCGATACTCTACGAAGATGAGCGCGAAGTCATCTACGCAAGAATATCGGAATCATACGAACATAAAATCTCGATTACGCTCGTTCTATTTGACCGTTACGAAGACACGCGCGTCATCGGCGTAATTGAGCGCATTGACGCTATCAACAAACGCGTGCGAGTAGACGGCGAGTGGTTTTTCGTAAACGAGGTTATCGCGGCCGAGTAGTTACGTATATACGGAGCTGAGACGTTCGCGCCACGCTTTTGCTACGTTTTGAGCCGCTACGAACTGCTCCGTAAGCTCGCCGCCGGTTTCGTTAACGTTGTATACCGTAAGCGCGCTCGCCGCTGTATCACGCTTATACTGCGCCTGACGCTCGGTGTTACCGCCTTTCGCGTCACGGTCAACGCGCCAATTCTCGTAACTAGTGCGTCGGCGCTTCGTTGGCTTACGATAATCGCGACCGTCTGTGCCGATTTCCTCCGCAGCCTTTAGGCCGGTTTCTTTATCGCGTCTTAAGTCGAGCTGCCAATCGGACATGAACGGGTATTCCGTATTCGTAACTTTATCCGGATGCGTGTCCGTCAATTCCTCGTCTAGTATCGCGTCTGTTAGGCGTTCTAGCAGCGCCGTATCAACTTTAACCGCGCCAAGCACGTACGCCCTCGTTACAACGTCGATAAGCGCCATACGCTGCCTGCGGTCGCCTAAATCATACGTCTGTCCTTCGTAAGCGTAACGCAGGCTTTCGTGTACCTTCCGCTGCTTAGTGTTCGACTCAATCTCGTATACAATCTGCGTAATATCCACTATTCTGCGTCAGCTCCTTCGTCAACTGGTTCGATTTCTACCGTAATCTCTTCGTAATTCCACCGCGTGTATACAGCGCTAATCGCTTCTGCCGCGCCATCTAAGTGTTCGCTAACGTTCTTTTGCGCGATTCCCATAACGCGCGCTGCCTCTGCTTGTGTCACGTCCAGCCCGTAAACCAACGCAATTGCTTCCGCTTGCCGATCCGTCATGCCGCTGCTTTCGATCGCGCTGTGTAGGTCGATAATAATGTCGGACGCAGCCGTGTCTCCCTTGAATCGGCGCGCTGCTATCCGGTGCCGGTCACGAAGTAGCGCCTTAACGCCCTCCGCCGAGTTAAGCGCGTATTTCTGCTGATATTTGCGTGTATCTTGCGTTAAATCTACGTTTGTTCCGCCCACTAAACCGCCACCTTCGTATTAGATTCGAGTAATAACGGAATCAAACGCTTGCCTATTGCGCTGATTACCGTCACCGTCACGGCATTACCCGCCTGCTTATACCGCTGCGAGTCGGATACACCCGCTGCTTTAACTGCATCATGAGCAGCGTCCGAGAATCCTTGCAGTCGCCAGCATTCGAGTGGCGTGAGCTTGCGGATACGATAGCGCGGGTATGTCCCGATTGCAATACCGTGCTTGTCCTGCGCCGTAAGTGTAAACGCCTCTTCTCCGTCTTCTTTGAAGCGTCGTCCGTTTTGGCGCTTCTCTGCTCGATCCGGTGTGAGGACTGGGCGCACTTCCAAGACGTGTGTACGCCGACCCTTACCGATATCGCCAGGCGACGTACCCTTCGCGTAGTTGGCGTATACAGTAGACGCCAAGCCGGTGCCGTTCGAATATTGTTGAAGCTCCGCTATTTTCGGTGTAGTGTCCCCGCTCGATCCAGTCGGGATTGTCGGCGCTACGCCGGTCGGCGAGTACACGCGCCTACATATGTCGTGACCGTTAATTCCGCTTACATGACCGACCATTTCGCAATCGCCGGAATCTGACGCACTTCCACGCTCCTCAAGCTGCTCTACCAACTTCGCCGTCTTTTCCTCCGACAAGTAGTACCGTTCGTCTACACCGTCCTCCAGCACGTCGCGCAGCCGTTTTGTCACGGTATCATTCGTAGGCCAATCGAAATTAAACGTCCGAATGCCCAATTCTTGCGCCCGCCGCTTCGCTTTCGCTTCAACACCGCTACCACTCACGATCCAATCAGAATGTTCCGCATCACGGCTGCAAGCGATGAATATACGCTCGCGGTTCTGCGGTACGCCGTAGTGCTTACTATTCAGGACGCGGAAATCTATTGCGTATCCAATATCGTTGAGTACAACACACATCGTCTCGAACGTTTTGCCGCCGTCATGCGATAACAAGCCCTTAACGTTTTCTAGCAGCATCAAGCGCGGCTGTTTTGCGCTCGCAATGCGGGCAATTTCGAAGAATAGCGTTCCGCGCGCCTCCTCGAAGCCTTTACGCTGACCCGCGACGCTGAACGCCTGGCACGGGAAGCCGCCAACTAGAATGTCATGATCCGGTATATTCGCAGCATCAATTTGCGTGATATCTCCGTGTAATTCTGGCGCTCCGCTATACAGCGCCTTGTACGCTCGCTCGCGAAAACGCACTCGCCTCCTAACGTATCTAACGCCTGCCTAAAGCCGCCAATGCCCGCGAATAACTCGATATATTTGAACGCTATAAAAATCGCTCCCTTTACGTTGAATTTGCATTAAATTAAGCGTATAATACTCGTCAAAAGTACGTTAAATGATCGGAGGAACATCCGCATGGATAAACGTTTTAACATTGAGGAAATTCCGCTCGTCAACCTGTACGTTGCGACGGATAAGCAGCGGCGATTGCGCCTGTCTGCGGATATAATCGACATGTTTGCGTTGAACGCAGGCAATCGCGTTGCGCTCGGCTATGATGCGGAGAACCGCGCGATTGCTATACGTCAGGCAACGCCGTCCGATCCTACCGCAGCCAATATCGACAAGCGCGGTTATATTTCGTCAGCGCGCTTCTTTCGTAAAACGCAGCTCAGCGCGGAAAGTTTGCGTTACGCATATACTGCGTCACAAGACGGCTGGCTCGTGTTTATAGCGGAGGAAGCAGCGACAAAGGCGCCAGCTACAACCGAACCTGTCCGCAGAAGAGGACGGCCGAGGAGAACGGAAAACGCGTAATTGCCTATTTTACGCGTTACTTCCGTTAATCTCCGCCATAATCTCGTCAATCTTCGCGTATAAGTCCGCCAATGTGCCGCCGTTCTCCACCTCGTAATCTACCGCAAAGCCATTAGCGTGACTTTCCGTATCATGCGTCATATCCGAAAGTTGGAACGTATCGGCGCTGTCTACTGCGCGTTGAATGCGTAAGCTATCCGGAGCATTTACACGGATGATTGCGTAACCTTCGGCGCGACAGCGGGCGTATTCGTTAGGCTGGCGTAGGTCGGAGATTACGGCGCGGAATGGATACGAGTAGTTTCCGTTATCGTTATCGCAGTCTATTTGCGCGACCTCAATCCTCCGGTACATATCGTTAATCCATACGTTTTGATCGAACTCGCGCGCCATTTGACCGAAGCCCTGCAATAAAGCGCGGGGCTTTTCGCCGTTAGCGTACATTTCCGGATACAAGCGGCGTGTTACTTCGCGGATGCCGTCGCCAAACGCGAACCGCGTGTAACCGTATTTTTGTGTGAGGTAGGCGGCAACGGCATCCTTGCCCGCGCGGAGTCCGCCAGTGAGCGCGATATTAGGTAGCGCGTTAGAAACCGCCATTACTTCGTCACCTCTTCGCTAGATTCGTGTGCTTCGCGTGAATCGTCTACTAACACCGCGTGTCTAGCTACGTAACTATCTACCGTAGCCGTACCGCTCGGCCAAAGTGCGCGGTAGTCCCCGCTAGGAAGCACCTCCAACGATGCGTTTTCGTACTCTACGACATCACCTACGCGAACCTCCGTCGGCTTCGGCGCGTTGTAATACTCCGCTGGTACTTCGAGTCCAAGCGCACGGCGCAACGCGATAGCGCGTCCGATATGCGAGTTAAATACGTCGCCTGGCGCACATTTGGCGATGCCCTTCGCGTAAATATCACCGCTTTGGTAGCCGCGCAAAAGGCATACGACCGTTCTCTTTTCGCGATTAACGATAAAGTCCGCATTAACTCCGTAGTGGTTATAGACGTACTTTCCGCATTCCCGACTGCCGCCGCGCAGTCCGTCAATATCAGCCTTCGCGCGCTCAACGATATCGTCACGCGTTACTGTAGGCGTATAACTAACGATTCCGCTCGTCGCGTCCAACCGCTTAATGTCCGCTGTTACGCCCTCTTCGATAAGGACGATGTCCTCACGTACAACGCGGAGCTGGACGGTCATTTTCGCGAGCGCATCGGTTAGGCCGCTTACTTGCGTTTCGAGTGCGCTTACCTTCGCGGACAATTCAGTGAGTGGGATTCCGGTAGTCACTGTCGGAGTAGCGACGGTTGCTAACGGTTCGAGTACGTTATATGCGCAATTAGCTACCCACCGTTCGCCGCCGTGAAAATTTGCGCAAATATCATTATCGCCGCCATACAGCGCAACAGCTACGTCTCCGAGCCGGAAGAAATAACCGCCACTCGCGTAAGACTTACCGCCAATGTCCGTAACAATAATACGCTCGCCCACCGCCGCTTTGCGATCGACCATACGGAAGCGCTCGCCGTCAATGCGTACGATATCGGTCGGCTCAAGTACGACGTATTCGTGGTCGAATGCGAAGAACACACCGTCTTGACACGTGGGCGTAGGCTTAACATTAAAGCGCGCCGAACCTCTTCTCGACTCAGTAACGGTAAACACGTCGCCGTTAGCGTAATGACCTAACGCGTTCACCGCTGCCACAATTTTAATACATTCACCAACCGCCGCCTTGCGTTTAACCTCGTTGTACTCGCGTTGAATACCGCCAAGCTTTTCGTCAGGAAGTACCGTAATTTTTTCGTCCAATACAACCGCCTCCTTAGCGTTTTCGATTACGTCATACTTGCCATGAGGAACGTAAATTCCATTCGAACCCCAAACTTCCGCGTGTTTATCAACATTAACGCCGATACTATCGACTTTCGTAACGGAGAAATCCTCGCCGACTCCGTAAGCGCCGAAAGAGGAACTAGCGTCCGCGATTTTAATGCGATCTCCTACGTTAGCTTTACGTTTAATGTTCGCCATTTAATCCGCTCCCTTTTCGTTAATTACGAGCCACTAACACGTACCTCTACGTCCTGCTTCCCGAACTTGTCCGCCTGCTTCTTCGTTGCGTGCAGCACGTCAATACGCGCGCCCTTGATGCTGCCGCCAATATCCTCCGCAACCGCTTCAATAACCGTACCGTCCGCTAGCCGTATTTCCAGCGCTGTACCAAGCGGAATGACACGCGGATCAACTGCGACTATGCGGCGTCCATTTTCGTCGAATTGCGTGTGTCTTACGTCAATTCCGGACTTGGTTACGCCCGTGCATCCGGTGCAGCGCGCCGTGTATGCCGTCGCTAGGTACGTTCGCCATTCCGATTTCTTAGCGGCCACTACTTCCGCGATTACGGGCGGTTCTGGCGTGGCTACTTTCGGCTGGACTCCGCTAAGCTGCGCCGCTACGATCGCTAGCGTTATGAGCGCGTTGATTACGTTAACTATAAGGACTCCGACGGAATGAGTTCGTCAATCTGCGTGAGAAGGGCAGCGCGAGCTTCGGCGGGCGTGAGGCGTTCGATTTGGGCGCGCTTTACGGAATCTTCCGGACGGCATTCGTTAGTTGCGAGAATGGAGCGAACGCCATACGGCCAGTGCGGTTCGAGTTCGTCGATAAGATTAACGACTACGATAGTTCCTACGGCATATTCGTCGCCAGATACAAACCGCGCATAGTCCCCGACCTTCAGCGTATTTTCTTCGGACAGTTTCGCTTCGAGCTGCGAAATCTCTTCCGTAAGAGTTTCGACTGCCTTACGTTTGGCGTCGAGAAGCTGCGCGGTTGTGGTGGCGAGACGGAAGATCGTCCAATCTGCGTCATGCGTCGAAATATAATCCACGTCAGCTTCGCTGTCTGTAAATATGCCGTCATCATCGGAATCCAGTTCAATGATTCGGAAATAGGCCCCGGCGGGCTTAGCCGAGTAATCAATACCGTCCCATCGCGCAATGTCGCCAGCCTGTACCGCGCCGGAATGCGCTTTGTACGTCAGCCCTTCGTAAATAATTTCGTTATCAGATACCGCTGTAATTCCGTTTAATTGCGCCATATTATCGGCTCCCTTCCGTTTTAGGAAATGCTTCCGCGAGCATCCGATCAGCTTCCGCATACAAATGAGCACGCGCCTCTTCTTGCGTTACGATTCGGATATCCTGACGTTGGAACCTGTCCCATTCGCCAGTTTCGACACAGTCGCCTCGATACTCGCCCGTCTCATCATCGTCGTCTATATTCGTGATTCTGACGAGCATTCCCGGAGCAACGTCCGAATGCCAACCTACTTCGAGAACGATCGCGATGCTGCCGATTTCTTCTTGGCGCAGCTTTTCCTCTAACTCCGCTACCTCGGCGCGCTTCTGCGCCAACAACTCTGCCGTCTTCATACTAAATCGTCCCCTTTCGTTAATAACTCGTTGATTGCGACGGGAAACTTCGCTTCAACAAACGTTAAGATCGCCTTCGCGTACGCTTGAATCTCCGCCTGTGCGTCATGTGCGAGCCGTTGCGATAGGAAATGCGCGACCGACTGGACTGAAGCCGTCCAATACCAACGGACGTACATTCCGTAAGCTGGAAGGAATAGGCGCGCCTGCTCCGGACAAATACCGACCGACAACGCCCATTCGTAATTCCGTACTCCGCGATCGACGAGGCCTATTAACCGTTCCATCGCCTCTTGCCCGATTTCAAACGCGACACTGCCGCCGCTGCCTTGTTTCGAATTGTCCGGAGCGCTGCGCCACTCGTCCGCCTGCGGTATATAAAATACCGGCTCCTCCGTAATGTAGCGACGGCTACTTTCGTTCCACGCGTCCAAGCTATCGCCAGTACCTTCGTAATGCGCGGAACCTATAACGTACTTCCACCACTGGCGCGCGACCATCAACGGCGCATACACTTCGTATTGCAAGATTGCGTGGCGGAAAGGTGACGTATGGCCTTCGCGCGCTAGAAACGCGATTAACCGGCGGTCGCGGTCCGTAAGTTCGGTCGATTCTTTCGCGTAAGAAACGCGAGCTGCGTTTACGACCGTCAAGTCCGATCCCATTACGTCGACTAGGCGGACATATCCGTTATCAAGTACGTCGATTTTATTTCCGTTCAATTGGCGTCCTCCTTCATTTTAATCACGCAGCGACCAGGCGATGATGCCGATAATCGCGGCAATGACTAGCGGTATTACGATAAACTTACCGATTGCTTCGATTACTTCAACGGTCACTTCTCCGCCTCCGTTCCTGTTCCGGTATGTCCAAAACCGCCATTACCGCGTTCCGTTTGCGTTAATTCTTCGTCTGTTTCCGCGAATGAAACGCGAGTAACTGGCGCGATAACTCCTTGCGCGATGCGGTCACCAGCGCGGATGAGGTATGTTCCGATCTGACATCGTTCTCCGATGTCCCATATTGCGTAGCCACCGTTCAGCGAAAGAACGACGCGGCTAGCGCTAGTCGAGCGCGGTTCTAAGTTATCAAGCAACACCGCTACTTCCCCGCGATAATCCGAATCGATAGTCGCAGGCGAATTAGCTACGCGCAGCTTCGTGTTAAGCGTAATACCGGAGCGCGGCCGAATCTGCATTTCGTAGCCAGTCGGAATCTCGATCGCTAGGCCCAGCGGAACTTTAGCCGTCTCGCCTGGCGCGATGATTACGTCCTCGGCTGCGTACAGGTCGAACGCTGCGGCTCCGTCGGTTGCGTACGTCGGGACTTTCGCGGCTGGCGTGAGTAAGCGGATTTTAACGTTCATTTGGCGTCACCTCTTCTGGGATTTCTTCAACGCGGACAGTTACGGTGATTTCTTCGCTATCTAATTCATCCGCGAATAGTTGAACTACTTCCGCTTTCATTACGCCAATGCGCTCCGCTCGCTGCTCCGGCGTTAACACAGCGTATATCTCCTCCATTTCCGCATCAAAAACGTCCTTCGTGGTTACTTCAACGATCAACACGTGTTTCAAACAGCGTCGCCTCCTTCGTTTGTTTCGCGCTCAACTGCGCCTTACGTATACCTAGTCGACGCCACTTTCCGTTCTGCACACTTTCCGTAAAATAAAAAAAAATCCGCTAACCTACGAATAGGCAGCGGATTATTAACGTTACTATTTACGAAGAAAATACGAAATCCTCATCCGTCATCGGATCGGAATTAAGCGCAATTACATAACCGTCGCCCTTTTTCGAAAAGAAATCGTGATGCTGCGTACTGGTCGATAAGCCGTTCTCGACGATCGCACTGAACGGAGCTGGCGAAAATGCCGCGTCAAGGCCGAGATTCATCAGCGCTTTATTAGCGTTATACTCGACAAACCGCAGCACATCGTCAACTAGTCCGATCTCACCGTAAATTTCGCGCGTATACTCCGCCTCATTCGCGTGTAAATCCGCGAGTAAGATATCCGTTTCTTCGGCGGCCCGTTCGCGTTCAGCTTCCGTAAGTAGCTCACGCAGCTCCTGCGCGATGAAGCCGACAAATACACCGTGAATACTCTCGTCGATGAGGATTTTACGGATGATTTCGCCGCTCGCCGTCATGAGGCCGCGCCCCGTCAAGTACAGCGGATAGTAAAATCCGGAGTAAAACAGGTACGATTCGAGGAAGACGGACGCTACGCACGCCATGTATACGTCATACAGTGACGCATTCGGACGCAGAAGCTTACGGTAATAGTCGCCGATCCGCTGCGCCTTATATACGAGGTTGCGCTGATTCGGCGCCCAATCTTCGAGCAAATACCGCGTATCTTCCGCAGTCGTGAGCGTCGTGAATATCGTCGAATACGACTTCGCGTGAATCTGCTCCATCATCGCCATAAACGTAAGGACCGCGCGTTTACGCAAGTCCTCCGTATGTATTGCGATAAGCGGCATGCCCTCACCGCCTTGCTGCGTGTCCAATCCGGTTAAGCCCGCGAGTACGCGTTTATAGGCGCGGCGCTCCGGTTCGGTCAACGCCTGCCAGTCGCCGATATCGTCCGAAACGGGGAACTCTTCGTCCGTCCAGAATTGCGCTAAGTTCTGCTGCCAGAAGACGTTTACGTAATCCTCCGGCTTATTCCAGTTAACTGCGTTCATCGTCATATTTACGTTGGCTCCTTCGTTTAGACTGCGCATGAAGTACACTCCTCGACGGATAGACGCTTCGTCCGTGTATAATAAAGCGACTTAAGCCCGCGATGATTCGCGTAAGCGTAAATCCGCCCGAGCGTTCGCGTATTAACGTCGCTGTTTACGTGGATAATCGTCGATATGCCTTGGTCACAGTGCGGCTGAATCTCCGCAATTAAATCGATGAGCTTAAATTGATCGATATTGTACGCGGATTTATAGAACCATTGCGTTTCAGCGCTTAGGAAAGGCATTGGGTAATACGTCGTCGAGTTCGCATACGTCCGCGTCTCGATATGCTCCACGATCGGCATAACGGAGCTGGTAGCGTTCTGGATATACGATATAGACTGCGTCGGCGCAATCGCGAGCCTGTACGCATGGTAAAGTCCGAAATGGGCTACGTCAAGGCGCAATTGGTACCAGTCCGCAGGCGTAAGCAACTTGAATCCCGCGAAAAGCTCACGCACGCGCTCCGTTCTCGGCGCGAAACTCTCCGTTAGATATCGCTCGAAGTAAGTGCCGTCCGCATACGTCGACTTATCGAAATCCTTGAACGTCTCGCCGCGTTCCTTCGCAATAAGCATCGAAGCTTCCAACGAGTAGAAGTTCATCGCGGCAAAGAACGTACGGGCGAAATCGCGCGCCTCTTCCGACTCATACGGAATCTTATTCTTCGCGAGATAGCCGTTCAGGTTCATGGCGCCAAGACCAACGGAATGCAGCTCTTCATTCGCTTTGCGTACGCCTGGAGCGTTAGGGATGCGCGATAAATCCGATACGACCGTCAGCGCTTCGGTTCCTTCGTGTACGGATTCGCGGAGTTTGCCCGATTCCATAACGTTGACGATGTTGAGCGACGCCAGATTACACGAGATGTCGCGGCGATAAACCGTTCCTTCTTCGCCGATGTCTGCGATTGAGGACGTTTCTTGCAAGTTAAAAATTTCCGTACAAAGATTTGACATTTTTACGGAGCCAACCGCAGCCAGCGCATGGTCTTTATTCGCGTTATCAACGTTGCATATATACGGGTAACCGGACTGAAGCTGCGTAGATGCAATTAGCGTCATCATATCGCGCGCACTCATTTGCGTACGCTTCTTGACGGCTGGATTCGCGAGAAGAACGTCGTACATCTCCGTCATGTCCATATCGTCGAGATGCGTGCCGTACGCCTTATAAACGGAGTGGCCGCCAAATACGTACAAATCCTCGCCGCCCGCCGCCAGCTCGTAAAATTTCGCGGGAATAATAAGGCCGATTGATAGCGTTTTGATGCGCGCTTTTTCGTCCGCGTTAATTTTTTTGCAATCGAGAAACTCTACGACATCCCATCCGAATATGTTGTAGTAGCCCGCGCCGCTCCCTTTTCTTTGTCCCATTTGATCCGCATAGGAGAAGGCGTCCTCCATCAGCTTCAGCACCGGCATAACGCCTTTAGCCGCGCCATCTACGCCCTTAATCGGTTCACCGCGACCGCGCAGCTTCGATAGATTCACCGCGACTCCTCCGCCGATTTTCGATAGTTGCATACACGTTCCGAGTACGTAGTTGATCGAGTTTAACGAATCGTCCATTTCGAGTAAGAAGCACGATACCATTTCGCCGCGCCTCGCTCTCCCCGCGTTCATAAACGTCGGCGTGGCCGGTTGCAGCCGCTGCTCCATCATTGCGCGAGCCAGCCGTTCAGCGCGTTCGTAATCGCCTTGACCGAGATATAACGCGACAATGGCGACATGCTCCGCGTAAGATTCGAGATACTGCGCCTTGTCGTCCGTCTTCAGCGCGTAATCCTTGTAAAACTTGGACGCGGCCATATACGAAGCGAAGCGGAAGTCGTAGGATTCGCATAGGTGGACGATTTCAGCCGCTTCCGCATCGCCGTACATTTCGATTACGTCTTCGTAATAATCGTTATCGATTAGCCACTGTAAGCGCTCGGTAGTCTCATCGAATTTCTTCGTGTTAGCGGAAACCTCCTCCATAAATACCGCGACAGCCTCCGTGTCTTTTTCCAGTTGGTAATAACCGTCAGCTCCGCGTTGCATGATTTCATTATTTAGTTCGATATGTGACTTCGTGATAAAGCGTCAACTCCTTCGTTAAATTTGCGTACGTCTTCGTCCGTCCCTGCCAGTTCGAAGCGGCCGATAATCGGAACGTGATATTTCGCGGCTATGATGTCGGCTGCTTTACCGTAATTCGCGCCCCAGTTGACGTTGCCGGACGCAGCAACTCCGCGAAGAAGCGCGCTATTTTCGCCCAAGAATCGCTCAACTTGCGCCGGTACGCAGCCGAAGCCGGTTGTCGGTGTTACGATTACGTACGGCTCGTTAATGCGTTCGTCTAACGGAAGCTGAAGCGCGCGCCGCTTCGTTTTGGCAACGAAACGTACCACGTTTCCGGTCAGCGAATAGTAGACGATTAGCATTCCGCTACTACGCGATCTTGCCAGCCGAAATCAAACGTACTTACCATCTCGCCGCGCCATTCTATTTCGACACCAGCTCCGAGCGTTAATTCATTCCAGCGGTAAGGCCCGTCGCTGTACGTCGCGCTCGCGTCTCTTTGACCGTCGCAGCCCCCGTTACCGTGCGAGAACATGAACGCGGATACATCCTTGACGCTATGCCACGAAGGTATATGCGGATACAAGTTCTCACGCGTCAGGTTACCGTCTATAAAATCCGCCAGTAATTCGTCGAGCTGCGTTAAGCCGCCGCCCCACTTATCCGTTGACTTGCCGTGTTTGTCGTAGCCGATGTCCGTTATTTTTGCGAAGTAAGCTGGCGGCTGGCCTGCGAGGAACTTAGCGTCAAATTGCGTTATATCTTCGTATCCTCCTCGTTTGAAATTCGATCCCCAACGCGTAGTCACGGCAGGAATAAGCGGAGTACCGGGCGGCGCTTTGCGAACAATAAGTATTTGCGTCTCGATCGTCGTCCCAACGTGTGCGAACGTCTCGCCAGGCAGTCCGATTGTCGCTACGTGCCAGCACGTTCTATACAATAGGTCGCGCAGCTTTTCCGCGTAGTTGGCGTAATTGATTCCGTGCGGTAATACAAACGCGATGTAACCGCCAGGCTTTGCCGCTTTGACCGCGAGTTCAATAAACGCCAACTCCGACTTCCCTTTCGCTCGTCCTTTCGCCGCCCTCAACGTTACGAAATCGTCCGGTAAATCTCCCGCATCGACGTCAATTGAAACGCCATACGGAGGATTTCCGATAACGAAGTCGTAATAATTGCGTAGGCCGTGCGTGAGTGCATCGCCTTGAATTACGCTAACTGACGGATAAAGCAGCGATGATACACGCGCCGATGTTTCGTCTAACTCTAGCGCGGTTGTATTCGCGGCGGCCGGTATGTGTTCGAGGAATACGCCGCTACCGCATGACGGTTCAAGCCAACGCGATCCTTCCGGAAACGTCCCGCCACATAGACCACGTAACGCCTCGACTATGAAGCGCGCTACGTGCGTCGGAGTGAAGAACGCGCCGCCACTATACGCATTCGGAAGAAGGCCGCCCGCTGACGTGTAGTTCTGGCGTAAAAACTCGCGGTCATCCTCGGTAATCTCCGCATCAGGCTTCGCAATAATAGCCATTGACCGAACATTTCCGTCCCACCGCTTGCGGTCCGCTTTACCCAACGTCGATCAGCCCCTCTCGTAGTAAGTACGCCAGTATCACGGCGGCCGCGTCAGAATCGTCGTATCCTTTCGCGAACGGATATTCCGCAGCCAGCCGGAGCAGCCGCCGGACGTGCGCAGCTACTACGTCCTTTTCCGCCTTTCCATTGCCGGTTACGAGCTTCTTAACCGACGTCGGACTCAACGCAGGCTTGCCGTCTTCAGCGGCATATCCGTACGTATGGAGCGCTTTGTCCGCCGCTGCCCATGCGCTAAATATCGTCTGCGTTGCGCGCTTATTGCGTCCAGACGTAAAGTCCTCGCGCAAGATACGGTCGAATGGTCGGAATCTGTAAACGTTGTGCGCTACGAATGACTCTACTATTGAAGCGCGAACCGCATCGTTATCATCCGTCGAGGTAGCGACCGAGCCTGCGTAAATGAGCGTGGGAATGCGCTCTTTAACGTCGATGACGGCGAGGCCTGGCGATAACGATAAGTCAAGCCCGAGATAACGCGTAATGGCCGGTTTATTTTTCGCCAGGTTGAGTCACCTCCTTCAGCAACCGTTCGACAGCCTCGCGCAGTGATTCACGTACGAGAATAGTACCGGCTTCTTCGCTATCCGCGTCGCCATTGAGTTCACGCAGAAAGTACGTTTCTAATTTCGCTGCGATTTCCGGCGTAACAATATCGTCAATGTCAATACCGCTATCTTCAGATAACGCGATGAACGCCGCTGCCGTAACGTAGTCCTTAATAATCTGCGCCTTCTCCATTTATCGCGTCTCCCTTCGTAACTCCGTTAATTGGCCGAACGCTTCCGCATAATTCCGCTTCTCGAAATCCTTCAGGCCGGACCGCTGAATCGCGGCTACTTGACGTTCAATCTGCGTGTACTCTTCGTCCGATATTGTCGAAGCAATCGCGCGCTTGAAGTTGTTGAACGTCCAGTTACCGATATCAAGCGCAGGAGGTTCGCCAGCGTCTGCCGCTTCGACGATATTCGCGAAACGGTCAAGCACTTCGCGCCGCATATCGTTCGTGATTTCGATACCGAATACTTTAATGTCCGGATTCTTCGCGTAATCCTCGGCGCTCATTTGCCACGACTTCTTCGAGCCGTTAACGTAGAGGATGACGTAATAATCGAGCGGTTCGGCCACCGTCCCGTACATCAACGAATAGCAGACGCATTGCTTAACGTGATCCTCCTTCGGACCGTTCCGCGTGCTGTAATCGGACGTTTGGGCCGCCGTAGTTTGCTTCGATTTCACTTCGAGTCCGACGCGGATAACGGAGCCATCTTCCGCAACATAGCGCATGATCCCGTCACCTGTTCCGTAGAGTGCGAAAGTCTTACCGCGATGCGTCAGAATCGCCGACTTTTTGGCGAAATCCTCGAACATCGGCTCGCCGCGCTCATTCCGCTCAAAAGTGAAGCGTGGACTCTCCGTATGCTTCTCCGCAAACAAAATATCGCGTTGAATAATATCACCTATCGCCGTACCAATACGCGTCCAACGTCCTTGATACGGAGGTTGGCCGCCGCCATCACGTTTAGCGCCGCGTAACTTTTCGTATAAGCCGCGTGCATCGGCATTGGCTGCTGACGGACTAAAATACGGAATATTGCGCGGAGGCCATACCTGGCGCGCCTTGTTTGTTAGGACTTCCGTGTACCAGCGGTGAATCTGCGCGTCGAGTGCGTTGTCGTACGTCTCAGGACGCGAATGCCATGCGTCGAGGAACGTACGGAAATCGGCTGCGATTTTTTCTGCGAGTGACCGTTCTGATTGCGTTTGGGCTACGTTTCCAATGCGTGTGAAATGACTCAACTAACCGCCTCCTATTGTAATTTCGATTCGTCAAACGGTTCATACGTAATCTGCGCGGGACAATGCTGCATTTTACCGTTACAGAAATATTTACGCCAGATATCGCCTGAGTCCTCGCCTTCTCCGCTCAACTGGAACGTATAGTCGGGAAACTTCGCGGAGAAATTGCGCATGTCCGACTCATGGTCGTACCATTTGTAGGAATCCGCGTCTTCGTGTATTGCGTAAAGGTTATCGTCATTTTCGATTATGTGGCGGATAACTTCCGAGTCAGGAAGAATAGCGACGCTGTAATGCGTACAATAGCCCACTAGACCGCCCTCCATTCTTCAACCGTATATGTTCGCTCTACTTTGCGGACCTCTTCGATATCTGCGTCTCCGTAATCTTCGTAATGCCAATCGCTAAAGTACGATCCGGAGCGCGTAATAGTACCGCGATAGTTCCGCTCACCGTTCGTGAAGATGACGTAGAGTGATTGGTATTTCTCGCCTGCTCCGTCCCAATCGCCACATTCAACAATTGTGTACGTTACTCCGTTTATTACGAAATCATCTTCGCGCCATAAATCGAGCAGTTCACGCACCGTCATCTTAACGCTCATATTTCGCACGCTCCTCGTCTATTATTCGTATTTATTCGCATACTCCGCTTTCGGACGACAGGCTGCGAAGTCCCATTCGGATGGCGCGTACTCCTGCATCCAGCGTGGTTCGATGACGATGTCGGTCACAAGCGGAACACTCAGCTCGACCGTCTGCGTCATGATGTCGTCAATTAGCGCAATCGTATCCGGAGTCAAGTCCGCGTTCGGTACGCTGTTCTTAATTTCGTCGTGGATGGATGCGTTAAACTCCCACCCGCGTTCCTTACATACCCGCGCGTTCCGATTACCATTCATCTTCAGGATATCCGCGCCGGTTCCTTGAATGACCGCGTTAAAGGCCGCCCGCTCCCAATAGCCGATAAGGCCGCGCTTCTCCGCAAGTACGTCGATTTCATCCTGTACCGCGAGTAACCGTTGAGCATCGCGCGGTGATTGCGGCGACTTTGCGTTGAGCTGCTTGCGTTCGGTGTATAGACGGATTAAACGCTGTTCATTCCGTTGTTGGGCGGCCGCTACCGAAGCGTAATCCGGAAAGCGGCGCTTACGATGGAATAGCGTCTCAACGTAGCCGTTCTTGCGCATGAAGTTACGTATGTCGGCTACCATTAAGCGGAATGACGGGAACGTTTCGTCGAAGTTACGGAAGAAGAACTCCGCTACCTCTTCACTTACGTTCATTTTTTTCGCGAAGGATTTCTGCGATTGGTCATACGATACCGCTAGTTGACCGGTTTTCATCATCTTACGAGGCTGAAATGTGCCGGTCGGATCGTACGCGCCGTCTACGCAGTTTTCCAGCGGGAAACCGAACGTCTTCATCGCCATTGCTTCGTAGAGCTTACCTCCTTCTAGAAATATCTGACGCATGGAATTATCGCCATAACGCGTATACATGATATGCGCCTGTATCCTCGGTTCGATCGCGCCTAAGTCAGCGCCGACGAACGTAGAGCCAGCGCGTGGGACGAAGCAGTTACGGACGAGCGTGCCTGCGCCTTTCGACGGTAAATTTTGACAGTTGGTTCCCTTCGGTATTTTCTGCTCGTCTGCGATGAGCTTACGGACGATTTCGTGGTAATTGGCGTCAGTTACTACAAGGCTCACTTAAATTCAACCGCCTCTTTACTGCCATCAAGACGGTGTATGATACATTTCGCTCTAAAAATCCCTTTAAATAATTCGTAGACAGACTCGCGGTAGATGAGCGGCGTTTCGGTTCCTTCTGCGTCATCCCATTGTTCGTCCCAACGATTACCGCAGCAAGGGCAGTCGCCAGCTCCGTCAAAGTATAGGCCGATTTCTGTAGCGCGGTCATTAGCATGTTTAGCGTTATTTGCTTCGATAATTACGTATTCGCATACGTCAGAGTTACTATCGAAGTAACCTCCGGAATTATTCTGAATGAATGTATAATACACAGCTATTCCTCCGTTTCAAATTCGCTTAATATATCGACCGGCCGTCCTCTATAACCACTTGAACTGTAGCGTCCCGTAGACGTGCCACCAGCCTTCCAGTCGCTATGCAACCGCCCGTCACCTTCGACCGCAGCCGGTATCTTTTCGACGTACGTATTAAGCAACTTCTCGTACGCAGCAACGGTCGCCAACGGCTTCAGCGCTTCTTCCTCTTCGTAATACGCGTCCAAAACATCAGCCGCCGTAGAACGCACCTTACCGCGTTTAAACTGGCCTGTCCGGTCACGTACGCCGAGGTAGTCGTAAATGAGATACGCGAGATGATTTCCGTTCGTAATCGAAAACTCATCCGTATATAACGGCGCATGTTCTTCGTCGGCTGGCGATAATGCTTCCGCCTCTAGCGCCCTTATACGTTCGACTGCGTCCTTATAGCGTTTAAGGTGCGTCTTTCCTGCCGCTTCATCTTCCGCAGCCTGTGCGCGCCATTTCGCCTGTGTTTCGGCGTGCTTCGCGATGCGCTTCGTTTGCGCCACTATCCAATCCGCAATTTTCTTCGCATTGATGACGCGATCCATCTTACGGACGAAATCTGCGTCAATTCCGTACGACTCGAACACGGCCGCCCGCGCCGCCTCTAGCTTCGGTTTAAAGTCGGCTGCCAAACGCGCCAATCCCTCCGTATCGATCTCGAAGCCGCAGCGCGCCATGAATACGTCAGTCTCCGGCAGCTTCGAGTCAATTAACGCGTAGCATTCGAGGAGTTTGCCGCGTCCGTCTGCGCTGGCCGCTAGCGCCATTTGTGCGTATTGCCACTCAAACATGCGCCAGCCGTAGAGTACGTCCTTAATCGCGTATATGCCGACGAGTTCTACGTTAAATGGCGCCGGACTTCGGTTGCCGAACATATCCTCGAACGTATATATCGGACCATTAACGCCGAATAGCGGTCCGTACTTCGCGATTAACGGTTTCAAACCGTACGCTGCCTCATGCTCGTTCATTAAGTTCATCGCGTCGAGTGTGTCCCAAACGCAGCCTCTCACTTCGTAGCCGTCCTTAATCGCGACGTGTAAGTCGTAACGCGCCGATCCCATATGAAACGTTTTACCGTGGTTGCTCCGCGATAAATACGGCGATATGGCCGCGATAACCACTGAACGCGTGAGCTGCGAATCTGACGCCTTAAATGCGCTGTCGTCCGTCAGGAACTCGAAGCCTGGAACACCGCGCATGTCGACGTGTCCGTACGGAAGATAGTAGCCTTCGTCCAGTAACGGAAGCCACACGCTGAAGCCGATCGATAAGTCGATATACGTATCAACGCCGGTTCCCTCAAAGTCGCCCGCCGTCATCGTATCGACGCCGAGAATCCGGAAGCGGTCGCGCCATTCTGCCATTTGCCGCTGACATTCGGTGCGCAACCGCTCCACAAACGCGGGCAACTCGGAGTCACGCGTTAAGATGAAGTAATTCGGAGGCTTGGACGCGAGAACTTCCGCAATCCTCGCGCCCCTCTCGTTCTCCGACTTCTCACGCAATATCCGCGCGCCTGCCGCCAATACGTCCGCCTTCGTCCACCTCGCATTATCGGATCGAACGTTGCCTATTCGTCCATCCTCGTGCGCCTGGCGAGCTGCTGCGTATTGTGCGCGCTCCTTATCGGATAACGACATCGCTCCGATACGGTCGAAAGCCTGCGTTGCCGTCTCCGGTTCAGCCGCTTTCTTGCGTGACACGGCCGCTTTGACTGCATTATCTGTGGCGGCTTCAACGTCTTTATTGCGTGTGTTTAACGTTAGTTTAATCTCCGTGTTAGCCGCCTCCTAACGGTCAAAGCGTTGTTCTACCGGCGTAATGAGTACGCACCACGTAGTGTCACCGAGAAATTGTCGATTGCCGATTCCGCCAAAACGGAAATCTTCGCCTTCCACGTCGCTGATAATAACGATTGAATCGTTAGGGTATCCGTCAGCTCCCGTACTCTGTGTAAATCGCACGATATCTCCGTCCTTATACTCGTCAACCTTGCGCCCGATTGCGTCCCATTTACGTTTAATTTCCGCAGCCTTTTCGAGTTCGGCCGCTTCTTCCTCCGTAAGTTTAACGAGCTGTTCCGGAAGTGCGTAACCGTCGTATTTTCCGCCCGAAATTTCGATACGGTTACCACCGTGCGTAGGGTATAACGCGTTTTTCACTTCGTAAACAACGCCATTCCCGAAACCAATCAACGGGTATACATCGCCACCGCTAACCAACCGCACCTTATCGCCAGCCGCGAATTGTCTGCGCGGATCGTAAATCGCGTTGAAGTCCGCTTCGGTCGCCGACTCTACGTGTTCCGGAAGCATTGTGTTACCTTCCGCTCCGGTAGACGCTTTGATTCCGCAGAAGCTGCTTCCGAAATGTTTATGCGTAACCTTAACGATTTCACCTACGTCATAGTTGTGACCGCAGCCGCGCTTCGTAACTCGGACGTAATCGCCAACGTTGTATTTACGAGCTGCTGCGACTTCTTCGTCAGTAGCGCGGACAAGTACGCCCTCTTCCGTCCAGCCTGCGTATTTACCGTCAAGATGCTCCAACTTGAACGGAATCCAACTGTTGTCATCTTCCGTAATCTTGACGATATCACCTATGTTATGGAAGCTCGAACCGTCTTTTTCCGTAACCTTCGCATACTCACCGACTTTCAAGCGTTCAGGACGCGCAGGCTCCGACTTTGGTTCCGCTTTAGTGACCGGTTCGAGTACGACGTATTCGCGATGCCACACGGTGGCCTGCTTGTTATCGAGGCCTAGCTGATGGTCTACGAATACGCTGCCCGCAGCATCTAATCGCGCAACTACGAACTCGTCACCGTTCTTCCAGCGACTATCTTTCGTATCAACAATACGAATACGCTCGCCTTCCGCAGCTTTACGTTTGACCTCCGTATAAACGATTGGCTCCGTCACTTTTTCGTAGACTTCGAACGAGTCGCCGCACGTATCGTACTCACCTCCGTTGTCGTTGGTAATCTGCGCGTCATAGTCGTAATCGAGGCGGGTTACCGGATACGTCTTGCCCGAGGTGAGCGTGAAGGACGGAGCCTCTTCGAACACGATTACGTCACCTTTACGCGCCGAACGGTAGACTTTGCGGTACGTTGCGCCTTCGTACGTGATTTCGTCCGTTTTTGGCGCTGACTCGGCGGTTTTAATTGGCGCGAATACGGTAAAATCACCGTTGATTCCGCTAAGGTCGCCGTCTTCATCTCGAATTGCAGCGTCACCGCCCTCGTCAATAAATACGCCATAGAACGCACCTTTCGGAAGAAAGCTATAGCCGATCGCGTCATGACGTACGATATCGCCCGCCTGCGCCTTACGGTTAACTTGCTCGTAAGTTACACCTTCGTACTCTACGTTTGTTGCCGGAATTACCACGTTAATTTTCGCCATTAATAAATCGCTCCCTTATCGTTTATTACGCCTTCCGCATCGTAGACGCGTTCCATGGCGTATTTTTCCGCACAGTCCCGTCCCCAACCGGCATGTACATAATCGCCGCTATCGTCTATCCGCCTAACATCGTCGCCGACGTAAATCTCGCCGCGACATTGCGCGCAATCAGCTACTACCGCCGCTTCTGCTGAATCACGTTGTTCCATCGGCCATGCTCCGATCTAGCGCGATAGACAGCTCTACCCAACGTTCAGATGCGCGAGCCTCTGACGCCCAATACTCCGTTTGCATCCGATTTTCGAACATATACACGCGCGGTATCTCGCCATTCTCCGCCCACACGCCAATAATGTAATCAGCGTCGGCGCGGTCGTACGTTGTTCCGTTCCCTTTCCGCGCATATACGACTAAGTCCGCGATACCGTTACTGCGCTCTCTGTCCGTGCGCCGTCGAATCGTCTTAACTTGCACCTTAACGTGTCGGCCCGTCAGCGGCTCCGTAGCCAAAATGTCGTAAGCCTCGTCTGTTTCCGACGTATGCGGCGTCCATCCGTTTGCCAGCAACGCCAGTCTTGCGGCCATTTCCGAATACTTTCCCGTAATTTCCGTTATATGTGCCGTGTTAATCGCGCTCCTTTCCGAAACCTGTCGTTACAGTGACGTCCGTAGGCGGTCTGTTTCCGCTACCTCCGGCGGTTGTTTGCGGTCTTTCTAACGTTGCTGTCGCGCTCAAGTTACGTCCTCCTCGTCGTAATCAGAATCTCCGTGATTAATCGTCGTGATATTGACGGGCGGCGGCGGAGCCTTTACGTAACCGCCCACGTTAACCGTCAGCTCAATGTCCGCAGGCCTCGCGTGTTCCTCTACCGCAGCCAGAAACGCGTTGAGATACGCGCCAACTTTCGGCAAGCTGGCCGCACTCTTTACGTTGATGCCGAGGAATATTACGCGTTTATTAGCCGCCATTAAGTGCGCCTCCCTTCGTTTACTTGAGCTATCGGCGCGTCCAGTTTACGTACAGAACGATTAGTAAGTAAAGCAAAGCCGTACGCCAGAATCCGATATCCCAACCGGTTATAAACGTGATTGCCGCTGCCAAGCCGAATATAATAAGCGCGGCTAAGGCTAAGAAGACGACTACGAAAAGCACGATATACCACAGCGGAGGTCCGAAATTCATCATTCCGCGACACTTCCGTTAACGAGCGCATCAATCCACTTAATGACCGCGCGATTCTCGTTGCGTGCGATGACGGCGAGGTTGCGCGTTTCTTCTAGCGCGTTGATCTCCGCGTCCGATTCGTCGATTACTGCGTCAAGCTTCTCGTTTTGGCGGATAAGGCTGCGCATAGTTGACGTAAACTGTGCTAGGGCTTTGTTAGACGCGCGGTTGATACGGTTAAGCTTCGAGTTAAATCGGTTCATATTCGTTCCCCTTTCGTATTTGACGAGCTGATTTTCGTGTGATCAACGCGACCAACGCGTTAGAAATTGACCGGTGGAGCGTCTGTGTCCGAGATTGGCGCGGATTCGTCCGTGGCTGGCGCGCTTGAAGCTGCTGCCGCTCCGATCGACAGGCCGAGGCGTGCGATATCGAAACCGGCAATTACGAGGTTCTTCGTTTGCTCCGCTTCGTCCGCTTCAAAGAGGAAACCTTCGAAAGCTGCGAAATCGAACGGAGACTCACCTGTCTTAGCGAAGTTCTCACGTTCAACGTCCGTCAGGTCTTCGTCCATGTCGATAATAGGCGACAAAGTTACGGCCGTATCCGTAGATGATCCGGATTTCGTCAGCTCGAACGCGATCTTATCGAGACGTTTCGCGTACTTATTGATGGCCGCAAATACACCTTTCGCCTGTTTCGGCGTCAAGTCAACAAAGCCGTCTTCGCCTGTTTCGAGATTTCCGAAGCCTACGAGGTAGCGCGCTTTCGACTTAAGCAAGTACGCTTGTTTGCGGATTTCTTCCGCGCCTTTCTCGTCGCCGCCGTCCTTCGCAGCTTTCGCGTCGGCATACAACAAGTCGGCCGCACGATCCCATACGGAATGATTAGCGGTTACGTAACCTTTTGCGTTACGCTCAGCGGGTACTTTCGGTACAAACGTATTTACCTTTCCGAAGATACCGTGTGCATAGTATTCCGCGCTGTCCTCGGCCGACTTGATGCGTACTTTCAACGTAGTGCCGGACGGGAACGGTACATGTAACGAAGTTGTTGCGTCCTTCTCTGCTGTTGCGGACTCTACTGCCGCCGAACCACGTTTCGTAAATTGACTCATTCAATCACGTTCCTTTTCGGGTTATTTTCGGATCGCGCCTATCCTGCGTCCGCTGGACGGTATTAACGGTCTGAACCGCATTAATACCGCCTAGACGACGCAGGATCAAGTCCCGCGTAAATCTCCTACAGATAGACGATGATACTATTCGCCAGATTCGTATTCTCGCGGCGCAATTCGAGTAGGTCGCGTTCCATAACGTTAATTTCTCGTTTAATTTCCGTTTGCCGAACCGTCATAGATTCGATTGTTTTAACGGAGTTTGACCGTACTTTTCGCAGCTCACATTCCGCATATTCTACGTTTAGTGTCGCTATTGCTACGGCGGTGCGCTTTGACTCGGCGCGCTCCTTACGGGCGGCAGCCTTCAGCGAGCGGATTAGCACGCGCTGAACCGATTCTGCAAGCGTCGGATTCACATTATGACGCGGATAAACCGTAATTACAGTTGCAGTATCCGGCGCGACGACGAATGCCATGCGCCTATACCCGAACAAGCGCGAAGGTCGACCGTCCTCGTTTACGATATGCGCTATAAAAGCGGCGCGGCGTAAGTTGTCCATTACGTACATAGGCGCTTTAGCCCGTTCGACGCCGAAATCCTTAACGGCTTCATCCAGTGCGTGCGGCGTTACGAAGATTTTGCCGGTAAAGTGCGTTCCCGCAGCCGGATCGATCGCAGCTATTACGTTGTTACTCATCCGACGCGCACCGCCTTTACGTAAAGATGGCGCGGTATAAGATCGGCCGAATCCATATATAGTGGAAGCGCTCCGTTATAATCGAGATGAAGGCGCGCAATATGTGAACAATTTGCGTCTGACTTGCGTATTTTTACGTTAATCATACGTGTAACCTCCGTTTATTTACTGAAAAGATATTGACAGTATCTTTTTGTTGAGGTATTATTGGCAATGTAATATTTAACCAACAACACCAATGGACAGACCTATAGTGTGGATTGTAACGGTCGTTTTTGGCGATATGCCTACTCGCCAGAGCAAACGTTAAAATTTACTTATTTTTCAAGTTTCAAGACGTGTGGTATAATGGTAATGTTAGACGGCGAGGTAATCGCGATAGTCACCGAAACGATTAGCGTCGTATCTGCGTGACAAAGCGTGCAACTTACGTTTAACAACCTCGTGGTGCAATCCTAGCGCTTTAGCGAGCGCCGCAATGGATTTGTATTCGGGAAATGCGGTTACGATTAGCGTCGTAACGGTATCGACCTGGGATGGGTCAACGATAGAGTCGATCACTTGCCGGTGGTCGGCTTCTTTCGTTAAAACTTCGGTTTCAATTGCGTAATCACTTCGCAAGTTAGCGTCTGAGATATCTCCGTCATCCATCATCGTATCAAGCGATCGTTGCCGCGATCTCCTGCGTACGTTACTTCTTAGAGCATCAATCCTTCTCTTTCGCAGCCTTGCGTTTAACGTCCGTTCGAAATCTGTAATTCTCGCGTCGCTTACCATATCCCAGATTACGTTATCAAACAACGTTAGCGCGTCGTCATGATCTCCGTAGCCTTGGGAAACAATCTTGTCCCTGTTCATTTCACGCTGTTTAGTAGTAGCTGCGTAGATTTCGGAAAAGATATCGTTCTTTTCTTCAACGCTGCAACTTAGGTATTTAGCGTGTAGCATATTTAGTTTTACGTTACTCAATCGCGTCACCTCGTTATCAGTTATCATCCTTACATATACTTAGTCGTTAGCCGTTTAGATTCTGCACAATTGCGGTAAAATAATTTTATAAATGTTTTACGGAGGGTTTGCGCGATGCCGATTTCGGTCGGCCGCTGCCTTATTAAAGACTTACTCGTAGAACGCAACTGGACACAACGCCAGCTCGCCGAACGATCCGGCGTAGATGAGGGGATTATATCGTTCTACGCGACTAATCGCCGCAAGAACATGTCTTTACTCGTCGCAATACGTTTAGCTGATGCGTTGGATATCAGTCCGCGCGACCTTTACGAGATTAAGCCGAAATAAGCGCTCGGCCTACCGTGAAATTCTACGTTCTGTAGAAACGACACAGCCGTTCCCATATTGTACTAGTTCCTACGCCTGACAGCAATGTAAATTTACCGATAAATTTCGACAATTACGCGTTTTGAATT
This sequence comes from Paenibacillus sp. BIHB 4019, assembly GCF_002741035.1. Lineage (NCBI taxonomy): Bacteria > Bacillati > Bacillota > Bacilli > Caryophanales > Paenibacillaceae > Paenibacillus > Paenibacillus sp. BIHB 4019. The sequence goes on along the minus strand of NZ_CP016808.1, from coordinate 3,597,733 downwards.
GTCGAATATTGCCTCCGTTACAAGCGCATTCGTTTACGTCCTTATATTTTCCGCGCATTAACGCCAATTTCACGTCAATATGCCCGTTCAATTCCGTTGCTACCTTATTACGCCATTTGCGACCGGCCGCGTCATTATCTCGCCATAACGTCACCTCTTCGATAGGCGACCGCAATAATAAATCCCGCTTGGCCTCCGTAAACGCGCTGCCGCCCGTAGCGATCGTGAATATGCCTGCGCTCATTAACGTTTGCGCGTCGATCTCTGCCTCAACTAGCGCAGCTTTCCGCAGCTTCTGTCCGTACGCAATGTGAATCCCGTACAACATTTCGCGTATAGGTCGGCCGCCCTTAGTGTACCAAAACGTTTTACTGTCGATGCGCCGGTACTTCACGTTACCCAACGTCCCATCAGCGTTATACCACGGTAATGTAATCGCCTGCCTATCGCGATCATATCCCACGTTCATAAGCCGCTGAACCGGTTCGGAAATGCCTCGCCGCTCTAGATACGGATGGCGGAACTTATATTCGTCGAGTATCCGTTCGTCAATCCGCGTTATCCGAGGCTTGTCCTCCTTCAGCTTCGGCAGCCGTAGCGTAATCTCGGCCGAGTCAATCTCCGGTCCGCTGCCGTACTTAGTGTCAAGGTATTCGCGCGCCTCTTCCGATGTTTCATTGCGTAGAAATGCGAGCAACATTACGAAGCCGCCGCGTTGCCATTCCGGATCATTCGCGCCGCTATCGCCCCAACATCCGTAAGCCTCGTCATCAGCGTCCAGGATTACGTAAAAGGACGGATGACGGTCGTATCTAAACGGCGAAGCTGCGAGTAAGCGCGTATCCGTCCACGTTGCTGCGTTAAATTCGTACTCCTCAAGCTCGGCTCGTACGTCTATCATGCGGTATTATCGCTCCCTCCTCACGAGAATATAGTAGCACATACGTTCGTATTTCGCTAGTGTAAATACCGCTGCATTAGAACGTTCCCGAAAATTGCGCAGCCTGGTCCGTATGGTCCGGTTCGCGGACGATCCCCCAATTCGGCAAATACACGATTTCAATGCGCGTATCCTCACCGCCGCTGCGTCCCTTTCCGATCTCAATAACGCCGCGTCCTTCATGGGCTAGCGTATCAATTCCGATGAGTGCGGCCGCGTCTTCGAGTAGCGCTTTCGTCTTCTTAACCTCCGATCGCTTAGGCGGCTTCAACTCGCGGACTCCATCTTCGTTCTTCTCGGATGCGTCTTCGTCCGCTTGCGTTATTGCTAATGTCAATACACCGAGCGCGCCCGTCATGATACGCAATTTACGCGATGTTGCCGCAGCGTCTCCGCCTGCCGTTTTCGACGTGTTCGCTTCGTAATCGAGGTAATAGAACGGATCAACGATAACAACGTCCGCTTTCGTCTCGATAATGTCCGCGCACAGGCCCGCTAAATTGCGTTCGGTAAAGCCTTCTTCGTCCGTCGATCGGAGAATGATTCGGCCAGGCACGATCTCGTTAACTTCCGTAATAAACTGCGTGAACGCCGCTTCATATTCCGCGTCAAGGCGAGCTGCTTGAAGATCGCGGTTATTGAAGCCCGCTGTATAGTCAATACCGTCGACCGTCGCCGTAGTCATTCCGTCGCGTGCGCTAACTGACGAGAAGAATCGCGCCATCCACTCGAACCAACCCATTTCTAGCGCCCATACGAGTACGAACGCGCCTTGAAACGCAAACTCTATCGCCTCCTCCATCGTAAGAATCGACTTACCGCGTCCAGACCTCGCGTACACGACGTACATGTTCGACGAATAGTAACCGCCACCAAGCGCTTCATTAACGGATGGAAACTTCGACGCCCATATGCGGCTTGATAAACCGGCAGCACGCGCCTGGTATTCCGCGAGAAACTTAGCCGCGCCAGCTTTTACGTCGATTCCGATTACATTTCGGACAGACGCTCGTACGCGTATCTCTTCAAGCTTGGCGGTCAGTACACCGACGAAATCGTCGAGCGTCAGCGTCTTGCCTACGTCCTGGAACCGCGCGTTAATCTCACCGCTCTCGAAGTAGTCCGCTACCGCACGCTTGCCGTACGTCTCTTTAAGCTTACGCGCCAGGTATTCGTACGAATCCGTAACTGCCGGAATATAAGTAAAGTCCGGCACGTTCGAAACGAGCGTTGCGTATGACGGAGATTGGCCGCGATTCTCTGCGCTGTACTTGCGTATGAAATCGTGCGCTTCGCGTTCCGTTTGCGTCTGGAACATGTCCGCAGTAATCGCGAATCTATCCAGTGCCGGAACGTCGTTAGCGTCAATGATTTTCGATAAAAGCGTTTCGGTAACGCTCATGTGTTCCGCCTCCTCCGTATTATATTTTCGCCGGGAATTTTTCGCAACTTCCGCAAAACGCGAATCGCTCCAAAATGCGGAAATTAATTAATGACGCTAATAACCGATTTTTATACGGCTTTCACCGTACTCGTTACAGTTATCTTCCTAGTGAGAAGGGATATTCCCAACTTTTTTCTGTAAGTATTATATTGGTTAGGTTATCCACAACTCCGTCATTCTCACGATATCTCCTTAAATCGCAGCTCCACATATTAACGCATACCGCGCTTACTTTCGCCTTTATACGTTAATTCTCCGCACTGGTCACGCATCCGGTCAGCCACTCGCTTGTCAAATAACGCTACGGTTTCCTTGAGCGTAATATTGGATGTATATACGGTTGGAAGCTCATTTGACACTCGTCCGTTAATTACCGTATGCAAGTCGGTGCGAAATGCGTCGGTCGCGTCACGTACACCGATTTCATCCATAACAAGGAACGGAACAGTCGCCGCTATACGTTGAGCTGCGTAAAAACGGACGGCGGCGGGCGCTGCTACTTCTTCCGGGACGCGTGGTCTGTTAAACGCGTTATAATCCGCCTGCCATTCGGTCACATCAAGAAAATATGCGGGCCGCTCTACCGGTGCCTGTCCGCGCTTAATACTGCCGATATAATGCGCGATCAAGTACGCATTAAGTAGCGCGACCGCTGTTGTAGTCTTGCCCGTTCCTGGTTCGCTGCTATAGAGGTAAAGCGATTTAATTTGCGTATTACCGTCCGCATCTGGTCCGAATTGGCGGCCGAACGTAGACGCGTATCGGTCTGCTAATACGTGTATCTCCGGCTGACTTATCCGCGCTTTACTCGTAGCTAAAGTCACTGAACGATACGCGCTCGGAACATTAGCCGCCGCTGATCGCCCGCCTGCGCCGTTAAGTCCGTGCATCGCGATATATGACGTACATAGGCGCGAGCAGCTTACGGAGCCAGCCGCCGAACATTGCGCCTGAAGAAGGCATTTGTCTGCGTGTGTAATCGTAATCACTCCTGTTCGACGACTTTTATTACGGAGCGTACGTTGATATTTGCGCCGTAGTGCTTCACAGCTAAACCGTGCGCCGCCATATTATCATAAGCTCTAACGAAACCGACTACTTCAGAAGTCAGTAGATTGTATGCTGCGTACAACCCTTTTGGTAAGTCTTCGTATTTAACGGTCACTTAGTTCCCTCCTTCGGATTAATCTGTAGGACTCGCGGCTGATGCGTTACTTTGCGCGCATACTCTACGCAGTTACCGGTTCCGCCGCTCGTACCGTCCCATACCGCGATAACTAGTGAAGCGTAATCGACCATCCATTCGTTCCGGCGCTGCATTTTCCACGAAGCGAATCCGCAATCGCTGACGTAGTGAACGGTATCACAGCGTTCAACGATTCGCCGCCATCGTTCTTGGGAAGCGGACGGCCACGCTTTTTCCTGGCCCGCGAACGGTACCGCGCCGATAAGCTTAATCTCCGGATAATCCGTTTCACGCAGCTCGATTACGATTTCTGCCGCGTCCGTATCGATGCCGAGAGCCAGCCCGCTGATGAACGTATCGTAACCGGCAAGTATCGCGTTGATGATTTCCGTACGTAGCCGCTGCTTAATCGCCCTGCGTTGCGGATTGTTTTCGTTGTAGCCGCCGATTTTATTCGGACGGTGACCGGTAAAGCAGGCGGTTTTATCGCGGTTAATTTGCGCCATAACTTCGTCACTCCTTCGTTAGTTTTGCGATTAAAGCTGCGAGACATATCGCCTCAGATGCGGTGGGTAGGTTGACTGGGTCGATGTCAGAGCGATCTTCGCAGTCACTTAGTAAGACTACGCTCCACCAACCCGCTCCATCCAGTAGCTGAAGAATCCAGTCTTCACGCACTTTCTCAACAACCTTCCAGGCTTCGGAGATACTCGCTGTATAGCGCGGTACAGGCCGGAACCCCTCCGGTATTTTCTCAACATTGCCTCCAATGACTTCCGCACCCATAACAGCGGAGGCAACCCACGCGTCATGCTCGCTCGCTCTCAACGTACACCACTTCTCTACTACTTCTTTACGTTTCATACTGCGTTCGCTCCTCTCGCAAATTTACGATTTCTACGTTTTCTTTCGTCAGCAACACGGAAATAATTCCCGAGCCACATGCGCCGCAGCCGATCGTTACCCGCCGCTATCTCCGCTAGATCGAGCAGCATCAAATGCGGAGTTTTCGCGTACTCGGCAGCGTGCTTATCGCGTTTGGCTTCCGTAGTCATTACAGGCGTCTCCCGTTAACGCGCTCACATAACACGATAAGGCGGTCGGCCCGCTGCCGCGTTAGGCCGCATAGCGCAATCCATTCGTTGAAGCCTCCGATTGCGTCCGCTAGGCCAGCGTCACGTACGTGTTTGAGGTGAGCGCCGAGTTTTAGCGATTGGGAAAGCGTCGGTTTAATTGCGTGTGTTTTCGTTAATACTGCGTTCATATAGCGTCAGTCCTTTCGTTGATTGAATATACTTGACTACGCGCTAAAGTATCGCCTAAGTTCATTACCGATCCACCTACCCATTGGTACAGCTACGGCATTTCCGATTTGCCTGTATGCGTCGTTGTCCGTCCCTGCAAAGTGGAACCAGTCCGGGAAGCCTTGTAATCTTGCGTACTCACGCACCGAGTAAGGCCGTACGCTTTTGCCGTCGTCAATCAAACGTGTGGAACGATCTTTTGCGTAATGCGCGACGCATGTAGGCGCCTTGCCGTCTAAATCTGTTATGATTGGTTTGTCCCGATAATTACCGTCCAATCTCTTCTGAACATAATCCGGCGTGTATACTTCTGCCCCAACGTCGATGATATCCCGCATCGATACTGGTGAGCCTTCCGGGTAACGTAGTGTATCGAACGGCTTCTTTGTTCCAATTACAATCAGGCGCTTACGTTCCTGCGGAAGCCACATATTCGCATTTACCGGACACTCCACGCGGACGTAGTAATTCGGCAACTTCGTCAGACACTCCATGACAACCTGAAACTTTCTCATGCCAGGGACATTTTCGATGACATACGCCTCTGGCTGCGCCAATGCGACGTGTCGGAAAAAGTGTAGAAATAAGTCATCGCCTGTTCGAGTCCCGTGAATGTCGGCTATAGTACTGTATTTCGTGCAAGGGAATGTACCGATATAAACATCGGCATCTTGCTGGTCCAGTACCGTGATTTGTGTAATGTCACTTTCGTTTACCTTGTGACTAAAATTAGCGCGAAGTGTACCACAGGCAGCACGGTCAATTTCGTATGATTCGATGACTTCAATTCCAGCGTCGGACATCCCTAAATCCATACCACCAGCTCCGCTAAAGTAGCTTTTTGCTGTTATCAATATATCACCTCTTGGCTTCTTTCTAATTAGCTTTGTCTCTACGTCCAGTCCATGCGCTTTTTCCGCACATAACGATAGGCGGCGAGATGTAAGGGAACGGTTCTACGCGCTTAGCTGCGCTAAAGTTAATCGTCACATTCCGAACTAAGCTCTTAATTTTCGTAAGATTCGCACGACACTCAGCGCGAGCTTGTACTAAATCAAAACCGCTTACGTAAGTCATTTCGTCAGCTCCTTCGTAATTTAGCGTATACTCAGACGCGAAAAGCCTCGCGCCAGTTTTGTACGTTTGGGGTGCGTACAATTTTCGTCAGCTCTGCGTAGAGGATACGCCAGGCTACCGATTACTTTGCGGAGGTTGTTACGTGGATTGGTGAACGTCAGAGCAGCGGGCGCTGTTTCCGTTGTTCGTGCGGGATACTGCGGAGATGAGGCAGTTTGTTGCGAAGGATTATGTTGCGTATTCTTAGCATACGTATCATAACTGTGGTATAATACAGTACGTAAGGTGTATTAGTGACTACGGTTATTCCGTATCTGATTACGGTATTATCGTACTACGGATTTTCCGTATTGTCAACAGAAAGGATGAATTAATTTTGTCGTACGAAAAAACACTAGCTAGCCGCGTAAAACTTCTCCGCGAAAGGCACGATTTATTGCAGGCAGAAGTAGCGGAGGGCGTAAAACTATCAACTTCTACTTACAGCAATATCGAAACCGGATACGCTAAATCAACAAAGCTTAAGACAGTTATTGCATTTGCTGACTTTTACGGAGTAACGACCGACTTTCTACTTGGCCGCACGGATAAAACACTAGACAAATACGGAACTTTGATCATTGATCCGCATTCTTAAACGTACCTCTCCGCTCGCCCTCCGTCATTCCCGCGCTCCTGAAGCTAGCCGCGTATTCTCCGATCCAGTTAATTGGCGCAACATCTTCACGCCTATACGTCTTCCCTACGTTTGATACAACGGACTTGCCCGCGTCAAGCGCTCTTAGCGCGTCACCTAACGTCATAACTCTTCCGCCTTCCAGCTCGGTTCCTGGCCGCGCCTGGTTTCCGTCAACTTCAACGCGCCGATCGGACGTCCGATAAGTACACGAATGAAGTCGGACGTACGGACCTCGTATGCTTAAGGCTAACGCGATTCCCTGACGAACTTTCAACCGTAAACTCTCCGCTAATTACTTCGCGCTCAACGTCCTTCTTAACGAAAGTCCCTCCGCATGATTCGGCGGAGTAACCGTGTTTAGACCGTAGATAGTAGTTACTCTCGATTTGTCCGCATTTATCGCATACCGCTTTCGATAACGTGTCCTTTGCCGCCATCATATCCGCCCCTTTACTTATTAAATTCGACTATCTCCCGCAACTTCCGTAACCGATATTCACGTTCCAAGTCTTCTTCGTAATCACGAATCGCGAACTGAACTACGTACGTAAATTCGATTCGAATGTCGCTATAACGCGTTTGATAAATGCGCTCGCGCTTCGTCTTCATTCGACCGAATAGACCGCGCTTCCTTACGTACGCATAAACGGTTACTTCCCAGCACGTAACCCATCCGTAGTTAAGGCGTTCGACTGTCGCTTCATACGCGTTACCACGCTCGCTGACAACCGGATATTTCCGCATCTTATCCGCCACTACAACCACGCCTCCATTCCACTATAATCCGCTTCTTCAGCGTTCGCCTTCTCCGCCGCAGCTCGTTCCTTATCCGCTCTTTCCGCCATCAGCGCCGGTATAATCGCGTTAATCCGATAGCTGCACGCAAAGCCTGCCGTCAATAACGGATATTCCCGCGTTGGCCTATACGTACGGAACGCTTCGTCGAATGCCGCGCGGAGAATGTCCGGTCCATACGCCTCTATCGCCCGCTTGATTTGCGCCTGCTCAAACGCCCAATTGCGCATTGGCAAGTAAGGCGCGGCTCCGAATATCTCGGCGTTCATATCCGCGAAATAGACGTGGAAGGTACGTACGTTCCAGTCGACCGTCGGTAGGTTGCGCCAGTCTTTACGCTGCTCGGCGGTGATACGTTTAGCTGCGGGCTTTTTACTCTTCGTCATCGCGCGTCCCTCCTTCGCTCGCTGACGTGTTCTTCGCGATATCTGCCATGAGTAGAACGCGGACTAGCGGGTCATCTGGCGCTTTTGCTAACGTAGTAATACGCCGGAACCCCTTACGTAACCGCTCTACCTCCGCCTCCAAGTCCCGCACGCGTTGCTCCGCAGTATCTGCTCGCACCGCTTCCGCTATCGTTTTGGCGTACCATGATCCTACTTCGTCATGCAAGCGGTCTATCTCCGCAAGTGCAGCGGGCCAGCCGGTACGTGCCGACGCTATAAAGCACGCATTAGCCGCAGCTTCTTCGTCCGTTATCATCGGCGCTCCCATGTAACGCAGCCCCTTCCACGCAGTTGCGACTTCCTTTCCGCCTGATACCGCTTGTGTTACGAAATATTTATCCGCGCCATCAGTCGCCCAGCTCCGCGCTTCCCAAGGTCCTGCCGTAGCCACTTCGCATGTGCGTTTATCATCCGCCCAATCGCGTGTATTATTCGTCAAGATATCGCCTCCTTATTAGCGTTCTTTTAGCGTTTTCGTTTATAGCGTTTGTTCACGTAGACTTTAGAAAGTCAACGCGAACTTAGTTGGATACTAACGCGTCACTATCGTTCCTTGTACAATCCTCCTTGCGTCGTCTTGTATACGCGATATCTACTCCTTATATGTTATCGTTTCGGTGTGATTTATCGCGCCGATATGTTTATGGTTCTAGTTATTATAGTTCTAGTTACTATGGTTCTAGTTAGTGTGACGTTTGCCGTGTGACGGTAGCCATGTGACGTTTACGACGTATCGAATATCCGCATATGACTCTCCGGCAATATCGTATACACCGTATTAGCCCACGTCTGTACAGTAGGATCGCGCCGCCTTTCCGCCGTCACAATCGGACTTCCGCGCCATCTATAACGTAACAACGCGGCTACCCGCCTGTTAGCCGTCTCACGCGCCACGCCTAGCGCTTCAGCGATCGCCCATTGCGTCGGATAACAGCGGCCGTGAGCGTCCATGTACGATGCGAGTACAAGCAATGTTTGTAGCTTCTCCGCGCCCATATCCGCTATCATGCCGGAGCGTACCGCGTCCACGTAGAGCTTTACGAATATACCGCTCATTTGCGTTAACTCCTTTCGTCAAGCAACGCGCCAATATCTCGATTCCGTCTGCACTCGCTCTACGAATGATTCCATATCCTCAACTAATTCGTGCCTTCCTGCACGTTTAAGTAAAGGGTAAAGGACGGATACGTGCTGAATAGCAACTCCGGAAATGTTTAGCGGCTCAAGTGATCCACGGGCGTAATAAATACGTAAAGATTTCGCGTACGGTCTGTATTTTTCGATCGTCTTGCAGCGTTTGTCGCGTACAGTATCACGGCTTAGTTTAGCGTCGATCCAGACACGGCCGTTTACTACAAAATCCGGTAAACAACCGTTGAAGCGGAAATCTTCGTCTACGGCAGTTTGTCCGTATATAGCAGTTAGTATTACGCCCAGCTTACGCTCAAAATCGCGTCCCATTCGCGCAGCCTTACCGCAATGTTCACGACTAATGAAGCGATCGTACGGTGTTTTGTATGCCGATAATAACTTTTTGAAGGCTCCGTACCTCCTTTCGATGTGCTTCCGTAAGTGGGGAAACTGTTGCGCCAAACCTTCCGCAGAAATCGTTTCAAACGGAAAATGATCGCGGTACATCTCGTCTATCGCGTCAGTCCACAAAGCGTCAACGATCGGTCGACTGAGGCGAACGAATTCCACCTCGGTTAACGCGTACAGGTTGCGTAGAGACGCTGCTTGATACTCATTCGTAATGACGGCGTAATCTTCCGTAATCTCGAAGCAGCGTGCAATCTCTACGTCTGTAGGTACCCCATTACTAGCGCATAGTCCGTACTCGACGAGTCCTTGGTGATAACTCCCGAAAGTCCGTACGAACCTTTTCTGGATCGCGTTACATTTCAACTCAGGATAGTGCTGCCGAAGCTTAGTTACGTCTACCTCTGCGTCAATCATTTCGTCGATTAACGCAAATAGCGCTTCTTTCTGTGGACTTGCCATATGCGCCCTCCCCAAATTCATTTCGCCTTATACTTACGTAGTCGTTCGCCGATTCACTTTCGCACACTTTTCGTAAAATAAAAAAAGGCGGCCACTCCCCGTAAGGAATGACCGCTGTTTGGCGTGCGTTATTCTAGCGAATAATCAATCGTTGTCGTTGCTTTGAGCGCTACTCCGTCCGCAATGGATAATCGAAGCCCGCTTATGTCTTTCGGAGTCTCGAATACGACTATGCGCTTACGGGTAAGGCCTGGATTAACCGTTTCGTATACGAGGTCTTCCGTTTCACCTTGGCGCGTAAAGAAAATACCGTCAAAAGTTCCGTATGTTTTGCCGTCTCCATCAGATAATTTGAACATATTCGAGCTAATGTCGCGAGGATCGCTGTCATTGTTCGTAATCGATACGGTCACAATAACGAACTGTCCCTCCGTTGTTTCTCCGCGAAACTCAGCGGCCGTCTTCAGTCCGTTAATTGTTAAGTCGAATTTACCTACCGTTGCTTTTTCGCCAACACTCGGCAGCTTAGGCGTTGGAGCCGGCGTGCTAGATGCGGTAGCTTCGCCTGGCGATGCGAACATTACAGATAACGGGCTAGGGCTTGGACTTACGGGCTGTTGCTTGTACACTGGCGCGGTTGAAGCCGATTTTGTTTCTGGCTTACCGTCGTAAATAATAATGGCGCTTGAAAGTAGGAAAACAAAAACTGCGGAAATTACTATCCCTATCTTCTTTTGGCGTGTGTATTGCGGAATATACTTCGGAACAAATATCGCTACTACGAACATAATTACTGCTACAACGGATAATAACCGGATGGCTTCTAGCATTGCGTAATCCTCCTGCGATTTCCTTTTTAGGTAATACGTATATTATCGCAGAAGGACGCAGTTTTTCCAATTAAAACATTTTTTCAATCGGGCTAAATTTGCGGTGTTTATTGTGTATTTCGTAGCTGAATAAATTAACGTACGTGCGTACTTGATCAAGCGTAGCGTGTCCCAATACGGCCTGAAGCGCAAACACGTCTGCGCCGTTCTGTACGCTCATTTTAGCGAACGTATGGCGGAAGGTGTGAGGACTGCAACGGACGTCTGTAAGACCGGCTCTGCGCCCGTAAAACGCGATCTGTTCCTGTACTTGACGTTTGGTTATCGGTGTATTATCGATCGTCACAAAAAGAGAGTTGTGTTCGAGTTGACCGCGTAATGCTACATACTTCGAAAGCTGTTTCTTCATCAGCGCTTGGATAGGCACGAGCCGCTGACTATTATTCTTACCGTTCACTAGTACGGTACCTTCACGCCATACAATATCATCTAATGTCAGATCCTCAAGCTCACGCAGACGTATTCCCGTTTCCATAAATATCATCATTATCGTAAGATCGCGCACTCCAACGAAAGTCTTTTGATCAGGCTGCGCAAAAAGGCGGTGTATCTGCTCAGTAGAAAAAGCTTTGATAATAGTATTCTTTTGACTCAGCAGCTTTACCCGAGTCATCGGAGAGCGTAGTAAATAGCTTTCCTTTACAAGAAAATTAAACAGAGTCCGAATGGCTCTCAGCACACAGTTAATTGACGTTGCCTTCTGCTCGTCATCAAGAAGGTATAGGATGACGTTCGTTTTAATTATTTCCTCTGTAATCTTATTCGGATCGGTAGATATTTTTTGTTCGTCGAGTATCCGCTTAAACTTACCGAGTTCCTGACGGTAAAACCCGATTGTATGCTTACTGATATTACGTATCTTCCCGTCGCGTAAAAATAAATCGACAGCACTATCCCAATCGTCCACCGCATATATAGGCGCGTGATTCGGTAACAAGTCCGTTTGATCTAACGCATTCTTTCGTCTAGCCATTTCGTAATTCCTCCGTCGAGATATTCGTCGAGGGATACGCTGGAGAATACGGTAAAATACGATTATAGTCGTGCGCGTTGCGTAATATCACCGCGCTTTATTATCGCGCATTATTAAACGCAAAACGCCGACTGCACATGCGCGCAATCAGCGTTTAAATCACCGTAAAACCTTCGTTTCTTATATGCCGGCGAGAGGACTCGAACCTCCACGGTTTCCCTCACGATTTTGAGTCGCGCGCGTCTGCCATTCCGCCACGCCGGCGTTTTAAAGAATAATGGCGTGCCCTAAGAGATTCGAACTCCTGGCCTTTTGATTCGTAGTCAAACGCTCTATCCAGCTGAGCTAAGGGCACACACTATGAAATTGTGGAGGCGCCACCCAGACTCGAACTGGGGGTAGAGCTTTTGCAGAGCTCTGCCTTACCACTTGGCTATGGCGCCATAAAGATGGAGCGGACGACGAGATTCGAACTCGCGACCCTCGCCTTGGCAAGGCGATGCTCTACCACTGAGCCACGTCCGCAAAAGAATGGCTGGGGATTCAGGGATCGAACCTGAGAATGACGGAGTCAAAGTCCGTTGCCTTACCGCTTGGCTAATCCCCAACAATTAAGTATTTTTTAGTTTGAACAATAATGGGGCGGACGAGGGGAATTGAACCCCCGAATGTCGGATCCACAAACCGATGCGTTAACCACTTCGCCACGACCGCCATATTATATTGTTCAGTTTTGATTGGCAGGGGCAGCAGGAATTGAACCCACACCAACGGTTTTGGAGACCGTTGTTCTACCCTTAAACTATGCCCCTAAGGTAAACTGGTGGAGGATGATGGATTCGAACCACCGAACCCGAAGGAACAGATTTACAGTCTGCCGCGTTTAGCCACTTCGCTAATCCTCCATGAATGGTGCCGTCGAGAGGACTTGAACCCCCAACCTACTGATTACAAGTCAGTTGCTCTACCAATTGAGCTACAACGGCATGGTACAATCTTATGTTTACCAATCATCTTAATGGTGGCTCGGGACGGAATCGAACCGCCGACACGAGGATTTTCAGTCCTCTGCTCTACCGACTGAGCTACCGAGCCAGATGTTTTAAATGGCGGAGCTGACGAGATTCGAACTCGCGGTCTCCTGCGTGACAGGCAGGCATGTTAGGCCTCTACACCACAGCTCCACATCATATTCTCGGATCATTCCGAAGGTAAAGTTTGGTTGCGGGGGCAGGATTTGAACCTGCGGCCTTCGGGTTATGAGCCCGACGAGCTACCGGGCTGCTCCACCCCGCGTCATCGTAAAAGCAATATGGTGGAGGCTGAGGGGATCGAACCCCCGACCCTCTGCTTGTAAGGCAGATGCTCTCCCAGCTGAGCTAAGCCTCCGTGTTGTTTAAGCGACTTTTATATCTTACCACTTTTTCAAGCGTTTTGCAAGTGTTTTTTAAAAGTTTTTTTGGTGACCCGTAGGGGACTCGAACCCCTGTTACCTCCGTGAAAGGGAGGTGTCTTAACCACTTGACCAACGGGCCATCTTAAAATTCTACCAACATACTTTAAGTAAGTATGGCAGAGAGGAAGGGATTCGAACCCTCGAGACCCGGTTAGAGCCTACACGATTTCCAATCGTGCTCCTTCGACCACTCGGACACCTCTCTATAATGGCTCCCCGAACAGGACTCGAACCTGTGACAACTCGATTAACAGTCGAGTGCTCTACCAACTGAGCTATCAGGGAATATAAAGCGTTACATACAAGGTATTGCTACCCTGAAAACTGGATGCGAAAGACAAGTCATGAAACTTTAGCGTGTTATTAGGATAAGCCCTCGACCGATTAGTATTCGTCAGCTGCACGCATTGCTGCGCTTCCACCCCGAACCTATCAACCTCGTCGTCTTCAAGGGGTCTTACTAATTGGGAAATCTCATCTTGAGGGGGGCTTCGCGCTTAGATGCTTTCAGCGCTTATCCCGTCCGTACTTGGCTACCCAGCGGTGCTCCTGGCGGAACAACTGGTACACCAGCGGTACGTCCATCCCGGTCCTCTCGTACTAAGGACAGCTCCTCTCAAATTTCCTGCGCCCGCGACAGATAGGGACCGAACTGTCTCACGACGTTCTGAACCCAGCTCGCGTACCGCTTTAATGGGCGAACAGCCCAACCCTTGGGACCTACTTCAGCCCCAGGATGCGATGAGCCGACATCGAGGTGCCAAACCTCCCCGTCGATGTGGACTCTTGGGGGAGATAAGCCTGTTATCCCCAGGGTAGCTTTTATCCGTTGAGCGATGGCCCTTCCATTCGGTACCACCGGATCACTAAGCCCGACTTTCGTCCCTGCTCGACTTGTAGGTCTCGCAGTCAAGCTCCCTTATGCCTTTGCACTCTCCGAATGATTTCCAACCATTCTGAGGGAACCTTTGGGCGCCTCCGTTACATTTTAGGAGGCGACCGCCCCAGTCAAACTGTCCACCTGACACGGTCCCCGAACCAGTTTCATGGTCCTAGGTTAGAACTCCGATACGATCAGGGTGGTATCCCAACGTCGCCTCCACACAAGCTGGCGCTCATGCTTCTACGGCTCCCACCTATCCTGTACAGATCGTACCAAAGTTCAATATCAAGTTACAGTAAAGCTCCATGGGGTCTTTCCGTCTTGTCGCGGGTAACCTGCATCTTCACAGGTATTAAAATTTCACCGGATCTCTCGTTGAGACAGCGCCCAAGTCGTTACGCCATTCGTGCGGGTCAGAATTTACCTGACAAGGAATTTCGCTACCTTAGGACCGTTATAGTTACGGCCGCCGTTTACTGGGGCTTCGGTTCACAGCTTCGGATTGCTCCTAACCGCTCCCCTTAACCTTCCAGCACCGGGCAGGCGTCAGCCCGTATACTTCGCCTTACGGCTTCGCACAGACCTGTGTTTTTGCTAAACAGTCGCTTGGGCCTTTTCACTGCGACCCCCTCGGGCTATTCACCCTACCGAGGTACCCCTTCTCCCGAAGTTACGGGGTCATTTTGCCGAGTTCCTTAACGAGAGTTCTTCCGCGCGCCTTAGCATGCTCTGCTCGCCTACCTGTGTCGGTTTGCGGTACGGGCACCTTCACCTGGCTAGAGACTTTTCTCGGCAGCCGGAGTGCATGACCTTCGCTACTGTAATTTTCGCTCCCCATCACAGCCCAGCCTTAACGATGAGCGGATTTGCCTACTCATCAGCCTCACTGCTTGGACGGACTATTCCATCAGTCCGCGTCACTGCCCTTCTGCGTCATCCCATTGCTCATAACGGTTTACGGTGGTACAGGAATTTGAACCTGTTGTCCTTCCACTACGCCTTTCGGCCTCGCGTTAGGTCCCGACTTACCCTGAGTGGACGAGCCTTCCTCAGGAACCCTTAGGCTTTCGGCGGACAAGATTCTCACTTGTCTTTTCGTTACTCATACCGGCATTCTCACTTGAATACAGTCCAGCACTCCTTACGGTATACCTTCAAC